>NZ_JAANYX010000034.1:0-431057 GCF_012274245.1 Mameliella sp. LZ-28 | reverse complement strand
CCGCCCTTGATCAGCTGGTCGCTGAGCGCCTGGGCGTTGCGGATGACGTTCTGCTGGTAAGTCTTGAACTCCGGGCGCAGCGCCTCGCCGAAGGCCACCGCCTTGGCGGCGATGACATGCATCAGCGGGCCGCCCTGGATGCCCGGGAAGATCGCCGAATTCACCTTTTTAGCGATGTCTTCATCATTGGTGAGGATCATGCCCCCACGCGGACCGCGCAGGGTCTTGTGCGTGGTGGTGGTGGCCACATGGGCATGCGGGAAAGGCGAGGGATGTTCGCCCGCGGCCACCAGGCCGGCGAAATGCGCCATGTCGACATGCAGCCAGGCTCCGACCATGTCGGCGATCTGGCGCATGCGGGCGAAATCGATCTGGCGCGGGATGGCAGAGCCGCCGGCGATGATCATCTTGGGCTGGTGTTCCTTGGCCAGCGCCTCGACCTGGTCATAATCCAGCGTGTTGTCCTGCTGGCGCACGCCGTACTGGATGGCGTTGAACCACTTGCCGGACTGGTTCGGCTTGGCACCGTGGGTCAGGTGGCCGCCGGCGTCCAGGCTCATGCCCAGGATGGTGTCGCCGGGCTTGATCAGCGCCTGGAAGACGCCCTG
Organism: Mameliella sp. LZ-28; assembly: GCF_012274245.1. Lineage (NCBI taxonomy): Bacteria > Pseudomonadati > Pseudomonadota > Alphaproteobacteria > Rhodobacterales > Roseobacteraceae > Antarctobacter > Mameliella sp. LZ-28. Next base: position 430,449 of record NZ_JAANYX010000034.1, on the reverse strand, counting down.
GTTGGCCTGACTGCCCGAGTTCGGCTGCACGTTGGCGAATTCGCAGTCGAACAGCTGCTTGGCGCGGTCGATGGCCAGGTTCTCGGCCACGTCGACCCACTGGCAGCCGCCGTAGTAGCGCCGGCCGGGATAGCCTTCGGCGTATTTGTTGGTCATGACGGAGCCCTGCGCCTCCATCACCGCGCGCGAGACGATGTTCTCGGAGGCGATCAGCTCGATCTCGTCGCGTTGCCGGCCAAGCTCGCCGGTGATCGAGCCAAACAGTTCAGGGTCGCGCGAGGCGAGGGACTCGGTGAAAAAACCGTCGTCACGATGGGGGGCGTTCATGGCGCTGCTCCTTTGGATTCGGATTGCGGGGTTTCGTATAGGAAACCGGCTCTGACTCAAAGTAGGTAAAGCGACGGGCTGCGACATACCAGCGGCATGGCGGCCCGGGCACTGGTCCCTGCCGGGAGTTTGTGCTTCCATCCGCTCCGGATGGAGACGACAGGAAACCCCCGATGAGCTTACGGATCGCCTTTTGTGCGTCCAACGCGCCGATTGCGCAATCGGCGCGCGCAGGCCTGACGCGGCGCTATGGCGACCATGCCGAGCGTGGCGCGGACGTGATCGTCGCGCTGGGTGGCGACGGTTTCATGCTGCACACACTGCACCGGACGCAGGAGCTGGCGGTGCCGGTCTACGGCATGAACCGGGGCACCGTGGGCTTTCTGATGAACGAATATTCGGAACACGGGCTGGTCGAACGGCTGACCGCGGCGGAAGAGGCGGTGATCAACCCGCTGGCCATGCGCGCGACCTGCACCGACGGCGAGGAACACGAGGCGCTGGCGATCAACGAGGTCTCTCTGCACCGTTCGGGCAGCCAGGCGGCGCGGCTGCGGATCAGCGTCGATGGCCAGGTGCGGATGGCGGAACTGGTCTGTGACGGGGCGCTGGTGTCGACGCCCGCCGGATCGACCGCCTACAATTACTCTGCGCACGGGCCGATCCTGCCGATCGGCGCGGATGTGCTGGCCCTGACCCCGGTGGCGGCCTTTCGGCCCCGGCGCTGGCGCGGCGCGCTGCTGCCCAAGGCGGCAGAGGTCAGTTTCGAGGTGCTGGAGGCCGAGAAGCGCCCGGTCATGGCAGAGGCCGACGGGGCGGAGGTGCGCGACGTGCTGGCGGTGCAGATCCGGTCAGAGCCGGGTGTGGCGCACCGGGTGCTGTTCGACCCGGGGCACGGTCTGGAAGAACGGCTGATCCGCGAGCAGTTCGTCTGAGACAAGAGGCGCGATGCATGGAGAAAATGAGCCTCGTCCTGCTGGGAACAGTCGCTTTGATCCTGCTGGTATCCCTCTTGGGCTCACTGCATGCGTTTTTCTCAGAGCGAAAGATCCGCCGCTTTTGGCGTGCCCAACGTGACGCCGCGCGTTTGCAGCGGCGCGTCGGGTTGGAGGATCCGCGCGGTCGCCACTGAGATCGCCTTTCGTTGTGGAGAGGGAAGCGGCAGGTGCCGCCTGCGGAGTCCTCGTCCCATCGCAGGCCTCAGGGTTGCTGTTCTTTCAGCTCGAACCCGTCCAGTTCGTAGCGCTTGCCGCAGGGGCCGGCCTCGTCCCCGTCGCCGCATTGCGATCCCTTGACGATCAGGGTCAGGACGCCCGGTTGCCCGGTGATGGCCGCGTCCTGGATCGCGTTCAGGAAGACGCGACGATAGCGGCCGTCCTCCATGCCCAGCCAGAAGGAGGTCAGACAGCCGGCCGGGCCGCAGACCATGTCGGGCGTGCTGTCGCACAGCATGGCGCCGTGGTTGATCCGCAGGTCCATCGGCGGTTTGCCGTCGATGTCGATCTGCTGCGAGAAGCCGTCGCTGACGGTCAGCTGCCCGTCGAGGACGGTGCAGGCCTCGCGCATGTCGCCAAGGATCTGCGCGGCGGGATCGGGCAGGGTGCGCCGTTCCAGCTCGCGCTGGTCGAAGTCGGGCAGCGGGCAGAATTTCTGGACCTCGGTGATCGCCGCGTTCGACCCGATCAGGGTAAAGCGATGGATCACCGGCGCGCTGTCGGCGCTGTCCCAGACATGCAGTTGCGCACGGATGCCGGCCTTGAGCCGGTCGATGCCGCGCAGCTGGGTTTCCTCAAGCGGGGCATGGAAGCTCTCCAGCCCGGTATGGCTGAAATCCAGCGACCCGGCCAGTTGCGAGCCGACGAACAGCAGGCTGTCGAGGCGTGGCGCCGCCACCATGCCGGGCATGTTCCGCGTCGTCAGGCGGTAGGCCAGCGGCTCTCCGGTGGAGCAGCCCAGTTCAAAGCAGATCACTTCGTCATCGCCGTTGCAGACGCGGGCAACATGTTCGGTCGCCTCCTCGCCGCCGACGAACTCCCAGTTGGCCCAAGCGGCACCGGTCCAGGCGCAGAGGCCGACAATGGCCAGGGTCAGTGCCTTGAAGGCCTTGCTTTGCATGAAGAATCTCCTTTCGCGCGGTCAGGGGATGAGTCCACGCCGCGCACGGCAGGTCAAGTCACACGACAGATCACAATCGCGCAAGCGGATTCCGCGCCATAGTATCGGGCGACTTGGGGGCAGGGCAGGGCGAGTCGCTTTTCAACTTTGCAAAGTCTCGCGATCATCAAAGATCACAGCAAGGATTTCGTGGGTTTGCAAATCTTTGCAGGGCGAATTCGCAAATCTTCTGCGATAATCTGTCCTGACCGCCGGTAACAGACTTGCCCGTTTGGCGGTGCTGCGCCTAAGCGGTTTGTCAGGGAATAGAGGAGGCTCTCTCATGGGGTATCAAGACGTTTATGACCGCGCGCAGGCCGATCCGGAAGGCTTCTGGATGTCGGCGGCCGAGGCGATCGACTGGGAGAAGAAGCCCTCGAAGGCCCTCTTTGACCGTGGCGATCACATGTACGAATGGTTTGCCGACGGCATGGTGAACACCTGCTGGAACGCGGTGGACCGGCACGTCGAGGCCGGGCGCGGCGAGCAGACGGCGATCATCTACGACAGCCCGATCACCCATACCAAGCGCGAGATTTCCTACGTCGAACTGCGCAACCGCGTGGCCAACCTGGCCGGCGCGCTGCGCGCCAAGGGCGTCGAGAAGGGCGACCGCGTCATCATCTACATGCCGATGATCCCCGAGGCGCTGGAGGCCATGCTGGCCTGCGCGCGGCTGGGCGCGGTGCATTCGGTGGTCTTCGGCGGCTTTGCCGCGAGCGAGCTGGCGGTGCGAATCGACGACGCGCAGCCCAAGTGCATCATCGCCGCCTCCTGCGGGATGGAGCCGGGCCGCGTCGTCCACTACAAGCCGCTGCTGGACGGAGCCATCGACCAGGCCAAACACAAGCCCGACTTCTGCGTGATCTTCCAGCGCGAGCAGGAAGTGGCGCACCTGGAAGAGGGGCGCGACTACAACTGGCACGGGTTCCAGTACGGCGTCGAGCCGGCGGACTGCGTGCCGGTCGAGGGCAACCATCCCGCGTACATCCTCTATACCTCGGGCACCACCGGCCAGCCCAAGGGCGTCGTGCGCCCCACGGCTGGGCACCTGGTGGCGCTGAACTGGACCATGAAGAACCTCTACAACGTCGATCCCGGCGACGTGTTCTGGGCCGCCTCGGACGTGGGCTGGGTCGTGGGTCATTCCTACATCTGCTACGGCCCGCTGATCCACGGCAACACCACCATCGTCTTCGAGGGCAAGCCCGTGGGCACCCCCGACGCGGGCACATTCTGGCGGGTGATCTCGGAACACAAGGTAAAGTCCTTCTTTACCGCGCCGACCGCCTTCCGCGCGGTCAAACGCGAGGATCCCAAGGGCGAATTTGTCGGGAAATATGACCTGAGCTGCCTCAAGGCCGTCTACCTGGCGGGCGAACGCGCCGATCCGGACACGATCCAATGGGCGCAGGACCAGCTGAAGGTGCCGGTGATCGACCACTGGTGGCAGACCGAAACCGGCTGGTGCATCGCGGGCAACCCGCTGGGCATCGAGGAATTGCCGACCAAGCTGGGCTCTCCGGCCAAGCCGATGCCGGGCTACGACATCCAGATCCTGGACGAGGGCGGCCACCCCATGAAGCAGGGTGAACTGGGCGCCATCGCGGTCAAGCTGCCGCTGCCGCCGGGCACGCTGCCGACGCTGTGGAACGCCGAGGCGCGGTTCAAGAAGAGCTACCTGGAGCATTTCCCCGGCTACTACGAGACCGGCGACGCGGGCATGATCGACGAGGACGGCTACGTCTACATCATGGCGCGCACCGATGACGTCATCAACGTCGCGGGCCACCGCCTGTCGACCGGCGGCATGGAAGAGGTGCTGGCCTCGCATCCGGACGTGGCCGAATGCGCCGTGATCGGCGTGACCGACCAGCTGAAGGGCCAGCTGCCGCTGGGGTTCCTCTGCCTCTCTTCCGGCGTGAACCGCCCGCACGAGGAGATCGTGGCGGAAAGCGTCAAGCTGGTGCGCGAGAAGATCGGCCCCGTCGCGGCCTTCAAACTGGCCTGCGTGGTGGACCGCCTGCCCAAGACCCGCTCGGGCAAGATCCTGCGCCGGACGATGGTTCAGATCGCGGACGGAGAAGCGTTCAAGATGCCGGCGACCATCGACGACCCGGCGATCCTGGACGAGATCAGGGAAGCCCTGCAGGGGCTGGGCTACGCCAAGGGCTGACACCCGGCGGGCGCTGCGGGCGTTTTCCCAACGGGTGTGAGGGGCGCTGCGGCGCCCTTCTTTGGTTTGAAAAATACCTCGGGGGAGGCGCCGAAGGCGACGGGGGCAGAGCCCCCATCGCGCGGGTTCGGGCCCGCGACGCCGTCTCAGCTGTAGTGATCGACCGGCGTACCTGCGATGGCGGCCATGTTCAGCAGGCCCCGCGCGGTGATCGAGGGTGTCACGATATGGGCGCGGTTGCCCATGCCCATCAGGATCGGCCCGACCTCCAGCCCGCCGCCCTTCATCTTGAGGATGTTGCGCGTGGCCGAGGCGGCATCCGCATGGCCGAAGATCAGCACGTTGGCCGCGCCCTGCATCCGGTTGCCGGGGAAGAGGCGTGCGCGCAGCTCGGGGTCGAGCGCGGCGTCCACGTTCATCTCGCCCTCGTAGCAGAAGTCGCAGCCGCGATCGTCGAGGATCTCGAGCGCCGCGCGCAGCCGCTGGCCCGAGCCTTCGGCCTGGTTGCCGAACTGCGATTGCGAGCAGAGGGCGATGTTGGGCTCGATCCCGAAGCGCCGGACGTGCCGTGCCGCGCCGATGGCGGTCTGGGCCAGTTCCTCGGGCGTGGGCAGCAACCGCACGTGGGTGTCGGCGATGAAGAGCGGCCCGTCTTCGAGGATCATCAGCGATAGCGCGCCATGCGGGTGCAGCTTGGCCGAGCCGAGGATCTGGCGGACATAGTTCAGGTGCCAGCGGTATTCGCCGAAGGTGCCGCAGATCATGCTGTCGGCCTCGTCGCGCTGCACCATGATGGCGCCGATGGCGGTGGTGTTGGTGCGCATGATCGCGCGGGCGAGGTCCGGCGTGACGCCGCGCCGCGCCATGATCTGGTGGTAGGTTTCCCAGTAGTCGCGGTAGCGCGGGTCGTTCTCCGGGTTCACGATGTTGAAATCGCGGTCCGGGCGGATTTCAAGACCCATGCGTTCACATCGGGTCTCGATCACCTCGGGGCGGCCGATCAGGATCGGGGTTTCGGTGGTTTCCTCGAGGATCGCCTGGGCGGCGCGCAGGACCCGTTCGTCTTCGCCCTCGGCAAAGACGATGCGGCGGCTGGCGGTGGCGGCGGCCTGGAAGACCGGGCGCATCAGCAGGGCGGACTTGTAGACGCTTGCGTCAAGGCGCTGCTTGTAGGCCTCGATGTCCTCGAGCGGGCGCATGGCGACGCCGCTTTCCATCGCCGCGCGGGCCACTGCGGTCGAGACGACGCCGGAGAGGCGCGGATCGAAGGGCTTGGGGATCAGGTAGTCGGCGCCGAAGGTCAGCTGCTCGCCCCGGTAGGCGGCGGCGGCCTCTGCCGATGTCGTGGCACGGGCCAGCGCCGCGATGCCCTCGACACAGGCGACCTGCATGGCGTCGTTGATCTCTGTCGCGCCGACGTCCAGCGCACCGCGGAAGATGAAGGGGAAACAGAGGACGTTGTTGACCTGGTTGGGGAAGTCGCTGCGCCCGGTGGCGATGATCGCGTCCGGGGCCGCCTCGCGGGCGAGGTCGGGCATGATCTCGGGCGTGGGGTTGGCCAGAGCAAAGATGATCGGGCGCCGCGACATGCGCCTGACCAGTTCGGGTTTCAGGACGCCGGGACCGGAGAGACCCAGGAAAAGGTCGGCGCCGTCGATCACCTCGTCCAGCGTGCGCTTGTCGGAAGGCTGGGCAAAGGCGGCCTTTTGCGGGTTCATGTCCTCTGCCCGGCCTTCGTAGACCAGCCCGTGAATGTCGCAGAGCCAGACGTTCTCGCGCTTGACGCCCAGTTTCAGCAGCATGTTGAGGCAGGCGATGCCCGCCGCGCCGCCGCCGGTGCTGACGACCTTGATGTCGCCCCAGGCCTTGCCCGCGACGTGCAGAGCATTGGTGGCCGCGGCGCCGACGACGATGGCGGTGCCGTGCTGGTCATCGTGGAACACGGGGATGTTCATCCGCTCGCGGCAGAGTTTTTCGACGATGAAACAGTCGGGCGCCTTGATGTCCTCGAGGTTGATGGCGCCGAAGGTGGGCTCCAGCGCGCAGACGATCTCGGCCAGCTTCTCGGGGTCGGGTTCGTTCACCTCGATGTCGAAACAGTCGATGTCGGCGAATTTCTTGAACAGGACGGCCTTGCCTTCCATCACCGGCTTCGATGCCAGCGCGCCGATATTGCCCAGCCCCAGGACGGCGGTGCCGTTCGAGACAACGGCCACCAGGTTGCCGCGGGTGGTGTAGCGGGCGGCGGCGGCCTCGTCGGCCTTGATCTCCAGGCAGGCCTCGGCGACGCCGGGGGAATAGGCGCGGGAGAGGTCGCGGCCATTGGCCAGCGGCTTGGTCGCGCGGATCTCGAGTTTCCCGGGCTTTGGGTTCTCGTGGTAGAACAGGGCCGCCTGGCGCAAGGTTTCGTTGCTGGATTCGGTCATGGGCAGGCCTTTCGGACAGGGGTAGTTCAACGGTAAACAATCGTGAACGCCGGGTGAAGACTCCTCTTTGGCGGTACAGTTTTCGGCTAATTTTGTAAATCGCGAGAGAGGACCGGTGCCGGGGATGGCGGATTTTCCGACCAGGGCGACCCGGCGTTCACGCTTGCAATCGCGGCGCGCCAGTTTCACGATGAAGGCCCGAAGTCCCGGAGGTTTCATGTCCCTTGCCGATGCGGCCCGCGCCGTGCGCGAAAACGCCTATACGCCCTATTCCAATTTCAAGGTGGGGGCCGCGCTGCGCACGCCCTCGGGGGCGGTCTATGTCGGATGCAACGTCGAGAACGTCGCCTACCCCGAAGGCACCTGCGCCGAGGCGGGGGCAATCGCGGCGATGGTGGCGGCGGGCGAGACCGAGATCGCCGAAGCCTATGTCATCGCCGACAGCGCGCATCCGGTGCCCCCCTGCGGTGGCTGTCGGCAGAAACTGTTCGAGTTTGCCAAGGGGCACACGCCGGTGACGCTGGCCACGCTGGACGGGGTCGAAGAAAAGGTGACCGTGGCGGACCTGCTGCCCGGTGCCTTTGCCAACAGCCACATGGACCGCGCGTGATGGACGCAAGGCGGGTCATTGCCGAGTTGCGGCGGGGCGAGGACCCGTCGCCGCGCGACCTGGCCTGGTTCGCGCAGGGCCTGGCCGATGGCACGGTCAGCGCGGCCCAGGGCGGGGCCTTCGCGATGGGTGTCTGCCTGCGCGGCCTGTCCGAGGCCGGGCGCGTGGCACTGACGCTGGCGATGCGGGATTCGGGCCATGTGCTGGACTGGGACCTGGACGCGCCGGTGGTGGACAAGCATTCGACCGGCGGTGTGGGCGATTGCGTCAGCTTGGTGCTGGCGCCCGCGCTGGCCGCCTGCGGGGTCTACGTGCCGATGATTTCCGGCCGGGGGCTGGGCCATACCGGCGGCACGCTGGACAAGTTGGAAGCGATCCCCGGCTATTCGGTCGGCGTGGACGAGGCCATGTTGCGGCACGTGGTGGGCGATGTCGGCTGCGCCATCGTCAGCGCCTCTGCCGACATCGCGCCCGCCGACAAGCGGCTGTACGCGATCCGCGACGTGACGGCGACGGTCGAGAGCCTCGACCTGATCACCGCCTCTATCCTGTCCAAGAAACTGGCCGCCGGGCTGCAGTCGCTGGTGCTGGACGTCAAGACCGGCTCCGGCGCCTTCATGAAGTCCCCCGACGAGGCGCGCGCGCTGGCCGAGGCATTGGTGAGCACCGCCAATGCCGCCGGGTGCCCCACGACCGCGCTTATCACCGACATGTCGCAACCGCTGGCCCCCGCGCTGGGCAACGCGCTGGAGGTTGATGTTTCGATGGCGGTGCTGACGGGCGAGGCGACGGGGCCGCTCCTGGAGCTCAGCATTGCGCTGGGGTCTGAGCTGCTGACCACCGCCGGGATCGAGGGGGGCGAGGCCAAGCTGCGCAAGGCCATCACCAGTGGCGCGGCGGCGGAACGGTTTGGCCGCATGGTCTATGCCCTTGGCGGGCCGCTGTCCTTTGTCGAGGACTGGCGGCGGTTTCTGCCCGAGGCCACGGTGATCCTGGAGGTGCCCGCCCCCGCCGACGGCGTGGTGACGGCGATGGACGGCGAGGCGCTGGGCCTCGCCGTGGTCGACCTGGGCGGCGGGCGCCGGGTCGAGACGGACATGGTGGACCCGGCGGTGGGCCTGTCGGACATGGTGCGCCTGGGGGACAGGGTCCGCCGGGGGCAGCCGCTGTGCCGCGTGCACGCGGCGCGCGAGGGACAGGCGGCGGCAGCGGCGCAGGCGGTTCTGGAGGCGATCACGCTGGGCGAGAGTGCGCCCGCCGCGACGCCTCTGATTCTGGAACGGGTGAGCTGATGCGGGCCTTTCTGGTGGTCATGGATTCAGTCGGCATCGGCGGGGCGCCGGATGCGGCCAGCTATTTCAACGACAGCGTGCCCGATACCGGCGCCGATACGTTGGGCCATATCTTTGACGCCTGCGCGCGGGGCGCGGCAGAGGAAGGGCGCAGCGGGCCGCTGCACCTGCCCACCCTGGCCGGGCTTGGCCTGTACCAGGCCGCCGACCTGGCCTCTGGTGGCGCCCGCGCCGGGGATCAACCCGTGACCGGCCTATGGGGGGCGGCCACGGAAGTCTCGAAGGGCAAGGACACGCCCTCTGGCCACTGGGAACTGGCCGGCCTGCCGGTGCCCTGGGACTGGCATTATTTCCCCGACAGGGTGCCCGCCTTTCCGCAGGATCTGACCGACGAGGTCTGCCGCCTTGCCGGCACCGATGGTGTGCTGGCCAATTGCCACGGCTCCGGCACCGTCATGCTGGACCAGTTCGGCGAGGAGCATCTCCGCACCGGCAAACCGATCTGCTACACCTCCGCCGACAGCGTCTTTCAGATCGCCGCGCATGAGGAGTACTTTGGCCTCGACCGGCTGCTGACGCTCTGTGCCGATCTGGCGCCGACCCTGCACGCGATGAAGGTGGGCCGGGTGATCGCGCGGCCCTTTGTCGGTGGACCCGGCAGTTTCACCCGCACCGGCAACCGGCATGACTATGCGATCAAGCCGCCGCAACCGATCCTGACCAACTGGGTGCAGGAGGCGGGCCGCCGGGTCTACGCGGTGGGCAAAATCGGCGACATCTTTTCCATGAGCGGCATCGACGAGGTCCGCAAGGGCGACGATGCCAGCCTGATGCGGCACCTGTCGGACCTGGTGGATGAGGCCGAGGAGGGCTCGCTCACCTTTGCCAATTTCGTCGAGTTCGACAGTCTGTACGGCCACCGCCGCAACGTCTCGGGCTATGCGCGGCACCTGGAATGGTTCGACGCGGAACTGGCCCGCCTACTGCCGCGGCTGCGCGAGGGCGATCTGATGCTGATCACCGCCGACCACGGCAACGACCCGACATGGACCGGCACGGATCACACCCGCGAACGGGTGCCGGTGCTGATCGCCGGTCGGGGCGACGGCAGCATCGGGCAGGTAGGGTTTGCGGATGTGGCGGCCAGTATCGCCGCGCATCTGGATGTGCCGGCCCAAGGGCCGGGAAGGAGTTTCCTGTGAAAGACGAAGACGAGCGCCGCCCGATCACGGACGAGGAACAGCTGGACCGCATCGCGCGTCTGCCCAAGGTCGAACTGCACCTGCATTTCGAGGGCGGTGCGCCGCCCGCCTTCATCCGTGGGCTGGCCAAGCAGAAGAAGGTCGACATCGCGCGGATCTTCAACGAGGACGGGTCGTACGCCTACCGCGATTTCTGGCATTTCCTCGAGGTTTACGAGGCGGCGACCTCTGTCCTGAAAACCCCCGAGGATTTCGCCCGCCTCTGCACCGCCGTGCTGGAGGAAAGCGCGAAGAACGGCGTGGTCTATTCGGAAACCTTTCTCAGCCCGGATTTCTGCGGTGGCGGCGATCTCGGCGCCTGGCGTGAATACCTGCAGGCGATCCGCGAGGCGGCAGAGGCGGCGGAACGCGACATGGGCGTGACCCTGCGCGGCGTGGTCACCTGCATCCGCCATTTCGGCCCGGAAAAGGCCAAGCGCGCGGCGTTGTGTGCGGCGGAAACCGCCGGCGACTGGCTGGTGGGCTTTGGCATGGCGGGGGACGAGAAACAGGGCAAGCAACGCGACTTTGCCTATAGTTTCGACATGGCGCGCGAAGCGGGGCTGCGGCTGACCAGCCATGCGGGCGAATGGAACGGCCCGCAGGAGGTGCGCGAGGCGGTCGAGGATCTGCGGGTCGAGCGCATCGGCCACGGCGTGCGCGCCGCGCCCGATCTGGCGGTGGTCGACATGCTGGCCGAGCGGGGGATCACGCTGGAGGTCTGCCCGGGGTCCAATGTCTTCCTTGGGGTCTATCCCGCGCTCAGGGCACATCCCATCGACATGCTGCGCAAACGGGGCGTGAAAGTCACCGTTTCGACCGATGATCCGCCATTCTTCCATACCAGCATGCGGCAAGAGTACCTTGGCCTTGCGCGCGCCTTTGGTTGGGACGAAGAGATATTCGCAGAGATCAACCGCACCGCCCTTGATGCCGCATTCTGCGACGCGGCCACGAAAGAGGCGGTCCTGAAGAAACTGGAGCAGGCATGAGCGAGACCCTTACGATCGTCAAACACCCGCTGGTTCAGCACAAGCTGACCCTGATGCGCGAAAAGGACACCTCGACCGCCAGCTTCCGGCGGCTGTTGCGGGAAATCAGCCTGCTTCTGGCCTATGAGATCACGCGTGATCTGCCCCTGTCGGAGCGACGCATCGAGACGCCCCTGTGCGAGATGGACGCGCCGGTGATCGAGGGCAAGAAACTGGCGCTGATCTCGATCCTGCGGGCGGGCAATGGCCTGCTGGACGGCATCCTGGAGCTGGTCCCGGCGGCGCGGGTCGGCTTTGTCGGGCTCTACCGCGATGAGGAGACGCTGCAGCCGGTCCAATATTACAACAAGCTGCCGACGCAGATGAACTCTCGCCTTGCGATCGTGGTGGACCCGATGCTGGCCACTGGCAATTCCTCGGCCGCTGCCGTCGACCTGGTGAAACAGGCAGGCGCCACTGACATCCGCTTTCTCTGCCTACTGGCGGCGCCCGAGGGGGTTCAGCGCATGGCAGAGGCGCATCCGGACGTGCCGGTCGTCACCGCCGCGCTGGACGAGCGGCTGAACGAAAAAGGCTATATCGTGCCGGGCCTCGGTGACGCGGGCGACCGGATGTTCGGCACCAAATAGAGGCGCAGGCGGCAGGGCGGGCGCAACTCTTGGGACAGGCGCCTCGCCAGCCATGAAAGACACCGGGAAAACCTCCCGTTTTCGGCAGGCCCTTCTGTGGACAACTCGGGCAGCCTAAGGTTTTCAAGGCTTTACAGGTCATGTTTTGACGCGGTACTCTGCTGGGTATCATCTGTGGGGACAGACATGACCTTGAAAACGCTCTCTATTTTTGCGCTTGCCGTTTCCGGATTCGGAATTTTCTCTCTGCCAGCGGCGGCGCAAACCTCCGCCCGGGACGTCCCGGCCAACTTTCCGCCCGCCTCTTACACGGGGCGCCAGTTCGTCGATAACCGGGGCTGTGTCTATGTGCGCGCCGGCTATGACGGGGCGGTGACCTGGGTGCCGCGCGTCTCGCGCCAGCGTGAGCAGATCTGCGGCCAGACACCGACCTTCGGATCGCAAAAGGTGGCCGAGCCTGCCGCGCCGGCGCCCACCACGACCAAGCCGGTCCAGATCACGGCGACACCGCCTGCCGCTGCCCCGGCCCCGGTGCGCACGACGACCACGGCCCCCGCCGCCAAGCCGCGCGCCACCGTCCGCGCTGCCAAGCCGATGGCGGCACAACAGCCGCGCGTCGTCCGCCGCGTGCCCAAAGCCGCCGCACCGGTTGCAAAGGCCCCCGCGCCCCAGGCCGCACCGGGCGAATATGCCTGCGTCAACGGCGAGACCTTCCGCGTCGTGAACGGGATGAAGCTGCGCGCCAGCTGCGGCCCGCAGACGGCGCCCCATGCCACCATCATCCGCCGTGGCGAGGCGCCCGCGCCGGGCAAGAACGTCTACTACAACAAGAACAGCTGGGACGGCAGCAGCCTGAGCCTGCCGCCGGAAACGCGCATCGTGCCCAGACATGTCCTCGAGGAGCAGGACACCCAGGTCGCGCATGTCCCGACGGGCTATCGCCCCGCCTGGAGCGATGACCGGCTGAACCCCTACCGCGCCTGGCAGACCGTCAAGGGCCATCAGGACACCCAAAAGGTCTGGACCAACACCGTTCCGCGCAAGCTGGTCGTCCAGGCCCGCCGCCACGAGGTCAAGCCGCCGGTCATCGCTGGCCGGGCCAAGTCGCCCCTGCCGCTGACCGCCATCGTCGCCTCCAGCGGCAAGGCGCCCAAGTCGACTGGGGAACCTGAGGTCAAGGTGGGCCGCTGGATCGAGGTCGGGGCCTTTACCACGTCGGACAAGGCCCGGTATGCGGCGCATCGGCTGCAATCCTCGGGTCTCAGCGTGCGCATGGCGAATGTCAGCCGCAACGGGCAGGACCTGTCGTTGCTGCGGGTTGGGCCTTATGCCTCTTTCGATGAGCTGAAGATGGCGCTGCGCCGGGTCCACGGCACCGGGTATACCCAGGCCTACATCCGCTGAACGCAATCCATCGCGATCCTTCGACGCCCGCGTGCCCTCGGCAGGCGGGCGTTTTCCTTTGGGTCGCCTTGTCAGGCTCTCAGGCGCCGCAGATCCCCTGCAGGCGCACCCAGTCCGCATCGCTCAGCACCTGCCGGCTGCCGTCGCCGGCGCGGGGGTCCGCCTCGATCAGCGCAAGCGTCCGCTCTCCGGTGATGTCCAGCGCATAGGCAAAGGGCGTGCTGCGGATCTCGGCGCGGTCAAAGGCGGCGATCAGGGGATCGACCGGCGGCAAGGCAGGCGTTTCGGCCATGAGGTATTCGGCATAGGACGATAGTGCGCCATCGGGCAGGGCGCCCGTCGTCAAGAGCCGCAGGCTGGCCACCAGTCCCGCGTGATCCAGCAGCGCGGCCAGCGGATCGGTTTCCGAGGCCCGCACTGCCTCGGTCAGCACAAAGCCCGCCGCGACGTCGGGATCCTCGAAATCCTCGACGACCCCGTGGTTCAGCAGGACGATCCCGCCGGGCAGATGCGCGCTGACCCGCGCGCCGCCGGGCAGGATCACGATCCGCCCGCGGGTGAGCAGGCGGTTGGCCAGCCGGTCCAGCGGTTGCTGCGCATCCCGCGTGGCGCAAGGTTTGCCCGCGACCCTCTCGATATGCTGCAAGAGGTTGTTGCCGATCTCGACCCGCTTGACCGGCGGCACCACGGTTACCGCGTAGCGTTCCAGCGCATCCGGCACCCAGAAGATGGCCGCCGCCGCGATCGCGGCGAGGGTGCCGCCCGTCAGCAGGAACCGCAGCTTGCCGGGGCGCGGACGGCGCCGGTCGATGGCACGCAGCAGCCGGTCGATCCCGTTGATCATCTCGCTCTCGGAGCCGTCCAGTTCCAGCGTTTCCTCGGGCGCGTTGTCGGGATGGTAGATGGCCGGAATATCCTTGCCGTTGGCCCGGTTGACCGCCCCCAGGGACCAATGCGCCAGCGCGGTGCCATTGATGTCCGAAAGCGTCAGGGTCGCCTCGCCCAGGGACACGATCACCTCGCGTCGCTGCTCGTCCGGCGACGGACGCCAGAGGCCGGTCGCTTCGAGACGGGAAAACTGTTTCAGGGCGGTCATCGGGGCCTGCTCTGCCTCGCGTTTTCGCGACGCTAGCACGGGGCGCGGGGCTGGGCAATCTGGCCCGCGTAGCGGACGGGACGATCAGCTGACGATGGAGACGCTGTAGGTGCTGAAGGCCCGATCCCGCACCGGGATCAACTGCTGGTACTCGTCGCTGTCGAACAGGGCATGGACCGCCGCGATGTCGGGGTATTCGACCACCATGATCGCCTCGGCGGGCTTTTCGCCCACCACCACATCGCCCACCGGGAAATGCTGCGATAGCTTGCCGCCCACCTTTTCCAGCAGCGGCAAGGCCGTCGCCATGTAGGTCTGGTAGGCGTCCATCTGCTCCGGGTCGGGCGTCAGGCAGGCAATGACGTAAACACTCATCTATCCCCCCAAGGGTCGGCAAAGGCAATTGTATCTGAGGACACAACATGCCCTGGCCGATGGGAAGATAATATTTCGCTACAGCATTTGAGGGCGTGACAAAGATGACGCTAGGTCACCCCAACGATTTGGCCGCCTCGCGCAGGGCGAATTTCTGGATCTTGCCGGTCGAGGTCTTGGGCAGCTCCTGGAAGACCACGGCCTTGGGCGTCTTGAACCCGGCCAGCCGCTCGCGGGCATAGGCGACCAGGTCGGCCTCGGTGACCTCGTGCCCGTCTTTCAGCTCGACGAAGGCGCAGGGCACCTCGCCCCATTTCTCGTCCGGCTTGGCGACCACGGCGCACAGCAGTACCGCGTCATGGCCCATGAGAACGCCCTCGACCTCGACGGACGAGATGTTCTCGCCGCCCGAGATGATGATGTCCTTGGCCCGGTCGGCGATCTGCAAGTAGTTGTCCGGGTGCATCACGGCGATGTCGCCGGAATGGAAATAGCCGCCGGCGAAGCTTTCCGACGTTGCCTTGGGGTTCTTGTAATAGCCCTTCATCACGCCGTTGCCGCGGAACTTGATCTCACCCTTGGTTTCGCCGTCCCGGGTGACATCCGTCCCGGCCTCGTCATGGACGGTGATGTCCTCCATGAAGGGCATGGCGACCCCCTGGCGGGCCTTTATGGCTGCGCGTTCGTCGCCCCTTGTCGGCTCCCATTCGGCTTTCCAGGTGCATTCCGTGGCCGGACCGTAGGTTTCGGTCAGCCCGTAGACCTGCGTCACGTTGAACCCCATCGGCTCGATCTTGGCCAGGGTGGCGGGGGCGGGCGGGGCGCCGGCGGTAAAGACCTCGACCACATGGTCGAATTCGCGCCGCTCGGACTCGGGCGCGTTGATGAGCGTGTTCAGGACGATCGGCGCACCGCCGAAATGGGTCGCGCCCTCGTCCGCGATGGCGTCATAGATCGCCTTGGCGCGGATCTCGCGGCAGCAGACGATGGTGCCGCCCAGCGCGGGCATCATCCAGGTGTGGCACCAGCCGTTGCAGTGGAACAGTGGCACGATGGTCAGGTAAACCGGGTGCAGCACCATGCGCCAGGACAGGATCTGCCCCATCGCGTTCAGGTAGGCGCCGCGGTGGTGATAGACCACGCCCTTGGGCCGCCCGGTGGTGCCCGAGGTATAGTTGAGCGCAATGCTCTCCCATTCGTCCTCTGGCATGATCCAGTCGAACTCGGGGTCGCCGGTTTCAAGGAAGGCCTCGTAGTCGGTGTAATGGCCGTGGCCATGCACGCCGGCGTGGTCGTCTGCGACCTCGACGATCATGGGCGGCTCACCTTCCATGATCTCGGTCGCCTCGGCGAGGATGGGGAGGAACTGGGGATCACACAGCACGACCTTGGCGCCGCCGTGGTCGAGGATATAGGCCACGGTGGTCACGTCCAGCCGGGTGTTGATCGCGTTCAGGATGGCACCACAGGCGGGCACGCCGAAATGCGCCTCGGCCTGGGCGGGGATGTTGGGCAGCATGGTCGCCACCACGTCGCCGGGGCGGACGCCGGATTGCGCCAGGGCAGAGGCCAGCCGCGTGACGCGGTTGATGTACTGGGCATAGGTCTTGCGGTGCGGGCCGTAGACCACGGCCAGGTGATCCGGCCAGATCGTGCCCGCGCGACGCAGAAAGCTCAGCGGGGTCAGCGGAACGAAATTCGCCGTGTTTTTGCCCAGTCCGGTTTCGTCAGCAAGCCAGCCCATGAGATCCTCCGTTGCCAGGTTTCGGGCGGACTATGCGCAAGAAAGTTGCGCAAGAAAAGCCCCGTTCGGAGGAGCATTTCGCCACGGTGATCGTCCGGAGGGTGCCGCGCTATCGCCTTTCCTCCGGATCGGGTCCTAGTCTAACCTGACGCAATGATCCTGTCGCCCGGTCGCCGGTATATCTTTGTCCATATCCCCAAGACCGGCGGCACCTCGATGGCGCTGGCGCTGGAGGCGCGCGCGCATCGGGACGACATCCTCATCGGAGACACGCCCAAGGCGCGGCGGCGGCGGCCCCGGGCCAAGGCATTGGCGGAACGCGCGCAGGGGCGGATCTGGAAACATTCGACCCTTGCGGATCTCGACGGTGCGCTGACCGCCGAGGAGATCGCGGGGATGTTCTGTTTCTGCCTTGTCCGCAACCCCTGGGACCGGGTGGTCAGCTATTATCACTGGCTGCGCGAACAGGCGTTCGACCATCCCGCCGTGACCCTGGCCAAGGCGCATGATTTCGGGGGTTTCCTGCGCCAGGGGCATACGCAGGCCACGCTGGGCGCCTGGCCCTACGCGCGGTACATGCGCGACGCCGGGGGGCGTGAGCATGGGCATTTCCTGCGCCTGGAACAGCTTGATGCGGACATGGCGCCGCTGGTCGCGCATCTTGGGTTCCGGCCCGAGGTGCCGCACGAGAACCGCTCGGACCGGCGGGCGGACCATGCCGGGTATTACGACGCCGAAACCCGCGCCATCGTGGCCGAGGTCTGTGCCGAGGACATCGCGCGCTTTGGCTATCGCTTTGGCGCGCAGGGCTGACCCGTCCCGCGATCAGGGGCAGACGCCGCCGATGTTGAGATACTGGCCATAGACCCAGCCGTTCGGGTTGGCCGCGCCCCAGAGCGGATTCAGGCAACGGCCCGACATGCATTGCACCTGGTACCAGCTGCCCGATCGGTTCCAGACCGCGATTTCATCGCCCAGGTACAGCTCGCCGATCTGCTGGTAACGCGAGCCGGGGCCGGTGCGCACCGCCAGGAACCCGTTTCCGGTGGCGTGGTTGTATTGGCTGATCGGGCGCAGGCCGACGACCCAGCCGGTGCAATCCCCGGCCCGGGCCTGCGGGGCGACGGTGGTCAGCAGGGCTGCGGCGGTTAGGGCCAGTAAACGTGTCATGTCATGAACTCCTGTCGCAAGGGGGCGCCGGGGGCGGCGCATGTAAAGTCATGCACCGATTCCGGGACACGTCCTTGACCTGCGTCAGAGAGCCGGGGCGCGCCTCAGCGCAGGGGTTCGAACCGCGCGTCCGTCATCCGGCAGTCCCGTACCACGTCCCGGCCGCAGGGCACCGGGTCCAGCCCCTTGGACAGGCAGATGCGCACCTCCTGGATGTGGCCATCCCGGCAGGTGACGGTGATCATGTCCGGCTCCAGCTGCGGATTGGCCTTGATGAAGGCCTCTTCGACCAGCGAGGCGGGCAGGGTCACGGATTTGTCCAGCTTGCGAAAGGCCTCGGGGCGGGTGATCTTGCCATAGGCCTCACGCGAAAGCGCGTAGTATTGCGCCGCCGAAAGGCCGGAACAGACGCCGTGTTTCTTCCACTGGTGCCAGGCCAGCCCGCCAGAGCCCATGATGTCGGTCATCTCGCCGGTCATGCGGCGCGAGGGGGCGCGTTCCACCGTCGGGCAGTAGTCGGGCCAGCCGCGGTGATATTGCGGCCAGAGCCCGTGCAGCAGCCAGCCGGCGTCGCTCTCGCATTGCTCGGCGTTGCGGGCGTCGCCCTCAAGCACGCACCAGTTCGGGGACCAGCTGAGCGCCATGACGTAGTAGTCGAACTCTCCCGCCCGGTCGCCGTCTGCACGCAAACTGCTGCCGATGGACAGGGCGGCCAGCAGCAGAACACTCATCAATCGCATTTTCACTTCCCCTTTGACTGCGAGATCACTATATAGACGCCGAGTTTCCCGACAACGGTAACCCGCTCCGCCCGCCGGAGCCGCCCTTGGCCCCCGACCGGCCTCGGGCCGCGCAGGAGGCATGCCAGCGGGTCCCGCAAGACCAAGGAGTATTGAAATGTCCAAGCTGCTGCACCCCAAGGCGACCGCCGTCTGGCTGGTGGACAACACCACGATGACCTTCAAGCAGATCGCCGATTTCACCGGATTCCACGAGCTTGAGATCCAGGGCATCGCCGATGGCGACGTGGCCACGGGCGTCAAGGGCTTTGACCCGGTTGCCAACAACCAGCTGGAACAGAGCGAGATCGACAAGGCCGAGAACAACCCGCTGCACAAGCTGAAGCTGAAGCACAACCCGGCCGCCCGCGACGAGGAAAAGCGTCGAGGCCCCCGCTATACCCCGCTGTCCAAGCGGCAGGACCGCCCGAACGCGATTCTCTGGCTGGTGAAATTCCACCCGGAACTGGCCGACAGCCAGATCGCCAAGCTGGTCGGCACGACCAAGCCGACGATCCAGTCGATCCGCGAGCGCACCCACTGGAACATCCAGAACATGCAGCCCATCGATCCGGTCGCCCTGGGCCTGTGCAAGCAGTCCGAGCTGGACGCGGCGGTGGCCAAGGCGGCCAAGGACCTGGCCAAGGTCATGACCGACGACGAGCGCCGCAAGCTGGTCTCGACCGAGCAGAGCCTGGAGATGGAGCCGGAACCGCGCCTGCCTTCGGCCATCGAGGGACTCGAGACCTTCAGCCTGTCCGATCCGCGCGGCGAGGAGGACGACGAGGAAGACAGCAAGAGCGACAACGATTACCTCGACGCCGACAGCTTCTTCAACCTGCCCGGTGGCGGCAAGGACGAGGACGACGAAGACGAGGACCGCTGAGGTCCGGCGGGGCGCCGCTTCTGGCCCTCCGGGCCAGATCGCCCCGCCCGCCGTCCCACTGACAGGCGCCCCCACCGGGGCGTCTTTTTTGCTTGCCCCCTTCGATTACCCCCGGGGGCCTGCGGACGTGCCTCAGAACTGCATGCCCAGCTTGATCCCCCAGGAGGTATTGTCGTCCGCGTCGCGCGAGACCTCGAAGCGGCCTTTCAACCCGTTGCCGCCGGTCGCAAAGCTGGCCCCCAGGGCCAGGGCATTGCCGCCGCTGACGTCGTCCGCGTCGAAGGTGGTGCTGGCGCCGCCGACCGAAAAGGTGATGTCGTCGGGAGTGCCGCCGAAGCTGGTCAGGGCCAGGTAAGGGCGCATCGACATGTCGTTCACCTGCATCGGCAGGCCCATTTCGACGCGCAGCGCGGTGGTGGTTGTCGTCCGTTCGCTGATCTTGCCCCCGGCCAGGCCGGACAGGTCGTGGCGCTCTGTCTTGTGGCGCAGGTAGTCGCCCTGCATCACCAGGTCGATGCCGTAGCCTGCGGTCGGGTTCTGCCACAAAAGGCCCCCGCCGCGCAGGCTGATCCCCAGCAGCTGGCCGTCGAAATCGGCGCTGCCGGTATGGCTGTCGGGGCTGTTGATCTTGTTGTGGGTCCGCCCGGCATAGAGCGCGGCGTCATAGCTGAACCGCCCGCGCTCTCCGGTCAGGCCAAGACCCACGAAATACGATCTGATCCGCGTTTCGGTAACTCCGTCGTCGAGGTCGCTGGCGCCCTGGCCGTAGCCCACGAAGGGAGAGATCCCCTGCCAGCCGGTGCCAAAGCCCACCGCGATACCACGGCTGGCATAGTCGGCCCCCTGGGAGCTGTCCGGCGCGATGGTGCCCGCGTTGGCGAAGGTGCCCAGCCAGGGCCCCCGGGCCACCTGGAAGTCCAGCACGCTGCCGCCGATCCCCATGCCCAGTTCCCGCGACAGCCGGTCCGGGGACGAGACCGGTGCCTCGTCCACGACGATCAGCGTCGGCGCGGTGACCACGGCCGCAGGTTTCGCCCCGGGCGCGGGCGCTGCATTCAGCAGGACAAAGCCGCCGCCCCGAACGGTGATCGTTTCTGGCACGGTGGTGCCGAAGGTCAGCACCTGCGACCGGCGGGTCATGACGGCCAGCGTGTCAAGGCCTGCGCCCATCTCGATGGCGCCGGAAACCACGCTGCCGTCCAGCAGGCGCAGGATGTCGTCGCCGCCGCCCAGGTTCACCGCGACACCGCCGCGCCCGATCAGCGTGCCGGAATTCACGATTTCCTGCACGGCGAGGTCGGCGGCATCGGTGTTGATGGCGATATTGCCCTCGATATGGCCGGTGTTGCGGACAAAGGAGGGGCCGGCGGCGGGGGCGTCGAAATCGATTCCGTCCTCGGCGCCGAGGCTGATCAGCCTTCCGTGGTTGGTGATCTTGCCGCTGTCCAGGTCGATGGCATCCTGGTCTCCGGTCGACTGGATCAGGCCGGAGTTGAAGATGTCCGCGAAGTTGCCCGCGTTCACGCCGTCGTCGCCAGCGATCACGGTGCCGGTGTTGGCGACCTGCGCGTAATCGACGTTGACGTTGATGCCCTCGTCCGGTGCGGTGATCGTGCCGTTGTTGATGACCAGCGGGCGTTCCTCCAGCTGTACGCCGTCGTCGTCAAGGCTGGTGATCACGCCGTTGTTGATCACCACGCCATTGTCGTCGATGTTGATGCCGTCGCCACCGACACCGATCACCGTGCCGTTGTTGGTGACAAGGACATCGTTGTCGCCCTGGATGCCGTGATCTCCCGGCCCGCGTACGAAACCGTCGTTGACGATGGTCACGCCGTCATCCACCCGCAGCCCCCGGTCGCCGCCGTCGATCACTCCGGTCGGGGTGATGGTGATGGTGCCGTCATCGAAGCCGTTATCCTCGATCCCCAGGCCGCTGCCGGCGCAGATCACGTCGTCGCCGTCCGCGGGATCGGAGGGCAGGCAGGCCGACTGGGCAAAGGCGCCCGCAGGCAGAAGGGCCATCAGCGCGGCGGCAAGGGCAAGGGGGGAAACGCGGTTCATGGAGAATCCTGGAGTCACTTGGTGATAATCGCGGAGGCCAAGGCCTCCTGTCGGGCGCGGCTACGCCGCGATTGTAACAGTTTCATGTGCGGGGGCGTGAACCCGGCGGCCCCGCGTGCCGGCGCGGCAAACGGGCAACTCCGGGTTTCGGTCACAGCCGTTTGCGCGCGTTCAGCGCGGCGGTGATGGTGCCATCGTCGAGGTAATCCAGTTCGCCGCCGATGGGCACGCCCTGCGCCAGCGAGCTGAGCTGGACGCCCCGGTCTTCCAGCTGGTCGGCGATGTAATGGGCGGTGGTCTGACCGTCGATGGTGGCGTTCAGCGCCAGGATCACCTCTGTCACGCCCTCGGCCCCGATCCGTTGCAGCAGTTGCGGGATGCGCAGGTCCTCTGGTCCGACGCCGTCCAGCGCAGACAGCGTACCGCCAAGGACGTGATAGCGCCCCTTGAAGGTGCCGCCACGTTCCATTGCCCAGAGATCGGCGACCTCCTCGACCACGCAGAGCAGCCCGTTGGCGCGCCCTTCGTCGGCGCAGATGGGGCAGATGTCCGAGGTGCCGACATTGCCGCAGTTCAGGCATTCGCGGGCGCGTTCGGCCACGTCCGCCATTGCCTTGGCCAGCGGCGCCAGCAGGATCGCCCGCTTGCGGATCAGGTGCAGGACCGCGCGGCGGGCAGAGCGGGGGCCAAGCCCGGGCAAGCGGGCCATGAGGTCGATCAGGTGCTCGATCGGGTTGGCGTCACGGGCCATGTCAGGGGGCCTCGCCCGGCAGCGGGATACGGGTCACGTCAAACCCCTCGGCGCGCAGCAGTTCGATCATGCCGTTTTCGCCGGGCAGGTGGAAATTGCCGACCCCGATGAAAACGCCGCCTTCGCGCAGCGCGTCGCGGGCGGCGTTCACGAAGTCCTCGTTGCGCTCATCAACCAGGTATTCGGTCATCCGGGCATAAAGCGCGGGCCCCTCGTTGCCCAGGGCTGCTGTCACCTGCGCCTCGTCCCAGGCCATCATCAGGCCGACCCGCCCGGTCCGGTAAAGCGCCAGCGCGGTGGCGCGCGCCTCGGGGGTGGCGCCGGGCATCAGGTAGACGGCGTAGGTGCCGATGATCGCGCGGGCCAGATCCTCGTTTCCGGGGGTGTTCAGCTTGGCCGACAGCCGGTCGCTGTCTTCCAGCGGCAGGACGGGGATGCCCTCGATATGGGCGAGCGTCTGCAGATAACTGTCCTGAGAGGGCAGGACCCCGGCAGAGAAATCCTCGCACGGATCGTAAAGCAGCAGTTCGGCCAGGGTGCCCAGCTTCAGTTCCGGCAGGGCGTCGGGGGACCAGCCGAGGGCACGCAGGCGCGTGACAAGGTGTTCTTCGAACCGCGCCGGCAACTCCAGGTCGCGGTAGGCCGTGACCGATCCATCCCTGCGATAGACATCGTCGCCGCGCATGTAAGCGTCATGGCTTTCGCGGTCCGGAAAGGTCGGGTCGATTTCCAGCCCCAGCCGGTCGGCGCTGGCCAGTGCCTCGCGCACGGCGGCGGGCAGGCCCAGCACGCTGCGGTGGCTGCTGTGCATCGTCCCCCAGAGATGGGAGACGCCGCCACCCGGTGCCGTGATGCGCCAGAACCGCCCGGTGGCATGGGGGATGGCGGCGGCGCGCGCC
The DNA here is from genome assembly GCF_012274245.1 of Mameliella sp. LZ-28. Lineage (NCBI taxonomy): Bacteria > Pseudomonadati > Pseudomonadota > Alphaproteobacteria > Rhodobacterales > Roseobacteraceae > Antarctobacter > Mameliella sp. LZ-28. Next base: position 407,434 of record NZ_JAANYX010000034.1, on the reverse strand, counting down.
TCCAGTTCGGCCCGGCCCTCGGGGGCAAAGACCTCGTCGTGAATCTCGATCCGGGGCGGAAAGCAGAGCTCGCGCGTGGCCCAGTCCTGCGCCACGACCGGGGCCGCGGCGACAAGCAGGCCAAGGCAGGCGATCCCGCCGCGCAGCAGATCCCGACCCCGCCCCGGCATGGATCAGAACGGCAGCTTCATGTCGGCCGGCAGGCCCATTTCCTGGGTCAGCTTCTGCATCTCGGACTGTGCGCGCTCGCTGGCGCGGGCCTGCGCGTCCTTGATCGCGGCCAGGATCAGGTCCTCGGCCACTTCCTTTTCGGACGGGACAAAGATCGAGGGGTCGATTTCAAGGCCCGTCAGTTCGCCCTTGGCGGTGGCGGTCGCCTTGACCAGCCCGGCGCCGGATTCGCCGGTCACGGTCATGCTGGCCAGGTCTTCCTGCATCTGGGCCATCTTGCCCTGCATTTCCTGCGCCTGTTTCATCATCTTGGCCATGTCGCCAAGTCCGCCCAAACCTTTCAGCATGTTCTGTCTCCCGATTAGATGGACCGCCGACCTGATGGCGCGGTGTGAAGGATGCTTGGTCTACATATCGCAGCCACGGCGGCAATGAACAAGCCGCAGGCGCGCCGTCAGGCCGCGTGAGCGGCGAATTGGCGCCGCAGCGGGCGCGCGGTGACCAGCCTTATTCCTCGAAAGGATCCCATTCGTCCTCGACCTCGGGCAGGGCCTCTTCCAGCGCCTCAGTCGCGGCTTCCTGCGCGGTTCGGATATGGGTGATCGTCGCTTTCGGAAAGGCGGCCAGCGCGGCCTGCACAAGCGGGTGTTCCTGCGCCTTGGCCTTCAGCGCCAGTTCGGCGGCGTCGCGTTTCTCGACCACCGTGGGTGTCTCGCAGCCGTTGACCAGGATCACCGCCCAGCGATTGCCGGTCCAGCGTTGCAAGGCCGCGCCCAGCCGTTGCGCCAGATCGGGGGCGGCGTCGTCGGTGGGGGTGAACTCGATCCGGCCCGGCTGATAGGCGGCAAGGCGCACCGATCCCTCGACCTCGACCAGCAGCTTGACGTCGCGGTTGGCGCGGATCAGCTCGAGCACATGGTCGAAGGTGGGGTAGCGGGCCAGCGCCTCGGCGGCCTCGGTGGCAAGAGCCGTGACGGTCCCGCCGGAATGACCGCCGCCGCCGGCGCGTGGCGCATGGGCCTGTGGCGCGTGGGTCATGCCGCCGGAGGGGCCGGCAGGCGCGCCGCCGGGACCGCCGTTCGGCGCGGGCGGCGGCGGGCTGTCCTGCAGCTTGCGCATCAGTTCCTCGGGCGAGGGGCCCTCGGCCACATGGGTCAGGCGGATCACAGCCATCTCGGCGGCCATCATCGCCGAAGGCGCGTTCGAGACCTCCTCGATGGCCTTCAGCAGCATCTGCCAGGCCCGCGCCAGCGCCCGCATCCCCAGGCCATCGGCAAAGGCCTGCCCGCGCCCGCGTTCGTCGGGGGACACGGTGGGATCGTCGGCGGCCTCGGGCGTGATCTTGACCACGGAAATCCAGTGCGTCAGCTCGGCCAGGTCGCGCAGCACCGCCAGCGGGTCGGCACCATCGGCATATTGCGCCGACAGTTCCTCGAGCGCGCCTGCCGCGTCACCGCGCATGATGCGCTCGAACAGGTCCATGACCCGGCCCCGGTCGGCCAGGCCCAGCATGGCGCGCACCTGTTCGGCTGTGGTTTCCCCGGCGCCATGCGAAATCGCCTGGTCCAGCAGCGAGGTCGCGTCCCGCGCGGACCCTTCGGCGGCGCGGGTGATCAGCGCCAGCGCCTCGTCGGTGATCTCTGCCGCTTCGGCCTTGGCGATCTTGCGCAAGAGGCCGATCATGTCCTCCGGCTCGATCCGGCGCAGGTCGAAACGCTGGCAGCGTGACAGGACCGTGACCGGCACCTGCCGAATCTCTGTCGTGGCAAAGATGAATTTCACATGGCTGGGCGGTTCCTCCAGCGTCTTCAAGAGCGCGTTGAACGCGCTCTTGGACAGCATGTGCACCTCGTCGATGATGTAGATCTTGTAGCGTGCGCTGGCCGCCCGGTAGTGCACGCTGTCGATGATCTCGCGGATGTCGTTCACGCCGGTCCGGCTGGCGGCGTCCATCTCGAGGATGTCGACGTGGCGGCCTTCCATGATCGCGACGCAATGTTCGCACTTGCCGCAGGGGTCCGTCGTCGGCCCGCCGTTGCCGTCCTCGCCGATGCAGTTCATGCCCTTGGCGATGATCCGCGCGGTCGTGGTCTTCCCGGTGCCGCGGATGCCGGTCATGATGAAGGCCTGGGCGATCCGGTCGGCGGCAAAGGCGTTCTTCAGCGTGCGCACCATCGCGTCCTGCCCGACGAGATCGGCAAAGGTCTCGGGGCGGTACTTGCGGGCGAGCACCTGGTAGGCGGGGGCGTCGGTCATGGGGGTCCTGTCTGGTGTTGCGGCCAAGGTAAGCGCTGCGCGCCGGGCCGTCCACCGCCCTCTGACGGCAAGCGCGCAGGCAAGGCTTGATTTCCGCGCGGCGACGCGGCACATCTGGGGCAGGGCCGCTTGCCGGGGGCCTCCTGATCCGCGGAAAGCACCTGCGCCGGCCCATATGGAAGACCACCGATCATACGGTTTTCTCTGGCCCGACATGGCGGATCGCGGGCAGTGACGGAGGAACCCGATCATGACCGAGCTTTCCCTCGATTCCCTGCGCCTTGAGGCCAAGCGCCTGCACCGTGCCTATGTCGCGCGCGAGGTCTGGGCCCTGCAGCGCCTGCAACAGCACCCGCCACGGCGCGCACCCGACACCCCGCGCCGCGCCGATTTCCTGCACGTCATCGCGCAGGAAAACGGTTTTCCCAGCTGGCCGCGTCTGAAACTCGCCGCCGAAACCACGGGGCTGGACCGCGCCGCGAAACTGCAACGGCTGAAGATCGCGCTGTTTCACGGCCAGACCCCTGCGGTCGAGGCGCTTCTGGCCGATACGCCCGACCTGGCGGATGGTGTCTTTGGCCTGGAATGCGCGCTTTACCGGCGCGAGGCGGTGGCCGCCGCACTGGCGCGCGATCCCGGCCTGGCCACGCGGCCCCTCGGGCCTCGGACACCGATCCTGCACCTGGCCTTTTCGCGCTGGTTCAAGGCCCGCCCCGAGCTTGAGGGCGACATGCTGGCGGTGGCCGACCTGTTGCTGGCGCATGGGGCCGACGTGAATGATGGCTACCCGGCCGCTGAGGGAGAGGATCACCTGCTCTCGGCGCTCTACGGTGCCATCGGCCACGCGGACAACATGGTGCTGGGCCGCTGGCTGCTGGACCACGGCGCCAACCCCAACGACAACGAGTCGCTCTACCACGCCACAGAACTGGGCCATCACGAAGGACTGCGGATGCTGCTGGAGGCGGGTGCCGATCCGCATGGCACCAACGCGCTGCTCCGGGCGATGGATTTCCACGATCACGCGGCGGTCGAGATGCTGCTGGCGCACGGCGCGCGGCCGGATGACTTCAATCCGGACGAGGTCGGCGGAGAGGCGCCCTGGGTGGTGCCCGCGTTGCACCAGGCGGCCCGGCGGGGCTGTGACCGGCGCATGGTGGACCTGCTGCTGGGGGCGGGCGCCGACCCGGCGCGCACCTGGCAGGGGGCCACGGCCTATGCCTATGCCCGGGTGCATGGCAACCATGCTGTCGCGGAGGCGATCGAGGCGCGCGGTGCCGCGACCCCGCTCAGCCGCGAGGAAGCCCTGCTGGCCCGCGCTGCCGAGGGGCAGGACAGCCCGGGCGAGTACATCGACCCGGCACGCCTGGCCCCGGCCTACGCCAACATTTTGCGTGAGACGTTGCACCTGCCGGACAGGTTGCCGGTGCTGGAACGGCTGGTGGCGCTGGGTCTGCCCTGGGATCTGCCGGACGGCATGGGCGTGACGCCCGTGCAGGCGGCGGGCTGGGAAGGCCTGCCCGAGGTCATGGGGTTCTTCCTGCGGCTGAAGCCGGACCTGTCCCATGTCAACGGCTATGGTGGCACGCTGTTGAGCACGATCCTGCACGGGGCCGAAAACGCGCCCGATCGCGCCGGCCGGGATCACATCGGATGCCTGGAACGGGCCCTGCATCACGGCGTTGCCCTGCCTCGTCGCGAGATCGGCTTTGCCGGTCGAGAAGACATTCGCGCCTTTCTCGAGGACTGGGCCGAGTCGCATCCCGGGCAGGTTGTCTGAGCCGGTCCGCGCCTTCGGGCGCGGGCCTTTGCGTGGCATTCTGAACGCACAACGTGAAAAACTGGCCGCAAGTGCCCGACTCTGGTGGGGATTGCCGGCTGTCTGCGGCCCGAATCGCTAGGCCGGTCTGGACATGCGTGTATTATCCCCGTTGGCGGAAATCCGCGGCCGTTGGGGCGGTCGCCGGCGCCGTCGCTGCCGATTGGGGAGACATTGCATGGTCGAGGATGAGCAGAAAGCAGCCGGCACCGCCGGGCCTGTGGTTCTGCATGTCCTGCCCGTGGGGGGCGGCATCCTTGCCTTTTCCCAGCTGCCCGGCACCGGGGGTGACTATCGCGGCGATCTGGAACACCTGTCCAGCTGGCGCCCGGCGATGGTGATTTCCCTCGTCAGCCATGTCGAGATGCTGGAGGCCGGGGCCAAGACCCTTGGCCAGGACGTACAGGACAAGGGCACGCGCTGGGTGCACATGCCGATCAAGCGCGGCGAGGCGCCCAATGCCACCGTCGAAGAGGACTGGCCAAAGGTCAGCACGCAGGTTCGCAAGGCGCTGCTGGGCGGCGGGCGCGTCATGCTGCACAGCCGTGACGGCAAGGGCCGGTCGGGCATGATGGCCCTGCGCCTGATGATCGAGGCGGGAGAGGCCCCGGACGAGGCCGAGGCCCGTCTGCAATCGGTCCAGCGGGGAGCCTTTCTCGAATCCTGGCAACGCAACTGGTCTCTGCAGGCAGAGCGTGAGCCAGTGCCCTTCGTGCGGCACGCCCGGTCGGGCTGATCGGTTTGCAAACGGTTGGACCGGAAAGGCAACGGCCCGGCGCTTGCGCACCGGGCCGATTGAGGTGAGAGATTGCAACGACCCAAGCGGGGCTCGTTACGGCTGCTTCCTTCCGGACCTGACCGGGTTGGCGAGGCGCTTGCCCGCACAACCTCTCGACCGTCTATCTAAGACGCCGGCGCGGATTTTGCAATGGGGTGCGATGCACTCTCCCGTTTGCCGTGCGGGGCGTTTATGAGGGCGGGATGGACGAGACATTCGAGATTTTCGCAAGCGTGCCGCCGGGGCTGGAACCGCTCTTGCTGGACGAGGTGCGCGCGGCGGGTTTCGCGCAGCCTGCGCAGGTGCCGGGCGGCGTGACCTTTCAGGGCGGCTGGCCCGAGGTGGCGCGGGCCAACCGTGAACTGCGCGGGGCGGGGCGGGTCCTGGCGCGCTTTGCCAGTTTCCGGGCGATGCACCTTGCGCAGCTGGACAAGCGGGCGCGGAAACTGGACTGGGCGGCCGTGCTGCGCCCTGATGTGCCGGTGCGGGTTGAAGTGACCTGCCGCAATTCCAGGATCTACCACGACCGCGCGGCGCGGCAGCGCGTCGAAGGCGCCATCGCCGAGACGGTGGGCGCGCCGGTCCTGAAAGAAGCCTCGGACGAGGCGGTGCGCATCATGCTGCGGATCGAGGACGATCTGGCGGTGTTTTCCGTCGAGACCTCGGGCGAACCGCTGCACCGGCGGGGCCTCAAGCAGCAGGTGGGCAAGGCCCCGATGCGAGAGACGCTGGCGGCGCTTTTCCTTCGCGCCAGCGGCTACGACGGGTCCGAACCTGTGGTGGACCCGATGTGCGGGTCCGGCACCTTTGTCATCGAGGCGGCAGAGATTGCCGCCGGGCTGGCACCCGGGCGGGCGCGGAGCTACGCCTTCGACCGTCTGGCGGTCGAGGTGTCCGAAGCGCCGCAGCCGGTGCGGCGCGAGGTCGGCGCGCGGTTCTACGGATCGGACCGGGACGACGGGGCGATCCGGATGAGCCAGGCCAATGCCGAACGGGCGGGGGTTGCGGATCTCTGCACCTTCACCCGCGCGGCGATCAGCGACCTGCAACGGCCCGAGGGGCCGCCGGGGCTGGTCATGGTGAACCCGCCCTACGGCGCGCGGATCGGCAACCGCAAGCTGCTGTTTGCGCTATACGGTACGCTTGGCGCCGTCCTGCAGGACCGCTTTGCGGGCTGGCGGCTGGGCATGGTGACCTCTGACGGGGGGCTGGCCAAGGCCACTGGCCTGCCCCTGGACGCCGGCCCGCCGGTGAGTTTCGGCGGGCTCAAGGTCAAGCTTTACCAGGCGCGTCTCTAGCGGGCCTCACTCCTCGGCGTCGAAAGCCTCGGCAAAGGCGGATGTGACCATGTCGATCATCTGCGCGTGCAGGTCCGCGCGCGGGCGCCCGGTGCCATCGGGACAGATCGGGTCTTCGATCCCTTCTTCCCGCGCGATTTCGGCGGCCTTGGGATTGCATTCGGGGAACATGGCGGCGTGGGTTGCGCCCTCGATCACCGTGTAATCGGCCCCGGGAATGCCCTGTGCCAGCGGTGCGGCGCGTATCGTCGCGGGAATCCCGGCCTCCTGGCCCAGGTTCACCAGCGCGACCGGCACCGCCACCTCTGCCAGGCTCTCCGCCGCGAAGACATCTGCCGGGGCCGGGTCGATCGCCATGACAAAGCCGATCCGATCGTCCGAGTTGTCGCGGCCCGCGACGGTCATGTCCATCGCGCGCAGGTCCACGCCGCTCATCCGGACCCAACTGCAAAGCGAGGGATTGCGCTCCGCGTCGTCGCAGTATCCCGCCAGCAGGTCCGGGTCGATCCGCGCACCGGCCAGCCCAAGGGCGCTGTTGCCGCCCATCGACAGGCCCAGGGCACCGACCCTGTCCAGGTCGGCATGGGCCGTCAGGTCCGGCGCCATCTCCAGCGCGTCCAGTGCGCGCGACAGGTCTGCGGGCCGCTGCCACAGCTTCATTGTCTGCTCCGCCGAGCGGTCCGGCCCGGTGTTGCCGGGATGGGTGGGGGCGGCGACGATGTACCCCGCCTCGGCCAGCGGCGTGGCCAGCCAACTGGCCGCCGAGGGGCGCCCGCCCAGGCCCGCGCCATGCGACAGCACGATCACCGGGTGTTGTCCGGGCGCAACCGGCGCGTCCTGCATGGCGGCGGTGCCCTGGAAAAAGATGTTTTCGCCCAGTGTCACCGGGGTGCCGCCGCTTGCCGCGGGATACCAGACCGTGACGTCCAGCTCTGTCCCGCGTTCCGCCGAGGGCACCGAAAGTGTCCGCACGCCCGCGGCATGGTCACCGGCGAAAGCCGCGCCGGCGGTGGCAAATGACAGCGTGACCGCCGCGGTCAGTGCCGCGCATGTCCTGCCTGTTGGAAACGAAAAACTCATCACGAGCCTCATCGGGTTTGCATCCTCTGCGGCCAGAGCTATGCGCCCCCCGTCCCGCTTGCAATGGCCGACAAGGTCCCCTGCGGATTTATTCGCGGATCAGCCCGCCGGGGCAGAAGAACCGGGTGTAAAGACCGTAGCAGGTGGCCGTCATCTTGTAGCCGCGCAGGTCGATCCGGGCGTAGACGTAGCGGTCCTCGTAGGTCAGGTCGATGCCGGACATCAGCAGATCGGTGCAGGCGCGATTGTCGGCGCGGCACAGCAGCAAGGCCGCCGCGTCGAGGCCGGACTTGCCGTCGAGCCCTTCGTTCGCAACAGACAGCTGGATCTGACGGCGCACCTCTGCCTCTGCGGCCTCGGGGCCGGGCTTGGTGACCAGGGCACCGATCAGCGCCATGGCAATCATGCCGAGAAGAAAACGATACATGGCAATTCCATTGTCTGACCTCGATGCCTGATGGAGTAGGCGAGCGCGGGCCCCTGCGCAAGCGCGTCAGATGAGGCCCGCCAGTGCCGCCCCCCGCAGCAGGTCGTCGGCCAGGTGATGGGCATGCCCGCCAGAGGGCGGCACGAGGTCGGGCACCTGTACGACGGTCATGCCGGCGGCAAAGCCGGCCTCGGCGCCGGTGTTGCTGTCCTCGAACACAAGGCAGCGGCGCGGCTCTGCTCCCAGCCGGCTGGCGGCCAGCAGGTAGGGCTCGGGCGCCGGTTTGGGCCGGGTCACGCAATCGCGCGTCACGACCACGTCAAAGCGCCGCGCCAGGTCCGATTGCGCCAGCTTGTGCAGGGCAGAGGCACGACGCGACGAGGTGGCGATGGCCACGGGCACCGCCCGCGCCGCAAGCTGGTCCAGCAGGTCGGTCGCACCGGCTTTCAGGGGGATGCCCTGCGCGGTCTGGCGGCGGTCCTCTTCCAGCCAGTCGGCATGGATCGCGTCGAAATCCAGCGCGCCGAAATGCCGTTCGAGGATCGCGCGCCCGGTGTCGTTGGCGGTGCCGACCAGTTGCAGAAAGATCGCCTCTGTCAGGTCGGCGCCGTGGCGGGCCAGCACCCGGCGCCCGGTGACAAAGGCAAGGCTTTCGGTGTCGACCAGCGTTCCGTCCAGGTCGAAGATCACGGCATCATAGGGCATCGGTTTTCCGGTTCGCAGATTTTGGCCAAGGCCTAGACGGAAAACGGGCGGCCCGAAAGCCGCCCGCCATAACGTTTCGTGTCCCGGTCTTACAGCGAGATTCGGAAGAGTGCGAAACCGTCGGCGCCTTCGCCTGCGTCCTCGATGGTGACGCCCTTGACGTCATCGGCATAGTCGCGCGCCTTGGGGCCGGTCTCGAACAGGACGGTGGTGCCTTCCATAGGCTTGAACGACCAGTTGGCATCGGCCGAGGGGTTGATGGTGCCCTGCTCGACGATGTAGCGCACGATCACGTCGCGGTTGGTGTCCGGCGCCTCGAAGATGATGGTGTCGCCCTTGGCGCCGGGGAACGATCCGCCGCCGGAGGCGCGGTAGTTGTTGGTGGCGATGACGAATTCCATGTCCGCCGTCACCGGCTCTCCGTTGAACATCAGGTTCACGATGCGGTTGGCATCGGGGTTTTCCAATTCTCCCTTGGGGCCGAATTTCGACGGCTGGCTGAGGTCGATCTGGTAAGTCACCCCGTCGATCACGTCAAAGTTGTAGGACGGGAAAGAGGGGTTCAGCAGCGGTGCGTCCTGCGTGCCCGGATCGACCTGGTTGAACATGCCCGCCGAGCGTTCCAGCCAGTCCTTGACCTGTGCACCTGTCACCTTCACCGCGCGCACGGTGTTGGGATAAAGGTACAGGTCGGCGACGTTCTTGATCGCCACGGCGCCGGGCGCCACGTCGGTGTAATAGTCCGGCCCGCCACGACCACCGGCCTTGAACGGCGCGGCGGCGGACAGGATCGGCAGGCCCTCGTACTCGGTCCCCTGCATCATCTGTTCGATGTACCATTTCTGCGCGATCGAGACGATCTGGACCGAGGGATCATCGGCCACCAGCGCGAAATAGCTGTGCAGGGGCGCCGAGGTCTGGCCCACCGCGCGGCGGACATAGGCCAGTGTTTCCTCGTGCTCCTTTTGCGTCGCGTCGATGACCGGCTGGTAATCCTCGACCAGCGCGGTGATCGAACGGTCCTCGTTGCGTTTCGAGATCGGACGCGCCTCGGACATGGTGTTGACCACGCGCCAGGTATTGCCGTCACGTTCCAGCAGCAGGTCGATCAGCCCCATGTGCGAGCCCCAGAAGCCCCCCATGACGGCGGGCTTGCCGTGGATCGTGCCCTTGTCCGCGTCGACGGCGGCATAGTCGGCATAGGTGGGCGAGGGGAAGACGAGGTGCGAATGCCCGGTCATCACCGCGTCGATGCCTTCGACCCCGGCCAGCGGCACAGAGGCGTTTTCCATGCCGTCGCTGTGGTCGGCCGACCCGATGCCCGAATGCGACAGGGCCACGATGATTTCCGCCCCCTGTTCCAGCATCTCGGGGACGTAGGATTTCGCCGTCTCGACGATGTCTCGGGCGGTCACGTTGCCCTCAAGGTGCTTGCGGTCCCAGTTCATCACCTGCGGCGGGGTAAAGCCGATGACGCCCACCTTGATCGGATGCGTGTCTCCGGCGCCGTCGGTCAGCATCCGGTCGAGGATGACGTAGGGCTTGAACAGCGTCTCGTCCTCGCGCGCGGTGGCGCCTGTCGTCTTGGCGATGTTGGCCAGGACCACCGGGAAATCGGCGCCCGCCATTGATTTCATCAGGAAGTCGAGGCCGTAGTTGAACTCGTGGTTGCCGATGGTGGCCGCGTCGAATCCCAGCGTGTTCATCGCGGTCACGATCGGGTGCATGTCCCCCTCTTTCATGCCGCGTTCATAGGCGATGTAATCGCCCATCGGGTTGCCCTGCAGGAAATCGCCGTTGTCCAGCAGCATCGTGTTTGTCGCCTCGGCGCGGATGCCCTCGATGATCGAGGCGGTGCGCGACAGGCCGACGGTGTCGCGCGGGCGGTCGGCGTAATAATCGTAGGGATGGACGTGGACGTGAATGTCCGTCGTTTCCATGATCCGCAGGTGCGCCTGATTGGCCGCCGCATGGGCCGAATAGGGGTGCAAGGTGATCAGGGCGGCCCCGGCGGTGGTGCCGGCAAGGAACTGGCGCCGCGTGAGACGTGCATCAAAGGACTGTGACATGGTTTTCCCCAAAGTTTGGCTGCGTGATGGTATTGACCCGGAAATTCCAACAGTGATGTGACGCTAACACGATTCCCGCGCGCCGTGGCGGCTTGACCTTGGGGAAATCGCGCGGGCTTTGGGTTTGCATCCCGGTCCGGGGCGGGCAAATGTGCGGGGCGCTGGAACGGGGGACGGGATGCGGCACGCGGAAGAGGTGACATTCGGGGGATCGGGGCTGGATCGCGCGGCAGAGATCCGGGGCGACATCGGCGCATTGGCCGCCGCGATGCAGGATGCGCGGGCGCGCACGATCCCGATCTGGCGCGGCAAGCCGCTGGTCGCGGGGGAGGGCGCGCTGCAGGCAATGCGCCTGCCGCTGGATCATCCCATCCTGGCGGAGGCCGACGGGCCGCCCATCCTGCTGGGGCGCGAGGACGGCGCGGCGGTCTTTTCGCACGACATCTCGGGCTGGGTGCCCGAGGATTTCGACGCCGAGGCGCAGGCCAGTTTCCTCGACCCCAGCGAGTATGCCCACCCGAGCTGCCCCGACGGCCGCTTTGCTGAACTGCGGCGGATCATGACGCGGGTGAGCGCGCGGGATGCGGAACTGGCGGCGACCGCCAAGGCGGTGCACGGCTGGCACGGAAGCCACCGGTTCTGTTCGCGCTGCGGCGCCGAATCCGAGATGCACCAGGCCGGTTGGACCCGCATCTGCCCGGCCTGCGGCGGGCAGCATTTCCCGCGCACCGACCCGGTGGTCATCATGCTCATCACCCGGGGCAACCGCTGTTTGCTGGGCCGCTCGCCGGGCTGGCCCGAGGGGATGTATTCCTGCCTCGCCGGTTTCGTCGAACCGGGCGAGACGATCGAGGCCGCCGTGCGGCGCGAAGTCTGGGAAGAGGCCGGCATCCGCGTCGGCCCGGTCCGCTACCTGGCCAGCCAGCCCTGGGCCTTTCCCGCCTCGCTGATGTTCGGCTGTCACGGCGAGGCGACAAGCGACGAGATCACCGTGGACCCGGCCGAGCTGGAAGACGCGATATGGGTCACGCGCGAAGAGGTGGCCGAGGCGGCGGCGGGCCTGCGCGAGGGGCTGTTGCCCGCCCGCAAGGGCGCCATCGCGCATTTCATGTTGCTTAACTGGATGGCGGATAGGCTGGACTGAGGCGCAGGTTGCGGTAGGGTGCCGGAAAACAGCCGGACAGGATGAGGCGAAAGCAGGCAGATGGAACTCACGGCACGCGAAGATATCGAGGCCCCGCAGGACCGGGTCTTTGCCATGATGGCGGATTTCGACAGCATCGAACGCCAGGCCATGCGGCGCGGCCTTGACGTGACACGCACCGGGGACGGCCTGGGCGCCGGGATGGCCTGGGACGTGACCTTCCGGTTCCGTGGCAAACGGCGCGAGGCCGCCATCACCCTGGCCGACTACCAGCCGCCAGAGCGGATGGTCTTTGATACCGTGTCAGGCGGGTTGGACATGACGCTGACGCTGGATGTGGTGGCCCTGTCGCCCTCGCGGTCGCGGATCAATGTCACCACGGTCATGGCGGCGCGCAGCCTGTCGGCCCGGCTTCTCCTGCAGTCGATGAAGCTGGCCCGTGGCGGCATGGACAAGCGGTTCCGCAAGCGCGTGGCCGAATTGGCCGGAGAAATGGAAACAAGGCTGCGCGGCGCGGCCTGATCCCGTTGCGTTGAGGTGACATGGCGCTAGATTGCCGCAAAAGGCATAAAGGAGCGCCGCATGTTGCGATTGACCTGGGTCTTGGCCCTGCTGGCCGGGCCGCTGTCGGCTCATGAATTCTGGATCGAGCCCGAGGGCTTTGTGATCCCCGACGAGGCGCCGGTGCTGGCACAGACCCTCGTCGGCACGGAACTGAAGGGCGCGACCTACAGTTACAACCCCCGTAACTTCACCCGTTTCGACATCGTCACCTCCGAAGGGGTCGAACCGGTCGAGGGGCGGCTTGGCGACAAGCCGGCGCTGAACATGGTGCCCGAGGGCACGGGGCTGGCGACCATCGTGCATGTCACCCGCGACTACAGCCTGACCTATACCGAGTGGGAAAAATTCGTCACCTTCGTCGAGCACAAGGATTTCGCCTGGGCGCTTGACCGGCACCTGGATCGCGGACTGGGGCAGGACCGGGTGCGCGAACGCTATTCCCGCCACGCCAAGAGCCTGGTGGCGCTGGGCGATGGCGCGGGTGCCGACCGAGTAGTGGGCCTGTTGACCGAGATCGTGGCCGAGGCGAACCCCTACACCGACGACCTCTCTGACGGGTTGCCGGTGCGCGTCCTCTACCAGGGCGAACCGCGCGTGGACGTGCAAGTGGAACTGTTCGAACGGGGCCCCGAGGGCACGGTGACGATCCGTCTATACCGCACCGACGACGAGGGACGCGCCCGGGTCGAGGTGAAGCCGGGGCATTTCTACCTGGTCGATGCCGTGGTCATGCGGGAACTGGAGATCGAGGAAGAGAAGGATCCGGCATGGGAAAGCCTCTGGGCCTCGCTGACATTCGAGGTCCCGCAATGAGCCTCGTGGATCACCTGCGCGGCGAACTGGACGAATCCGGCGTCCTGACCGGTGAGGACATGGCCGCCTGGTCGCGCGACTGGACCGGGCAATACAGCTGGACACCGCTCTGCGTGGCGCGCCCCCGCAGCACCGCAGAGGTCGCCGCCGTCCTGCGCGCGGCCCATGCGGAACGGGTGCCGGTGGTGACGGTCTCGGGGCACACCGGGCTTGCCGGCGGCACTTCGGGCGACGGGGCCGTGATGCTCTCGCTCGACCGGATGACGAGGATCGAGGAAATCCGCGCCCCGGCCCGGCTGGCCGTGGTCGAGGCGGGCGTGATCCTCAGCGACCTGCACGCCGCCGCGGCGGCCGAGGGTTTGAGTTTCCCGATGACTTTCGGCGCCAAGGGATCGGCCCGGATCGGCGGCATCCTCGCCACCAACGCGGGCGGGTCCAACGTCCTGCGCTATGGCAACACGCGTGACCTGGTGCTGGGGCTGGAGGCGGTGCTGGCCGATGGCCGCGTGGTCGATCTGATGTCGGAACTGCACAAGAACAACACCGGCTACGACCTGCGCCACCTGCTGATCGGATCGGAGGGCACGCTGGGCGTGATCACCCGCGCGGTATTGAAACTGGTGCCAAAGCCGCGCGCCTTTGCCACCGCGATGGTGGCGACAGAGACACTCTCGGGGGCTCTGGAGGTGCTGAATCGCCTGAGGGACGTGACCGGAGGCGCGGTCGAGGCCTTCGAGTTCATGTCGCGTTTCTACATACAGCAATATGCAGCGATGCACCCCGAGGCGCGGCCGGTCCTCGACGGGGAATACGACGTGACCATCCTTGTCGAACTGGGCGCCACCGCCCCGCGCGACGCCGAGCCGGGCCCCGACGGGCAGGTGCCGATCGCGGCCTACCTCGAAGAGGTCCTGGGCGAGATGCTGGAAGAGGGCGCGGTGCTCGACGCCGCGGTTGCGCAAAGCGACACGCAGCGCGAGGCCATGTGGGCCCTGCGCGAGGCGGCGGCGGAGGTCTCGCTCTCGCACGTCCCGCTGGTGAACAACGACATCTCTGTGCCGCTGGACAAGGTCGAGACGTTCCTGGAGCGGGCCGGCGCGCGGCTGGCCGAGATCGACCCGGAGGCGCAGCCCGTCGTCGTCTCTCACCTGGGCGATGGCAACGTGCACTACCCGGTCTGGATCGGCGACGCGGGCCATAAGGACGCGGTGATGGAGGCGGTGGAGGACGTGGTCCTGGGTCTTGGCGGGTCGTTTTCCGCCGAACACGGCATCGGCCTGGCCAAGCGGGCCTCGATGGCGCGGCGCAAGGATGCCGTCGCGCTGGACATGATGCGGGCGATCAAGACGGCGCTGGACCCGGAGGGGATCTTGAACCCGGGAAAGCTCCTGCCCTGACGGGGTGGTTTGGAACAACCCACCCTACACGCATCGCGGGCAGCGGCGCGACCCAGCCCTGCGCCCAAATCCACATGCGGGGCCCGGCTGCGCCGTCGGACGAGGGGGCGCTGCCCCCTCTGACCCCCGGGGTATTTGCACCAAGAAGAAACCAGGAGCGCGCGCCTGCTGTTTCTTCTTGGTGCAAATACCCCAAAACACCCCTGATACCGGGCGCGTCAGGCGTCGCGCCGGGCGATCCAGTCGTGATCGGGATGGTTCCGGAACCGCCACTTGCGCATCGGACCGGCCATGACGTTGAGGTAGTACATCTCGTAGCCATAGGGCGCGCCGCAGGGGTGATGGCCCCTGGGCACCAGCACCACGTCGTGATCGCTGACCGACACCGTGACATCCAGCGATCCGTCCTCGGTAAAGACCCGCTGGTGGCCATACCCCTGCGCCGGGTTCAGCCGGTGGTAGTAGGTTTCCTCGAGATAGGTCATCTCGGGGAAATTATCCTCGTCGTGGCGGTGCGGCGGGTAAGACGACCAGTGTCCCGATGGCGTGTAGACCTCTGTCACCAGCAGCGAGGAGGCAACATCCCGTTCCTCCATCGCGATGGGGTGGATGTAGCGCGTGTTGGTGCCACGCCCGCGTTCCACCAGGTCGATGCCCTCGGGGCCGATTTGCGCCGCCGGGTAGTCGGCGCTGGCGGGCGCCGAGCAGACCGCAAGCGTGCACTCCGTGGTGGCCGTCGCGGTCCAGTCCGCACCGGCGGGCAGGTAGACCGCGTGCGGCGGGATACGGTCAAAGACGCTCATGCGTGCGCCCAGTTCGCCGAAATCCTGGCCGCCGCCGCTGATGTGCGCCTTGCCCTCGACCAGCACCAGGATCACCTCGCGGTCGCCGGTGCGGCCCTCGGCGCGGTCGTCGGCATGCAGCCGCCAGAGGTCGAACCCGACGTATCCCCAATCGGGGCTTTCGGAGGTGCGGGCCTTGTCCACGGTGATCTCGTGGACCTTGCCGGTGGTGCCGGCGGGTTTGCGAAGCAGCTGGGTCATCTTGTCCTTCCCGGGGTCAGGGGTGGCGGCGCGCGTCCTGGTCCGCAAGTGCCTGCGCGAATGCCTCGGGCGAGAGGTCTTCGGACAGGGCGCGGTGGAACAGGGCATTCTGGGTTTCAGGGGCCAGTCCGCCCAGCGGCGGGTCGCTGTCGAGGTTGGTGGGAAAGGAATAGCCCTCGGCGGCGGCGGCCACGGCGGCGGCCAGCGCCTCGTCCCCCAGGCGCCCGGCGGCGCGCAGCGCCTGGATCGCGGGGTACAGCCTGCGGCTCATGGCCGTCCGGTCCACCGTCTCCATCGCGCGGCCAAAGGCCGAGGAGACCTGCAGCAGGTTCGCCATGCGTTCGATGTCGGGGCTGCGGTTCTCTCCCGCCGCGTGGAACAGTGCAGGGTTGAAAAACACCGCGTCGCCCTTGGCCAGCGACAACTGGATGTAGTTCTCCTCGAAGAACTCGCGGAAATCCTCGCGCCGGTAGGCCATGTAGCCGGGGCGGAACAACTGCGAGAAAGGCAGCAGCTTGGTCGGGCCGCTCTCAATGGGCATGTCGCAATGGGCCACCGCCCCTTGCAGGGTCATCACCGCCGAGAGGTCATGCACATGGGCCGGGAACCGTGCCGCCACCTCG
Organism: Mameliella sp. LZ-28; assembly: GCF_012274245.1. Classification (NCBI taxonomy): domain Bacteria; kingdom Pseudomonadati; phylum Pseudomonadota; class Alphaproteobacteria; order Rhodobacterales; family Roseobacteraceae; genus Antarctobacter; species Mameliella sp. LZ-28. The sequence continues at coordinate 391,247 of NZ_JAANYX010000034.1, read as the reverse complement.
GCGGTCTGGAAGCCGAGGTGGTAGTCGCGGTGCGCCGATTGGGCCTGTCCGCCGGGGCAGACCAGGTTCACCTGCGCGGTCATCTGGTAGAAGGGGCCGAGCCAGGCCTCGCAGACGGCCGCGATCGCCGGGTTGCCGTAGTAGAGCGCAAAGCCCTCGGGATCCTCGAGACAGTGTTTCTGCAGCGAATTCCAGATCCGGGCGTTCGACCCGGCCTTGGCGAAATGGTCGCCCGCGCCCAGTCCGGCCTCGCTCTCGCGGGCGATGATCCGGTTGAAGACGGCGGTTGCCGCGTCGACGGGCGCGGTATCCGCATAGGCGCCTTTCAGCGCCAGGACGCCCGCCGACTGGCCCAGGACAAAGCCCCATTCCGCCAGCAGCTCGGCCCGGTGGGCGGGATCGCCCAGCGTCGCCTGCAGGGAGGCCACCTCATAGACCGGCACGTTCTGTTCCACCGCCGAGGCAAATCGCAGGTCCGAGGCAGAGAGGCTTTGCCCGGTCAGCCGGGCGAACTCCGCTAGGTCACAGGACGTGACGTCGAAATAAGCCGTGTCTTTCATGACGATCCTCCTTCGTCGGTGTACTTCTTCCGGATCGCCTCGATGTCGAAGGCGACAAAGAACTGGTGCGCGCAATAGGCCCCGATGGCGGCGAACAGGATCGACCAGCCGGGATTGCCCCAGCTGAGTTCCAGCAGCGCCCAGCCGATACAGGCGGCCACCACGACGATGCGGCGCCAGAGCGGGATGAAGAAGGGGTGCTGGACGTCGAACATGGCCTACCCCCTGTCCAGCCCGGTGGCGCGGGCGGTGTCCCGCAGCGTGGTCAGGCCAAGGGTCTGGTATTTCACCGGGTCGCGCTCCTCGGGGTCCTGTTCGGCCTCGATCACCAGCCAGCCCTCGTAGCCCGTGTCGGCCAGGATCTGCAGGCAGGGGGCAAAGTCGATCGCGCCCTCGGCATCGCCGGGCACGGTAAAGACGCCCCTGCGGACACCTTCGAGAAAGGTCAGGTCTTCGCCCCGGACCTGGTTCATGATGTCGTCACGGACGTTCTTGGCGTGGAAATGGCGCACGCGGGGGGCGTGGCGGGCCAACACTTCGGCCGGGTCGCCGCCGCCGAAATAGCAATGCCCGGTGTCGAACAGCAGATGCGTGGCCGGGCCGGTGGCGGCCATCAGTGCGTCGATGTCCTCAGGGCTCTCGACGATGGTGCCCATGTGGTGGTGATAGACCAGCGTCAGGCCCTGCTCGGCGGTGAACTGCGCGATCTCTTCCAGCCTGGCGCCATAGACGGCCATTTCCTCGGCTGACAGCCGCGGGCGTTGCGACACCGGCGTTACCTGCGAGCCATGCACGGTGTTGGAACATTCGGCGGCGATACAGACCGAACAGCCGTTCACCTTCAGCATGTCCAGATGCGGCTGGATCGCCTGTTTTTCCTCTTCGACGGAGCGCGCGCACAGTTCGAGCGAGTACCAGGCCGAGGGCAGCACCAGCCCGTGACGGCCCAGCAGCTCCTTGAGCGCCTGCGGATCGGCGGGCCAGCGGTGCCCGCCCTCGATCCCGGCGAACCCGATCTCGGCCGCCTCGGAGAGGATCTGGTCGGTCGGGATATGGGCGCCAAGCGTCTGGTCGTCGTCATTGGCCCAGGCGATGGGGTTGGTGCCGTAGCGGATCATTGGCATGCCTTTCCTAGGGGGCGGATGTCACGGCCCATGTCAGATGCGTTCCTTGAGCTGCGCCTCATAGCCCTTGCGGGCCTCGGTCACTTCCTCGCGCGTCGAGACCTCGGGGACGGCCACGTCCCACCAGTGTCCGCCATGCGGCGTGCTGGGGTAGGGGTCGGTGTCGATCACCACGACAAAGGGGCCGGTGGCGTCTGCGGCGCGTTTCAGCGCCTCTTCCAGTTCGGCGATGGTCTGCACATGGACCGCCGCCGCCCCCATGCTGGCGGCATGGGCGGCGAAATCTATGTTGCTCTGCGCCACGCTGGAGTGGTCGAAAAGGTTGTTGAACTCGGCCCCGCCGGTGCCCATCTGCAGCCGGTTGATGCAGCCAAAGCCGCGGTTGTCGGTGACGACCAGGGTGATCTTGATCCCCATCGCCACCGCCGTTGCCAGCTCGGAGTTGGCCATCATGTAGCTGCCGTCGCCCAGCATGCAGACCACGTCGCGCCCGGGCTGGGCCATCTTGATCCCCATCGCGCCGGCGATCTCGTAGCCCATGCAGGAAAATCCGTATTCCATGTGATATGCGCCGGGGCGCGGGGCCTTCCACAGCTTGTGCAATTCGCCCGGCATGGTGCCGGCGGCGCACATCACCACCGTGTCCGGCCCGCTGGCGCGCTGGACCGCACCGATCACTTGCTGGTCCGTGGGCAATTCGTTCCCATCGGCGGGCGCATCCGTCAGCGGATCGACGGCGGCAAACCAGTCCTGTTTGAGCTCCGCCGGGACATCCTCGGCCCGGTAGGAGGTCAGCTCCAGCGCCAGTTCCGTCAACCCGGTCTTCGCGTCCGACTGCAGGGGCAGCGCGCCGTGTTTCACCGCGTCATAGGCGTTGACGTTCAGGCTCACCAGAGTGGCCGCCGGGTTCTTGAACACCGTCCACGAGCCGGTGGTGAAATCCTGGAACCGGGTGCCCACGCCCAGCACAAGATCCGCCTCGGCGCAGATGGCATTGGCCGACGTGGCCCCCGTGACGCCCACGGGGCCAAGGTTCAGCGGATGATCCCAGGCCAGCGCCGACTTGCCCGCCTGCGTCTCGACCACGGGGATGTTATGCGCCTCGGCAAAGCCTTGCAGGTCGCCGCAAGCATCGGCGTAATGCACACCGCCCCCGGCGACGATCACAGGGCGCTTGGCCGCACGGATCTTTTCCACCACCCGGTGCAATTCGTGGTGATCGGGGCGGATGCGGCGGCGATACCAGACGCGCGGCTCGAAGAAGCTGGTTGGATAGTCATGGGCCTCGGCCTGCACGTCCTGGCAAAAGGCCAGCGTGACCGGCCCGCATTGCGCCGGGTCCGTCATCGTGGCCATCGCGCGGGGCAGGGCGGTCAGCAGCTGTTCGGGCCGGGTGATCCGGTCGAAATAACGCGAGACCGGGCGGAAACAGTCGTTGGCCGACACGGTGCCATCCTCGAAATCCTCGACCTGTTGCAGCACCGGGTCCGGGCCACGGTTGGCAAAGACGTCGCCCGGCACCAGCAGCACCGGCAGGCGGTTCACATGCGCCAGCGCGGCGGCGGTGACCATGTTGGTCGCCCCCGGCCCGATCGACGATGTGACCATCATCGCCCGTTGCCGCCCGCTCTGCTTGGCAAAGGCAATCGCGCTATGGGCCATCGTCTGTTCGTTGTGGCCGCGAAAGGTGGGCAGTTCTTCCTGCGCCTGGTACAGCGCCTCGCCCAGCCCGGCGACATTGCCGTGGCCGAAAATGCCCCAGCACCCGGCCAGGAACCTCTCGCCATCCTCGGTCATCTGCGCCGAAAGATAGCGCACCATCGCCTGCGCGGCGGTCAGTCGGATCGTCGTCATGTCTTAGTCCTCCCCGCGTGCGGCATCCCAGTGGCCGCAGAGGCGTGCGAAATTGTCCGTCATCTGCGCCACCGCGTCCGCGTCGCTCATGGCGCCGGTCATCCAGGCCTGCGCCGCATCGGCAAAGATCGTGCGGCCCACGGCAAAGCCCTTGACCAGCGGGAAACGCGCCGCGACCTCGAAACTTTCCTGCAGCGCAGCCTCTCCGGCCCCCAGGCCCAACACCACGATACCACGGGTGTTGGGATCGTTCTCCTCGATTGCATGCACGGTTTTTTGCCATGCCGCGTCCGAGGTCATCGGTTCCAGCTTCCACCAGTCGGGATAGACGCCCAGTTCGTAGAACCGCCGGATCACCTTTGCGGTGGTGTCGTCATCGACCGGCCCGGCCTTCGACGGGATCACCTCCAGCAGGAATTCCAGCCGGTTGCGCCGCGCGGCATGAAACAGGCGGGTCACGGTCGCCTCGTGGTCGGCACGCATCTCGGGCGTGTCGTCGGGGTGGTAAAAACACAGCACCTTGACGACGTGGTCCAGCGGCCATTCGTTCAGCCCGCCGAAGTCCGGTCCGATCTCGGGTTCCAGCGTCAGCGGGCGCGATCCGGGCCATTCCACCGGGCGCCCGATCCACAGACCCGTTCCGGCAGCCTTGTAAAGCGCATCGCGCCCCAGGCGGCTGTCAACCAGCAGGCCGTAGCCGGGCCGCCCGTCCGCCACCTGCGCGCAGGCCTCCAGGCAAAGCGCCTTGAACTGGCCGATCTTCTCGGGCGTGGCGCCGTCCAGCGTTTCCATCTGCATCCGGTGGTCAAAGGCAAAGACCCGCATGGTCGACCAGTCGCCCTTGCGGTTTGTGGCCCAATGCACCTGTTCCAGCTCGGCGTCCTTGCGCAGGGCCTTTTCCTTGACCCCGCGCTGCAGGAAAAACTCCAGCTCGGCCCAGGAGGGATAGGCGGGGGTGCAGCCGTGGCGCGAGACGGCGAAGGCGCCGCAGGCGTTGGCATAGGTCAGTGCGGTGGGCCAGTCCCGGTCGGTCAGCCAGCCTTTCAGCAGGCCGGACATGAAACCGTCACCGGCGCCCAGCACGTTGAAGACCTCGATGGGAAAGCCCGGGCCGCTCTGGCCCTCGTCCAGGGTATCCGCGATCTCTCCGGTAAAGGCGACGGCGCCCATCGGGCCGCGCTTGCAGACCAGCGTCGCGCCCGAGACCTTGCGGACATTGCGCAGCGCCTGGATGGTGTCCGTGGTGCCGCCGGCGATATGGAACTCTTCCTCGGTGCCGACGATCAGGTCGAACAGATGCAGCGTGCTTTGCAGCTTGGCCGTGACCGCATCCGAAGCGATAAAGCGGTTTTCGCCGTCACCGTGCCCGGACAGCCCCCAGAGGTTCGGGCGATAGTCGATGTCCAGCGCCGTCTGCATTCCGTTCCCGCGCGCGATGTTCAGCGCCTTGAGCACCGCCGCTTCGGTGCGCGGATGTGACAGGTGCGTGCCCGTGGCGACGACCGCCCGCGCCTGCGTGATGAACCCCTCGTCGATGTCATCCTCGCACAGCGCCATGTCGGCGCAGTTGTCGCGGTAGAAGATCAGCGGGAACTGTTCCTGGTCGCGGATGCCCAGCAGCACCAGCGCGGTCAGGCGTTCGGGATCGGTGACGACGCCGCGCGTGTCGACGCCCTCCTTGCGCAGCTCCTCGGTGATGAACCGGCCCATGTGTTCATCGCCCACGCGGGTGATCAGTGCCGATTTCAGGCCCAGCCGCGCGGTCCCGGCGGCGATATTGGTGGGCGAGCCGCCGATATACTTGTTGAAGCTCGCCATATCTTCGAGCCGCCCGCCGATCTGCGCGCCATAGAGGTCCACCGAGGACCGGCCAATGGTGATCACATCCAGGGTCTTGCCCATGCCTATCTGCCTTTCCGGATCGTCGAAACATCCGCGCCGCTCTCCTCAGCGCGGCGCATGTTGGCGCAAACCTGAGCCGAGAGGGGCCCGCGGTCAATTCCCCGCAATCCGAATCCTCTCATTCATGAGGGGAGATGAGAGGTATTTCGAGAGGGTTTTCTGCCAAATGAGATGAAGCGTATCAGGCGAGGTCGTGTTGGACCGTTTTGATCCGGAGGCACCGGTATGTCCGACGCGTCCTTGCGACCTGGGGCGGGGCATTCTGACGGGTGAGTCCGGCGGTTTGAGGGTTTTGTACAAAATGCAGAAAACGCCGTACGTTTTGTACAAAACGTACATGGCCGGATGGCCGCGCCGACATCGTCAAACCGACTCGGGCAGGTACAGATCGGGGCGTAGGAAATGCTGTCCGGGGGTGGGGCTTTCCTGCTGCTGAACGGCGGCGACCATCAGCGCCACCGTGTCGGTGCAGAGCTGTTCCAGCGGCGTGGCAATCGACATCTCCGCATAACGATCGGCCAGCGCGGCGCGCGATTCCGGGATCAGCTCGTGCAGGATCAGCGTCACCTGGCCGGGCGCCCGCGCCTCGCGCAGGGCGGCAATCGCGCCCTCCATGCCGCCGCCCGAACAGTACAGCCCCTTGAGATCCGGATGCCGTTGCAACAGTTCCAGCGTGGTTTCATAGGTCAGTTGCCGCGTCTCCAGGTTCACCATCGTGTCGAGGATGCGGAAATCTGGCGCGAACTCCCTGAAATAGCTTCGGAAACCCGTTTCTCGCAGCTCGTGCCCGTGCCAGCGGTAGCCGCCGACGAAGACCGCCAGCTTGCCCGGGCTGCCCACGGTGCGGAACATCATGTGGGCAGCGATGCGTCCCGCCTTCATGTTGTTCAACCCGATATAGCCTTGCCGCACGCCCTGCGCGAAATCGTTGAGCATGGCGAAACAGGGCACCCCCTGCACCTGCAACTGGGCAACGGTATCGGTGATCTGGACGTGGTTGACCGCCGAGGCCGCCAGCGCATCGCAGCGGTCGGCCAGGCCGGTCAGCAAGCCCGCGATGTCGCCGGGGCTTTGCGAGGGCGCGAATTCGACCGCGAACGACCCGCGAATGCCCGGCGCCCGCGCCACAGCCGCCTCCATCTCGCGCGCGACGTCCTGCCAGAACGGCTGCCGCGCCTTGGGAAAGACAAAGCCGAATCGCACCTCCGGCAGGTCCGCGAACATCCGCTGCCCGATCAGCGCGGCGGCATGGTAACCGATGCGTTGGGCGGCCTCGTAGACGCGGCGAGCGGTCTCCTCGCGCACCTTGGCCCGCCCGTTCAGCACGCGGTCAACGGTGGCGACGCTGACCCCCGCCTCGCGGGCCAGATCGGTGATGGTCGGACGTTTGGCCATGTCATGTCCTGACGATTGATGAATTGTGCGCGCGCATCATGAGGGTTTTTGAAAGAAATCCAATCCCCCGGTTGCAATCTCTCTGGGAAGAATCGCGTCACGCGGCTAGGGCTGAGGTGCAAAACGGGAGGGCAGCATGGCAGGATTGGGGATCGGGCTGATCGGGACGGGCTTCATGGGCAAGACCCATGCATTGGCCTGGGGCGCCGCGCGGGCGGTTCTCGGGCGCGACCTGCCCGAAGTGCGGCTGGAGATGCTCTGCGATACGCCCCAGGACCGAGCCGCAGAGATGGCGGACCAGTTCGGCTTTGCCCGCGCGACAGGGGATTGGCGCGCGCTTGTCACCGATCCGGCGGTCGACGTGGTTTCGATCACCACGCCGAACAACCTGCATCACGAAATGGCCTGTACCGCGCTCAGGGCGGGCAAACATGTCTGGTGCGAAAAGCCGATGGCGCTGACCCTGGCCGAGGCCGAAGAGATGGCGCAGGCGGCGCATGAGGCCAGGACCGTCACGATGGTAGGCTACAACTACATCCGGAACCCGGCCTTTCTGCACGCGAAAAAGCTGATCGAGGAGGGGCGCATCGGCCGTGTCGTGCATGTGCGCGGCTGGGTGGACGAAGACTACCAGGCTGACCCCGATCTGCCCTGGACCTGGCGTGCGCGGCTGCAGGACGCGGGCCTTGGCACGCTGGGCGACCTGGGCTGTCACCTGGTGTCGATGGTGATCGGCCTTGCCGGACCGATCGAGAGCCTTGTCGCCGACACGCAGATCATCCACGACACGCGCCCCTTGCCCGACGGATCGGGTCGGGGCGCGGTCGAGAACGAGGATACGGCGACGGCCCTCTTGCGATTTGCCAATGGCGCGCATGGGTCGATCTCCAGTTCTCGGTCGGCCTGGGGCCGCAAGAACAAGCTCGATTGGGAGATCCACGGCACCAGGGGGATGATCTGGTTTGCACAGGAGCGGATGAACGAATTGCAGGTCTACCTGAACGAGGGGCCCAAGGCGGAACAGGGATTCCGCACGATCCTGTCCGGCCCGGAACATCCGCCCTTTGGCGCCTTTGTGCCAGCGCCTGGGCATCAATTGGGCTTTGGCGACCTCAAGACCATCGAGGCGGCGGACCTGCTAACGGCCATCCGCGACGGTGGGCAGGCCTATCCGTCGATGCAGGACGCCTTGGTGTTCGAACGTGTGATCCACGCCATCGCCGACAGTGCCCGGCGGGGCTGTTGCCGGGTGACCCTCTAGGCTTGTTCAGACGTTCGGGTCCTCGGCGGCCTTTTCCAGCGTGTCGAAGGTCTGCATCAGCAGATCGATCTGGCTTTTGTCCAGGTAGGCGCGCAGGGCCTTCTGGCGGGCCTGCATCCTGGGCATCGTCCGCTCAAAGACCTCGCGCCCCTTCTCCGTCAGGTCGAGGTACAGCGCGCGGTTGTCTGTCTGGTCGCGGGTCACGCTCAGGTAGCCCTCGGCGCTCAGAGACTTGACGTTGCGGCTGATCAGACCCTTGTCCATCGCGGTCATCCGCGACAACTGCGCCGAGGTGCAGGGCCCTCCGTCGCCGATCACGGCGATGATGCGCCATTGGGTGATGGTCACGCCCGAGTGTTCCCGCAGGATGCGCGAGGCCTGCGCGTTGAGCTTGGACTGCACCCTGGCAAAGCGATAGGTGAGGAAATTGGCCAGCGGGGCCCGCTGCGGCCCGCCCGTGTCGTGATTGGAGTCCATTCGAAATTCTGTCCTTGCCCGGAAGGTAATGCCCAGAGGCGGCGCGCCCATGACAAGGTAGCTGTGCCATTCCGGGTCAGGCAAGTGTCAAACCGTGCTATTTGCGGCCCACCTGGGACAGGAGAACGGTTTAGGACATAGGCCCCGCCCGGTGACGGGCGGGGCCCGCGGTGTCAGTACTGGCAGACCGTGGTTGCGGTCTGCAGGACGGCGCCGGGCGTGTTGGGCAGGCGCATGAAGGTCACGCGGCGGTTTTCCGGCGCGTCGGGGTAGGCCTCGTTCTTGAGGACATATTCCCCCCAGCCGACCGGGTAGAGCGGCACGCCCACATAGGCCCCTTCCAGGATACGCGTCACCGAGGCCGCGCGGCGCAGGCTGAGATCGCAGTTGTAGCCTGCCGAGCCAACGGCATCGGTGTGGCCCACGACCGCATAAGAGGTGCCCTGCAGCGCGGGATCGTTCAGTGCGGCGATCAGCGTGTTGATCTTGCCGCTCTGGTCCTGCCGGACCTTGTCGCTGTCATAATCGAATTCGATCGTGATAGCGACTGAAGGGATCACGACCTTGCCCGTCTTGGGCGGTTCAGGAGCGTCGTAGTTCAAAGGTTTCGGCTCGTCGTAGCGCGCCGTCACGGGCTCCTGGGGCTTGGGTTTCGCCGTGTCGGTGTAGGTCGGTGTGGGCGGAGGGGGGGCCTTGCTGACAGTGACCTTGTTGTTGTCCAGGTCCAGCACCAGCGTTTCATACTCCACCCCCGGTCCCGCGCTTTCCAGCGCGATCCCGTCCGGGTCGATATCCACACCGGCGCAGGTCGCTGCGTCGGGGTTTAGCAGGCAATTGGCCATCGCGCTTTTCGGCTGCGGTTTGATATCTACCAGGGGATCGTCGCCCGGGATGAAGATTTCGCCACTCTGCGCAAGGCCTGCCGCAGGGGGCAGGCCAAGGCAGAGAGCGACGCCAAGGAAAAGCTTTCGCATCGCTCTCGTCTCCTCAGTAATCGCGGACCACGACCGAGATCTGGGCCTTGGTCACGTCGGGGTTGTGCTTGGACACGGCGCGGTAGTCTACGCCGCTTGCGGTGTGCTTCTTGTCCTTGGCGTCTGCGTCGAGGTCAAGAATGAGGGTTTCCTTGACGATGCCCTCGTAGTGATCCTTGGAGACGGTCTTGTGACCGGCTGCGCAGGACACCTTGGAGGTATCGCGGGTCGCCTTCTTGATGGCCGCGTCGCCGCCGTTGCAGATCGCCAGGATTGTCTCCAGCCCCGGTTCGGAGGTGCGCAGAGCGCCCTTCGGCGGGAAGACGTACTGGGTGCCGCCCGGGATGACGATGTCATCGAGGCCCGGGAAGGGGTACAGCACGCAGCTGTCGTGATCGTCGTCGATCGAGATCAGCGTCAGGCGGCAGTCGTGGCGCGGTTCGATGAAGACCCGCAGTTCGTCACCGACCTTGTACGTGGGCTTGTCGGTGTAGACGGTCAGGTGGCTCTGGGCCGCGGCCGAATGCTGGACCGGATCATAGTCGTCGCCGTACTTCTTGGCGTCGTCATGCGTCTTGATCGGTTCCTTGCCGGTCACGACATAGTCCTTGTCCGTGGGCGTATAGTCGGCGTCTTTCTTGACGACCTTGGTGTCCACATAGCCATCGTCCTTGATCACTTTCACCTTCTTGGCCGGCGGCTCGTAGTCGGTGTCCTTGACCACCTGCTTGACCGAGTAGGACAGGTCCGCCGTCACGACATGGTCGGTCTTGTACGGGTAGTAGTCCGTCAGTTTTTCAAGCAGGACCGGGTAGGCCGCGGTCCATTCGTCGCGCGCAATCGGCGAGGTGTCGAGACGGGTCAGCAGGCTGGCCATCTCGTGCCCGGCAAAGGCCATCCGGCTGCGCAGCGCGTCCGAGGTCAGGCCAAGCTCGTTGGCCGCCTGGTCGAAGTCGATGAAGTAATCGACGTGGTAGACGAAGAGGCCGCGCACCGGCTCCAGGCCTGCGGCCTTGGTGTCGGGTTCGATGCCTGCGCTGGCCAGGGTGTCCAGGAAGGCTTCCATGTCGCGCTGGAAGTACTCGTTCACAACATCCTTGCCGGGATAGATCGCGTCGATGGTCTGACGCGCCGAGGCCGACAGGGACAGGTTGTTCAGGGCGACGTCACGCACGGTGTCGTCGTTGAACCGCATGCCCTTGGAGTGGCACGAGATGCACGAGATGCCGTTGACCACCTCGCCGGTGCCGTCGGGATAGTCGGTGTCGCGCACGATCGAGGTCGGGCCGACGTTCAGACGATCGCCTTCGGCGGTGTTGAGGTAATAGGCGTGGAAGCCGTTGGGCAGGGTGAATATCGACTCGCCGCCATCGTGGAGGAAGGCAAGATCGGGGCCGTAGGCCTCTGTCGGACCCAGCGGGAACTCGAAGAAGCTCTGACGCTTGGCCGACCCGGCAAAGTCATAGGAGGTCCAGAAAAAGCCGGTGCCCATCGGGTGACGTTCGATCAGGCGGTTGTGCGTCGACACGCCCGAGTCCTGAAAGCCGGCGCGGATGACCTGCTCGTTCAGGATGTTCTTCTTCATGTCGATGTTCAGCAGCTTTTCCAGCCCATGCACCGTGTCGGGCAGGCCCAGCATGTCATAGTACATGGGCGAAACCGAAGCGGTCGCGGCGAACCAGTCGGCGCGGATGACCGGGATCTTGGTCCCGGCCAGGTGCTGCAGCGAGCCCAGGTAGGGGTCGGTGTCGCTTTCCATGCCGTAGGGGTACTGCGCTTCCATGTAGCCCCAGGTTTCATGCGTCCAGTCGAGATCGGGCAGGAAGACTCGCAGCAGGATGCCGTGCTCGTCGACCTTTTCGAACTTGTAGACGTTGGGGTTCCAGCTCAGCGCGTTCAGCAGCTTGACCGTCGCGGCCAGGTAGGCGGTGTAGTTCTCGTCGGTGACGTCCGGGTCGTTCCACATCGGCCGCATCGAAATATAGCGGACGCGGTCACGACGGTTGGTCGGCAGGCTCTGCATGTCGGCATGGGCCATCGCGTACATGTCCGCAAGCGAGATGTAGGTGCGCGGCTCGGGCGCGGTGTCACCCAGAGCGACGATCCAGTCCTGCAGTTGCTGCAGCTCTGCCTCGTTCGGCACGCAGCTGGGGTCCCAGCAGTTGTCCGGCATCGCCGGCGCGCCGCCGGTGATGACCTGGTACAGCTTGGACTTGGACGGTTCGCCCACGGCCACGAACTTGGGGTCATGGGACAGGCGGCGCAGGTCGAGGACGTGGCCGAAACCCGCCTTCGGCGTGGTCAGCCCGTCGCCGAGCGCGCCTTGCTGGTGGCAGTCGGCGCAGTACTTGTCCAGAACCGCGTATGCTGCCTTTTCCTGGGCGGTCGCATCGGCGGGCAACTGGTAATCCAGCTCCTCCGGGTCGACCAGCTTGGTCTGGTCCTGCGCCAGTGCGGGCAGGCCGAAAGCGGTCGTCAGGGCGATGACGCTCACCTTCATCAGGTCGTTGGGTTGCATAACATCTTCTCCTGTTCAAAGAGGGATTGGGGTGGAATTCGAATTATTGGCACCGGATCGAGAGGTATTTCTTCGAGGCCCAGCCGGTCACTCCGCCTCTGCCCCGGTGGGGGTTCTGGCACTGTCCCGAGAGGCAGCGGACCTGGGCCCAGTTGCCGCTCTGGTTCAGCACCCTGAGGGTGTCGCCGAGATATGTCTCGGAGATGATCCGGCCGCGGGTACTGGCTTGCGTCCGGATGTTCAGGAAGCCGCTCCCGTTGTTGCGGGTGTGACTGTTGTAGTGGTTCAGGTTCACCACGGTGGCGGTACATTGCGTCACCGGGCGCTGTCGCGGCTTGTCCGAAGCCAGGTAGCGGTTGGAGACCCAGCCGTCCTGGCCGTTCGACAGGCGCACGTTGTTCCAGCCGCCGTTCTGGTTCAGCACGGTCACCTTGTCGCCAAAGTCGATCCGGTTGACGACGCCGTATTGCGTGCCCGGCCCGGAACGGACGTTCAGGTGATCGGTCCCGGTGACATACATCGGGAAGGTGCGGCTGGGCGGCGGCGTCACCACCTTTTCCGGCGTCTTGAGAATGGTGATACGGTCGATCACCACGCGCGAGATGCAATCCGTGTCTGCGCCGCAGCGGTCGCGGGTGTTTATGCGCCAACTCTGCTGGTCGGATGCACTCACCGGGCGCGCGGGGTTCTTGTAGGCGCGCTCCATTTCCTCGTCGAGGCCGGCAAGGTAGCGGTCACCGCAGATCGTGCGCTCGGTCGTGTTGAGGTTGGGCGAGGTGCACCACCACAGCAGCGGTTCTTCGGGGCGGGTATCGACCACCGGGGGAACCGGCTCTTCGGGAGTCTCGGCAATGGTGCACTGACGCGCGACATAGGACTTGGCCAGGATCGAATAGCCGTGGTCGCCGCAGACCTGCAGGTAGGCCTCGTAGGCAAAGCATTCGTCGAATTCCTTGGCCTCGGCATAGAGCGCGTCGCACAGCGCCAGTTCCGGGGCGAGCTCTTCCGGCGGCAGCGGCCGGCCGCTACCTTCGTCGCCGGGCGCCGGGGCCGGCGGCGGCGTGACGGGATCCGGGGCGCCGGGCACGACGGCGGCCTTGAGCACAGAGGACTGGGCCAGGATATCTGCCATCGGGATGGCATAGTTGACCGCGTCGCGGTTCGACCCGGCATGATGCAGGCCGACGACCTTTTGCAGAGAGGCGTCGATCACTGGCGAGCCGGAGTTGCCCGGCAGCGTGTCGCAGGTGTGCAGCAACTGGCGGTTCGACAGGGCGGGCGCATTGGCGCGGCACTTCTCGCGGCTGATGCGCTGGGCTTCTCCCATCGGGTGGCCGATGACCCAGTAGGGATCGTTGTCCTGCGGGGTGACGGCGGCCAGGTCCAGCGTGCCGAAATCGGCCGAGGGATCGCCGATCACCTCGAGCACTGCGTAATCGAGATCCTTGGAGGACTCGACCGGCGTCGGCACGACCGTATAGCGGCGGGTTCCTTCGTCGACGCCAGGCTGGCGATAGCCGGCCACGAAAAGGATCGAGTCGATCCGCGTGGCACCGGCCCGTTCATTGTCGAGGATGCCGGGCACGCAGTGATGATTGGTCAGGATATGCTTGTCGTCGACGATGAAGGCGGTGCAGGGGTAGACGCCGGTATCGGTGAGGATGTCCAGACGGCCCACGGCCAGCCCCATCTTGGAAAAGACGCTGTTGGGGGAATAGTTCAGGATCGGCTCGTTGTTGTAGTCGCCGATGGCAAGTTCGAGGTTGATGTCGCTGCCGCCGCCTGCCGTCTGGTTTCGGCGCAGAACGACACTGCCAAAGCTCGTCCGGTCGAAACCGACGAACTCCTGCGCCCGGGTTTGAACGGGCAAAAAGGCCGCCAGTCCCAGCGAGGTGATCAGTGTGGCCATTGCAGCGGCGGTACGCACGGTATCCATCCTTCGAAAAAAGGTTTGTCATCAAGATGATTTCAGTTTGTTCAGAAGGGGCCGTTGCGTCAACGAAGGAAAACCCGACCCTGCAAAAAGTCGGGCAAATTCCGGTATTTGAGAGGGGCTAGGCGGGGGTGGGGCGCCCGGTGGCTACAATACGCGGGACAGGAAGGCCCGCGTGCGGGTCTCTTGCGGTGCGCCAAAGACCTGCGAGGGCGGCCCGGATTCGAGGATGCGGCCCTGGTCGAGAAAGCAGACCGTGTCCGCAAGTTCACGCGCAAAACCCATCTCATGCGTGGCCAGGACCATCGTCATGCCTTCGGCCCGCAGTTGCCTAAGAACATCCAGAACCTCGCCCACCAGCTCGGGGTCCAGTGCCGATGTGATCTCGTCGAACAGCATGATTTCGGGGCGCATCGCCAGCGCCCGCACGATGGCGACCCGCTGTTGCTGTCCGCCGGACAACTGGTCGGGATAGTGCTGCATCCGGTCGCCCAGGCCAAAACGGGTGAACAGCTCGGCGATACGCGGTTCCAGTGCGGCCCGGTTGTGACCGTGGATGCGGCGCGGCGCCAGCATGGCGTTGTCCATCGCCGTCATGTGCGGGAACAGGTTGTAGCTCTGGAAGACCATGCCGATGCGCTGGCGCACCGGCTGCGGGTTGAAGCCGGGCTCGGAGATGTCCGTCCCGTCCAGCGTGATGGTGCCGTCGTCGATCGGTTCCAGCAGGTTCAGGCAGCGCAGCAGCGTGGATTTACCGGACCCGGATGCGCCGATGAGGCAGATCATCTGGCCAGTGGTGATGTCCAGGTCGATGCCGCGCAGGACCTCGTTGCCGCCAAAGCTCTTGCGGACGTTTTTCAGGGAAAGTGTCGGCATCAGCTGCGGGCCTTGCGCTGGCGGTTCATGAGGTGGTCGGCGTAGCGGGTCGCGGGGATGGTGATCGCCAGAAAGATCAGCGCGGCGCCGACATAGGGCGTGAAATTGGCCAGCAGCGACTTGTAGACACCGGCCTGGCGGAAAATCTCGACCGGGCCGATGAAGCTGAGCAGGGCCACGTCCTTTTGCAGCGCGATGAAGAGGTTCATATTGGCGGGCACCACGCGTCGGATCGCCTGCGGCAGGATCACGAAGCGCATCGCATCAGACGGCGACAGGCCCAGCGACAGCGCCGCCGCGCGCTGGCTTTCGTGGATCGATTCGATGCCCGACCGGACCACCTCGGCGACATAGGCGGAATAGACGAGGATCAGCGCCAGCGACCCCCAGATATAGGGCGAATTCCACGGGCGCGGCAGGCCCAGTCCCGGAATGCCGAAGCCGATCAGGTAGATGACCAGGATCACCGGCAGGCCGCGAAAGATATCCGTGTAGAGGATCGCCGCCAGTTTCACCGGGTAGAGCGCGGGCGTACGCAGGTCACGCGCGATGGCCACCGCCAGTCCCAGCGCCGCGATCAGAGGGGCGCACCAGGCAAAGATCGCGATGTCCAGGAGGAAGGCCTCGAGCAGGCCCGGAAAGGTCTTGGTAAAGACCTCGCCGTTGAAAAAGCTGCGTTGGACCCGGTCCCAGCCGGGAGCCATCGGAACAAACACGACAATGGCCAGGACAACCGCCAGGGTCGAGCCGGCGGCGATCAGGTTGGCGCGTCGGCGCTGGCGGGTCTCGAAGATCTGTCTGCGGGTGGGCATTAACTGTCCGTCAGGCATGGGGGGGGCGGGGCGGGGGGCTCTGCCCCCGGCCCTTCGGGCCTCCCCCGAGGTACTTGGAAAACCAAAGAAGCGGGGGCGCGTTCCGCAATTACTCGATGACCGGAACGCCGGTGGCGTCCTGCAGCCACTCGGCCTCGATCGCGGCCAGCTTGCCGCTATCCTTCAGCGCGGCCAGGGCCTCGTTCACGCAGGTCTTGAGCGGGCTGCCTTCTTCCATCAGCAGGCCGAACTGGTCGGGATTGTCGCTGCGCTCGGGCGGGAACTGGCCCAGGATGGTGCCGTTTTCGACCACCACGGCCGAGAGGTACAGCGCCGTCGGCAGGTCAAAAAGCGCGGCGTCGATCTGGCCCGCCTGCATGGCCGCGGTCACGTCGACGTTGTCGCCGTAGAGCATCGGCTGCTTGTCCGGGCCGATCAGGTCCATCAGCATTGGCACGGCGGTGGTGTTGGCATCAGCCCCCCAGAGCAGGGTTTTCAGGCTGGCCACGGTGGGCTGCGCGCCGCCATCGACCACGGATTGCGTGGTCAGGACCGCCATCGCGGAACTGTAGTAGGGGGCGGAGAAATCGACGACCTTCTCACGCTCTTCGGTGATCGAGAACTGCTGCATGTTGATGTCGAAATTCTTGGCGCCGGGCTGGATCGACTGGTCGAAGGATGTGCGCACCCAGGTGACCTGGTCGGCGGCGAATCCCATTTCCCCGGCCAGGGCATAGGCCACTGCGGCCTCGAATCCCTTGCCGCTTTCGGGGGCGTCATCCAGGACCCAAGGGTAATAGGCGGGATTGCCGGTGGCGATGGTCAGCATGCCGTCGGTCAGGGTCTTGCCGGTGGCACAAGTGTCCTGGGCCAGCGCGGCGCCCGCGAGGCCGCAGGCGAGCGCGGTGAAAGTCATGAGTTTCATCGGAATTACCCCTGTCGGTTTTTGGCTGGTGGCAGAGTTGCCGCCCCTGCGCCGCTTGTCAATTTACCGGTGTCTTTGGCCCCTGCGCACCTGAACCGCAAGCCCTGGTCCGGATGTCGTGATCCTGTGATCCGGCTGTCATAGGGTCGTGGCGATTCGGACGGGGGCTGTGTCATGAAATTCATCCACATGTCGGATATTCACCTGGGCGTGCCGGGCATGCTGATCGAGGGGATCGACCCGCACGAACGCCTTGCCCGCGCCTTTGGTCATATCGCCGAGCATCATTCGGACGCGGTGCGGCTGGTCATCACCGGCGACCTGGCCCATTGGGCAGACCCCGAGGCCTATGCGGCGCTGAAACAGGCACTGCGCGTGCTGCCGATCCCGGTGCGCCTGATGGTGGGCAACCATGACGACAGGACTGCCTTCCTGGAGCAATTCCCAGAACATCCACGCGACGCGGCCGGGTTCATCAACCATGCCGAGGACCTGCCCGAGGGGCGGTTAATTTATTGCGACACAGTCCAGCCGCAGAGCCATGCGGGCCATTTCTGCGAGGTGCGCCTGGACTGGCTGCGGGCGCAGCTGGAGGGCTGTGCCCGCGCGTTCCTGTTCTTTCACCACAACCCGTTGCACCTGGGCGATCCGTCCTCGGACATGCTGTCCCTGAACGACCGTGACCAGGCGGGGCTGAGGCCGCTCTTGAAGGCCCATCGTGACAAGATCGTGCACATTTTCTTTGGTCATGTGCACGAACCGCTGTCGGGCACGCTGGCAGGCATTCCTTTTTCCGGCGTGGCCTCGACAGTGCACCAGGTGATCCCGAACCTGTCGCCCTCGAAGCTTTCCGGCATGGGGCCGCTGGAACCGTCCTACCGCGTTGTGCTGATGCGGGGCGAGGACGTGGTGGTGCACCAGATCCCCTTTGCCTGGGACGGCGAGGTGATCTGGCACGGCAACGACTGGGAAGACTGGGCCAGGGAAGCGTGACCCGGGACGGCGGGGCAAGCCCCGCCCTGCGCGCGTGTTGCCCTCAGCCCGGTTTGTAATCGCGGTTGGCCTCGGGGTCTTCGTCCGAGAAGGGCAGTTTCGACAGCTCGTCCCAGAGCGTCTCCGGCAGTTTCATTGCTGCCCAGTCAAGCGTCTGTTGCACGCGTTCGGGTTTCGACACGCCGACCACGGTCGAGGTGATGCGCGGATCGCGCAGCGAGAACTGCAGCGCCGCCGGGCCGGTCGGCACGCCGTGGCGGGCGCAGACCTCCTCGATGGCGCGCACCGGGGCCAGGGCGGCATCGTCGGCCTGCTGGTAGGTGATGCGCGGCATGGCGGCGCTGCCCTTGGCCAGCACGCCGCTGGCAAAAGGCGCGGCGTTCAACACGGCAATGTCGTTGTCATAGGCATAGTCGAACATCGCATCCGCCGAGCGGTTCAACAGGGTGAACCGGTTGTGCGAGATGAGCGCGTCGAATGGATAGGCGCGCAGGATCGGCTCCATCACATCCAGCCTGCCCGCCGCCAGTCCGACGGCCTGTGCCAGCCCCTCTTCCCTGAGCTTGAACAACTCGTCCAGCGCGCCGCCATCGCCGGTGATCTCGCCCAGGTCGCGGGCATGTTCCGGGTCATGCAGGTGCAGGAGCGGGATGCTGTCGAGGTTCAGCGCCGCCAGGCTTTCCTCCAGCGACTGGCGCACGCGGGCCGCGTCGAAGCGCCCGGTCTCCATCTCGCGGTCCAGCTTGGTCGACAGGACAAAACCTTCGGGCAGGCCGCCACGGTCCTTGATCACGGCACCGATCCGTTCCTCGGACCGGCCGAACCCGTAGTTGCGCGAGGTGTCGAGAAAATTCACCGGCCCGTCAAAGATCGCCTCGACCGTGGCACGCGCGCGGTCCTCATCCACCGAATAGCCATATGTGTCGGGCATGTCGCCCAGGGCGGAGCCACCAAAGCAAAGCTCGGTGACTTCGAGATCGGTCTTGCCAAGGGCGAATTTCGGCATGGGGTCTCCTCCTGTCTGCGCCTGCGTGAAGGGGCAGGACTGCCCGCAAGTTGTGCGACGAAAGCGCCTCGCGGGCAAGGGGAGTGGCCCCGGGGGAGGCCCGGGGCGCGTTTGCCAGAGCCGTCAGGCGGCGTCGTAGTGGGTGAACACGCGCGTCGTCCCATCGCGCAGGATCAGGTGGACGTCGTAGGCCTCGCGCTCATCCTCCGGCCCCATGCCGGGAGAGCCGTAGGGCATGCCCGGCACGGCGAGGCCGCGCGCCTCGGGGCGTTCCTCCAGCAGGCGGCGGATGTCCGCGGCGGGGACGTGACCCTCGATCAGGTAGCCCTCGATCCGCGCGGTGTGGCACGAGGCCATCTTGGGCGGGATGCCGTTGTCCATCTTGTAGCGGATCAGCGCCGCGTTGTGGGTGTCCTCGGTTGTGACCGCAAATCCTTCTTGGCGCAGGATCTTGACCCAGGAACTGCAGCAGCCGCAATTGCGGTCCTTGAGCACGTGGATCTCCGGTGCAGCAGCCCGCAGCATGCCGGGAAGGGCGGTGACCGCAAGGGCGCCCATCAGCAGGCCGCGGCGGTGGAGGGGGGTGATCGGCATGGTTCTTGTCGTCCTTTCTTCTGGCCCAGCTCGGGGTCGCCTGACCAGATAGGGCTTCCCCTTGGGGGAAGGTCAAGGCACGGGGTCATGTACGCGGGCGCGTCATGCCCGGATCAAAGGGGCTAGGCGGGATGACGTCTGCCGGGATCAGGTCCCCCAACAGGTCCAGCTCCACCCGGCTGCCCGGCGCGGCAAGGTCGGGCACGACGAAACCCAGCGCCAGGTTCATCCCCGTGCGGTGCCCGTAGGCGCCGGAGGTGACGGTGCCGACAACCTTGCCGTCCCGCATCATCGAGGCGCCGGGCTGGGCCACACGGTCTGTCGCCTCGTGCCGCAGGGTGACAAGGCACCTTGCCGGACCCTTCGCCCGGCGTCGCATCAGCGCCTCTTTCCCGACAAATGCCTTGGTGGTCGAGACGAAGCGTCCCAACCCGGTCTCGTAGGGGTCGTACTCTGTCAGCAGGTCCGATTTCCAGTGCAGAAAGCTCTTCTCCAGCCGCATGGACTCGATCGCGTGACTGCCGAACAGGCGCATCCCTTGCGCGGTGCCGGCCTCTTGCAGGGCGGAATAGGCGGCCATAAGCGAGGCGTTGGGTACGTGGACCTCATAGGCCAGTTCGCCAGAGAAACTGACCGACAGAACGGTGGCCGGGGCGTAGCCGATGAAGCATTCGCGCGCGGACAGCCAGGGAAAGCCGCTGGCGGACCAGTCGCCGCGCGCGACCTCGGACAGGATCGCGCGGGCGCCGGGGCCGGCGAGCACGAGGATGGTCATGTCCTGCGTCAGGCTGTGCAATTGCACGTCCTCGCCCGGGCGCATGTGCCCGGCCAGCCAGTCATGATCGTGCCGTTCCGAGGCCGCGGCAGAGCCGTACCAGACACGGTCCGTGCCCCGGTCGGAGGCGGGCAGGTTGGCGAAGGTCGCCTCTGCCTTGATGCAGCCATGATCGTTGAGCAGGTAACCCAGCCCGACGCGGCCCGCCTGCCGGGGGACGCGACCACAACAGAGCCGGTCGAGAAACGCATGCCTGTCGCGGCCCGTGATCTCGATGCGGTTGAACCCGTTGATCTCTGCCAGTCCCAAGCGGGTGTGGACGGCCTGGACCTCTTCGGCAACCGTCGCGTGGGTTTCGTCAAACCGGAAGCTGGGCGTGACCTGCAGGTCCGGGGCAAAGACCTCGGCCCGTTCCCATCCGTTGACCGGCGCAAAATGTGCACCCTCGGCCCTAAGGATCGGGGTCAGGGGGGTGGTGCGGGCCATGCGGCCCGCCGGGCGGTGTTCGTTGGGAAAGTGAAAGCGGAACTCGTTCTGGTATTCCTGCACGGCCATGCGGGCGGTCAGCTCGACATTGGTGTGCGGGCCATAGCGGCGCGGGTCCAGCGCCCAGGTGTCGTAGATTGCCTCGCCATGCACGATCTGCTGGGCCAGCAGCCAACCGTGCCCGCCGCCTTCTCCCAGGCCCGCGCGCAACCCGATGATGCAAAAGGCGTTGCGCTTGCCCGGGATCGGCCCAACCAGCGGCGCGCCGTCGATGGTATAGGTGATCGGACCGTTCACGATGGTATGGATGCCCGCGTCGCGCAGGGCTGGCATCCGGGCAAAGGCGCCCTCCAGCACGTCCATGATACGGTCCAGATCGTCGGGGCAGAGCGCGTTGGTAAAGTTCGGGTCGATCCCGTCCATGCCCCAGGTGCGACAGTCCTGTTCGTAGAAACCGATCAGCAGCCCGGTCTTGTCCTGTCGGCAATAGTAGTCCGAGATCGGGCAGCGAAGCAGTGGCATCCGGTGACCCGCGTCCCGGATCGCGGGGATTTCCTCGGTCACGAAGTACTGGTGTTCCATCGACATGACCGGGTGGTGCACACCCATCATCGCCCCGACCTCGTTCACGCGGTAGCCGCAGGCGTTGACGACGACCTCGGTGTGGATCTCGCCCCGGGGCGTGGTGACGATCCAGCTGTCGTCCGGCAACTGGCGCAGGGCGGTGACAGGCGTGTTGCGATGCACCTCTGCCCCGGCTTTTCGGGCCCGCCGTGCCAGGGCCTGGCACAATTGCGCCGGGTCGATGTCGCCGTCCAGCGGATCCCAAAGCCCGCCGACAAGGTTGTCGGTGGAAATCAACGGGTGGCGGCGGGCGCACTCCTGGGCGTCGATGATCTCGAAATGCACCCCCATGCCCCGTGCCATGCTGGCGAAATGGCGATAGCCGTCCATCTGCGCCCCGGTGTTAGCGAGCCGGATGCCACCGTCGGCGTGGTGGTAGGTGATCGGATACTCCGGGTCCTCGGACAATTCCTTGTAGAGCGCGATGGAATGGCTTTTCAGGCCGACCATCGTCTGGGTCATGCCGAAATTCGTCACCTGCGCCGCGGAATGCCAGGTCGTACCAGAGGTCAGCTCGTCCCGTTCCAGCAGCATGACATCGGTCCACCCCTCCTGCGTCAGGTGGTAAAGCGTCGAACATCCGGCGATGCCGCCGCCGATGACGACGGCGCGAGTGGTGGTCTTCATGTGCGGGCCTCCTGGTGCTGTTGCCAATCGGGGGCGAACTCCGACACTTGGGCAAGGCGGCTTTCGCGACTTAAGCGCCTCGAAAAAGGAGTTTTTGAAAGTCTTCAGGTGCATGCGGCGGCTTGTCATGTGCGGCGGTGCAGCCCGTAGTGATCCGCATGGATATCGAAAAGGATCAGCGCGGCCTGCGCCAGGTGCGGGAGGGGAGGCGGCCCGGCGGTCGTCTCGCGCGTCATGCAGCCCGGGCCAAGGGGCTGGCCAGTCCGGCGCCGCCAGGCCAGGTCGGCGGGCAATACGCACCGTTGAGCGATGCCGACATTGTGGCGATCTATGCTGCCGCCAAGCGCCTGCTGGCAGAACTGGGCATGGGCGAGGTCCCCGACCGGCTACGGGCCGATCTGTTGACCGCCGGGGCCGAGGCGCAAGGCCCGCGGGTCCTGTTTCCGGCTGCGCTGGTCGATGCGGCGGTGGACCGGGCGGCAAAACGCTTTGTCCTTCACGGCCGCGATCCCGCCCGCGACATCGAGGTGGGCGGTGACCGGGTGTATTTTGGCACCGGCGGGGCGGCGGTGCAGGTCGTGGACTTGGACAGCGGGTTTTACAGGGCGGCCACCCTGCAGGACCTGCGGGATTTCACCCGCCTGCAGGACGCGCTTGAAAACATCAGCTGGTTCACCCGGTGCTGCATCGCCACCGATGTGTCCGACGCCCGCGACCTGGACCTGAACACCGCCTTCGCGCTGCTGGTCGGGACGACAAAGCCGGTGGCCAGCGCCTTTACCCTGGCCGAAAACGTGGCGCCCGTCGTGGCGATGATGGACATGGCGCTGGGAGGCGAGGGCGCGTTTTCCGCTCGCCCTTTCCTAAAGGCGCATATCAGCCCGGTGATCTCGCCCATGCGGTATGGGGCCGATGCTGTCGAGGTGGTCTATGCCTGCATCGCTGCCAACATGCCGTTGTCCTGCATCACCGCGGCACAGGCCGGGGCGACGGCGCCGGCGACTTTGGCTGGGTTCCTGGCGCAGTCATTGGCCGAAACGCTGGCCAGCCTGGTCATGGTCCATGCCATCCGACCGGGGCATCCGATGGTCTTTTCGAACTGGCCCTTCGTCGTGGATCTTCGCACGGGGTCCTTTTCGGGCGGTGGCGGAGAGGTCGCTTTGCTGAACGCGGCATCGGCGCAGTTATCGAACTGGCTGGATCTGCCGTCTGGGGTGGCCTGTTCGATGACGGATGCGAAGACGGTGGATGCGCAGTACGGGATGGAAAAGGCGATGACGGCGCTGGCGGCGGGGCTTGCGGGCGGCAACCTGGTCTACGAGAGCGCGGGCATGACCGCCGCCTTGCTGGGCGCCAGTTACGAGGGTTTTGTCCTGGACAACGAGATGCTGGGGGCGGTCCAAAGGGTGCTGCGCGGGATCGAGGTCAGCGAGGACACGCTGGGTGTCGAGGCGATCCGGGACGCCGTCCTTGGCCAGGGGCATTTCCTGGGGGCCGACCAGACCCGCGCGGCGATGGAACGGGACTATCTCTATCCGCGCCTCGCGGACCGCAGCGATCCACGCAGCTGGGAACTGGCCGGGGCCCAAGAGGCGCGGACAAGGGCAAAGGCCGAGGCGCGGCATATTCTGGCCACGCATCGGCCTGTTTACCTGGAGGCGGCGCGGGAAAGTGCGATCCGGGCCGCCTTTCCCTGCCTGCGGTGAGCGCGCGCGTCGGTCAGGCGGCCTGGCTTTGCGCGGTCGGTCTGGGGGTGCGCTGAGCAGCCGTTCCGCCGATTTTCAACCCCGCCAGCGCGGCGGCCACTTCGGTGGCGTTCTGGCGCATGATCGAGGCGGCGGCGGTCGTCTGTTCCACCATCGCCGCGTTCTGCTGGGTGACCGAGTCCATCTGGCTGACGGCGGAGTTGACCTCGGAAAGGGCGGTGGACTGCTCGCTGGAGGCGGCGGCGATTGCGGCGGAAAGCCCGGAGACCTTTTCAAAGCTTTCCACGATGGCCTTGAGGTTGCGACCTGCGTTGTCGATCAGGTCGACGCCGCTGGTCACTTCCTTCGAGCTGTTCGAGACCAGCTCGGTGATCTGGCGCGCGGCGTCCGAGGCATTGCCCGCCAGCACCCGCACCTCTTCGGCCACCACGGCAAAGCCGCTGCCCGCGCTGCCGGCGCGCGCCGCCTCGACGCCCGCGTTCAGGGCCAGAAGGTTGGTCTGAAAGGCGATGTCGTCGATCAGCCCGATGATCCGCGTGATCTGGTCCGAGGAGGTCTGGATGCGGGTCATCGCGCCAGAGGCTTCCTCGACGGTGCGCGCGCCTTCCTGCGCGGTCTGCGAGGCCGTCGCGGCGACCTGGTTGGCCTCTTGCGTGTTCTTGGCAGAGCTGGCCACGTTTTCGGTCAGTTCGTGCACCGCAGCGGCGGTTTCTTCCAGCGATGCGGCCTGGTTGGCCGTGCGTTCCGACAGATCGTCGGCCGCGGCCGATACTTCCTCGATGATCTTGACCAGGTTCGACATCGTACCCGTGACCTGTGTCATGGTCTCCCTCAGGTTTTCCGTGGCGCCGTTCAGCTTTCTCCGTACATCGTCGAACCGCTTGGGATAGTCGCTGCTGTCGGGGCCGGGGATGACATGGGTCAGATCCCCCTGTGCCAGTTTCTCGATCGCGGTGTCGATATGGCCAAAGGCGGCGGTCTGTTCCTCTGCGAGGATGCGGAACGTGGTTTCGACAACCCGTTCGATGTCCAGCGCGAAGGCGCGGGTCAGAACGCCGACCATGACGGCTAGGCGGCTGCGCTTGCGCCTGGGGATGCGTTTGAACAGGGCCGCGACAAGGTCGGTGGTGGCCAGCGAATAGGCGGACATGTAGGTATCAAGCGGCAGGTCGATCCGGGCATGTGTGCGCCCGATCCGGTCTACCGAGGCCATGTATTCCGTGTCGAACTCTCCTGATAGCAGGCGGGTCCAGTGCTTTTTCTGGGCATTGCGGGCATATTCCATCCGTTCCGGCCCGTCGAAGAAGGCCGCGGTATCGGGATTGGCCTGGGCGCGCTTGTAGAAGGCTGTCAGCACCGCGTCGAGTTCGGGTTTAAGAAGTTCCCCGACCTCGCGCAGCAAACCTGCGTTTTCGCCGTCCAGCTGGAAGTGCGAGAGTTTCTGTTGAAGGTCCTTGGTCATCTGCTGTTCCGTAAATGATCGGGTCGGTACGGCAGATTAAAGCGCCCATAGGTTAACAAGCCTGTCACTGGCGGTGGCGGGGTGGGGGCTTCTTGGGCCTTGTTTTACTAAACTTGCGTGCGTTGGCAGCTGTGGAGAAATGGTTTACGAGTCAAGGGTCCATTGTCGGCATCAGACCGACACCTTCTTCAGAAGGACCTCGCGCGGGGTGTCCGCCTTGGGCGCATTGTGGATCACCCGGCCACGCTCCAGCGCAACGAAGTGATCGCCAAGATCGTAAGCGAAATCAAAGAACTGCTCGACCAGGATGATGGCCATGTCGCCCTTCTGGCGAAGGTATTTGATGACCTCTCCGATCTGCTTGATGATGTTCGGCTGGATCCCCTCAGTGGGCTCGTCCAGCAGCAGCAGCTTGGGCTGTGCGATCAGCGCGCGGGCGATGGCGAGTTGCTGCTGCTGGCCACCCGAAAGATCGCCGCCACGGCGGGCCAGGAACTGCTTGAGGATCGGGAAAAGCTCGAATGTCTCGTCCGGAATGCCCCAGTCCGACTTGGGCAGGCAGGCATATCCGGTCTCGAGATTCTCTTTCACGGTCATCAGGGGAAAGATGTCGCGGCCTTGCGGGACGTATCCGACACCGGCCCGCGCCAGCGCATGCGCTGGTGTCGTGCGGGCGATGTCCGCCCCGTCCAGCACCATCGCGCCGCCGGACCGGGCATGAGTGCCCGAGATCGCCTTGAGCAGGGATGTCTTGCCCACGCCGTTGGTGCCCATCAGGCAGGTGACCGCGCCGGGCCTTGCCTCCATCGAGATGTCGTAGAGAATCTGGCTGTGGCCATAGTGTAGTGTCAGGTCGGAGAGGCTCAGCATGGGGTGGGCTTTCCTGTCGTCCGGGCGCCGCGCGCGGGAACGTGGGCGCATTGGGGTATTTTCACCAAGAAGAAGCGGCAAGGCATCGTTCAGCGGCCCAGGTAGACTTCGATCACCTGCGGGTTGCTGGTGACATGGTCGATCGAGCCCTCGGCCAGAACCGATCCCTCGTTCAGCACGGTGACCTTGCAATTCAGGCGGCGGACGAACTCCATGTCATGTTCGACCACGACGACGGCCCGGGTCCTGGCCGCCTCGACCAGCATTTCGGTGGTCTTTTCGCGTTCTGCCGGGGTCATGCCGGCAGCGGGTTCGTCGACCAGCAGGAGCCGCGGTTCCTGCGCCAGCAGCATGCCGATCTCCAACCACTGTTTCTGGCCGTGGGAGAGTTCGCCGGCGGGGCGGGTGAGGCTGTCGGTCAGGCCGGTCTGTTCGGCGATTTCCTCGATGCGCTCGGCGCCTCGTTTCGTCTTCTTGTAGAACAGCACGTCGAAGGGGCCGCGCGGGTTCTTTAGCGCCATCGCCAGGTTCTCACGGACGGTTTGCGCCTCGAAGACGGTGGGCTTCTGGAACTTGCGACCGATGCCTTCGCGGGCGATTGCGGATTCCGACATGCCCAGCAGCGAGATACCCTTGTCGCCCCACAGGACATGGCCCTCGTCAGGCTTTGTCTTGCCGGTGATGATGTCCATGAAAGTTGTCTTGCCGGCGCCATTGGGGCCGATGATGGCACGCAGCTCGGGCTCTCCGATCTGGAAGGAGAGCGAGTTGATCGCCTTGAACCCGTCGAAGGAGACCGAAACGCCGGACAGTTCTAGCAGGGTCTTGCTCATGATTTCCTCGCGATCTTGTCGACCAGCCCGCCCAGGCCCTGCGGTGCGAACAGGGTGACGGCGACGAACGAGAGGCCCAGCAGAACAAGCCACCAGTCGGTCCACTGGATGGTGTAGAAGCCGAGGTTGATGTCGGGCGCGCCGCCGCCGGTGAACCAGCTGGAGGCGAGGGTGACGAAGACGGTGCCCATTACCGCGCCATAGAGCCGTCCGCGCCCGCCGATGGCGACCCAGACCGCAAGGTAGATCGAGGCGATGGGGGCGATTTCCGCCGGGTTGATGATGCCGGCCTGCGGGTAATAGAGCGCGCCCGCGATGCCCGCGATTACCGCCGTCAGGGTGAAGACGAAGAGCTTGTAGCTTTCGACGTGGTAGCCGAGGAAGCGTACCCGGGTTTCATCGTCGCGGATGGCGCGGATCACGCTGCCCATCTTGCCCGAGACGACCCAGGCGAAGAGGATGTATCCCAGCGCAAGCGCCAGGGCTGAGGCCCAGAAGAAGACCATCGAGACCATGCTTTGCGGGGTGCTCTCGAAACCGGGGATGTTCTGCAGGCCGGACAGGCCGTTGTTGCCGCGCAAGCCGCTGTCGTTCTGGAACAGGTAGAGCGACAGGGCCAGGGTCATGGCCTGGGTCAGGATCGACAGATAGACGCCGGTCACGCGCGAACGGAAGGCGAGCCAGCCAAAGACCAGTGCAAGCAGGCCGGGCACCAGGACAACCATCAGGAGTTGTAGCGGCAGCGAATGCGCGAAGGCCCAGATTGGCGGAAACTCGGACGCCCCGACCACGCCGAAGATCTGGCTGGCAATGGCGTCAGAAACCTCTTGCGGACTGGGCGGGACCACCTGTGCGGCCATACTGTCAGTGACGATGGTTTCGGTGCGGGCATACATCAGCCACATGCCGATGGCGTAGCCGCCGATCCCGAAAAAGGCGAAATGGCCCAGGCTGAGGATGCCGCAATAGCCCCAGACCACGTCCATCGCGATGGCGACGAGGCACAGGCACAGGGTCTTGCCCAGGGTCTTGACGAAACTGGTGGAGATGAAGCCCGTCCCGGTCGCCTCGGCCATCAGGGTGACGGCCAGCGTGAAGATTCCGAGGAAGGCGAGAAACCAGAGAACCGAGGGGTTCCGGGCGATGAAGCTGCGGTTCATTTCGGCGCTCCGTTCTTGGGATTGCTCCGGTCGGGGGCAGGGGGGCGGTTTCGGGCATCGGGCGGCTCTGCCCCCGGCCTGCGGCCTCCCCCGGCGTGTTTCGGGCCCAAGGAAGACGGGGCGTGCGCGCTGGTGCCGGTGGCGGCGCCACATGTGTGCGGGATCAGGACGCCGTGGCTATGGCTGCAGAACAGGGTGCGCATGGTCTCAGTCTCCTGCCGCGCGGCCCTTGAGGGCGACGATGCCCTTGGGACGGAACTGGATGAAGAGGATGATGAAGAGGATCATGTAGGTCTGTGCCGCCAGGGTGTTCGAAGGGTTGAACCATTCGATCCCCTTTTGCAGCGTGCCGATCATGAAGGCACCGGCGAGCGTCCCCCAGACGTTGCCGACACCGCCCACAACCACGGTCATGAAGCTTTGCACGATATAGTCGGCGCCCATTTCCGAGGTCACCTTGGCATAAAGCCCGATGGCCACGCCGGCGATCCCGGCGATGCCAGAGCCCAGGCCGAAGGTCATCATCTTGATCCTGTCCGGGTTGATGCCCATCGAGGCAGCCATGCGCGGGTTCTGTGTCACGGCGCGCACCTCCAGCCCCAGCCGGGTACGTTTCAGGATGAAAAGAAGAAGGGCCAGGAACAGCAGGGCCAGCACGAAGATGGCGATGCGGATATAGCTGATGGCGATCACGTCGTTGATCTGCCACGCGCCGTCCAGCCAGTCGGGCGAGGTCAGCGGGCGGGCCTGGGTGCCGAAGATGTTCTTCGCCAGCTGCTGCAGGGCAATCGAGACGCCGAAGGTGGCCAGCAGGGTTTCCAGTGGGCGGTTGTAGAGCCAGCGGATCACCAGGCGTTCCATCGCCACGCCGGCGCCAAAGGTGACGGCAAAGGCCAGCGGCAGGGCGACGATGAGCGACAGCGTGTAATCGGGAATGAAAAGCTGGACGACATAGCCGGTATAGGCGCCCATCATGATGAATTCGCCATGCGCCATGTTGATGACGCCCATGACGCCAAAGGTGATGGCCAAACCGATGGCGGCGAGGAAGTAGATCGAGGCCAGCGAGATGGCGTCCAGCGCGAGATCGCCTGCCTGGCTCATCCCGACGCGGGTCTGAACCGCGTCCTGGGTCCTTTCGGCGGCATCGGTGATGGCACTGTCCGGCTCGTCGTAAGCCTCGTAGATGGTCCAGGCGGCAAGGGTTTCGGCGATGATCTCGGGCGTGGCGCGCGGCGGCAGCGTTCCGGCCTCGGCCAGGGTGTCATAGGCGCGCAGGCGTCGGTCGGACGTGCCAAGCTGGCCGACCGGGATGCCGCCGACCTTGCCGTCCTCGACGTGGCGTTCCAGCGTCGTGCGGATCGACGAGGCATCGACCAGCGCGGGCAGGTCTGTCTGTTCTCCGATCATGGCATAGGCCTCGGCCTCGGGCAGATCGGTGCCGGGCACCAGAACGCGCGCGATATTCGCGTCCTCGGGTAGGTCCTCGGCGATTTCGGTCCGGGTGGCGAGGATCTGGGACAGGACGGCGCGGGCATCGACGCTGAGGTCGGAGGACAGCGCCTCGATGGCCTCGATGCGGGCTTCGGACGTGTCACCGAAACGGGCGACAAGGTAATTCAGCAGACGTTCCTTGCGCGTTTTCAGCGCGACGTCCGGTTCGCCGTCGATGGAGGCGGCGAGCGGAGGAATCTGGCTGGGATCCAGTCCGCGCGCGATGGCATCGACGGCGTCGCGACGCTTGGTGATGTCGGGGTCGGAAAGCTGGAACTGGACCAGCGTTTCGGCGATGGCGCGGCGTACCCCGCCGTTCGGCTTGATCTGGTCGAGCGCATCCGATGAGACGCCGGTCGCGACGGCATCGCCGCTGGTGATATCCAGCAGGGTCAGCGTGTCGCCCGTTTCCTCGACGTAGAAGAACAGCCCGTCCGCTTCACGCACATAGACGGCCTTGTCCTGCCAGTGCTCCAGAAAGCGCGGCACCTCGGGCAGGCCGGAAGCCGACAGCGTCTCGAGCACAGGGGTGACGGTGCGGCGCGACGGCTTGGCGACTTCCTCCTGGTGCTCTTGCAGGAGCGATTGCAGATCCTGGGAGAAGCCGGGCGCGGGCAGCCACGCGATCAGGAGAACCGCAAGAAGGGCACGGAGCATGTGTCAGCCTGTGTCTTGGGAGGGATTGGGGCAGGGCGGTCGGGCCGCCCTGCCAGAGTAACCTTGGTCGCCGGGGCGGCACGGCGGCCGCCCCGAGAGGTATCATCAGTAGTTCGACTTGATCTGGACGCAGGTCTCGGTCTCGGTGTTGTACATGCCGCAGCCGAGGTCTTTCCAATCCGACTTCAGCACAGCCGATTCCGGCAGGAAGTCGGTCCAGGCGTCGCCGGGAACCGGGTCGGTCTGGCTGATGATGTCGAACTGGCCGTCCTCTGTGATCTCGCCGATCAACACCGGCTTGGTCAGGTGGTGGTTCGGCAGCATGACCGCGTTGCCGCCGGTCAGGTTCGGGAATTCCTGCCCGTACATTGCGGTGCGGACAGCATCCACGTCGGTGGTGCCGGCCTGGGTCACGGCGTTCACCCACATGTTGAAACCGATGTAATGTGCTTCCATCGGGTCATTGGTCACGCGGTCTTCGCCCATGCGGGCCTTCCATGCAGCGACCCATGCCTCGTTCGCCTCGGTTTCGGCGGACTGGAAGTAGTTCCATGCGGCGAGGTGACCGACCAGGTTCACGGTGTCGAGGCCCGAGAGCTCTTCTTCACCCACCGAGAAGGCGACGACAGGGATATCGTCGGCCGAGATCCCAGCGGCTGCCAGTTCCTTGTAGAACCCGATGTTGGCGTCGCCGTTGATGGTCGAGATCACGCCGACCTGCTTGCCGTCCTCGCCCAGGGCGACGACGTCCGCGACGATGGTGGCCCAGTCAGAATGACCGAAGGGCGTGTAGTTGACGAAGATGTCCTCTTCGGCGATGCCCTTCGATGCCAGGTAGCTGGCCAGGATGTTGTTCGTGGTGCGCGGATAGACGTAGTCGGTGCCCAGCAGGGCGAATTTCTCGACGCCCAGTTCCTCGAGGAAGTAATCCACGGCGGGGATCGCCTGCTGGTTCGGCGCGGCGCCGGTGTAGAAGACGTTCTTGGACGATTCCTCGCCTTCGTACTGCACCGGGTAGAACAGCAGGCCGTTCAGTTCCTCGATCACCGGCAGCACCGATTTCCGCGACACGGAGGTCCAGTTGCCGAAGATCACGTCGACCTCGTGCACGGTCAGCAGTTCACGCGCCTTTTCGGCGAAGAGCGGCCAGTCCGAGGCCGGATCGACCACGACGGCTTCAAGCTCGCAGCCCAGCAGGCCGCCTTTTTCGTTCTGGTCCGCCACCAGCATCAGCATGGTGTCTTTCAGCGTGGTTTCCGAAATCGCCATCGTGCCGGACAACGAGTGCAGGACGCCGACCTTGATGGTGCAGTCCTGGGCGCTTGCGCCGCCCGCGATGATGGCCAGTGCGGCAGCACCGGACAGAAGTTTCGTGAAACGGTTCATTCCTGTCTCCCCGCGGGCGAGCGGCCCTTGTCGGCACGTTTCCGAGCGACTAGGTCCTCCCCCGCAACAACTTGTTGCATCCAGTGTGGCGGCCTGACCGAGGTGCGAACTTGACCGGTCGCCACACGCCCTTTCCGTCCATCTCCTGAGCAGCGCGGCCTGGGCGCCTCGAGTCATCTGGCCCAGGTGCCTTTCGGTCAATCGCGGGAGAGGGGCTGGCAGGTGTGTGGCAGGAAATGCCTAATTATTGACCCGAAACCGGCATGAACGCCTAATTTGTCAGCGAAAATTCCGGCCACCTGTCTGCGAAAGTGCCCAAGCATGTTGCATTGGCCGGTCCGCAGTGGCGGTATCGTGCCGAAAGAGGTCGCGGGGGGACCATGACACTGCACATGCGCAAGGACCGGACGGGAGAGGCCGCGCCCGCGGCAAGTCTGCCCCGGGCGCGCGGCACACTGGACCTGTCGACCAAGTCACGCGCCGACCAATCGGCGATAGACGGCTTGCGCACCTCCGGTTGCCTGCGGGCACTGTTTCCGCGCCGCCAGGCAGGGGTCGAGGCCATTGTCATCAACACGTCGGGAGGGTTGACCGGGGGTGACCGGCTGGACCTCGCTGCCACGGCAGGGCAAGGCTCTCACCTGACGCTGACGACCCAGGCGGCCGAACGTGCATACAAGGCGAGTTCCGACATCGCCAGGGTCCAAACGCGGCTCGAGGCCGGGGCCGACGCGAGTCTGCACTGGTTGCCGCAGGAGTTGATCCTGTTCGAAGGTGCGCGCCTGCGACGGCGCCTGCGGGCCGATCTGGCCTCGGATGCGCGCCTTTTGCTGGTTGAACCGGTGATCTTTGGCCGCAGCGCGATGGGGGAACATCTGCACGACGTGCGTTTCGATGACCGGATCGAAGTCTGGCGCGGGGGCTCACCTCTCTACCTTGATTCCGTGCAGCTGGACGGTGACCTGGAGGCGCGGATGCGGCGCCCGGCGCTTGGCGGCGGTGCGGGTGCGATGGCCAGCCTTGTCTATGTCGCGCCCGACGCCGAGGCGCACCTGGCGGCCCTGCGGCCGATGCTGCCGGAGACCTGCGGCGTGTCGTTGATGCGCGAGGATCTGTTGATCCTGCGGATGCTCGCGCGCGACAGTCTGAATTTGCGGCGCAGCCTGCTGCCCGTGCTGGACCGGCTGAGCCGGGACACCCTGCCGACATCCTGGAGACTTTGAAGAGATGCAACTGACCCCGCGCGAGAAAGACAAGCTGCTGGTCGCGATGGCCGCCGAGGTGGCCCGCAAGCGCCTGAGCCGCGGCGTGAAACTGAACTACCCCGAGGCGATTGCACTGATCACCGACGCCGTGGTCGAAGGCGCCCGGGACGGGCGATCCGTCGCCGACATGATGCAGGCGGGCGCCGAGGTCATCACGCGTGAACAATGCATGGAGGGTGTGCCCGAGATGATCCACGAGGTGCAGGTCGAAGCGACCTTTCCGGACGGCACCAAGCTGGTGACGGTTCACGATCCGATCCGGTGACATTGAGTATTTTCAGAGAGAAGAAAGACGAGGGACAAGGATGAAAAAGCTGATTGCAACTGGCGCCGCACTCATGGCCGCCGCTCCCGCAATGGCGCACCCCGGCTCGCACATGCATCCGCATGGCGCCGAAAGCTGGCTGAGCCTGTTGCCCGCCGTGGCACTGATCGTGGTTGCGGGCCTGATCGCCTGGGGCCGGAGATGATTCCCGGAGAACTGTTCCCTGCCGGGGGCACGCTGACCCTGAACGAAGGCCGCGAGGTGGTGACGCTGCGCGTGGCCAATACCGGCGATCGCCCGGTGCAGGTGGGCTCTCATTACCACTTCGCCGAGGCCAACCCCGCGCTTGATTTCGACCGGACCGCCGCGCGCGGATGCCGGCTTGATATCGCGGCGGGAACGGCGGTGCGGTTCGAGCCGGGGCAGGCGCGCGAGGTCAACCTGATCCCGATTTCGGGGGCGCGCCGGGTCTACGGGTTCAATCAGCAGGTGATGGGCGCGCTGGACTGACGCGCCCGAGTCGGCACAGACTGGTGGGGTTGCAGAAACCAACCAGGGAAGGAAAGACCATGTGCGATGTATGCGTGATGAACTCGGTCAAGGACCGGATGCTGTCGCGGCGCTCGTTCTTCAGGGCGGGGGCCGTTGCCGGTGCCGGGGCCGTTCTGGGGGCCGGACTGCCAAAACCGGCGATGGCGGCAAGCCACGGCAGCGGTGTCGTCGACATGACCCATACCTATGACGAGAGCTTTCCGACCTATTTCGGCGTGCCGGGAATTTCCTACGACAAGGGGGCCGATTTCGCCAAGGACGGGTTCAACCTGTACAGCCTGACGGTCAACGAACACACCGGCACCCATGTGGACGCGCCGTTGCATTTCTCGGCCGATGGGCAGTCGGTGGACGAAATCCCGGTCGACAGCCTGGTCTGCCCGCTGGTCAAGGTGGATATCGCGGCCCGGGCTGCCGAAGACGCTGACACGATGGTGACACCTGACGACCTCAAGGCATGGATCGCCGCACATGGCGATATCCCCGAGGGCGCCTGCGTCGCGATGGATTCGGGCTGGACCGCCAGGCTGGGCACCGACGGGTTCCGCAACGCGGATGGGGACGGGGTGATGCATTTCCCGGGTTTCCACGTCGAGGCGGCCCAGATGCTGGTCGAGGAAACGGGCGCGCGGGCCATCGCGACGGACACGCTGTCGCTGGATCCGGGCAACTCGGCCACCTTCGACGCGCACTACGCATGGTTGCCGACCAATCGCTACGGGATCGAGAATATTGCCAATCTCGGCAATGTCCCGGCCTCCGGGGCCACGCTGATCGTGGGGGCCCCGAAACATGCGCGCGGCACCGGTGGCCCTGCACGCATCTTCGCGATGGTGTGACGCCTATGGTCCGGCTGTCCCCTTTCGATCTCTGGCTCACCGCCTCGCGCTTTGCCTGCATGGCGGCCGAGGCGCAAACGGTGGTGGCCATGCGGGTCCTGGGGATGGCCGGGCTGTGGTCCGTGACCCCCTCCGAGACGGCACGGATGATGCGTGAAAAGGCGGTGAATTTCCCGCTGGCGATGGAACAGGCGACCCGCGCGGCCTGGAAAGGGGAAGATCCCCTTGGCGCCGCGCTGGCCCCGCTGCATCGCCAGACCCGGGCCAACGCGCTGCGGCTGGCGCGGCGCGGACCCAAGTGGAGGATGTAATGGCGACGGTCAAACTGTTGTCCGACGAGGAACTGAGCGCCGAGGCAAAGGCGGTTTTCGACGATATCCGCGCGGTGCGCGGGACGGATTTCATCAACAACTTCTGGCGCGCGCTGGCGCATGACCCGGCGCTGCTGAAGGCGACATGGGACCGGCTCAAGGTGGTGATGGCGCCCGGCGCGCTGGATCCGCTGGTCAAGGAGATGATCTATGTCGCTGTCTCCGGCACCAACGGATGTGACTACTGCGCCCACTCGCACACCGCGGCAGCCCGCGCCAAGGGGATGACGCCCGAGATGTACGGCGAGCTTTTGGCCGTGATGGGCATGGCCAACCAGACCAACGCCCTCGCGAGCGCCCTTCAGGTGCCTGTGGACGAGGTTTTCAAGGAATAGGACGCGGCCCGGACCCGAAGAGGGCCCGCCGATGACAAGCACGAGGACAGGATGCCAGCCACTATTAAACGCTCTGACTACGCCGCCATGTTCGGCCCCACCACCGGCGACCGGCTGCGGCTGGCCGATACCGACCTGATCATCGAGGTCGAAAAGGACCTGACCGGTCCTTACGGCGAAGAGGTGAAATTCGGCGGCGGCAAGGTGATCCGTGACGGCATGGGCCAGGCCCAGACCACACGGGCCGAGGGCGCCGTGGACACGGTCATCACCAATGCGCTGATCGTCGATTACTCGGGCATCTACAAGGCCGATGTGGGGCTGAAGAACGGGCGCATCCACAAGATCGGCAAGGCCGGTAACCCGGACACCCAGCCCGGCGTCGACATCATCGTCGGCCCGGGGACAGAGGCCATCGCGGGCGAAGGGCGCATCCTGACCGCGGGGGGCTTTGACAGCCACATCCATTTCATCTGCCCGCAACAGATCGAGGATGCCCTGCATTCCGGCCTGACCACCATGCTGGGCGGGGGCACCGGCCCGGCGCATGGGACGCTGGCCACCACCTGCACGCCGGGTCCCTGGCACATCGGGCGGATGTTGCAGGCGGCGGATGCCTTTCCGATGAACCTGGCCTTTGCGGGCAAGGGCAACGCCTCGCTGCCCGCGGCACTGGAGGAACAGGTCTTGGGCGGCGCCTGCGCGCTGAAATTGCACGAGGATTGGGGCACGACGCCCGGCGCCATTGACTGCTGCCTGAGCGTGGCGGACGCGATGGACGTGCAGGTGATGATCCACACCGATACGCTGAACGAAAGCGGCTTTGTCGAGAACACAGTCAAGGCCATGAAGGGCCGCACCATCCACGCCTTCCACACCGAAGGGGCCGGGGGCGGCCATGCGCCGGACATCATCAAGATCTGCGGCGAGGAACACGTCTTGCCCTCCTCGACCAACCCGACGCGTCCATTCACCGTGAACACGCTGGAAGAGCATCTCGACATGCTCATGGTCTGCCACCACCTGGACAAGGCGATCCCCGAGGACGTGGCTTTCGCGGAATCGAGGATCCGGCGCGAGACCATCGCCGCCGAGGATATCCTGCACGACATGGGCGCGTTTTCGATCATCGCGTCGGACAGCCAGGCGATGGGCCGCGTGGGTGAGGTGCTGATCCGCACCTGGCAAACCGCCGACAAGATGAAGAAACAGCGCGGGCGGCTGAGCGAGGAGACCGGCGACAACGACAATTTCCGCGTCCGGCGCTACATCGCGAAATACACGATCAATCCGGCCATCGCGCATGGTATCGGCCATGAGATCGGCAGCATCGAGGAAGGCAAGCGCGCCGACCTGGTCCTGTGGAACCCGGCGTTCTTTGGCGTGAAGCCCGAGATGGTGTTGATCGGTGGCACCATCGCCTGCGCGCAGATGGGCGATCCGAATGCCTCGATCCCGACGCCTCAGCCGGTCTATAGCCGGCCCATGTTCGGCGCCTATGGCCGCAGCGTGGAAAACTCTGCCGTCACCTTCGTCTCCGAGGCCGCCCATGCCGAGGGGATCGGCGCCGGGCTGGGGCTGGCCAAGCAGACCGTGGCGGTCAGGAACACGCGTGGCATCGGCAAGAAGGACCTGCTGCTGAACGATGCGACACCTACGGTCGAGGTCGACCCGGAAACCTACGAGGTGCGCGCCAATGGTGAGTTGCTGACCTGCGAACCGGCCAGCGAACTACCGATGGCACAGCGGTATTTCCTGTTCTGAATCGTCCCGGGGCGGCGGGGGACGGCCCCTGCGGGCCGCCGCTTGATATCCGCCAGTTGCTCCCGCAACATGATCCTGGTCCGGGCGTCACCGGACGCGGATCAATCGATTGGAGTTTGAACATGCGCAGCTTGGTCCTGGCCGCCGGCCTTGCTTTCCTTGCCCCCGTGGCCTGGGGGTGTCCCGTGGGATCGGACATCGACAAGGGCATTCGCTTTACCGTCGATGACGTCGATACGGAGGAATACCGCCGCATCGGGCCCGGCATGATCGAGGCGGTCTATTCCGCCTCGGACGGGCTGGTCACGCGCAACCTGCTGGCGCAGGGGGTCTACCTGGTCGAACTGGTCGATCTGGTCGAGGGCGTGCCGGACCAGGATACGCGTGTCACCTATGCTTTTCCGGGCCGCGCAGAAGAACTGGCGGTGCCCGAACCGGGCGGGCAGGTGACCTATGACGTGGCGATCAACAACCTTGGCGATCTCGACAAGGAACGCCAGATCTACGACTTCGGCCCGCTGTCCAAGATCAACTTCGGCGCCTGCGAATACGATCTGATCCCGATCGAGATCCGGTATGAGCCCGACGACAGCGGCACGGTCGACCTGCTGTATTACCTCCCCGCCTTCGGCTTTTCCTACTACGCGGGCAGTGACTATACGGACGGTTCGGACCGCTACAACTATTCCGCCATCGAGGTGATCGAATGAGGGGCAGGCCGCCGCGATGCCTTGCCTCCTACCCCGGACCGCACAGCCTCATGCGGCCAAAAGGAACAAGGTAACTGACTTGAAAACTGAACTGCTTGTTTGCGCCACATCTGTGCTGTGCGGGTTGGGCGCCCCACTTTGGGCGTCCTGTCCGGTGGCCGATGATCTGTACACTGGCATTCGCTTCATGATCGACGGCGGACACGTCGAGACTTTTACCCAGATGCGGCCCGGATTCGTCGAGTCTGTCTGGGAAGAGGGCGATTATGTCGGTTGGATGGATGTCGCCAAAGGGGTCTACATCATGGAGCAGCAGGACCTCGATTCCGACCATAAGCCCATTGGCGACATGGTCCATTACACCTTTGAAACCGAGTCCGGCGTCCTGCCTGTTCCAGAGCCGGGTGGCGGGTTCAGCGCGAAGGTCGTTGTGATCCGGGGTGGCGAGCAATGGACAGAGACGCATGACTATCGGTTCGGCCAAGAGGCGATCAACACCATCGGCGGCTGCGATTACCGCATGATCCCGATCGAGGTCCGCTATGGGGGCGATATCGTGTCAAGCGTCGACTACCTGCGTTACCTGCCCGAGCTTGGGATCACCTACATCGCCGGGTTCGAAAGCGATGGTGAGCGGACGGATTATTACTATGGCAGCATCGAGGTGGTGCAATGACCGAGCTTCCCTTGGTCCAGACCCTGCGACCCGCGGGCAGTTGGTCGGGCGAACATGAGACCTGCCGGCTGACGTATGACGAACGCTTCCTGCGCCGCAAGGTGTTGACGACCGTCAACGGAGAGCGCTTCGTCGTCGACCTGGAAAAGACGACCTCCCTGGAAGAGGGCGACGCGCTGGAATGCGATGACGGGCGCCTGATCGAAGTGGTCGCGGCGGCAGAGGATCTGCTGGCCGTGTCCGGGGATCTGCCTCGTCTGGCTTGGCACATTGGCAACCGTCACACGCCCTGCCAGATGGCAGGGACCGTGCTGCTGATCCAGCGCGACCCGGTCATCCGGCACATGCTGGAACACCTGGGGGCCGGGATTACCGAGGTTCAGGAGCCGTTTACGCCCGAGGGTGGCGCCTATGGCCACGGCCGCACCCACAGCCACGAGCACGGCCATACTGCCCATGCCCATTGACCCGCGCCTGCTGACGCTGACGCAATGGCTGTCCCCTGCCTACCCGGTGGGCGCCTTCGCCTGGTCACACGGTTTGGAAAGCGCCGTGGGGCAGGGTTGGGTGACAGATGCGGAGAGCCTTCAGGCATGGTTGACGGATGTCCTGCGCGACGGGTCCGGCAAGGCGGATGCGCTCTGGATCCGGCTGGCCTGGCAGGGGGATCGCTCCGCGGCCGAGCTCGACGCGCTGGCGCGCGCCTGGCAGCCCTCACGCGAACGCCTGCGCGAGGCGGAACGCCAGGGCGCGGCCTTTGCGCAGGTCACGGCCGAGGTTTGGGACCTGGATTTGCCGCCGATGCTCTTGCCCGTGGCGCTGGGCGATGCGGCGCGGCAGATGGACATGATGATAGAGCCAGTGATCGCGCTTTATCTTCAGTCCTTTGCGGGAAACCTGGTCTCTGCCGCCCAGCGGCTGATGCCCCTGGGGCAGACGGCGGCGCAGGCTGTGCTGGCGCGACTGGCGCCGCTGTGCGCCGAGGTGGCGGCGGGCACGGAGGGGCTGACATTGGACGACATGGCCTCCTGCGCCTTTCTGTCCGATATCGCGTCCATGAAACACGAAACACTTGAACCGAGGCTATTCCAGTCATGACACGGATGAACGGCCCCTTGCGCATTGGCATCGGCGGGCCTGTCGGCGCCGGCAAGACCACCCTGACCGCGCGGCTTGCCGAGCGGCTGAAGGATGATTTCTCGATCGGGGTGATCACCAACGACATCTACACGCAAGAGGACGCCGAGGCGCTGATGCGGATGCAGATCCTGCCCGCGGACCGGGTGATCGGCGTGGAAACCGGAGGGTGTCCGCACACGGCAATCCGCGAGGATGCCTCGATCAACCTGGCCGCCGTGGCCGAGATGCGGCAGCGGCATCCGGAGGTCGAGATCGTCCTGATCGAATCCGGGGGCGACAACCTGTCGGCCACCTTCAGCCCGGAGCTGGCGGACCTCACGGTCTATGTCATTGATGTTGCTGCCGGAGAAGAGATCCCCCGCAAGGGTGGACCGGCGATCACGCGGTCGGATCTGCTGGTCATCAACAAGACCGACCTGGCGCCTTATGTCGGCGCCTCTCTGGAGGTGATGGAGCGCGATGCGACGCGGGTTCGCGCGGGGCGACCGTTCCTGTTCTCAGCTCTCAAGGGCGGGGAAGGGGTCGAGGGGATCGTGGCGAAACTGCGGGACATCGCAGGGCTCTGATCGGTGTGTCCGGCTGGCTTTGGCGGCGCGCTCGCCAAGGGTCCGGGTGCAGGGATTCACTCCCGCAGGTCTTGCATCTGCCCCGGACGGTCCCGGGAAAAACGTATTTGATCAAAGGGTTGGCCGGGCGGTTCAGAAAGCGGCCCAGTCGGTGAACTGGTAGGTCTTGGGCGTGGTGCGGCCCGGGACGGGCATGGTGGGCTGTGCGGGGCGGGGCTGGTTGTGCTTGGTCATGGCGGGTCTCCTTTTCCTGTCTCTGAAGATGGGGGAAGGCGCCCTTTTCCGACAGTCACGAAAACCATACCGGCCAGTTCAGTTTGGCGGGATGACCCCTTTCTTGAGGATGATGTTCCCGTAAAGCCTTGATTCCCCGGTTTGAATCACTGCGAATGCGGTCTTTGCCCGCTCGTAGAAGGCAAAGCGTTCCAGCGTCGCGATGGGCGCGGGGTTGTCCGCGAAATTATCGATAAGGGTTTGAAATTCATTGAAGATTTCTGGGGTGGCCTCGGCGTCGCCGACCACCTGCATGGTATGGGCCGGGTCCTTGACGAAACTGTCCAGCGGCAAGAGTGTCAGAACCGCTTGCAGCACCTGGGTGGCGGACAGGCCATCGAGGCGGTGCACCTTGCATCCCATTGAATAGGCTGGGAAATTGCAATCCGCGATCACGAGGTCATCGCCGTGTCCCATCGCCCGCAGGCTGTACAGGATCTCGGGCGAGAGGATGGCGGGGATGTTGCGCAGCATGGGGGACCCTCCGGAATACCCGACCATGAAAACGCCCTCGGGAGCCTGGCGCAAGGGGGCAGTTGACGGGTGACACCTTGTACAAAACGTACAAAACGTACGCGGATTCTGACGTTTTGTACAAAACCGGCTATGGTCGGGACAAAGGCGGTGCGTGGTGCCGCGCGGGACAGGAAGGAGGCACGGAATGGAACAGGTGACACCAAAGGGCGATCCCACCCTGCGGACGCTGGCCATGCCGGCGGATGCCAATGTCAGCGGCGATATCTTTGGTGGATGGGTGCTCAGCCAGATGGACCTTGCCAGCGGCATCATCGCCGGAGAGCGGGCGCAGGGGCGTGTGGCCACGGTGGCGGTTGACGCGATGAAATTCATCCGTCCGGTGCGGATCGGCGACGTGCTGGAAATCTATGGCTGGGTCGCGCGGGTGGGCCGGACCTCTATGGGGATCGGGCTGGAGGCCTGGGTGATCCGCAACCGGATTGGCAAGCGCGAGAAAGTGACCGAGGCGGTCTTTACCTATGTTGCCCTCGACGAGGAGGGCAACAAGAGGATGGTTCCGCCCGAGGCCTGACGACCCCGGGCGGCGCCGATCAGAGCAGTTCGATGTCCGACGCGCTTTCGCGACCGTCACGGCCGGTGCGCAGTTCGAAGCTGACTTTCTGGTTGTCCTGCAGGCCGGTCAGGCCCGAACGCTCAACAGCAGAGATGTGGACGAAGATGTCCTTGCCGCCGCCCTCGGGCGCGATGAAGCCGTAGCCTTTGGTGGTGTTGAACCATTTCACGGTGCCAGTGGCCATTCCGTGGTCTCCTGTAGATTTGCCGCACGCGGAAGTGCTGCGGCCCGGCAATGTCAGAGCAGTATCGGTTGCGCTGACGCCGTATGACGGAGACAGGTAGGCGATAGTGGTAACGTAGCGGTATTGGATATCGCAGGTTTGCTGAGTCGGAGCAAGAAGGATCGGATTGTCGCAGATGCAATTGCCAGGTCTGCTGCGCCCTGCAAAGGGGCGCTTTCCGGGGCCTGTCGGCCCCGGTCTGCACGGTCAGTTCCGGGTCATTTCGCCGGCGACCCGGTTGGTATAGGGATCACCGCCTGCGTCGAATGTCCCGCCGCCCGTCATCGTGGCCCACTTGCCGGTGCCGCCCAGGACCACCCACTCGCCCTGCGTGCGGCCTTCGGCATCGATGCCATTGGCAACCCATTTGACAACGGCCACGTCGCCGTCGCCGTCGGTGTAGTGGCAAAGACCGTCGCCCGACACCTTGCCCTTGTCGATGAGGATCGCGCCGAAACAGGGGCCCTTTGCGCTGGCAAAGGGATTCATCGGGTCCTCGGTCTCGAAACGCTCGTACATCGAGGTCGCGTGTACGATGACCAGACCATCGGTCACCGGCATCGGTGTGGCGGTAGATGTGCCGTGGCCCACGCCGGCGGCATTCACGGTTTCGGAAAGGGTCGGGGTGGCAAAAATGAAAATGGCCGCCGCGAGGGCGGGCAAACGGATGAAAGACATGAGTTTCTCCTCCAGAATCGGTCCCGGTTGCTCCGGGACCTGTTCCGAGGATACCACGCTTTGAAGTGGGCCGGCCTAGTTGCAGGTAAAGCGTTCCGTCCAGCGGCCCC
The DNA here is from genome assembly GCF_012274245.1 of Mameliella sp. LZ-28. NCBI lineage: Bacteria > Pseudomonadati > Pseudomonadota > Alphaproteobacteria > Rhodobacterales > Roseobacteraceae > Antarctobacter > Mameliella sp. LZ-28. Next base: position 349,106 of record NZ_JAANYX010000034.1, on the reverse strand, counting down.
AGTTGTTCATGTCCATCGTGCGCTGGCGAAAGCCATATGTGTGCGACGAACCGCGGATATGGAAGTGCCGCACGGCGCCGCGCCAGTAGATGCGGCTGTTCACCGGGGCGATGCTTTCGCCGTACATGTAGTAGATGCGGTTGGTGGTAAAGGCGACCGTCGCGGATTCCCCCGGAGCGAGGTTCCACCAGCCGTTTGTCACCCAGTTGCCCGACAGGTCGCGATAGTTGATCGCGGTTTGGATCTGCCGGTTGCAGGCATTCACAAAGATGACGGTGAACTGGTTGTTGTTCTGGGCGTATTGGGTCTGTGCGCGGCTTTCTCCTGCATTGAAAGCGGTCATCAAGCAGAGCGCCAGCATCAATAGACGGTGCATGTATCAATTCCTTGAGCAATTAATCTAAGTCCGGCGCAAGGTTAGGCCGGGTCCGGCGCAGTGGTCAAGATTGTTGGGCGCGGGGCGGTGCGGGCCGGGATGATTGCCACTTTGGCATGCCGGGGTCATGGTGGCGCAAACAGGGAGGGGAGCAATGGGCGTGATCTGGGCAGGCGTGGCGATCGGCATCGGCGGCACGGTGGCGATGGACCTCTGGGCGCTGTTGTTGGACCGGCTGGCGGGGCAGGGGCGACCGAACTGGGGCAACGTGGGCCGCTGGGTCGGCTGGCTGTTCCGGGGGCGGGTCTTTCACGAGGACATCGGGGCAGCGGCTCCGGTGGCGGGAGAGCGCGCGCTGGGCTGGGCGTTTCACTATCTTGTCGGGGTTGTCTACGGCGTGGTCTTTGCCCTGATCGTCGGGGGCGCGTGGTTCGACGCGCCGGTGTTCTGGATGGCCTGGATCTGGGGGATCGTGACGATCGCGGGCGGATGGTTCCTGCTGCATCCCGGCATGGGGCTGGGCTGGGCCCTGGAAGGGGCGCGTCATGGGGCTGCTGGCGCATTCGGTGTTTGCACTGGGCCTGTGGGCGACGGCGCTGGCGCTGTAGCACCGGCGGCGGACCGCCGCCGTCAGCACAGGAATTTTGGCTGAACGGTTGAAACATCGGCGCCAAGGGATTTGGTCGGGGGGAGAGTGCGGTGAGAGCCGCGAAATCCACCTCTGACGGGAGACCGATCATGAGCGTAAGAACGAAAATTCTTGGAACTGCAACCCTCGTGGCACTGGCCGCGGCACCGCTGACGCCGGCCCTGGCGCAATCCGGACCGCAGGCCGACCTGGTCCCGGTACAGGCCGAGGCGCAATACAGCGACAGCGATCTCGAAAGCTTTGTCGATGCGGCGATGAAGGTCATGGCCCTGCGCCAGACCTACCAGGCGCGGCTGCAGGGGGCTGTCAACGAAAAGCAGCAGCAGGCACTGGTCCGCCAGGCGCAGGAAGAGATGAAGGCGGCCATCGTGCAGACCGATGGCATCGACGTGCCGACCTATACCGCCATCGGCGAGGCCGCCCAGGCCGACGACGCATTGAGCCAGCGGATCACCGCGATGTTCCAGGAGCGGATGCCGGGCGACGGCGCGCAGCCGTCGGACGACGGGTGATGGTTCGGCCCGTCGTTCGGGCCGTGTGAGAGATGTGAACCCGCGCGGTGGTCAATGGGCTGCCGCGCGGGTTTTTCGTGTTTGACCCGGACAGGCGATATTTGGCGTTGTGTGCCTGAAGCACTGGGGCATGCGAACAGTTCCCGCGCCTTGGAGGGATAGCTGAGGTGCATCCAAGACAGAAGAGGGGCGGCTTTCGCCGCCCGACGTTTAAACGAACAAGCCGATTATCGTCCGCAAGAGTGCAACGGTTCTGACTACGTCACCGTATTTCACTCGCTCAGTATTTGTAGACCGCCCCTTAATTGGCGGTGCGGTGCGGTCCTATGATCACTTGGAGCACCCTATCGGAGGTCGCCCTTCGAGCTTCCCGCTGTCAGGACCCCCTTAGCAGGATCAGGCTAAGATCCCATATAGCCCTGCTAAGGGCTGACCCACCTTACGGGTCCCACTGATTACCAGCGGTCCGGTTTGCGAGCTTTTGAAAAAAAATATCAAAAAGCTGACGCTGATTCAGGTGTATATGGTATACGCGCAGGCATTCGAGGCCATATCCAGTATGACTTGGGTGCGCTTACGCGCACCCAACGGGAAATCACCGCGTGAACTTCTTGTGCTTCAGCCGCTTCGGCTCCAGCGCATCCGCGCCCAACCGCCGCTTCTTGTCCTCTTCGTAGTCCTCGAAGTTGCCCTCGAACCACTCGACATGCGCCTCGCCCTCGAAGGCCAGGATATGCGTGCAGATCCGGTCGAGGAAGAAACGGTCGTGCGAGATCACGACGGCGCAGCCTGCGAAATCGACCAGCGCGTCTTCGAGCGCCCGCAGGGTTTCCACGTCGAGGTCGTTGGTCGGTTCGTCAAGCAGGATGACGTTGCCGCCTTCCTTGAGCAGGCGTGCCATGTGCACCCGGTTGCGCTCACCACCCGAAAGCAGGCCGACCTTCTTCTGCTGGTCGCCGCCCTTGAAGTTGAAGGCCGAGCAGTAGGCGCGGCTGTTCATCTCGGCGTCACCCAGCTTGATCTGTTCCGCGCCGCCGGAAATCGCCTCCCAGACGGTTGCATCCGCTGCGAGGTCGTCGCGCGACTGGTCGACATAGGCCAATTGCACCGTGTCGCCGAATTCTATGGTGCCGCTGTCGGGCGTTTCCTGCCCGGTGATCATCTTGAACAGCGTCGATTTACCGGCGCCGTTCGGGCCGATCACGCCGACGATGCCACCCGGCGGCAGCGAGAAGGACAGGTCCTCGATCAGCTGCTTGTCGCCCATGTGCTTGTTCAGGTGCTCGACCTCGATCACCTTCTGGCCCAGGCGCTGGCCATTGGGGATGATGATCTGGGCGCGGCTGAGTTTCTCGCGCTCGGACTGGTTGGCCATCTCGTTGTAGGCGCTGATCCGGGCCTTGGATTTCGCCTGCCGGGCCTTGGCGCCCTGGCGCATCCATTCCAGTTCGCGTTCCAGCGTCTTCTGTTTGGCCTTGTCCTCGCGCGCTTCCTGTTCCAGCCGCTTGGCCTTCTGTTCCAGCCAGCTGGAGTAGTTGCCCTCGTAGGGGATGCCCCGACCGCGGTCCAATTCGAGGATCCAGCCGGTGATGTCGTCGAGGAAATAGCGGTCGTGCGTGACGCAGAGGATGGTGCCCTTGTAGTCGATCAGGTGCTGCTGCAACCAGGCGATGGTTTCCGCGTCCAGGTGGTTGGTCGGTTCGTCGAGCAGCAGCATGTCGGGGGCTTCGAGCAAGAGCTTGCACAGCGCGACCCGGCGGCGTTCCCCGCCCGAAAGGTTGGCCGGCATGGCGTCATCGGGGGGGCAGCGCAGCGCCTCCATCGCAACGTCGACCTGGCTGTCCAGATCCCAGAGATTCTGGCTGTCGATCTCGTCCTGCAACTGCGCCATCTCGTCGGCGGTCTCGTCTGAGTAGTTCATCGCCAGTTCGTTGAAGCGATCCAGCTTGGCCTTTTTCTCGGCCACGCCCAGCATGACGTTGTCGCGCACGCTCATCTCTTCTTCCAGCTTCGGCTCCTGCGGGAGGTAGCCGACCTTGGCGCCTTCTGCGGCCCAGGCCTCGCCGGTGAAGTCCTTGTCGATTCCGGCCATGATCCGCATGAGGGTCGACTTACCGGCGCCGTTGACGCCGACGACACCGATCTTGACCCCGGGCAGAAAGCTCAGGCGGATGTTTTCAAAGCATTTCTTGCCGCCCGGATAGGTCTTGGAGACGCCATCCATGTGGTAGACATACTGATACGAGGCCATGATCCGCTCCTGCAGCTTGCGCGTTGTTCGTGACGGAGTAGCGCGTTGGCGTCGGCGGTGCAATCTGCGGCGCGAGACCCGGAAAATTCCGGGCAAATTTGCCTTAAACCGATCTAAAGATTTCCCCGTCATCTAGGTGGTCGTGCCCAAGGGGCCGGGGACCGGGAAAGGCAAGGATGATGCGGAACGCGCCGGAGCAGGGACAGGCACGGCTGGGCCTGCGGTGGTGGCTGCCGGGCTTGGTGGCCGTGGCGTCGTCTTTGGTGGCGCTGGCCGTGGGCGTTCTTGGCGACGGTGCAGCGGGTCGGATGCTGGTGGCCGGGGCGGGTCTGCAGGCGCTGGCTGCCTTCGGTCTGGCCTGGGTCGCGGCGGCACGGCTTGCCCGGCGCCTGCGTGCATTGGAGGCGGCGGTTGTCGCATCGGCGGATGGCGCCTTGACCGTGTTGCCGGATCGCGCTTCGGGTGATGAGATCGGAGGGTTGGCGCGGGCCGTGGGGGAACTTCAGGAGGCGCTTGTCGAGGCACGACAGGAGGCAGCGGCACAACCGGCGCTCGACCTTTGCGCCATCCAGGGCGCCCTGGACCGGGTGGCACGGGGTGAGCCCACGCTGCCGGAGGGATGCGCGCCGGGCATCCTGCGGGCGATTGGGGCCGTAGAGGCAAGGGTCGCGTCGGAGTTGGGTGAACATGTGCGGACCCGGCAGCATGCAGAGCGGCAGTTGGGTCGGCTGACCCTGCAGTTGAGGCAGGCGCAGACAGGCGGCCGTGCGGGCGTCGAGGCAATTGACCAGCTGCGGACCGGGGCAGATGACCTGGGTCGGGGCATCCAGGATGTCCTGGGGGCGGCTCGGGACATGACCGGATCGGTGCAGGCGGCGCGGGCGGTGCTGGATCGGGACGCCGCATTGCCCGGCAGAGCGGTCGAGCAGTTGGCGCGGATCGCGAGTTCGACCGACGAGATCGGGCAGGTGGTCGAGGTGATGCAGGACGTCGCCTTTCAGACCAACCTGCTGGCGTTGAACGCGGGGATCGTGGCGGCGCGGGCCGGGACGGCGGGGCGTGGCTTTGCCGTCGTCGCCGAAGAGATGCACGGTCTGGCTGTCCAATCGGCTGAAAGCGCGGAGCAGGTGAGAGCGCTGATTACTTCCTCGCAAGAGCGGGTCCTGGACGGGGTGCGGCTGGTAAGCGCCCTCGGCAAGCAGGTCGACGGTGCGCAGAGGGAGATCCGTGGCGCCGTCCGGGCGGGGCAGGCGATGCCGGATATGGAGGCGCAGGTTGGTCGTCTGGTCGGCCTCGGGGCGGATCTGGAACAGCTTGGGCGGGAGATGCGCAAATGCTTTGCGGAGGTGCCCGGCGAAGGGCCGGAGTATGGTCCTGCGCAGTTGGGCGGCGCGGTCCGGCGGGTCGGGTAAGGCCCCCGCGCGCAAGGGTTTCTTGCACAAGCCGGTCTGAGCGCGTATCCGGTTGCCCGGTGCGCGCGGGCGCAACTTGGCGGGAGGATGCGGCGTGCCGCAGTCAGGCAGACAGGGGCAGGACCTATTCCCGGCCGGGGCGGGTGCGCTGGATGGGCGTGCACTGCCGCGCGGCTCCCGGATCGGCCTATTGGGTGGTTCTTTCGATCCTCCGCACGCGGGGCATCTGCACCTGTCGCGCGAGGCGCTCAAACGGTTCGGGCTGGACCGAGTCGTCTGGCTGGTCAGCCCGGGGAACCCGCTGAAACCCAATCCCCCGGCGCCGCTGGCAGATCGGATGGCGGTGGCCCGGGCGATGATCGACCACTCGCACATCACCGTCAGCGATTTCGAGGCGCGCGCAGGCACGCGCTATACCGCAGAAACCCTGGCGCGACTGCGGCACCTGTTTCCGAGGGTGCAGTTCACCTGGCTGATGGGGGCCGATAACCTGGCGCAATTCCATCGCTGGGACAACTGGCAGGGCATCCTGCAGGCCGTGCCGCTGGGGATTCTGGCGCGTCCCGGGCTGCGCACGGCGGCGCGCAGCTCTCCGGCGGCGCGGATCTATCGCGCGGCGCGGATACCGGCACAGGCCTCGCACCGGTTGCCCAGCATGTGCCCCCCGGCCTGGTGTTTCGTGAACATGCCGATGACCGACCTCAGCTCGACCGCGATCCGCGCGGCGGGCCACTGGGCAACAGGCCCGAAAACGTGAAGGGCGTGCCCCCAGTTGCCGGTTGCCCGAAGGTCCGGGATTCGCTTAGATCGGGCGCATGACGCATGGCATTTCCAGACGTGCCTTCCTGGGGGGAGTGGCGGGTGCGGCGCTAGGCGGGGCGGCATCGCCCGGCTGGGCGCGCGCGCCCGAAACCTCATTGCGCCCGGTCGCACGGTCCGATGATTTTCGAAAACGCATCCAGCCGCCCGCAGAGGCGCTGATCGAACGCGCGGCGCTTGACGGCGAGGTGGGCTTTGCCGTCGCGCGCCTGCACAGCGGTGAGGTGCTGGAGACACATTCCCCCGACGTGAGCCTGCCCCCGGCCAGCGTGGCCAAGGCCCTGACAGCGGGTTACGCGCTGGACGTGCTGGGCCCGGCGCATCATTTCGTCACCCGCGTGATCGCCACCGGCCCGGTCAAGGACGGGGTGGTGCAGGGCGACCTGGTGCTGGCGGGCGGGGGGGATCCGACGCTGGACACCGACGCCCTTGCCGGGCTGGCCGCAGCGGTCAGCGCCGTCGGTGTCACCGGGCTGACCGGCGGGTTGAAGGTCTGGGGCGGGGCGCTGCCTTCGCTGATCGGCATCGACGCCAGCCAGCCGGATCATGTCGGCTATAATCCGTCGGTTTCGGGGCTGAACCTGAACTACAACCGCGTGCATTTCGAATGGCGCAAGGCGGGCAGCGACTACACCGTGACAATGCAGGCACGCTCTGCAGCGCACCGGCCGGACGTGCGCGTGGCCCGGATGGACCTGATCGACCGCAGCCTGCCGGTCTATACCTACGAAGACAAGTTGGGGCGCGACAACTGGACGGTGGCGCGTGGCGCGCTGGGCGACGGCGGCGCGCGCTGGCTGCCTATCAAAAAGCCCGAAGCCTACGCGGGCGAGGTGTTCCAGACGCTGCTGGCGACGCAGGGCATCAAGACCGGCAAGCCCGAGATCGCCACCGGCTTGCCCGGCGGCGATGAACTGGCCCGCCACGAAAGCCCGCCCTTGCGGGTGATCCTGCGCGACATGCTGAAATGGTCGACCAACCTGACCGCCGAGGTCGTCGGCCTTGCGGCCAGCGTGGCGCGCAGCGGGGCCGTTCCCGCCTCGCTTCAGGCATCGGCGGCGGAAATGAATGCCTGGGCGCAGGAAAAACTGGGGGTCGGCGGCCTGGCGCTGGTCGATCACTCCGGCCTGGGCGACCAGAGCCGGGTCAGCGCGATGCAGATGATGGGATGCCTGCGCGGATTGCGCATGAAGATGGGTATCAAGCCGCTGCTCAAGGACATGCCGCTCCGCGATTCCCGTTACCAGGTGATCGAGAATGCGCCGTTGAAGGTGCGGGCCAAGACCGGCACCCTGAACTTCGTCAGCGGGCTGGCCGGGTTCGTCGATCTGCCCGACGGCACCGAGCTGGTCTTTGCGATTTTTGCCGCCGACATGCCGCGGCGGGACGCGCTGACCAAGGCACAGCGAGAACGCCCCGAAGGCGGACGCAGCTGGAACAGCCGGGCCAAGATCCTGCAACAGGGGCTGATCGGGCGCTGGGGTGTGCTGTACGAAAGCGACCCTGTCTGACCGCGCGCCTTGCGGCGGAGCTAGCGGCTGCATAGGTGCCACAGTGCAAGGACCCGTGGCAGAAGAGTGGAAGGGGCCGTGATGGACATGTTCGAGTCGTTCATCGATCAGGCTTTCAGGCGTGCACAGGAAAACGGCGATCTCGACGACCTGCCGGGCACGGGAAAACCCATCAAGCCGAGCAGCCTGACCGCCGATCCTTTCGCGCATACCTTTGCCGAAAGTGGCGCGATGACGCCCTTCGGCATGTTGCAGGTCCGTATCGACGAGGCCCGCAAACGGCTGGCCGAGGCGAGTGATTCGGAACAGCGGCGCGCTATCCAGTCCGAGATTTCTGCCCTTGAAACCCGCAAGGCGATCGAGATGGAGACCTGGAAGAGGTATAGCTGACCCTCTGTATCGGGCCGTGACGTCCCCTGCGACCAACGAAAAAAGGGCCCCGCGATGCAGGGTCCTTTTCATGTCTGGGCATCTTCATGGCCGGTGGCAGCCGGCCTGGCGGCTCAGTTGTCGATCACGACCTTCATGTTCTTCTTGCCGACCTGTTGGGTCAGTTCGAACAACACGGCGGCATGTTCGGGGTGCAGGCGCACGCAGCCGGCCGAAGCGGGACGGCCGAGGCGGCTGATCTGGTCGGTGCCGTGGATCGCGTAGTCTCCGTTGAAGAAGATCGCAAAGGGCATCGGCGCGTTGTTGTAGATGCTCGACCGGTGGTACTTGGACAGCCAGTAGGCATTCCATTGGCCGCGCGGCGTATGCTTGCCCGCGCGGGCGGTCGAGACCGGCCAGCGATACTCAACCTTGCCGTTGTAGATCACCGTCATGGTCTGGGTCGACACGTCGACCTTGGCCACCAGCGGGGCGGCGGCGGCCATGAGCGGTGAAAAACACAGAAGTGCCGCGGCCAGCGCGGCGGCAAAAAATCGTTTCATTCGTCCCTCCAGGTACAAGCTTGGCAGCTTCGGCGAAAAAATGCCTAGAGGGACGTTACTACGCGGTTACCCGCCGGTCAGTCAGGTATACCCGACCCGGCCCGGTACAGGGGGTAGAGCGGCAAAACCTATGGGATTTTTGCAACAGGCCAGCCCGGGATTCGGGCCGTTTCAAGTCAAATTCACAGGGTCAGGTGCCGCGCCCGGGCGCCACGCTCGATCGCGGCGGCGTGCAGGCGGTCGAGGTTGAGCTCGTAGCGAATCTCTTCGAGCAGGCGCAGTTCCGTTTCCTGCAGCGTGCCATCGGCAGCGGCGACATCGCAGGCCAGCGCGTAGGCGGTTTCGAACAGCCGTTCCGGCAGGTTGTCCCGGATCAGGCCGAACAGCGCGTCCAGCCCGTCTTCCTGTTCGAAAAGCTCGAAGACCAGGGTCGACATCGCGCGCACCCGGTCGCTGTCGTAGCCCGAGAAGACCGGCAGCATCTTGACCGAGGCGTCGATCTTGACCAGTTCGACGGTCCGCACCCTCTCGTCCGAGACGGAAACGGCGATCATCAGGGCCACGAGGCAGTCCTGCGGGCTGAGCGGCTGGGTGGCGTCGGACATGCGGGGGGCCTCGGTCTGCAATGGCGTCGCCGTGCAATTTATTGACGCGGAGGCGGGGGGGCAATAGAGAAGCGCCCGCAACACCCCCCAAGGAGACCGAGAAATGTCCGATCTGCGCGACGCGGCGATGAGCGCCAAGGCCTGGCCCTTCGAAGAGGCGCGCCGGATCCTCAAACGCTATGAAAAGGCGCCGCCTGAAAAGGGTTACGTCCTTTTCGAGACGGGCTATGGCCCCTCGGGCCTGCCGCATATCGGCACCTTTGGCGAGGTGGCGCGGACCACCATGATCCGTCGCGCTTTCGAGGTGATCTCGGACATTCCGACCCGCCTGATCTGTTTCTCGGACGACATGGACGGGATGCGCAAGGTGCCGGGCAACGTGCCCAACCAGGAGCGCCTGCGCGAGGACCTGCAGCGCCCGCTGACCAGCGTCTATGACCCTTTCGAGACGCATGAGTCCTTTGGCCACCACAACAATGCCATGCTGCGGCGGTTCCTCGACACCTTCGGGTTCGAGTACGAGTTCATCAGCGCGACCGAATTCTACAAGTCCGGCCAGTTCGACGAGATCCTGTTGCGCTGCGCAGAACGCTATGACGATCTCATGGCGATCATGCTGAAATCGCTGCGCGACGAGCGGCGCGAGACCTATTCGATCTTCCTGCCGATCCACCCGGAAACGGGCCGCGTGCTGTACGTGCCGATGAAGAACGTCGATGCTGCCAAGGGCGAGATCACCTTCGACGACGAGGACGGCAAGGAATGGACCTTGCCCGTGACCGGCGGCAACGTCAAACTGCAATGGAAGCCGGATTTCGGCGCCCGCTGGGCCGCGCTGGGCGTCGATTTCGAGATGTACGGCAAGGACCACAGCACCAACACGCCGATCTATGACGGCATCTGCCGGACGCTGGGCGTGCGGGCGCCGGAGCATTTCACCTATGAATTGTTCCTGGACGACAAGGGGCAGAAGATCTCGAAATCTTCGGGCAACGGTATCTCGATCGACGAGTGGCTGACCTATGCCTCGACGGAGTCGCTGTCCTATTTCATGTTCCAGAAGCCCAAGACCGCCAAGCGGCTGTTCTTTGACGTGATCCCCAAGGCGGTGGACGAATATCACCAGCAGTTGCGCGCCTACCCGGGGCAGGATCTCAAGGCGCAGGTCAACAACCCGGTCTACCACATCCACAACGGCGACGTGCCGGAATCGAAGATGGTGGTGCCCTTCTCGATGCTGCTGAACCTTGCCAGTGCTGCCGGGGCCGAGGACAAGGCCGCGATGTGGGGCTTCATCCGCCGTTACGCGCCGGATGCCTCGCCGGAAACGCATCCCGACCTGGATGCCGCTGCCGGTTTCGCGGTCAAGTACTACGAGGATTTCGTCAAGCCGACCAAGGTCTTCCGCGCCCCGGACGCCAAGGAACGCGCGGCGATGGAGGACCTGGCCGCGCAGCTTGGGGCGCATGACGGCGCGACCGACGACGAGACGCTGCAAAGCCTCGTGTTTGCCGTCGGCAAAGCACATGAGTTCGAGAACCTCCGCGATTGGTTCAAGGCGCTTTACGAGGTGCTGCTGGGCCAAAGCCAGGGTCCGCGGTTCGGCGGGTTCATCGCGCTCTATGGCGTCGATGAGACCGTGGCACTGATCGAAAAGGGCCTGGCGGGCGATCTGGGCTGACCCCACGCGCCTGAAACTTTGACGGACTCTCCTCGTGTCTTACCTATGGGAAAGCCACGAGGAGAGATCACATGCGCACATTTTTGATGGGGTTGGCCGTGGCGGTCAGCCTGGCAGGGGCGGCTCCGGCACAGGATGCCCTGGCGCCAAACCCGGCAATCCAGGGAACGATCCAGGGCCAGATCGACGCCTTCTTGCAGGACGATTTCGGCGCCGCCTTCGAATTTGCCAGCCCGGGCATCCGCAACACCTTTCGCACACCTCAGAATTTCGGCGCGATGGTGCAAAAGGGCTATCCGATGGTCTGGCGGCCCAGCGACGTGGAGTTCGGCCCGCTGCGCGAGCGGGACGGGGCCCTTTGGCAGCAGGTCCTGATCCGGGACGAGGCCGGCAAGAGCTATATCGTCGAGTACAGGATGCAGAATGTCGATGGCGACTGGCGCATTTCGGGCGTGCGCGTCATTCCGGCGCCGGGCGTGTCCGCCTGACCTTGGGGCCGTTCAGAATTCCGTCCAGAGCCCCATCTTCAGGCCCATAGAGGTGTCCCCGGTCAGCCCCCAGGTGACGCCGGTCTCCAGCTTGAGCGGTCCCCGCAGTGGCACGACCAGCGAGGGCGCGACCCGTACGAAGGGGGCGTAGCCATCCGGCTGGCCGGATTGCAGCTGCAGGATGAGCTTGCGGTCCCTCGGCAGGTTGCGGCCCCACGTGACATCCATCTTGAGGTCGGTCCGGCCGCTGTCGACATAGGCCTCGGCCACGCTGTCGATGGACAGCCAGCCGTTTTGCAGCCCCCAGCCGACAGAAAGCCCGGGCCGCAGGACCTGTTCGCCCGCGATCGTGCCCAGCCCGAACTGGGCGGTCATCTGGGCACCCGTTTCGGCCTGCCGGAGCGGCCATTGCAGGAACAGCACCGATTTCCCGCTGCCGCCGACCGAATGGCCGATGTCGAATCCCAGCGTCAGGCGATCGGTCAGGCCATATTCGAAGAACAGCGTCGAATAGTCCTGTGTCGGGTCCATCGAGGTCCAGGTGCTCATGTCCTGGGGCCAGCCCAGGCGAACGGCGATGCTGCCAAAGCCGCTGTCCTGCTTGCGCGGCCAGGCGCCCGCCCCGGCGGGTGGGGCGGCAAGACAGGCGGCCAGGATGGCGGCCAGAAAGAGGGCTAGAGGACGCATGGCTGGGTCTCTTGGCAGCGTCGGGCCGTTAACCAACCCTTCCAAACCGTAAGGATGCAATGGTTAACGGAAGGTGAAGCAATTGACGCAGGGGGCTGGATTCCCCGATGCCGCAGGTGCACAGTCGCTGACAGGTTTTTCGGGGGATGGAATGGCTGGACATGTGATCACCGTGGCGCAGCAGAAGGGCGGCAGCGGCAAGACCACTTTGGCGGCTCACCTGGCGCTGGCCTTTCACGGTCAGGGCAAGCGGGTGGCCGTGGTGGACCTGGATCCGCAGGGCAGCCTGGGGCGCTGGTTCATGACCCGGGTCGAACGCCAGCCCGAAACCTGCGAGGGGCTGGATTTCGCGACCTCCTCGGCCTGGGGGATCTCCTACGAGGTGCGCAAGCTTTCGGCGGTCAATGATATCGTCATCATCGACACGCCCCCCAAGGCGGACAGCGACCTGCGCCCGGCGCTGCGGGTGGCGGACCTTGTGGTGGTGCCGGTGGCGGTCAGCCATGTCGATCTCTGGGCCACCGAAGGCGTGCTGGACCTGGCCGCGCGGGAAAATTGCGCGACGCTGCTGGTCATGAATCGCACGCGGGTGGGCACGCGGCTGAATGCCGAGGTGGCCGAGGCGGCAACCCGGCTGGGCGCGGCCGTGGCGCAGGCCAGCCTGGGCAACCGCGTGGGCTATGCCGAGGCGCTGGGACAGGGGCGCGGGGCGCATGAAGGAGCCAGGACCCCGGCCCGGGCCGAGATCGAGGCGCTTGCGCAAGAGGTGGCGGAGCGGCTCGGGACGGGGTAAGGGGGCGCGCACAGGAGGCCCCTTGATGACCGATCTCGATGAACTCTCCCGCCTGATCCGGGCCGATGCCCAGTCCCGGGGCCAGACGATTTCCCGGTTGGGCTATTTCTGCGCGCCGTTCCGGCCGGACAGCGGGCCGCTGTCCGACCGGGTGATCAAGGTCTACCGGGGTATGGCGGACGCGGCGGCGCTGGACCGGTTGAAACGCTGCCACGACGACTACGTCGAGGCCCTGTTGGCGGGCGGCGTGCCGATGCCAGCGACTGAGTTCCACTTCGTCGACTTGGGCGGTGCGCGCGTGCCGGTGATCGTGCAGGAGGCCCTGCCGGTCGACAGCTTGATGCGGCCGCGGATGCAGAAGGAACCGCTGGCCTCGACGCTGGAGATGATGGAAGCGGCGGGTCAGGTCATCGCGCGTTTCTGGCTCTGGGCGCGGGACCAGGAGGGGCGGATCGGCTTTCACCCTTCGATCCGGAATTTCGCGGTCATCGAGGGACAGGCCGTGTTCTTCGACACCTTCCCGCCACTGATCCACTATTCGCGGGGCGAGATGGGGAAGATGCTGCTGACCTTCTCGGACAAGCGGCTGATGCGGATCATAGGCCCGCTGATGCAAAAGCGTGTTACGGGTATCCAGGACGAATGGTATTCGCCGCCGGAGACACTGGTCGGGCTGGTCGGGTCAGCCTGCCGGTTGCGCCCCGACGATGCAGAGGCCTACCTCGCCTGGGGGCGCGACTTCGTCACGCGCGAGATGGCGCATTGGTCGGACGAGGCGCTGGCCGGGCTGCAGGCACCGCCCAAGTTGCCGGGATACTGGACCGGGTTCCGCAAGCTTCTGGGCCTGCAGGGAGAGCCCAACGTCTGACGGTACGGCGGGGTCAACCCCGCCCTACGCAGGTTCCGGCGGCAGGTCTGCCTGACCGGCGTTGCGCCGCTTTGTGGGCTGAGTTTGGGTATTTTAGCCAAGAAGAAGCCGAAACAGCGCCCTTCCATGTTTCTTCTTGGTCAAAATACCTCCGGGGGTGTGGGGGCGGCGCCCCCACTCCTGTCCGTTCCGCAGGGCGATCAGACGATTTTGATGCCCGCGCTTTCCGCGTCCTTCAGGAACTGTGCCAGTCCCTTATCGGTCAGCACATGCTCGGCCATCTTCTTGATCACGCCCGGAGGCGCGGTGGCCACGTCGGCGCCGATCTTGGCGGCTTCGGACATGTGGTTGGCCGAGCGGATCGACGCGGCGAGGATCTGGGTGTCGAACCCGTAGTTGTCGTAGATCTCGCGGATGTCGGCAATCAGGTCCATGCCGTCGAGGTTCAGGTCGTCCAGCCGTCCGATGAAAGGCGAGATGAAGGTGGCGCCGGCCTTGGCTGCCAGTAGGGCCTGATTGGCCGAGAAACAGAGCGTCACGTTGACCATGCGGCCCTCGTCGCTCAGCACCTTGCAGGCTTTGAGGCCGTCCCAGGTCAGCGGCACCTTGACCGCGATGTTCTCGGCGATATCCGCCAGCTTGCGGCCTTCGGCGATCATGGCGTCGGCCTCGGTGGCGACCACTTCGGCGGAGACGGGGCCCGAGACCATGTCGCAGATTTCCTTGGTGACCTCGAGGATGTCACGGCCGGATTTCATGATCAGCGAGGGGTTGGTGGTGACCCCGTCCACCATGCCGAGGTCGTTCAGTTCGGCGATGGCGTCGATCTCGGCGGTGTCGACAAAGAATTTCATGGCGCGCGCTCCTTGATGGCTTGGCCTTTCCTGTCCCGCGATTTACCCCTTTTGCATGCCGATCACTACCCCGGAATTCTTTGACGCCGGCACGCTTGTGGGTGTGCTGACCACGCAACCGCTGGATCGGGTGCTGGATTACCGCGCGCCCGAAGGCGGGTGCTGGCGCGGTGCCTTTGTCGAGGTGCCGCTGGGTCCGCGCAAGGTGCTGGGCGTGGTCTGGGGACCGGGGCGGGGGGATTTCGACGCGTCGAAGATCCGTGCCGTGAACCGCGTTCTGGACGTGGCGCCGATGCGTGACGAGTTGCGTGCCTTTATCGAGAAGGCCGCCGGCTACACGCTGACACCGCTGCCGGCCATGTTGCGGCTGGCGACGCGGGCGCCCGGGCTGGGCGATCCGCCGTCGATGCGCAAGGTCTATCGTCTGGGCGAAGGAGAGCCGCCGCGCATGACGGAGGCGCGGACCCGGGTGATCGACGCCGCGCGCGAGATGGGCGGGCTGTCCCTGACGCTCAAGGAGCTGTCCGAAACGGCCGGCGTGACCTCTTCGGTGGTCAAGGGGTTGGTCAAGAGCGGTGCAATCCGGGAGGAAGATACGCCGCGCGACACGGCCTTTCCTCGGCTCGACCCCGGGTATGGCGGCAAGGATCTGACCGAGGACCAGGCCGCGGCGGCAGAGATGCTGCGCGAGGGGCAGCGGGTCGGTGGATACGAGACCGTCCTGCTGAAGGGGGTGACCGGGTCTGGCAAGACCGAGGTCTACCTCGAGGCGGTGGCCGAGGCCCTGCGCGCCGGGCGGCAGGCGCTGGTGCTCTTGCCCGAGATCGCGCTGTCGGCGGAGTTCCTGACCCGGGTCGAGGCGCGGTTCGGCGCGCGCCCGGCCGAGTGGCATTCCGGCGTCACGATGACAGAGCGCCGGCGGGTCTGGCGCATGGTCGGCGAGGGCGGCTGCCAGGTTGTCGTGGGGGCGCGGTCGGCCCTCTTCCTGCCGTTCCAGAACCTTGGCCTGATCGTCGTCGACGAGGAACACGACACATCCTACAAACAGGAAGACGGGGTTCTTTACAATGCGCGCGACATGGCGGTTCTGCGTGCCTCGATCCTGGGGTGCCAGGTGGTGCTCGCCTCGGCCACGCCTTCGCTGGAAAGCTGGGCCAATGCGGATGCGGGAAAGTACAAGCGGCTGGTGCTGACATCGCGCTTTGGCCCCGCCGTCCTGCCCGAGATGCGGGCGCTGGACATGCGGTCCGAGAAACTGCCCGCAGGGCGGTGGATTTCCGGCACGTTGCAACGGTCGGTCAACATGCGGCTGGAGAAAGGGGAGCAAGCGCTCTTGTTCATCAACCGGCGCGGCTATGCGCCGGTGACGCTGTGCCGGGCCTGTGGCGAACAGATCGGCTGTCCGCATTGCGATGCGCGCATGGTCGAGCATCGGTTCCTGAAGCGGCTGGTCTGTCACCAGTGTGGCGAGAGCATGCCGATCCCCGAGGTCTGCCCCTCCTGCGAGGTCGAGGGCAAGCTGGCCGCCGTTGGGCCGGGGGTGGAACGGCTGGCCGAGGAGGCAGCGGCGCTCTTCCCCGAGGCGCGGATCGCGGTGCTGTCCTCGGACCTCTTCGGAACCGCGCGCGAGTTGAAGGACCAGGTGGCGGCGATTGCCCAAGGGGGCGCCGATATCATCATCGGCACGCAACTGGTGGCCAAGGGGCACAATTTTCCGCTGCTGACGCTGGTGGGGGTGATCGACGCGGATCTGGGCCTGCAGGGATCCGACCTGCGCGCGGCCGAGCGGACCTTTCAGCTGATGCGGCAGGTTGCGGGGCGCGCGGGCCGGGCGGAAAAGCCGGGCGTGGCACTGTTGCAGACCTACCAGCCCGAACACCCGGTGATCCGGGCGATCCTGGCGGGGGACGAAGAGGCCTTCTGGTCGGCAGAGGCGGATGAGCGTCGGCTGGCGGGGATGCCGCCCTTTGGTCGGCTGGCCGGGATCATCCTGTCGGGCGGGGACATGGCCAAGGTGTTCGACCTGGGCAATTTCCTGGCCCGCAACGACAGGGCCCTGCGGCAGGTCGGGGCCGAGGTCTGGGGGCCGGCACCCGCGCCAATCGCCCGGGTCAAGGGGCGGCACCGGGTGCGGTTGCTGGTCAAGGCGTCCAAGGGGGTGGCCCTGCAGGGGGCCTTGGCGGATTGGGTCGCGCAGGTCCGCCTGACGGGCGATATGCGGCTGGCCATCGACATCGATCCGCAGAGCTTCTTCTGACGGAACGCCGACGCTTGGCCCGTGCAGCGTCCTTGCGAACGGCGTCCAATGGCGCAGCAGGCTATTGGATTTTGATCCGCTACGGGAAATGAGGCATGGTTGTCCGGAGGTCGCCGGGGGATTTTGTTGTGAAACTTGCCGCCGTTCAGGAAACGCCCGTCTTTTACGACCTTGAAGCCAGTCTTGAAAAAGGCGTCGCGATCATCGCGCGGGTCGCCCGCGAGGGGGCGAACTTGATCGTCTTTCCCGAGGGCTGGTTGCCGAATTACCCTTGCCATGTCTGGGCGATCCAGCCGGACAATTGGCCCAGCCCTGTCGACGAGGCCGACGGTATCCTGTGGCGCAACGCAGTGGATTTGTCGCGCGACGGATTGGCGCCGATCCGCGCGGCGGCACGGGACCATGGTGTGGTCGTCGTCATGGGCATCAACGAGCGTGCGCCAGAGATGAGCGCCGGCACGCTCTACAACACCGGGGTCATCATCGACGCGGACGGGACGATCCTGAACGCCCACCGCAAGCTGATGCCGACCGGGGCAGAGCGCACGGTCTGGGGATTTGGTGACGGCAGCACGCTGAGGGTGGTCGAAACCGCTGTCGGTCGGGTTGGCGTGCTGCTGTGCTGGGAAAATTTCATGCCGCTGGCGCGCATGGCGCTCTATGCGCAGAACCTCGAGATCCTTTGCGCCCCCACAGCCGACCCGATGCCGGAATGGAACGCGACCATGCAGCATATCGGTCGCGAAGGAGGGTGTTTCGTGGTCGGGTGCGGGGCGATCCAGCGCGTCTCAGCGATTCCGAAGGATTTCCCTGAACGAGACAGGTTTGACGAGGGCGGCGAATGGAACCAGCCCGGTGGTGCCGTGGTGGTGGCCCCCGGCGGGCAGATCCTCGCCGGCCCGATGCGCGAGACCATCGGGTCGTTGGGGGCCGAGATCGACAGGTTTGCCCTGCGCTCCGCGCGCCGCGCCTTCGATGTGGCGGGTCACTACGCCCGACCTGACGTGTTTACGCTGACCGTGGACACCTCGGCGCGGGCGCCGGTGCGGTTCACGTCGGGCGGGTGAGGTCGCCGGCGGCTGGCCGTGCCATAGGGGGAAGTGAGGCGGGACGGGCCAGGGTGTGGACGCAGGCCTATTGCGTTTCCGGCCCAGCGCTGACTTTGGCGACCCGAGGGGATCCTGGTCCTGGGCACGTGATCAAAGAAGCCCGCGCAGCGGTGCTATCGCCATTCCATGCGGCAGTTCACCAGCAGCCCAAGGGCGCCGCGCTGGCAGACCTTGACCCGCCGTTTCCTGGGCTTGGCCTGTTCCTCGGCCAGCCAGGCGTCATAAAGTTCGCGGCTGTCCTCGTTCAGTCTTGCGCGCTGGCTTGCGTTCAGGTGGCCGGAGGCGGGAAAGCCCCGCGCCTGTTGCCAGTCCCGGATGGCCCTGCGCGAGTTCGGCCCCAGATCGCCATCGACACCTCCGGTATCGAAGCCGGCCAGCGTCAGGCGGCGCTGGATCTCTTGCCGGGCGGCGCGATCCAGGTTCAGGCGGGCCTCGTCCGCCTCTGTCGCAAGAGGGGCGATCAATGCGGCGGGCGTGGCGGTCGGGGGCGGAGCCTCGGTGCGGGGTGCGTCCGGCGCAGGCATGGGACGGGCACCTGCGAGGGCCTCGAAGAACTGGCCATCGCTCATGCCGGGGCGTTCGGGAATGTCCCTGATCGGCATGTCGGGGGGAAAGAAGAAATAACGGTAGAGGGGCGAGTTCGACAGGACGCCGACGTCAAGGAATTCCACCTTGCCCAAATGGCTGCGTTGCGCGGCGTTGTTTTGCTGAACCAGGCGGCACTTGCTCATTGCCTCGACGTGAAAGAAGTCTCGCGTCGTGATCCTGAGTTCTCCGGCATCCCATTGCGCGCTTTCGATCAAGTCGAGGTTCGGCCCCGTCGTGCGGTTGAACACGGCCAGGACACCGGCGTTCGGGGAACCGTTGGTACAGGCATTCAGGACGGCGCGGTGCCGGTCTGTTGTCGGGAAGCCGACGGGGAACACCTCGATGTTCCAGGTTGCGGCCTCCTGCACTGTCCGGACATAGCGCATCTCTTCGGGCGGGGTGCCGAGAATGGTCAGGAACAGCGCCTGGGGAAAGATGGACTGGCCCATGCCCCTCTTGCTGGCCAGGCGTTCGACGCTCTGAATTGCAACGCGGTATGCGTCGTTCACCGCGTCTTCGGTATAGTCCCCCCGTGGCACGACAAGGCCGGGGGCGTGAAATCCCAATGTACCGCGCGGGTGCAGGCGGCGTTCGGGCAAGATGATGTCCTCGAAGGTGCGAAACGTGCCGTACATGAAGGTGAGGGCACAGGCGCTTTCGCAGGTCCGGTCCGGCCCAACGGCGGTTCGAATGCCGATACTGCCGATCACATTGCCCAGTTCGATGCCCTCAAGGTAGCTGCCGCCGTTGCTGTCGAGACAGAGTGTCCGGATACCATCGGTGCTGCCACTGCCTGCAAAGGCGGGTTCCCATCCGTTTCGCTTGGCAAAGCTGCGCAGCTTGTCCGCATCGCCGTCCCGGATCTCTCCGGTCAGCGTGGCATCGCATTGCATGATGGCATCGCCGCCCGGGGTAATTGTGGCAGCCAAGGCCGTGGCCGGCAGGAACAGTGCCGTCAGGACCAGAAACTGGGCCAGGAACAGGGCAAGGCCTGCTCGGCAGGGGTGTCGCGGTTCATCAATCATCGTGGAGCAGTCTTGGGACCGTCGGGCGGCTTGGCAAGAAAAACCTCGGGTGTGGTTGCCCAGCAGGTTGGCAACATCGCGCGGCGTCAGAGGTAAATGCACCACAACGCGGCGTCTTTTCGGCCCCTGCCTTGTTTGTCCCCTGCACGCTCTCTACATGCCACGCCATGAGACGTTGGGTTCCCTTCATGAAATCCGTTCCGCGGGTGTCCGTCGTGCGCCTGCAGGGCGCCATCGGCGTCCCCGGACGGTCGAGTATCTCTGACCGCTCGGTTGCGCCGTTGCTGGAAAAGGCCTTTCGGTCGAAACCCGACGCGGTCGCGCTGGAAATCAACTCGCCCGGCGGGTCGCCGGTGCAAAGCTCGCTGATCGGGTCCCGCATCCGCAGGCTGGCCGAGGAACACGAGGTGCCCGTGCTGGCCTTTGTCGAGGACGTCGCGGCTTCTGGCGGCTACTGGATCGCCAGTGCGGCGGACGAGATCTGGTCCGACCCCAGCTCGATCCTGGGGTCGATCGGGGTGATCTCTGCCGGTTTCGGCCTGCCGGTCTTCCTGCAACGGCAGGGGATCGAACGGCGGGTTCACACGGCGGGCAAGTCCAAGAGCATGATGGACCCGTTCCAGCCTGAAAAGGAAGAGGACGTGGCCCGTTTGAACCGCCTGCTGGAGCAGCTGCACGAGACCTTTATCGGCCATGTGAAGTCCCGGCGGGGCGACAAGCTGACCGGGAACCCCGACCTCTATACCGGCGAGGTCTGGATCGGCCAGGCGGCTGTGGACGAGGGGCTGGCCGATGGCATCGGTCACCTTGTGCCGTTGATGAAGGACCGTTTTGGCGACAAGACCCGGTTCAAGCGTTACGAGGCGCGCAAGCCGCTGCTGCCGCGCCTTGGCGCGCAGGCGGTTCAGGGCGCGCTGGGCGAAATCGAGGAACGCGCGGACTACGCGCGGTTTGGCCTGTCTTGATCGTCAAGATCGTTGCCCTTTTCCTGGTGTTCATCGCCGTGCTGGGATTTTTCGGAAAGCTCCGGATCCCCGGCGCCAAGCAGCTGGGCCAGCTGCGTGACCGCGCCCGCCTGAACGCCACGAAATGCCCGAAATGCGGTCGCTACCGCATCGGCAAGGGGCCTTGCGACTGTCGAAAGGGTGACAACTGAGATGGTCTACGTCTACGCGGTTCTTGGTCTGCTGATCCTGCTTCTGGCGGGGGACGCGCTGGTCAAGGGGGCGGTGAATCTCTCCCTGCGGGTCGGTATCCCGGCCCTTGTCGTCAGCCTGACCATCGTCGCTTTCGGCACCTCCGCGCCAGAGCTGCTCATTTCGATCAAGGCGGCGCTGGAAAACGCGCCGGGCATCGCGCTGGGCAACGTGGTGGGGTCGAATACCGCCAACGTGTTGCTGGTCCTGGGGGTGCCGGGGCTGATCACGGTCATGCATACCAGCCAGTGCGACACGCGCACCAGCTATCTGCAGATGATGGGCGGCACCCTGGTTTTCATCGCGCTGGGCTTTCGCGGTGTTTTCGACATGACCTCCGGCCTGATCCTTCTGGCACTGCTGCTCGTCATCCTGGGCAGCCAGCTGCGCACCGCGCTGCGGCACCGCGCCGAAGGGCAGGCCGACGAAGAGCTGGAAGAACCGGAGGGCGCGGACCCTGACATGCCGTGGTGGCGGATCGGCCTGTACCTGGTGCTGGGCCTGATCGGCCTGCCCCTTGGGGCCGACCTGCTGGTCGACAGCGCCGAGGAGATCGCCCGCATGTTCGGCGTGCCGGACGCGGTGATCGGGCTGACGCTGGTGGCGCTGGGCACCTCCCTGCCGGAACTGGCGACGACGGTCATGGCCGCGATCCGCCGGCAGGCCGACGTGGCCATCGGCAACGTGATCGGGTCAAACCTGTTCAACCTGCTGGCCATCATCGGTGTCGCGTCCCTGATCGCCCCGATTCAGGTCGGGCCGGGCTTCCTGCAGTTCGACTTCTGGGTGATGCTGGGGGCCTCGCTGCTGCTGCTGCCCTTCGTCTATTTCGGGCGTGACCTCGGGCGGATCTGGGGCTTTGTCTTGTCGGCGCTTTATCTGGGCTATGTCACAGTCGTATTGCTGTGACGGAGAACCACATGGGTGAGGTGAAAGGGCGCGCGCTGGTAACCGGCGCGGGCCGGAGGCTGGGCCGCGCAATGGCCGAGACACTGGCCGCGCAGGGGCATGCCGTGGCGGTGCATTACGCCGGGTCCGAGGCCGCTGCGCAGGAGGTCGTAGCCGGGATCGAGGCGCGTGGCGGTCAGGCCGTGGCCTTGCAGGCGGACCTGCTGGACGAGGCGCAGGCGCAGGCCTTGCTGCCGCGCGCGGCAGAGGTGCTGGGCGGTCCGGTGACGGTTCTGGTGAACAACGCCTCCGTCTTTGAATACGACGACATCGGCAGCGCCACGCGGAATAGCTGGGACCGGCATTTCGAAAGCAACCTGCGCGCGCCCTTCGTGCTGATCCAGGCCCTGGCCGCCCAGGTGCCCGATCCCGCGCTGGACGCGAGAGGCGAGCCGGTGGCGCAGGGCCTGGTGGTCAACATGATCGACCAGCGGGTGCGCAAGCTGACGCCCGAGTTCATGAGCTACACTTTGGCAAAATCCGCGCTCTGGACCCTGACGCAGACCGCGGCACAGGCGCTGGCGCCACGAGTGCGGGTCAACGGGATCGGCCCGGGGCCGACCCTGCAAGGCGGACGGCAGGACGCCGGGGCCTTTGCCCGGCAGAGGGCGTCGACGGTGCTGGAACGGGGCGCCGACCCCGAGGACATCACAGCCGCGCTGACCTACCTTCTGGGGGCGAAAACCGTCACCGGCCAGCTGATTTGCATCGATGGCGGCCAGCACCTGGGATGGCAGACACCCGACGTTGTAGGTGTCGAATAGGGGGATGCGCCCCAGAGTTGTGCACGGGTCACAAAGTCTTAACAAAAGCGTTACGAAAAGGTAAATGGTCTCAATGGCTTGCAACATGACAGCTTTTTTGTGACCTGAAATCAAAGCCTTACGTAGTCGCCTAAAAATTGGGCATCTCGGCGAAGTGGGCCGTAAACAAGGAAAAAATCCACCTACCCGGATTTTGCCCGCAGAGTTATCCACATATTCGGTGGATGTTTAAGTGCTTGAAACGGCCTTCGTTGCATTGCAGCACGGGCAAGGAATCGCGCAACTCGCATATCAGCAGGAATACCACCATTGTGTGAGCAGAACGGGGAACAGGACCGCGTGCCAAAGGGCCACGAGATCATCCACGGATACCTCAAGACGCTGGACTCTTCGCCCGGTGTCTATCGCATGCTGGATGAGCAGAGCCGCGTGCTTTACGTCGGCAAGGCGCGCAATCTCAAGGCGCGGGTGTCGAGCTATGCGCGGCCCAGGGGGCATTCGCGGCGGATTGCCCGGATGATCTCGGAAACCGCGTCGATGATGTTCCTCACGACCCGGACCGAGACCGAGGCGCTGCTGCTTGAACAGAACCTGATCAAGCAGCTCAAGCCCAAGTTCAACGTGCTCTTGCGGGACGACAAGAGTTTTCCGAACATCCTGGTGACCGATCATCCCTTTCCGATGATCAAGAAGCATCGCGGCGCGAAGAAAGAGAAAGGCGCCTATTACGGGCCCTTCGCCAGCGCCGGTGCGGTCAACCGCGTGTTGAACCAGCTGCAAAAGGCCTTTCTCCTGCGCAACTGCACCGACAGCATGTTCGAGACGCGCACGCGGCCCTGCCTGCAGTACCAGATCAAGCGCTGCACCGCGCCCTGTGTCGGCAAGATCTCGGAAGAGGACTATGCCCGCAGCGTGAAGGACGCGCAGCGCTATCTCTCGGGCAAGTCGACCGAGGTGCAGGAGCGGCTCAAGACCCAGATGGCCGAGGCCTCGGATGAGATGGAGTTCGAACGCGCCGCTGCCCTGCGCGACCGCATCCGCGCCTTGACGCAGGTGCAGACATCGCAGGGGATCAATCCGCAGACGACGGCCGAGGCGGATGTGATCGCGTTGTTCATGGAGGGCGGGCAGGCCTGCGTGCAGGTGTTCTTTATCCGGGCGAACCAGAACTGGGGCAACAAGGACTACTACCCGCGCGTCGGTGACGAGATCGACCCCGCCGAGGTCATGCAGGCCTTCCTGGGCCAGTTCTACGACCAGAAGGACCCGGCGCGGCTGATCCTGCTGTCGCACGGGATCGAGGACGAGGACCTGATGTCCGAGGCGCTGGGTGACAAGCTGGGCCGAAAGGTCGAGATCGCGGTGCCGCAACGGGGCGAGAAGGCCGAACTGGTGGACGGCGCCCTGCGCAACGCCAAGGAAAGCCTTGGCCGCAAGATGGCCGAGACGGCGACGCAGGCAAAGCTGCTGCGCGGGCTGGCCGAGGCCTTTGACCTGGACGCGCCGCCGCAGCGGGTGGAGGTCTATGACAACAGCCACATCCAGGGCACCAACGCCGTGGGCGCAATGATCGTCGCCGGGCCGGATGGCTACATGAAGAACCAGTACCGCAAGTTCAACATCAAGGGCGATGACCTGGTGCCCGGCGATGACTTCGGGATGATGAAGGAGGTTCTCAAGCGGCGCCTGACGCGGCTGCAGAAAGAGGACCCGGACCGGAACAAGGGGTTGTGGCCCGACCTGATGCTGATCGACGGCGGCGCGGGCCAGATCAGCGCGGTGGCCGAGATCATGGCCGAACGGGGCGTCGATGACCTGCCCTTCGTCGGTGTTGCCAAGGGGATTGACCGGGATGCCGGCAAGGAGGAATTCCACCGCCCCGGCCAGCGCCCCTTTGCCCTGCGCCACAACGATCCCGTTCTCTACTTCGTGCAGCGCCTTCGAGACGAGGCCCACCGCTTTGCCATCGGCACGCACCGCGCGAAACGGGCGAAATCCCAGATGGCCAACCCGCTGGACGAGGTGCCGGGCGTTGGCGCGGCCCGCAAGCGCGCCCTGCTGGCGCATTTCGGCTCTGCCAAGGCGGTCAGCCGCGCCAACCTGGCCGATCTCAAGGCGGTGGACGGCGTGAGCGGGGCGCTTGCGGAACGCATCTACGCCTATTTCAACGAAAAGGCGTGATCCAGTTGGCACGCCTGCGGCGTGACAGGGGAGCTTGCGTGGCCGCAAGCCAGTGAGGGGCGCTGCCCCTCTGTGCTATGCACATTCACCCGGGAGGTATTTTGAGCCCAAAGAAGCCCAAGGCGTGCGACTGGTGTTTCTTTTGGCAAAAAAATACCTCCGGGGGGGATCGGGGGCTGGCCCCCCGTCCTCTCCTCTCAGCCGCGCAGGGTATCGAATGCGGCGCGGAGCGTTTCGGGAATGGGCGTCGGGCGGCCAGCCTCGCCGGTCAGGACCTGGGTGAAGAACCCTTCGGCACTGGCCGTTTCCTCGTCGTTGCGAAACAGGCCGACCTCGAAGCGGACCGATGATGTGCCGAGGTGCCCGATGCGCAGCCCGGCATGGATCAGGTCAGGAAAGCCGGTTTCGGAGTGGTAGCGGCAGCCGGTTTCCACTGTCAGCAGGCGGAGCGCCTCAGGTCCGCGGATGTTGATGCCGTTGTCCATCTGCCAGAGGCTGATGCCGGTGTCGAAGAAGGAGAGGTAGGTGGCGTTGTTCATGTGCCCGTATTCGTCGTTGTCCATCCAGCGGGTGGGCAGAGTGCGAAAGGCGCGGTAGTCGGCGCGGGTGCCGGGCGGTGTGCGTGTCATTGTGACCTCAGGATGCGGAAGGCGGTGGACGCGCCCCAGCCCGCGGCGATGGCGATGAAGAGCGACATCAGGCCATAGACGAAGGGCTGTTGCCGGGAGAGGACGTAGAGCCAGCGTTCGAGGCCGACCTTGCGCACCTCGATTTCTGTTTCGTAGGTGTTGATGACCCTGCCGCCACGGGTCAGGAAGATGCGCGTGGGATAGCTGCCCTCGGTCAGGTTGGCAGGCATCGAGATGGCGGTGTCAAAAAGCGTCTGTTCCCGGACCGTTACCGTGTTTTCCAGCAGCTGGTAGGTGCCTTCGCGGGTGCGGATGCGGATCACCGCTTCGGTAAAGCTCTGTGCGTCGGGAACGTCCATCGGGGCGCCGACGGAGCGGATGGCGCGGGGGATCGAGACCTTGTGGCGGAGGTCTTCGGTTTCCGAGATCACCTGCGCCCAGGGGGCCGAGGTGGCGATGGCGTAAAAGCTGGGGGCGGCATCGACTTCGACCGCGTGGGCATTGACCCAGATGCCAAAGCGGCGGGCCTGGCGCCAGACCGTGACCGGCTGCTGCGGACCGGCCACGGAGACGATGACCTGCAGCGGCTCGGCCTCGATCGGGGTTTCGCGCTTGATCGCGCCGAAGATCAGGATGTCGGAACCGTCGAAATCGGTGGAAATCTGGACGATTTCCTTGCTGAGGCCCAGCACGACCTGTTCCGCCTTTGCGGGCAGGGCGAACGCCAGCAGGATCAGCAGCAGCAGGCGCATCAGTGGCTCCCTGCCGCGGAAAGGACGTAGAGTTCGGACGGGGTCAGCAGCAGGTCAAGCGCGAGCTTGCCGCAGACCAGCAGCACCAGTCCAGCCAGGAGGATGCGCAGCTGTTCGGCCTTCAGCCGCATCCCGATGGCGGTCCCAGCCTGCGCGCCGAGCACGCCGCCGACCAGCAGGACCACCGCCAGCACCACGTCCACCGTGTAGTTGGTGGTGGCATGCATCATCGTGGTAAAGCCGGTGACGAAGATGATCTGGAAAAGCGACGTGCCGATGACGACCTTGGTCGGCATGTTGAGCAGGTAGATCATTGCGGGCACCATGATGAACCCGCCGCCCACACCCATGATCGCCGCCAGTACCCCGACAGCGAGACCCACCAGCAACGGCGGGATCACCGAGATATAAAGCCCCGAGGTGCGGAACCGCATCTTGAAGGGCAGGGCGTGCACCCAGTTGTGCTTCTTGCGTTTCGGTGGGGTGCCCCGTCGCGACTTGCGCAGCGCATTGAGGCTTTCGATGAACATCAGGGCGCCGATGATGCCCAGGAAGACGACGTAACAGAGGTTGATCAGCAGATCGACCTGGCCCAGCGATTTCAGGTAGTTGAACAGCACGACCCCCAGCGCAGCCCCTATCAGCCCGCCTATGAGCAGCACCGTCCCCATGCGCAGATCGACGGTCCTTCGTTTCAGATGGGCCATCAGACCGGAAACCGAAGAAGCGACGATCTGGTTGGCGCCGGTGGCCACGGCCACGGCGGGGGGCACGCCGATAAAGAACAGCAGCGGCGTCATCAGAAAGCCGCCGCCGACGCCGAACATGCCCGACAGGACGCCCACCAGCCCGCCAAGGCCGAGAAGGACGAAGACGTTGACCGAAACCTCGGCAATGGGGAGGTAGACCTGCATGAGCAAAGTTAGTCCCATGTCGTGGGATTATGCAAGCGCAGCACGGGGGCCGCGCCCGGGGGGCTGGCGGGGCCTATCTCTCCTTGACGTAGGGCTCTCCGCCGGCGCGCGGGGGAATGGCCTTGCCGACGAACCCCGCAAGGATCACGACGGTCAGGATGTAGGGCAGGGCGTCCATGACCTGTACCGGCACGGTAAAGGCGCCCAGGTCGATGTTCTGGAAGCGCAGCGCCACCGCCTGCAGGAAGCCGAAGAGCAGGCAGGCGCCAAGCGCGTACCAGGGGCGCCATTTCGAGAAGATCAGCGCGGCCAGCGCGATATAGCCGCGCCCTGCCGTCATCTCCTTGCCGAAGAAAGGCTGCAGCCCGGTGGCCATGTAGGCGCCCGCGATGCCGCAGAGAATTCCGCAGATCGCGACGGCGGCGAAGCGCAGCCCGACGACGGAGACACCGGCGGTGTCCACCGCCTCGGGCGCCTCGCCCACGGCCCGCAGGCGCAGGCCAAAACGGGTGCGGAACAGCACCCACCATGTGGCGGGCACCAGCGCGAAGGCCAGGTAGACAAGCGGTGCGTGCCCGGACAGGAGGTCGGAATAGATCGGACCCAG
Organism: Mameliella sp. LZ-28; assembly: GCF_012274245.1. Taxonomy (NCBI): domain Bacteria; kingdom Pseudomonadati; phylum Pseudomonadota; class Alphaproteobacteria; order Rhodobacterales; family Roseobacteraceae; genus Antarctobacter; species Mameliella sp. LZ-28. The sequence goes on along the minus strand of NZ_JAANYX010000034.1, from coordinate 321,698 downwards.
GACGGGCACGTCGCGCAAACTGTCGGCAAAGGGCAGGTGCCATTCCGACAGGCGCGCGCCATCGGTCAGGGTGGGCGTCTTGCCGCCCTGCCGGAACCAGTTCTGTGAGATCAGCACCGTCAGGCCGGAGGCGAGGAAATTCAGCGCCACACCGGAGATCAGCTGGTTGCCCCGGAAGGTGATCGAGGCCAGTCCGTGAATGGCCGACAGCGTCAACGAGGCGGCGATGCCCGCCAGCAGCCCGATCCAGACGTTCCCCGAACTGTAGGCCACCGCCGCCGAGAAGAAGGCGGCGATCAGCATCTTGCCCTCAAGCCCGATGTCGAAGATGCCCGCGCGTTCCGAGAACAGCCCGGCCAGACAGGCCAGCAGCAGTGGGGTCGACAGGCGGATGGTCGATTCAAGGACCGGGATGAGCGTGGCAAGATCCATGTGCGGTGTCAGCCTCTTGGTTCGAGGAAGTGCGGATGAGCGGGGCGCCTGGTCATGGTCGTGCCAGCGCCAGACGTAGGGCGGCGAAACAGAAGAACGCCCCGAGCGCCCCGTCGATGGCACGCCGGGCGCGCAGGTAGAGCGCGACCATCGGGCGGGTCGAGAAGGTCAGCGCGTAGAACGCATGGATCAGGGCCGAGTTGAGGGCGGCGCCAAGCACGAAGAGCGCCGCGACAGGCCAGGGGGCGGTGCCACCGAGCGCCAGCGTGACGATGGCCAGGTAGGCGAGAATGGCTTTGGGATTGCTCACCTGTAGCAATAGGCCACGCCGGTAGAGCCGGGTGGGGCTGCCGCTGAGCATGGTCACGGGCGGGGCCGCGCCCGGGGTGGTGGCAGAGCGCAGGGACTTGTACCCGAGCCAGGCCAGGTAGCCCGCGCCCAGGAACTTGATCAAGGTCACGGCATGGGCCCATGTCAGGATCAACGCGCCAAGGCCCGCGATGGCGCCCGAGGCCATGAGGATCGAGCCGGTCACGATCCCCGCGCTCATGGCAAGTGCCTGCCGTCGGCCAGTGCCCATCGCGGTGCCGATCACCGCAAGCACGTTGGCCCCCGGAGAGGCAAGTGCCAGCGCGTGCACGCCCCAGGCGACCAGCAGGGAGGGCAGGTAGTCGGCCAGCATCAGGCCTTGCCCTTGCGAAGGGCCAGGAACAGTTTTTCCAGAGGCATCCGCACCATGTTGTCCAGCGCTCCGGTAAAGAGGATCACCAGCGCCTGGATCACGGTAATCAGCTGCTGCGGGATGCCGGTCCAGAAGGCCAGTTCAAGCCCACCCTGGTAGAGAAAACCAAACAGCAGCGCCGCCATGAAGATGCCGAAGGGGTGCGAACGCCCCATGAGCGCCACGGCGATGCCGATGAACCCCGCGCCTTCGGAGGCGTTCAGAACCAGCCGTTCGGCCTCTCCCATCGTGGCGTTCAATGCCATCATGCCCGCAAGCCCGCCCGAGATGAGCATGGCAATGACCGTGATGCGGACCGGCGAGATGCCTGCGTAGCGTGCCGCGCTTTCGGAATGGCCGAAGGCGCGGATCTGATAGCCCAGCCGCGTACGCCAGATCAGCAGCCAGACGGCGAAACAGGCCAGAACGGCCAGGAAGAAGGAGACGTTGACCGGGGCCGAGCGGAACAGGACCGTGTCGGCGGTCGAAAACATCTCCTGGAAGGTGGGCAGGTGGGTCGGTTCGGGGAACGGGCCAGAGGCCGGTTCCATCGCGCCGCGCGGGCGCAGCATGTTCACGAGGACATAGTTCAGCACCGCCGCGGCGATGAAGTTGAACATGATCGTGGTGATGACGATATGGCTGCCGCGCTTGGCCTGAAGGTAGGCCGGGATCAGCGCCCAGGCGGCGCCAAAGACACCCGCCGCCACCGTCGCCCCCACCAGCGCCAGCGTCCAGTGGGGCCAGGGCACGTAAAGACAGACCAGGGCAACACCCAGCCCGCCCAGAAGCACCTGGCCTTCACCGCCGATGTTGAACATCCGCGCGTGAAAGGCCACCGCCACGGCGAGGCCGGTGAAAATGAAATTCGTCGTGTAATACAGCGTGTTGCCGATCCCGCGCGAGGAGGTCAGGCTTTCCTTGACCATGATCGAGAAGGCCTCGACCGGGTTGTGCCCGATGGCCAGGATCACCAGCGCCGAGATCAGCGCAGCCAGCAAGATGGAAATCAGGGGCACGAGCACCGCGTCGGCCCAGGCGGGCATCTTATCCATTCTGCGGTTCCTTAAGCAAAAACGGTTTCGCGCGACAATCAGCTGTGGCCATGCCGTTTGGCCTCCCGCTCTTTCTGCGCGTCAAGCTGTTCGTCCACAACGTGGATCAGCGGCTTGTCCTTGTCGGGCATCTGGGTCACGCCGGCCATGAGCAGGCCCAGCTCGGTCTGGTTGGTCTCTGACGGCAGGCGTTCGCCCATGATCTGCCCGTCGAACATCACCGCGACCCGGTCCGAGAGCGATAGGATCTCGTCCAGTTCGACCGAGACGAGCAGGATTGCCTTGCCCTGGTCGCGCAGGGCGACGATCTGCTGGTGAATGAACTCGATGGCGCCGATATCGACACCGCGGGTGGGCTGGCCTACCAGTAGGATGTCGGGGTTGCGCTCGATTTCGCGCGCCAGGACGATCTTTTGCTGGTTGCCGCCGGAGAAATTACGGGCGGTGAGGTTGGCGTTGGGCGGGCGCACGTCGAACCGTTCGATCTTGCCCTCGGCGTCACGCTTGATGGCGGCATTGTCCATCAGGATCGCATTCTTCTGGTATTTCGGATCGTGGTGATAGCCGAAAGCGACGTTTTCCCAGGCGGTATAGGGCATGATCAGCCCTTCGTGCTGCCGGTCCTCGGGGACATGGCTGATCCCCCGCGCCCGGCGCGACTGGCCGTCCGAATAGCGCCCGGTGAGGTCGATCTCTTCGCCGTTGACGCGCACGGTGCCGGTGGCGGTCTTCATCCCTCCCAGCACCTGCAGCAGTTCGGACTGGCCGTTGCCCGACACACCCGCGATGCCCAGGATCTCGCCGGCCTGCACCTTGAGCGAAATGCCCTTGAGCCGTTCGACCCCCGCGCTGTCCGTATGGCGCAGGTTTTCGACCTCCAGCACCGATTTTCCGGGTTTGGCAGGGGTTTTGTCGACCCGCAGCAGGACCTTGCGGCCCACCATCAGCTCTGCCAGTTCCTCGGGTGAGGTTTCGGCGGTCTTGACGGTGGCGGTCATCTCGCCGCGTCGCATGACGCTGACGGTATCGGTGATTTCCATGATCTCGCGCAGCTTGTGCGTGATCAGGATGATCGTCTTGCCCTCGCGCTTCAGTCCTTCGAGGATGCGGAACAGGTGATCGGCCTCTGCCGGGGTCAGCACCCCGGTGGGTTCGTCAAGGATCAGGATTTCCGCTTCGCGGTACAGTGCCTTGAGGATTTCCACCCGTTGCTGGTGGCCGACCGAAAGATCCTCGATCATCGCGTCGGGATCGACGTTCAGCTCGTATTCCTGGGCCAGGTGCTGCAGCACGCCGCGCGCCTTGGCCAGCGAGGGTTTCAGCAATCCGCCATCCTCGGCGCCCAGGATGACATTCTCCAGGACGGTGAAATTCTGCACCAGCTTGAAATGCTGGAAAACCATGCCGATGCCAGCGGCGATGGCGGCCTGGCTGTCGGGGATCTGGGTCTGTCTGCCGTTGATGAAAATCTCGCCCGAGTCGGCCTTGTAGAACCCGTAGAGGATCGACATCAGGGTCGACTTGCCCGCGCCGTTTTCGCCGATGATGCCGTGGATCGTGCCGGGCATCACGCGGATCGAGATGTCCTTGTTGGCCTGCACGGGGCCGAAGGACTTGGAAATGCCCTTGAGCTCGATGGCGGGGGTGTCGGTCATGTCTGGGCGGCTTTCGCGGACGTAAGGGAGAGGGGCCGCGCTGGCTTGCGGCCCCTCGGGTCAATCATCCGGGCGGCGTGCCCGGGCGATTTCGATCAGAAGTCGAGAGCCGGGCAGCTGTCGTCCTCGGAGTAGTCGTGGACGGTGACTTCGCCCGCGATGATCTGCTCACGCGCTGCATCGACGGCGGCCTTCATCTCTTCCGACACGAGGTCGGCGTTGTTGTCGTCCAGTGCATAGCCGACACCGTTGCTGTCCAGGCCCAGGGCGATCACGCCGGTTTGCAGGTCGGCACCCGCGGTCATCGCGTCATAGACGGCCACGTCGACGCGTTTCAGCATCGAGGTCAGGACCGAGCCGGGGTGCAGGTAGTTCTGGTTGCTGTCGACGCCGATCGACAGGATGCCCTCGTCCGCGGCGGTCTGCAGCACGCCCAGACCGGTGCCACCGGCGGCGGCATAGATCACGTCCGCGCCCTGGCTGATCTGCGCCTTGGCCAGTTCGGCGCCCTTGACCGGGTCGTTCCATGCGGCGGGGGTGGTGCCGGTCATGTTGGCGATCACGGTCGCGTCAGGGTTCACCGCCAGCACACCCTGCGCATAGCCGCAGGCAAACTTGCGGATCAGCGGGATGTCCATGCCGCCGACAAAGCCGACGGTGTCGGATTCGGAGGCCATCGCCGCCATCATGCCGACCAGGTAGCTGCCCTGGTGTTCTGCGAAGAGGATCGACAGGACGTTCGGGTGCGCCTCGGGGTCGACGTAGCCGTCGATGGTCACGAACTTGGTGTCCGGGTAGTCGGGTGCCACGGCAGCGATCTGCGAGGCGTAGGAAAAGCCGGTGGTCACGACAGGGTTGAAGCCAGCTTCGGCAAAGCGGCGCAGGGCCTGCTCACGCTGGGCTTCGGCCTGGATCTCGATGTCACGATAGCTGCCGCCGGATTCCTCGGCCCAGCGTTCCGCGCCGTTGTAGGCCGCCTCGTTGAAGGATTTGTCGAACTTGCCGCCGAGGTCGTAGATCAGCGCCGGATCGGCCAGCGCGGCGCCGGCGCTCAGCGCCAGTGCTGCGACGGTGCCGAGGGTCTTGGCAAAGAATGTCATGTGAGGCTCCCTGGTGTGACGGAGGCAATGGCCACCCGTTCCGTTTGTGATGGGCCAATCAAAGCCGCAGGGGGCGGGAGGGGTCAACCGGTTTTTGCCGCGCCGCCACGGTGGCGCGGGTGACGTCAGGGCAGTGCGCGCGACATGACCACGGCGTCATCCGGCGGGCCGTCCGGGCGCGGGTAATACCCCCGGCGCAGACCAGTTTCACCGTATCCGTGGCGGGCATAGAAGGCACGCGCCGGGGTGTTGGTGGCGGCTACCTCCAGGAATACCCGGCGGGCACCCCGTTCCAGCGCCTGGGCGTGGAAGGCGTCCAGCGCGCGGCTGGCGGCGCCTTGGCGCTGGTGATCGGGGTCTGCAGCAAGCGCGAGGATTTCCGCCTCGTCCACGATCACGGTGCCAAGGACAAAGGCATGTTCCGTGGCGGCCAGGAGGGTGTGCGGACGGGCGAGCGTTTCGGCGAATTGCGCCATTGTCCAGGGCTTCATGTGCCGGTAGGCGCGCTTGGCCAGATACGCCAGTGCCTCGGGCGTCATTCCAGGATCACCGGGGGCGCATCGCGCGACGGCGCGGCATCGGCGGGTTTGAGGTAGAGCGGCGCGGGGCGCGGCGGGCCGTCCCGCCAGCGCAAGGCGGCAATGCGGGCGATCGCCTCGGCGGGCGCATGGCGGGCGGGCAGGGCCGTTGTGCCCAGCCGTTCGGCCACCTGGGCGGAGGCGGGTCCCACGCAGGTCAGCCCGGGGTGCGCCCATGTGTCGGGCATCTCGGACATGGCGATCAACTGCGCGGGGATCGACGGCGCCATGCCCTGAGACTGGACATAGGCCTGGTCGCGCGGGGCGCTCAGACAGGCGAGCACGGGGCCGGGAGTGTCCAGCGCCGTAGCCTCCAGCAGGCTCACGCCGACCGCCGGGATGTTCAGCGACAGGGCCAATCCGCGCGCCGCGGCCACCGACAGGCGGACGCCGGTGAAATTTCCGGGGCCGATGCCGACGCCGATGGCGGTCAGGTCCTGCCATGTCGCGCCGCCCTGGGCCAGGACCTCTTCGAGCATGGGCATCAGGCGCTCGGCCTGGCCGCGCGCCATGTCCTCATGGGCGGCGGCGACGATGCCGTTGCTGTCCAGCAGTGCCGCGCCGACATGGGCGGAAGACGTGTCGAAACCGAGAATCATGGGAAGGGTTATTGCCGCGTGGCGCGGGGGTTGCAAACCCGCCCTGACGCGGGCCGGAAATGCAAACACCGCGCCGAGGGGCGCGGTGGGCAAATGTCACGATCCGGTGTCAGCGGATCAGACGGTGACGGGGCGCACCTCTGTCACCTCGGGGATGTAGTGGCGCAGCAGGTTCTCGATACCCATCTTCAGCGTCAGCGTGGACGAGGGGCAGCCGGCGCAGGCCCCCTGCATGTGCAGGTAGACGACGCCGCGATCGAACCCGTGGAAGGTGATGTCGCCACCATCCTGCGCAACGGCCGGACGCACGCGGCTGTCCAGCAGCTCCTTGATCTGGCCCACGACCTCGGCATCGGCACCGTCGTGGTCGGCGTGACCGCCGGCCTGCGTGGCGCCATCGGCCATGACCGGCTGGCCGGACTGGAAATGCTCCATGATTGCGCCAAGGATCGCCGGTTTCAGGTGGTCCCAGTCGGTCGCGTCGGTCTTGGTCACGGTCACGAAATCATTGCCGAAGAACACGCCCGACACACCTTCGACGGCAAACAGCCGTTGTGCCAGCGGCGAGGCGCTTGCGGCCTCGGCCGAGGGGAAGTCGGCAGTGCCCATGTCCAGCACGGTATGACCGGGCAGGAACTTGAGCGTGGCGGGGTTCGGCGTCGATTCGGTCTGAATGAACATCTGGGATCACCCTTTTCTGGTTGCCCCCTATATGCGCCTCCATGCGCCGACCGTCAAGGATTGGAACCATTCTAAAGTGGGCTTGGCCCGGAATCAGGTGATGGCTTCCAGCCGTTCCTTCGACAGGTCGCCCGGCACGATCGTGACGGGAACCGGCAAGGCGCCGGAGTTTCGGGTCATGTGGCTGACCAGTGGGCCGGGGCCCTTCTTGTCGGCGGCCGCGCCCAGCACCAGCAGGCCGATTTCAGGATCGTCTTGGACCTGCGCGATGATTTCCGTCGTCGGGTCGCCTTCGCGGATCACCAGCTCGGGGTCGACGCCCTGCTTGTCGCGCATCCACTTGGCGAAGACCTCGAAATGCGCGTGGATACGTTCACGGGCCTCTTCGCGCATGATGTCGCCAACGCCGATCCAGTGATTGAACTCGTCCGGGGGGATGACGGACAGGATCGCGACACCGCCTCCCGACTTGGCGGCGCGCATGGCCGCGAAACGCATCGCGTTCAGGCACTCGCGGCTGTCATCGAGGACGACGAGGAATTTGCGCATGAGGACTCTCCTGGAGGCGGATCGTGGCAGAGGGGTGGGCCTCTGTCCAGCGCCGTCAGTGCAGGGGATCGGCCGACAGCAGGTCCGGCGCGAGCGTGTCGATCCGGTCGAACCCGGCCCGTTCGAGGTGAAAGACGGCGATCTGCGGAAAGTTGTCGAGCGCAAAAAGCCCGCTGTCGCCCGGCATCCGGTCCGTCAGGGCCGTCAGGATCATGCGCAGGATGTCCCTGTCGACCTGGCCTGTCCCGATCCTGGGCGCAAGGTTCAGATCGGTTTCCGCAAAGCGCAGGTGCAGATCGTCCGAGGCGGTGACCTCGCAAGGCACCTCTGCCACGCGCGACAGTTCGGCGACGGCTTCGGCGTAATCCTGCAGGCTGTCAAAGCCATCGGTCTGCAGCAGGCAGGCGCGGGGGCAGAAAGGAGGGTGCGGTGGGCGGTCGACCGGGATCGAATAGGTCAGCAAGAGCAGCCGCCAGGGGTCGCCGCGATAGGTTTCCTCGGGGCCGAAGTCGATAATGTCGGCACGGGTCACACCTGGGGACAGATGCAGCCCCGCGCGGGCCAGCCCGGCGATCTGTTCGTCCAGAGACGGCCCCTCGGGCGGAGGGGCTGCTGGCAGGCGTTGCGGCGAGGGGCGGTTGGCGCGGTGGATCGCAACAATGGCAGCCGCGAACAGCCCCAGCACGACAAGGATGACGACGAGTTTCAGACCCATATGCGCAGGCCCGCCCGATCAGGCGCTGAGCGCCCAGTCCCAGTAAAGCTCGCGCACACGCCGCGTGACCGGGCCGATCTGGTAGGACTTGTCCTCAAACCCGGTCACGGGTGTCACCTTGTTCATGTTGCCGGACATGAAGACCTCGTCCGCCTGTTCGAAGTCCTCGAAGGTCAGCACAGCTTCCTGCACCTCGATTCCGTCGGCGCGCAGGTTGGCCATGTGGCGGGCACGAGTGATCCCGGACAGGAAGGTGCCGTTGGGAATCGGCGTCAGCACCACGCCGTCACGCACCATGAAGATGTTGGCCGTGGCGGTTTCGGCCACGTTGCCCATGACATCCGTCACCAGCGCGTTGGCAAAGCCTCGCCCGCGGACCTCTGCCAGCATCCGGGCGTTGTTGGGGTAAAGGCAGCCGGCCTTGGCATTGACGACAGAGCTTTCCATCACCGGGCGGCGAAACCGCGTGCGTCCCAGCGTTGCGGTGGCGCTGTCCGGCGCCATCGGGATTTCCTCGAGGCAAAGCGCGAAGCCGGTCTCATCCTGTTGCGGGACGATCGCGGTGACGTCGCCGTTGATGCCCCAGTACATGGGGCGGATATAGACGGCTGTGCCCGGTTCGTAAGCTTTCAAACCTTCCTCGACGATGGTCACCATGTCCTCGGTCGTGACGGTCGGGCGCAGCATCATGGCCTCTGCCGAGCGGTTGACCCGCGCACAATGGGCGTCGAGGTCGGGCGTGACGCCCTGCGCACAACGCGCGCCATCGAAGACGGACGACCCCAGCCAGGCGCCGTGATCCGCCGCGCGCATCACCATCGCGTCGCCCTCGTGCCAGGTGCCATTGAAATAGGTGCGGATATTCGTGCCGGTTGCCATGTCAGTCTCCTTCGAGTTGGCGAGAAGCTAGGCGCGGCGGCGGAGAAGGTCCAGAGGGGGCGGGCCGCGTTCCGTGACGGCGCCGGGTGTCCGCGCCGGTTGAAGTCGTCGAAAAACCAGGGGGTTGCGGTTCGTATGCCGCCTGCGCACGTGAAACCCGCATGGCAGGGGGATAGTGCAGATGGTCACTGTGGCGGCGTATGGATGCTGAAAACGGCATATCTTTGCGTTTTCAGGAGCGCCGGCAGGCCAGTTCCGTTGCCCGGGTGCCGGCGGATCACGCCGCGTCGCCCATCGGAAACCCGGGAGGCGTAAAAATGCCTTCGAAGGTCGGGATTGATAGGCGCGGGTCTTCGGTGTCATGCTTTAACATGGCCCAAACGACGGGAGACGCGCATGTCCGAGACGATCCGATTCACGCTCGACGGCCAGGAGGTCGAGGCGGAAAAAGGCATGACGATCTGGGAAGTGGCCAATGGCCGCGGCCTCAAGATTCCGCACCTTTGCCATAAGCCGGCGCCGGGGTATCGCCCCGATGGCAACTGCCGGGCCTGCATGGTCGAGATCGAGGGCGAGCGCACGCTGGCCGCTTCCTGCATCCGCGAGCCGCAAGACGGCATGGTGGTGCAAACCGCCACCGCCCGCGCCAGGAATGCCCGCAAGATGGTCATGGAACTGCTGCTGGCCGACCAGCCCGAGCAGTCGGCGGCGCATGACAAGTCGAGCCACCTCTGGGACATGGCGGCCGAAAGCGGCGTGTCCGAGTCGCGTTTCCCGACGCTCGAGGCCGAGCGTATCCCGCTGCTGGACGACAGCCACGTCGCGATGAAGGTCAACCTCGATGCCTGCATCCAGTGTGGCCTGTGCGTGCGCGCCTGCCGCGAGGTCCAGGTCAACGACGTGATCGGCATGGCCGGTCGCGGCCACGATGCCTACCCGGTCTTCGACCTGGACGACCCGATGGGAGCCTCCTCTTGCGTGGCCTGCGGCGAATGCGTGCAGGCCTGCCCGACCGGCGCACTGATGCCGTCCAGCGTCATGGACGAGAACCAGCAGGGCGACAGCAAGGATTTCGACGAAGAGGTGAAATCGGTCTGCCCCTTCTGCGGCGTCGGCTGCCAGGTCTCGGTCAAGGTCAAGGATGGCAAGGTCAAATACGTCGAGGGCATCAATGGCCCGGCGAACGAAGGCCGTCTCTGTGTCAAGGGCCGTTTCGGTTTTGATTACATCCACCACCCGCACCGCCTGACGAAACCGCTGATCCGCCGTGACGACGCGCCGGAGAAGGGGCTGAACGTCGATCCGAACAACCCCTGGACCCATTTCCGCGAAGCAACCTGGGAAGAGGCGCTGGACAAGGCCGCGCATGGTCTGGCCGACCTGCGCAGCTACTACGGCGGCAAGTCGGTTGCCGGCTTCGGCAGCGCCAAGTGCACCAACGAAGAGGCCTACCTCTTCCAGAAGTTCATCCGCCAGGGCTTTGGCCACAACAACGTCGACCACTGTACCCGACTGTGCCATGCCTCTTCCGTGGCGGCGCTGATGGAGAACGTGGGATCGGGCGCCGTGACGGCGACCTTCAACGAGATCGAGAACGCCGACGTGGCCATCGTGATCGGCGCCAACCCGACCGAGAACCACCCCGTCGCCGCGACCTATTTCAAGCAGTTCACCAAGCGCGGCGGCAAGCTGATCATCATGGACCCGCGCGGCACGGCGATGAAGCGTCACGCCGAACACATGCTGCAATTCCGTCCGGGCACCGACGTGGCGCTGCTGAACGCGATCATGAACGTGATCGTCGAGGAAAAGCTCTACGACCGCCAGTACATCGAGGGCTTCACCGAGGGGTTCTTTGAATTCCGCGAGCACATCCGCGCCTTCACGCCCGAGCGCATGTCCGAACTCTGCGGCATCGATCCGGAAACGATCCGCACCGTGGCGCGCACCTATGCCGATGCGCGGGCGGCGATGATCTTCTGGGGCATGGGCGTTTCCCAGCACATCCACGGCACCGACAACGCCCGCTGCCTGATTTCGCTGGCGCTGCTCTGCGGTCAGGTGGGCCGGCCCGGGTCGGGCCTGCATCCGTTGCGCGGTCAGAACAACGTGCAGGGTGCATCGGACGCCGGTTTGATCCCGCAGGTGCTGCCGGATTACCAGTCGGTGACAGACCCGGAGGTGCGCGCGCTCTTCAAGCACATCTGGCGCGGCACCGAGATCCAGGAAACGCCGGGCCTGACCGTGGTCGAGATCATGGACCGCGTCTATCGCGGCGAGATCAAGGGCATGTACATCCTTGGCGAAAACCCGGCCATGTCCGACCCTGACGTGGAACACGCCCGCAAGGCGCTGGGCCAGCTCGATCACCTGGTGGTGCAGGACATCTTCCTGACCGAAACCGCGAATTTCGCCGACGTGATCCTGCCCGCCTCGGCCCTGCCCGAGAAATCCGGCACCGTGACCAACACCAACCGCCAGGTCCAGGTGGCCCGCAAGGCGGTGAACCCGCCGGGCGAGGCGCGTGAAGACTGGGAAATCCTGGTCGAACTGGCGCGGCGCGTCGGGTTGGACTGGGATTATGACGATCCGAAATCCGTCTTCGACGAGATGAAGATGTCGATGCGCAGCCTGCACCACATCACATGGAAACGGCTGGAGGCCGAGTCGGCCGTCACCTACCCCTGCAACGGCCCGGACGATCCGGGGCAGGCGGTGGTCTTTGGCGACGGGTTCCCGCGTCGCGCGGGACGGGCCATGTTCGCCCCCGCCCGGGTGACGCCCCCGGCCGAGGTGCCCGACGACAGCTTCCCGATGATCCTGACCACGGGGCGACAGCTGGAGCACTGGCACACCGGCTCGATGACCCGCCGGGCCAGCGTGCTGGACGCGGTGGAACCGGAAGCCAACTGTTCGCTGCACCCGTCGACCCTGCGCAAGCTGGGGGTCGAGCCGGGCGGCTTCGTGCGGCTGACCACGCGGCGCGGCTCGGTCGAGGTCATGGCGCGGGCCGACCGCGCGGTGGCGCCGGACATGGTGTTCCTGCCCTTCGCCTATGTCGAAGCGGCGGCCAACATCCTGACCAACCCGGCGCTGGATCCCTTCGGCAAGATCCCCGAGTTCAAGTACTCGGCGGTGCGGGTCGAGGCGGTGGAGGCCGGGGAGATCGCGGCGGAGTAGTAAAACTTGGCTGATGCCTGGCTTGCTTTTTCCTGGCAAGCCGGGCTTCCTAGCCCACATGGGCAAGGCTGTTTTGTTGCACAGGGCGGACTCGATCTACGATGATGCGCCAGACGTGCGTTACGAATTTCCAAAGACCTATCTGAAAGCGGTGCGTGAAGCCGTCGGCGACTGGATTGTCTACTATGAGCCGGTGAAAGCTGGGCCGCGCGGGTACTTTGCCGTCGCGCAGGTGAACGAGGTGATAGAGAGCCCAAGTGGAAACGGGATGTGGTGGGCGATGATCGCGCCCGGATCTTATCTGGAGTTCGATAGTTTCGTACCTCGGCTTTTGCACGGCAGCCCGCTGGAAATGGCTCTGCGCGAGCCTGACGGAACCCCGAAGAAAGGCGGTGCCCAGCAGCTTGCGGTCCGGCGCCTGCCGGATCCCGAGTTTTCCCAGATCGTGAACATGGGGCTGCCGCAGGATCTGGAGGCCAGTGAGGCGCGGCGGTACACTGTTAATGTTGACATGGCTGAGCGCGCTGCACTCTTCGAACGGCCGGTGCTCGAGCGACTGACGCGGCGCGCCTATCGCGACGTAGCCTTTCGGCGTAAGGTGCGGGCCGCTTATGAGGAACGCTGCGCGATTTCAGGGCTGGGGCTACGGAACGGCGGTGGACGGCCCGAGGTTCAGGCGGCGCATATCCGTCCGGTCGAGGAAAATGGCAGTGACTCGGTTCGGAATGGCCTTGCGCTATCGGCAACGCTTCACTGGATGTTCGACCGGGGTTTGATTGCCCTGGACATCCCTGATCCGGCGGCCCCCGGGGATGTCCGGGTCCTGGTTTCCGACAACAAGGTGCCGCGGGATGTGGCGGACCGTCTGATCCGGCCCGACAGGCGGTTGACCTTGCCGGAGGATCGCCGCGACTGGCCGCATCCGGCAAATATTCAGTGGCATCGGGAAAATCGTTTTGGCACGGGGGACCCCTCGGGGCTGTTTTCAAGGTGAGCGCGTCGTGCGGAGCGGAGGTTGGCGATCTCGCCGGCCATTTGCAGAGCCAGGAAGCTCCGGGTTAGGGTCGCGATGAACTTGAACCTGGAGGGGCGGACATGATCGCGGTCGATGAAAAGCGGTTTCTGGAGGATCTTCACACCCTGCGTTCCTTCGGGGCGGCGGGTGTCGGCAAGGGGGTGCAGCGACCCGCCTATACAGAGGCGGACATCGCCGCGCGGGACTGGCTGGCCGAGCGGATGAAGGAGGCGGGGCTGGCGCCGCAGTTCGATCCGATGGGCTCGCTGTTCGGGTTGGTCGAAGGACCTTCGTTGCTGATCGGGTCGCATTCCGACAGCCAGCCCGAGGGCGGCTGGCTGGATGGGGCGCTCGGCGTCATTGCCGGTTTGGAGGTGGCGCGCGCCGCGAAAGAGGCGGGTGGGCCGCCGGTTTCTTGCGTCTCTTTCCAGGACGAGGAAGGGCGGTTCGGCGTCACCACCGGCAGCGCGGTCTGGTCGGGGGCCTTGGCACGCGACAAGGTGGACGGGCTGGTCGATCCCCAGGGCGTGACCCTGCCCGAGGCGCGGGCGGCGATGGGCGACAGGCTGGGGGACTGGATCGACCCGGCGCGGTTCACGGGGTTCCTGGAGATGCACATCGAACAAGGCCCCGTGCTGGACACAAGCGGCGAGGCAGCGGGCGTGGTCGAGGCCATCGTCGGTATCCGCGACATGGTGATCAGCTTCGAAGGTCAGCAGAACCACGCGGGCACCACGCCGATGGCCCTGCGCAAGGATGCCTTTCAGGCGCTGGGCGCTTTCAACAGCCTTCTGAACGACCGGCTGCGGAACGTGGTGACCCCGGCGACGGTCTGGACCATCGGCCATGTCAGCCTGCATCCGAACGCGCATTCCATCGTGCCAGGGCGGGTGAAATTCTCGATGCAGTGGCGGGATGGCGATCCCGACCGGCTGGACCGGATGGAGGCGATCGTGCGCGAGACGGCGCAGGAAATCGCGGGCGACAGGGGGCTGGCGCTGGAGTTCGGGCCGATGCTGGGCGTGGCGCCGGTGGCGATGGACGCGGGCTTTCGCGGCGCGCTGCGCGAGGCGGCAGAAGAGACGGTGCCGGGCCGCTGGCGCGAGATGCCCTCGGGGGCGCTGCACGACGCCTCGAACATGTCGCGGATGATGCCGGCGGCGATGCTTTTCGTGCCCTCGATCGGCGGCATCAGTCACGACTTTGCCGAGGACACGGACGAGGCCGACCTTGTGCGCGGTCTGCAGGTGCTGGCGGGCGCGGCGGCGCGGATCGCCGGCTAAGACGCGGGAATTCCGGAGTATCGCCGCGCCCCTGCCTGTTCTAGGCTGACCCGCAGGAGGTGCGATCATGGACCCTGTATCGCTTGGATTTTATGCCTCGGTCTGCGGGCTCTTGGGCCTTGCGGGGCCGAAACTGGGCGCGGCGCCGATCCGGCTGGGCGTCGGGGCGCTTGTCGGCGTGCTCGCGGTCAGCGTGCTGCCGCATGTGAAAACCCTTTTGGGCGTGGCAGAGGCCTATACGACGATACAGCCCTGAGGCACATCGAAAGGAGGCCCCGGGTCAAGCCCGGGGCGGGGTCGTTCAGCTCCAGCTGACATCCCCCAGAAAGATATAGCCAGCACCATAGATCGTCTTGATCAAGCGGGGATTCTTTGGGTCCTCGCGCAGCTTGGTCCGCAGGCGCGAAATCCGCACATCCATTGCCCGGTCAAAACTCTCACCCGCCGCGCCGCCGAGGGATTCCTGCATGTGGGCGCGGGTGATCAGGCGCTTGGGGCTTTCGAGGAACAGACGCAGCACCTCGCCCTCGGCATGGCTGAAGGTGGTTTCCTCGCCGGTCTCGTCCTCGAGCGCGTAGCGGTCGAAATGCGCGGTCCAGCCGTTGAACCGTGCCGTGTCCGAGGGGGCAGAGCGGGTGCGGGTGCGCAGGCGGGCGCGGATGCGGGCCACAACCTCGGCCGGGTCGAAGGGTTTGATGATGTAGTCATCCGCCCCCAGTTCCAGCCCCGTCACCCGGTCCTGCACCTGCGCGCGGCCCGAGATGATGATGACCGTCGCCCCCTGTTCCAGCGCCAGCCGGTGCACCAGCGTCAGCCCGTCACGGTCCGGCAGGCCCAAGTCGACAAGGCAGACATCCGGCGTGGTGCGGCGCAAGGCGGCCTCGAACTCCGTTGCGCGGCCAAAGGACATGGTGCGGAACCCCGCCTCTGCCAGCGCGTCGGACAGCATTTGGCGGATGGCCGGTTCGTCGTCGAGGATGGTGACAAGGGCGCTCATGGTCCCGGGGTTAGCCCATCTGCGCGGGCGCCGGAAGAGGCACAAGCCCGAGGAAACCGGCAAGGTCGGCGGCAGCGAAGGGTTTGGGCAGTACCGGGCCAAGTCTGTGCGCGCGGATATGCAGCGGATGGTCCGGCGGCAGCGAGGTCATGAAGCGGACAGGCAGGTGCGGCAGGCGGTCAGCCAGCGCAAGGCCCGGGCTGTCGCCCTCCAAAGAGATGTCAGACAGGACAAGTGCGATATCGGGCAGACCCTCGGCCAGGGCGCAGGCCTCTTCGACGGATGCGGCCTCGACCACGGAAAACCCCAGCCCGGTCAGCATCTCTCGGATCGCCTCGCGCAGGTCGGGGCTGTCCTCGGCCAGCAGTGCAAGGCCGGTATCCGGCACGGGGGCCTGTGCCGCGCGGCGCAGCGGCAGGCGCAAAGAGACGCGCGCGCCCCGGCCGGTGTTCGCCAGCCGGACAGAGCCGCCCGCCAGCTTGGTCATGTCATAAACCATCGCGAGGCCCAGCCCCGACCCCTCGCCACCCTTGGTGGTGAAAAACGGTTCAAGCCCGTGGCGCAGCGCGGCTTCGGAAAAGCCGGGTCCGCTGTCCTCGACCGACAATTCCAACCAGGTGTCCTGCACCTCCTGCGCGGACAGGGAGATGGTCCCCGCCTCGCCACAGGCGTCGCGGGCATTCAGCACCAGGTTCAATAGCGCATCCTGTAACAGGCCGGGATCGGCCATGTAGGCGCCGCTGGTGTCGTCCTGTGTCCGCAGTTCCATGCCCTCGGGCAGCGAAGGCGTAGCAAGGGTGCGCAATTCGTCAAGAAAGCCGGGCAGGGAAAGCGGGCGGGGCTGCCAGCCGCGCTGGCTGGTCATGTCTGCGATCCGGTCCAGCAACCGCCCCCCACGCCGTGCCGCCGAAAGCGTTGCAGAGATCAGCGGTTCCGCCTCCGGCCCCAGGTTCATCCGGGCCAGCCGCGACTGCATCCCCAGGATGATGGTCAAGAGGTTCGAGAAATCATGCGCCAGCCCCGAGGTCAGCTGTGCCGCGATCTCCCGGCGGCGGGTCTGTTGCAGGGCGGCGCGGGCCTGGGTTTCCTCGGTCACGTCCTGGCTTAGGATGTAGACCCCCGGTTCCAGCGGATCGGGGGTAAAGGCGGCGCGGATACGACGCGAGGACATCTCGTCGTTGAATTCGAAGGTGCTTTGCCGCCCGTCCTGCGCGGCCTCCAGGTGCGGGTGGACCTTGGCATAGGCCTGCGGTCCCAGGGTTTCCGAGATATGCAGGCCAAGGATATTCGCCGGGCGACCGGGCATCACGTCGCCCAGGCGGTTGTTGGAAAAGGTATAGTGCCCGTCGGCATCGACGCGGGCGATATGGGCGGGCATCATCTGGGTCGTGGTGCGGGTGCGGGCCTCTGTCTCGACCAGTTCGCGACGCGCCTCTTCCAGCGCCTTGTTGGTGGCGGCGAGATTTCGGTTGGTGCGGGCCAGTTCCTCGGACCGTTTCAGAACCTCCTCCGACAGGAGTTCCGAGCGCGTGCGCAACAACTGTTCCTGCGCGCGGGTCTGGGTGATGTCCGTGTAGACCGTGACCCAGCCGCCCTGCGGCAGCGGCGCGCCTTCGACGCTGATGGTGCGGCCGTTGGCGCGGGTGCGCTCCATGTAATGCGGCTCAAAGGCGCGGGCGGTCTCGACGCGGTCATGAATGAAGGTTTCCGGGTCATCGACGGGGCCGTATTCGCCGCGCTCGACAAGGTGGCGGATGGTATCCTCGAACCGCGCGCCGGGCGTGGTGAGGGCATGGGGCAGATCGAACATCTGCGCAAAAGGCGCATTGCAGACCGCAAGCCGCAGGTCGCTGTCGTAGATCGTCAGGGCCTGCTGGATCAGGTTCAGCCCGGCCTGCGTGAGCGCAAGGTTTTTCATGGCCCAAGCCTAGGGCGGCTGCGGCGGCGGCGCCAGAGGGCTGCGCATCGGGACGGGCTGTCTGCCGCCCTGTAGGAATTCGTTACATTTGGGAAATCTTGCGGAAAAAGTTGACCGCAAGCTTGGGACTTGCCCAAATGAAGGCCAGAATCGCGATCAACAGCGAGCGGCCCGGACAGATGGGCACCACGAGGGATGTCGGGGGACCGGCATGGGAGGAATAGACTTGGCACATTTGGCTGAGGGCGTGGAAGGTCTGCGCTCTGTCCCGGCACTGTTGCATCGCAATGCCACCGAGTTCGGCAATGCGCCCGCCTACCGTGAAAAGGAATACGGGATCTGGCAGAGCTGGACCTGGGCGGAGACGGAAAAGGAAATCGAGGCGCTGGCCCTTGGCTTGCTGAACCTCGGCGTCAACGAGGGCGATTACGTCGCCATCATCGGGCGCAACCGTCCCACGCTGTATTGGTCGATGGTTGCCGCGCAAAGTGTCGGCGCGATCCCGGTGCCGCTGTACCAGGATGCGGTGGCCGAAGAGATGGAATACGTGCTGGGCCATTGCGGCGCGCGCTTTGCCATCGTCGCGGACCAGGAACAGGCCGACAAGGTCATCGAGGTGCAGGACGACCTGCACCAGTTCGAACACCTGATCTACGTCGATCCGCGCGGCATGCGGAAATACGAGCATTCCCACCTGCACGAATACAGCCACGTCCAGGACCAGGGACGCGCCGCGCGCGACGAATACCTGCCCGAGCTGAAGCGGCGGCGTGACAAGCTGACCTACGACGACACCTGCGTGATGCTCTACACCTCGGGCACCACGGGCAAGCCCAAGGGCGTGGTCCTGTCGAACCGCAACATCATCGAGGCGGCCAAGTCCTCGTCCGAGTTCGACCATTTGCGGCGCAGCGACAGCGTGCTGGCCTATCTGCCGATGGCCTGGGTGGGCGATTTCATCTTTTCCATCGGCCAGGCCTATTGGTGCGGCTTCTGCGTGAATTGCCCCGAGGCGCCGCAGACCATGTACGAGAACCTGCACGAGATCGGGCCAACCTATTTCTTTGCCCCGCCGCGCTATTTCGAGGAGCGTATCACCGCGATCACCATCCGGATGGAAGACGCGGGCCGGGTCAAGAAATGGCTCTATGACACGTTCATGGCCCATGCGCGCAAGGTCGGGCCGCGGATTCTGGACGGCAAGCCGGTCGGGTTCATGGATCGGCTGAAATATGCGCTGGGCCAGGTGCTGGTCTATGGACCTGTGCGCAACCGCGCGGGCATGACCAAGGTCCGCGTGGCCTATACGGCGGGCGAGGCGATCGGGCCGGAAATCTTCGATTTCTGGCGCTCGCTGGGGATCAATCTCAAACAGCTTTACGGTCAGACGGAGGCCAGCGTCTTCATCACCGTTCAGCCCGATGGCGAGGTGCGCTCGGATACGGTGGGTGTGCCCGCGCCGGGGGTGGAAATCCGCATCGCCGAGAATGGCGAGGTCTTTTACCGGTCGCCCGGCGCCTTCGTGGAGTACTACAAGAACCCCGAAAGCACGCGCGACACCAAGGATGCCGAAGGCTGGGTGGCCACGGGCGATGCCGGTTTCATCGAGGAAGACACCGGCCACCTGCGCATTATCGACCGGGCCAAGGACGTGGGCCAGATGGCGGATGGATCGCTGTTTGCGCCGAAATACGTCGAGAACAAGCTGAAGTTCTTTCCCAATATCCTGGAGGCGGTGGTCTTTGGCGCGGGCAAGGATCGCTGTACGGCCTTCATCAACATCGACCTGACGGCGGTGGGCAACTGGGCGGAACGCAACAACATCGCCTATGCCTCTTACCAGGAACTGGCCGGGCATCCGCAGGTGCTGGAGACGGTGCAGAAACACGTCGAGGAGGTGAACGAGAGCGTGGCGCAGGACGACATGTTGTCGGGCTGCCAGGTGCACCGCTTCCTGATCCTGCACAAGGAGCTGGACGCCGACGATGGCGAATTGACCCGGACCCGCAAGGTGCGCCGCAAGATCATCGGAGAGAAGTTCGAGGACCTGGTGACCGCTTTGTATGACGGGTCGGAGAGCGTCTACACCGAGACCGAGGTCACCTACGAGGACGGGCGCAAGGGCAAGATCAAGGCGACGCTGGAAATCCGCGACGCCAAGGTCTGGCCGGTCAAGCCCAAGGCGATGGCGGCGGAATGACGTGTGACCTGCGCCTATGCCGACACCCCACTTGCCATCCCGTGCGGGGTGTTCGTAGCTTGTTCACATCGTCAGAGTCCAAAGAGAGGATGGCCTTGTTTTCCGTTGCGTATGTGCTTGCCAGGTTTTGTCATTTTTGCGCGAGACTGTCCGAAGCGTTTGAGAGTTGGACCGGACGATTAGGGTTTCTGCGGTGTTTTTTGCTGTGGGTTCTCGTTTTTGCAGTTCTGGCATTGATTTCTCCACGTTCCGTTCTTGCCGTCTTCTTTGGCGCTTTCTTTGTGCTTGCCACATTAGATTTTTTTGCGTCGTTCTCAAAAGAGCCCCGCGTCGTTCCTTGGCAAACGCGCACGTCGAGCGAAGAAGAAATTGCGTCTGGAGTGCGCCGCTATTTTCCACCCGTGTTAGCGTTTATGTTTGTGATCACAGTGTTCAATATCATCCATGACATGTGGAACTTCTCATGAAAGACACCGAGGGATATGTCACCGCGGACGGACGCCAGATCGGCGGCGTGCTGATGGAGATGAAGAACATCACGCTGAAATTCGGCGGGGTGACGGCGATTTCCGATATCTCCTTTGACGTGCATGAGGGCGAGATCCGGGCGATCATCGGGCCGAACGGGGCGGGCAAGTCCTCGATGCTCAACATCATTTCCGGGTTCTATACGCCGACCATCGGCGAGGTCTGGTACAAGGGCGCAAAGCGCCCGCAGATGAAACCCTACGAAGTCGCCCGCATGGGCGTGGCGCGCACCTTTCAGAACATCGCGCTGTTCGAGGGGATGACGGTGCTGGACAACGTGATGACCGGCCGGCTGACGCATATGAACGCCTCGATCGCAAGCCAGGCTCTGTGGTGGGGCCGGGCGCGCAACGAGGAAATGGAGAACCGCGAGATCGTCGAGAAGGTCATCGACTTCCTCGAGATCCAGGCCATCCGCAAGACGCCGGTGGGGCGGCTGCCCTACGGTCTGAAAAAGCGGGTCGAACTGGCGCGCGCGCTGGCCGCCGAACCGTCGATCCTGCTGCTGGACGAACCGATGGCGGGGATGAACGTCGAGGAGAAGGAGGACATGAGCCGCTTTATCCTGGACGTGAACGACGAGTTCGGCACCACGATCTGCCTGATCGAACACGACATGGGCGTGGTCATGGACCTCTCCGACCGGGTCGTGGTGATGGATTACGGCAAGAAGATCGGCGACGGCACGCCCGACGAAGTGCGCAACAACCAGGACGTGATCGACGCCTACCTGGGGGTGCCGCATTGAGACCTGAACACGACACCGTCCCGGGCCCGATCCGGGATCTCCACGCCAGCCATGAGGCCCCGGTCCGGGGCGGAGAGCGCAAGACATGCTGAGAGACATCTTCATCAATCCCTTCGTGGACATGTACGAGGCGCCGGACCTGTTCCTGCAGACCCTCTGGGAGGGGCTGGTATCAGGCGTGCTCTATGCGCTGATCGCGCTGGGGTTCGTGCTGATCTTCCGGTCGAGCCGGATCTTCAACTTTGCTCAGGGCATCATGGTGGTCTTTGCGGCGCTGACGCTGGTGGGGCTTTATGCCTATGGCATCCCCGCCTGGATCGCGGTGCTGCTGACCCTGGGCGTGATGTTCGTGCTGGCGGTCAGCATCGAACGGGTGGTGCTGCGGCCGCTTGTGGGCCAGCCTGACATCATCCTCTTCATGGCAACCATCGGGGTCAGCCTGTTCCTGATCGGCCTGGGCGAGATCATCTTTGGCGGCGAGAACAAGCAGATGATCACCAGCGAGCTGGGCATTCCCACCGGGGAAACCCTGCTGGAACCTTGGGGCGGTCTGCTGATCCTGCCGCATCTCGACATCACCGTGGTCGTGGTTGGCGGGGTGCTGGTGGCGGCGCTGCTGGCCTTCCTCAACTATACCAAGATGGGTCGGGCCATCCGCGCGCTGGGTGACGACCACCAGGCGGCGCTGTCCGTTGGCATCTCTTTGCAGACGATCTGGGTGCTGGTCTGGTTCATCGCGGGGATCATCGCGCTGGTCACGGGTATTGCCTGGGGCGCGCGGGCAGGGGTGAGCTTTGCCCTCGAGGTGATCGCCTACAAGGCACTCCCGGTGCTCATGCTGGGGGGCTTGGAAAGCATCACCGGCGCCATCGTCGGCGGGCTGATGATCGGCATCCTGGAAAAGCTGTTCGACGGCTACTGGGGCTACCCGATCCTGGGCGGCAACACCGAGACCTGGTTCGCCTTCGTGCTGGCGCTGGTCGTGCTGCTGTTCCGCCCGCAGGGCCTGTTCGGGGAACGTATCATCGAAAGGGTCTAGGGCGGTCCGGGTCTGCCCGGATCGGACAAGGTCGGAGGAGCGGGTGGCGCTGGTCCACCCGACGCCCGGAGGAGGGGCGGAAATGTCGAAGCTGATAGCCATTCTGAACGTGATCGCCTGGGCCGGGTTCTGGTCCTTCGGCTACCTTGCCCTGTCCGGCGACCCGGAGGCCGGGGGACGCATGACGATCGCCCTGCTGCTGGCGGCGGCGGGTGCCGCCGTGGGACTCTGGGCCTATTTCTGGCTGGTGCGCCATTCCGAGGCGACCGGCTATGCGAAACCGGCGGCAAGCCGGGCGCGCTACGAGGCGGACGAAGGGCTGGAGGGCTGAGAAGATGAGCACGCCTCGGGAGAGACGGCAGGTCGCGCGCCCCGTGCAGCGCCCCGATCCGGGGATTGCCGATCTGGCGCGCGGTGCCAACGGGCTGGGCGAAAGCGACGACATGGTCAAGATGACCAACGCCATGACGGGGATGGTCTCGGCCGGGATGCACGGCGCGCTGGCGGTGGGCCTGTCCGGTGCCGCGCTGACGCTGAACATGATGGCACGTCTGGCCGGACTGGGGTCCGTTCCAAGGCGCCGCCAGCAGGATGACCGGGAGGACGGCTGAGCCATGACGGAGGCTGCGGCAGGCAAGGACGGTTGGCTGACGGCAGGGCTTGTCTCTGCCGGGGTGACCGGACTCGCCGCCGTGGTGCTGGGGCTCTTTCTCTTCGCGATTCTGGGCGGTGGGCCGGAGTTCCTCTTGGGGATCGTCGTGCTGGTCGTGACCGTTCCGGTGCCCTGGGTCTGCCTGTCGGTGTTGAGCCGGGTCCGTGCGGCCGAACAGGACATCGGCGAGACCGCGCCGCCGCGCTGGCAGGCCTGGGCCACGCTGCTGCTGGCCTTGCTGTTCTGGGCGGCGGTGAACTGGGCGGTGATCGGACTGGTGCGGATGCAGCAGGCGGATCACCCGGGGCAGGACCTGAGCTGGATCCAGATCGGATCGATGGCCGGTTTCCTGTTCGTGCCGCTGCCGGCGCTGATCGCGCTGTTGAATTTCTGCCTGCGGGGACGGCCTGTCCGTCCCGGCGGCTACATCGGAGAAGCCGCGGGCTGAACCGCGACGAGACAAGGGGAGGACGGCGATGCTGTATCGCACCGCTGGGCAGTTCAAGACGAGTTACGAGGCAGACCAGGCGCTGTTCCCGGTCAAGCAGGACGCCTTCCTGCTGGGCTTCATCATGGTGTTGGCCTGGGTGATTTTTCCGCTGACGGCCAGCGAGTTCACCTTTCAGACGCTGCTGATCCCGATCCTGATCTATTCGCTTGCCGCGCTGGGGCTGAACATCCTCACGGGCTACGCCGGGCAGCTGTCGCTGGGCACGGCGGCCTTCATGGGGGTGGGCGCCTATGCCTGCTACAAGATGATCACCATCATGCCGTGGATGAACCCGATCATCGCGATCCTGCTGTCGGGGGTCTTCAGCGCGGGCGTCGGCGTGGCCTTCGGCATCCCCAGCCTGCGGATCAAGGGGTTCTACCTGGCGATCGCGACGCTGGCGGCGCAGTTCTTCCTGGTCTGGCTGTTCGAGAAATGGGCCTGGCTCTACAACTATAATGCCTCCGGCGCGATCCAGGTGCCGAACCTCGACATCTTCGGGCTGTATGTGTCCGGCCCGCAGGCGGATTCGATTGTCCAGTATTACCTGGTGCTGTTCATCGTCTGCCTGCTGACCTGGGTCTGCATCAACCTCACGCGCGGCAACCTTGGCCGGACGTGGAAGGCGACGCGGGACATGGACATCGCCGCCGAGCTGATCGGCATCAACCTGATGAAATCCAAGCTGACGGCCTTTGCGATCTCGTCCTACATCGTGGGCGTGGCGGGGGCGCTGTTCGTCTTCATGTGGCGCGGTGCGGCGGAACCCAACCTTTTCGACATTCCGCTGTCGTTCCGGATCCTGTTCATCGCGATCATCGGCGGGCTGGGGTCGATCCTGGGCAACTACCTGGGTGCGATCCTGATCGTCGGCCTGCCGGTGGTGCTGAACCTGGTGCCCGAGGCGCTTGGCATCCCGCTGTCGTCCTCGATGGTGGAACACCTGAACTTCATGATCGTGGGCGGGCTGATCGTGTTCTTTCTGATCGTCGAGCCGCACGGCCTGGCGCAGCTTTGGCGGCTGTTGCGGGAGAAACTGATCCTCTGGCCGTTCCCCTATTGAGATGGGTGCAAAGCACCCATCCTACGGCCGCGTTCTGCGGCCCAAGAAGAAGACCAAGACGCAATACCCAATGAGACATTCCAAGGGAGGAAAGACATGAAACACTTTACCAGACTGGCCCTTGCGGGCGCGCTGGCGGCGGCAACCGCCGGGGCCTCGATGGCGCAGGAGCTTTACGCACCGAACCTCGCCTACCGGACCGGCCCCTTTGCCGCGACAGGTATCCCGCTGATGAACGGGCAGGCCGACTACATGACCCTGCTGAACGAACGCGATGGCGGTATCGGCGGGGCCAAGATCGACTTCGAGGAATGCGAAACCGGCTATTCCACGGAAAAGGGTGTGGAATGCTATGAAAAGACCAAGGGTAAGGCCATCGTGACCCAGCCCTGGTCGACCGGGATCACCCTGCAGGTGCTGCCCAAGACCAACGTCGACGCCATCCCGATCCTGGCGCCGGGCTATGGTTTCAGCCCGATGATGGACGGCAAGACCTTCCAGTGGGCGTTCAACACGCCGGCTGGCTACTGGGATGCCGCCGACATGATCATCCAGTACCTGGAAAGCCAGGGCAACCTGAACGGCAAGAAAATTGCCTTCCTGCACCTCGATCACCCCTATGGCAAGGAGCCGATCCCGGTGCTGGAGCAACTGGCCGCGGAAAAGGGCTTTGAACTGAGCCCGATCCCGGTGGGCCTGAAGGAAATGCAGAACCAGTCGGCCCAGTGGCTGCAGATCCGGCGCATGCGTCCCGACTATGTCGTGATGTGGGGCTGGGGCGCGATGAACGCCGGCGCCATCACAGAAGCGGTGAAGACCAAATTCCCGATGGAGAACTTCCTGGGTGTCTGGTGGTCCGGTCATGATGCCGATCTTGCTATCGCCGGCGCGGACGCCAAGGGCTACAAGTCGATCAGCTGGTCCTTCCCGAACATGGATGCGCCGGTCATGAAGGACATCCAGTCGATGGTCATCGACAAGGGCATGTCCAAGACCGATGAGACCGAGATGAAAGGCGTGTTCTACTCGCGCGGTATCGTGATCTCGGCGATCCTGGCCGAGGGGATCCGCGCGGCTCAGGCCGAGTATGGCACCGCCGAGATCAACGCGGAACAGCTGCGCTGGGGTCTTGAACACATCGACATGACCGAAGAGCGCATCGCAGAACTGGGACTGGACGGCATGGTGCCGCCCTTCAAGACCTCCTGTGCCAACCACACCGGCCATTCGGGCGGCTGGATGCTGGAATGGGACGGCGAGAAGTTCGTCAAGGTCTCGGATCTGCTGACGCCGAACGTGGCAGGCTACCAGGCGCTGGCAGAGGAAAAGGCGAAGGAATACGCCGATGCCAACGCTCCCTGGCCGGTGAACGAAGGCTGTGACGCGATGTGATCGCGACAGGCCCCGGCGGAGCACCCGCCTCGCCGGGGTCGATTTTCGAGTATTTTCAGAGAGAAGAAGCAGCAGGGGCGGCACCGGGCCGACCCAAAGCGCGAGGTGAGACGATGCTGGATGCGGGACGGACGGACGAGGCCCTGCTCGAGGTCAACAACATCGAGGTGATCTACAACCACGTGATCCTCGTGCTGAAGGGCGTCAGCCTGACCGTGAACAAGGGCGGGATCACCGCGCTTCTGGGCGGCAACGGCGCGGGCAAGACCACGACGCTGAAGGCGATTTCCAATCTTCTGCACTCGGAACGCGGCGAGGTGACCAAGGGCTCCATCGTCTACAAGGGCGAGCGGGTGCAGGACCTTGACCCGGCGGCGCTGGTGAAACGCGGCGTGATCCAGGTGATGGAAGGCCGCCATTGTTTCGAGCACCTGACCGTCGAGGAAAACCTGATGACGGGTGCCTATACGCGCAAGGACGGCAAGGCGGCCGTCGAGGCGGATCTGGAGATGGTCTATTCCTATTTCCCGCGCCTGAAGGAGCGCCGCCGCAGCCAGGCTGGCTATACCTCGGGAGGGGAACAACAGATGACGGCGATCGGGCGGGCGCTGATGTCGCGGCCTGAAACGATCCTGCTGGATGAACCCAGCATGGGGCTGGCGCCGCAGCTGGTGGAACAGATCTTCGAGATCGTGAAATCGGTCAATGAGAACGAGGGCGTAAGTTTCCTGCTGGCCGAGCAGAACACCAACGTGGCGCTGAAATACGCCCATTCCGGCTATATCCTGGAAAACGGGCGCGTCGTGATGGACGGACCCGCCGCCGAGCTGCGGGAAAACCCCGACGTCAAGGAATTCTACCTGGGGATGTCGGACGAAGGGCGCAAATCCTTCCGCGATGTGCGGTCCTACCGGCGCCGCAAGCGGTGGCTCGCCTGAGCCGCTGCCGACACGGCACCGATTGCCGGCGCGAAGGCCGGTCCTTCCAGAGGAGTGATGCAATGATCCGTTCTGCCCCGACCTGTCTTGCGCTTGCTGGCGCCGCCATGCTGGCCTCTGCCGCGCTGCTGGGCGCGACGCCCGCGCAGGCCAGCGACCTGGTGGTGCATGAGGTGCTGTCGGAACAACCGCTCTCGGACGCGCCGGACATGAAGGTGGTCATCAGCCAAGTGACGATCAAGCCGGACGGCACAGTCGGGCGCCATGCCCATCCCGGCGACATGCATGCGGTCGTTCTGCGCGGCGGGCGCATCGAGGGGCCGGACGGCGCCGAACAGGTGCTGGCCGAGGGGACCGTGATCTTTGTGTCCGCGGGGGATGCACATGGCCCGCTGCGCAACCTGGGCGACAGCGATATCGAACTGTTGGTGACCTATGTGGTCAACGTCCTGGAACCTTTTTCCTGGCCGGTCGAGTGACGTGATGGCACGGGATGCGGCATACCGGAACGCTGGGCGAGGGAAACACTACCCGCGCCCCTGCGCAGCCACGGCGTCCTGCGTCGTGGGCCGGGCGGACCGATAGCCATGTTCCGCGCGCATGTCCTCGATCCGGGCCAGCGCCTCGGCGCGCGTGTTGCGGATGTTGGGACGAAAGTCTTGGCTTTCGGCGCGCAGCCGGATGTCGGCCTCAGTCTCGGAGCCCGGCGCATAGCGCACCGTCCCCAGCGAATGATCCAGGTTCAGCTTCTTGCCCCGGTGTGCGTATTGCACCCAGGCGGCAGGCAGGATCTGCGTGCCCTCGTAGTTGATCAGGAAGAACCACCTGTCACGCCCGCTGTCGGCGATGCGGCTTTCGATGTGGTCGTAGAAATCGTTGACGTCGCGGGAATGATTGAAGGTGAACCAGGAAAAATCCACCTCCATGATGCCGGCTTCCTCGTCGAAGGCGATCCGGTGAAAGAAATCCTGCGGCGCGTAGTTCGGATCGTGCTGCACATGGGCGCGGCGGCGGGAAGGCATCTGGCCGAGCCGGATCAGCGCATCGGCCCGGTTGGTGAACAGGTTGGGATCAAAGGCCTCGGTCCGTGCGGCGCGTTCGATCTGGGCGGCGGTCTCCGGCGAGGCGTCGAAGCGCACCGATCCCATCGAGTGTGCCATGTTCAGCGCCCGACCGCGACGGGCGTAGGCTACCCAGGCCGTGCTGTCGATGCGTGTTCCGTTGAGATTGATCAGGAAGAACCACAGCTCTTCGCCGGTGTCCGCGATGCGGGCCTCGATCCGGTCGTAGAAACGGTTCACAGTGGCCGAGTTGTCGAAGTCGAAGCCGGAGAAATCGACCTCCATCACCTGGCGGACGTCGTCGAACCGGATGCGGGCATCAATATCGTCGTGCATCTCGGGGCCTCCTCTCCCTTTGACTGGGCAGACCCTAGGGGCAGTGGCCGGGGGGCACCTTGTTCCAGATCAATTTGCTTGCCGGCACAACGGAGCCGCGGCGTGAACACAAGACGGGACCGGCGCGTCCGGCCGGGACCGGGGATGACGGGGACGCGGGGTAGGGCCGCCTGCGCCCGTACGACGGACTTTCGAAGGAGAGCGTGATGAGCACCTATTTCGACGAGCTGGAGACGCGCAGCCGCGATGCGCGCGAGGCAGCACAGCTGGAGGCGCTGAACGTACAGCTGGCCAGGCAGGGGATCGACCCGCTGGAAGACCTGTCGGGCCTGTCAGCTCTGCCGGTGCTGCGCAAGGCCGACCTGGTTGCGAAACAGGCGGCGGAACCGCCCTTTGGCGGGTTGCCGGTGTCGAACCTGGCGCATGTCTTTCAAAGCCCGGGACCGATCTACGAGCCGGGTGGACTCAGCCACGACTGGTGGCGCATGGGCCGTTTCCTGAACGCCTGCGGGATCGGGCGGGGCGACATCGTGCAGAACTGTTTCGGCTATCACCTGACCCCGGCTGGAATGATCTTTGAATCCGGTGCGCGGGCGGTGGGGGCTGCCGTGCTGCCCGCCGGGACGGGCCAGACCGAACTGCAGGCGCGGGCGGCCCGGGACATCGGGGTGACGGCCTACGCGGGGACGCCGGATTATCTCAAGATGATCCTGGAAAAGGCCGACGAGATGGGGCTGGAACTGGGCATCACGCGGGCGGCGGTCGGGGGCGGCGCGCTCTTCCCCTCGTTGCGTCAGTATTATGCGGATCGCGGCATCCAGTGCCTGCAATGCTACGCCACGGCGGACCTGGGCAATGTCGCCTACGAAAGCCCCGAGATGGAAGGCATGATCCTCGATGAACATGTGATCGTCGAGCTGGTCACGCCGGGCACGGGTGACCCGGTTCCCGAGGGCGAGGTGGGCGAGATCGTGGTGACGACGCTGAACCCCGACTACCCGTTGATCCGCTTTGCCACCGGCGACCTGAGCGCCGTGCTGCCGGGGGAAAGCCCCTGTGGCCGGACCAACACCCGGATCAAGGGCTGGATGGGCCGCGCCGACCAGACGACCAAGATCAAGGGCATGTTCGTGCGCCCCGAACAGGTGGCGCAACTGGTGGCCAAACACGCAGAGATCGCGCGCGCCCGCGTCGTGGCCAGTCGCGAAGGCGAGATGGACGTGATGACGGTCCGGATCGAGGCGGAAGGCGGCGATGCCGCGACCTACGAGGGGACCGTGGCCGAGGTGTTGAAGCTGAAGGGAAAGGTCGAACTGGTCGCCCCGGGGGCACTGCCACGCGACGGGTTGGTGATCGAGGACCAGCGCAGCTACGACTGAGCGGGGAGGGGGCTCTGCCCCCGTCCCTGCGGGACTCCCCCGAGGTATTTTGAAAAACCAAAGAAACAGGGGCGCGCCGGCCCGTTTTCGCGTCCGTAGGGACGGTGCAGGGATGACTTGGGCGAAAGGCCGCCCATTTTCCCCGGAGGTGACGCTTGTTCTGTGGCGGGCAGGCGGTAGGCTTGTCCGGTAACAGACGACCGGGAGGAACTCTCATGCGGATATTCGCCCTTGCCCTGGCGGGCGCGATCCTGGGCGCGACGGGCGCGCAGGCGACCGGCGACGCGCTGGTGATCGGCAACAGCCGCTACACCGCTGTCCAGACGCTGTTCGGGGCGCAACGTGTGACCGTGGCGGCCGATGCCCTGCGCGAAAAGGGATTTGACGTGTCGCTGGCGCAGGACGCGGATGCCGCTGGCATGCGCCGCGCCTTCGCCGAGTTCGCAGCGATGCTGGACGATGATGGCGGGCCTGTGGTGATCCTGCTCTCGGGCGCATTCGTGCATGGGGTCGGGGGCAGCTACCTGGTCCCGGTCACCGGGTCGGGGCGGATCGACGAGGCCGAGGTGCTGGTCCAGGGTTTTCCGCTGGACGCGGCCCTGTCGATCCTGTCAGCCTACCAGGGACGGGCCTTCCTGGTCCTGGGGGAGACCCCGACCGATCCCGACCTGGGCCTGTTCCTGTCCGAGGGGCTGGGTGAACTGGACATCCCGCAGGGGGTGACGGTGATTCGCGGACCGGCGGTGGACGTCGCACGCTATGCGGCGCGGGACCTGGCCCGCACCGGGCGCTTCGTGTTGCGGGCGGCGCTGGACTATGAACTGGAGGTCGAGGGATACGCGCCGCATACGCAGGTGATCGTGCGCGCCGAGGATGTGACCGGGCCCCGTGATCCGTCGGAGCCCGCGCGCCCCGACCCTGCGGCCTTTACGCGGGCGGCGGATGAGGCGGCCTGGCGGCTGGCCCAGGAGGCGGATTCGCCCGACGGCTACCGCGCCTACCTTGACGGATTTCCGGACGGGCAGAATGCCAATGCCGCGCGGCAGCGCCTGAATGCGCTGAATTCCGAGCCCTTCTACCGCGAGCGCCGCGCCGAAGAGGCGCTGGAGCTGACACGAGAGCAACGGCGGGGCATCCAGAGGGCCTTGTCGATCCTCGGGTATGACACGCGCGGCATCGACGGGATCTTTGGCGACGGAACCCGGGGGGCGATCCGGCGCTGGCAGGAGGATTCGGGCCTGCGCGTGACCAGCTATCTCAGCCGGGACCAGATCGTGCGGCTGCAGGATCAATCGGCCCGGCGTGCGGCAGAACTGGAACGCGAAGCAGAAGAACGGCGGCTGGAGCGGGAACGCGAAGAGCGGGCCTATTGGCGGCAGGTCGAACGACGGGGCGAAGAAGCCGGGTTCCGGGACTACCTGCAGAAGTATCCCGAAGGCCAGTTCGCCGAAGAGGCCCGCCGCGTGCTGCAGGAGATCGACGACCGCCGCGCGGAACAGGCCGCCGGTCAGGACCGGCGCGACTGGGCCAAGGCGGCACAGGCCAACACGACCAGCGCCTACCGGACCTATTTGCAGGACTGGCCCAACGGCGCCTTCCGCGCCGAGGCGCAGCAGCGAATCGCCCTTTTGGAACACGATGCCTCCAAGGTGCGTGACGCGGTGGCGGCACGGCAGGAAGAGCAGGCGATGAACCTGAACTTCGTGGCCCGCCAGCTGGCCGAACGGAGGCTGGATCAGCTGGGCCTCAAACCGGGCAAGGTGGACGGCCGATTCGACGAGAACACGCGGGCGGCCATACGCCGATACCAGGATTCGCGCGGGCTGCGTGTGTCGGGCTATCTCGACGAGCAGACGGTGGTGCGGCTCTTGGCAGATGGAATCATCGGGCTGGACCGGGACTGATCCGGTCTGGCCCAGAAATGGGGCACCTGCCCAAAGAAAAACCCCCGCGGCGGATGCCAGCGGGGGTTATTCGGATAGGGCCAGAGGCCCCAAGGCATAAAGCCGGGGTTCAGCCCTGGCGTGCCTTGAATTTCCGCTGCGTCTTGTTGATCACATAGACGCGGCCCTTGCGGCGCACAACGCGGCAGTCGCGGTGGCGCTTCTTGAGCGAGCGGAGCGAGTTAACGACCTTCATGGTCTTCTCCTGTCGTCGCGGCGCGCGAGCGCCATTGGTTGCGGCCAATACCCGACGCACCGAGAGGCATGCCTCCCGGGGTGCCGGGCGATGAATTCATGGTGGGCGATACTGGGATTGAACCAGTGACCCCTTCGATGTCAACGAAGTGCTCTACCGCTGAGCTAACCGCCCTATATGACCCTTGCACATTCCCGTCTGCCTCTTTCGAAGCACCCGGTGATGCGCGCCGGTGGAGGGTCTATAAATGGCTTCTTTCCGGGGATCAAGGGCTTTTGGAGGGTGGAATTTTCGGTCTATTCTCATCCCCGAAAAGGAGCGCGGATGCCTGAAACTTCGTACCACCTGCACATGCCCGAAACACCCGCGTCGCGCGTGGTTTTCGCCTCTCCGCATTCGGGCCGGGACTATCCCGACAGCTTTCTGCGTACAACGATTCTGGACAATCACAGCATTCGGACCTCCGAAGATGCCTATGTAGACCGGCTTTTCGACTGCGCGCCGGAGTTCGGGGCGCCCTTGCTGCGGGCCGGGGCGCCGCGTGCCTACATTGATCTGAATCGCGCTGCCGACGAACTGGACCCGGCGTTGATCGAGGGCTTGCGTCGCGGCGGGCACAATCCACGGGTGGCCAGCGGGCTGGGTGTCGTGCCCCGCGTGGTGGCCAACGGGCGGGCAATCTATCGCGGCAAGCTGACGCGGGCAGAGGCCGACCGGCGAATCGCGCGAATCTGGCAGCCCTACCACGACAAGCTGCACGCCTTGCTGCACGATGCGCGGGCGCGCTTTGGCGAGGCAGTGCTGATCGACTGCCACTCGATGCCGCACGAGGCGCTGGACGGTTCCGCCCGTCACGGTGCACGGCGGCCCGAGGTCGTGATCGGTGACAGGTTCGGTGCGTCGGCCCGTCCCGAGATCGTCGAGCAGGTCGAGGCGGCCTTTGCCGCCGCCGGTTTCGTCGTGGCGCGCAACGCGCCCTTTGCCGGGGCCTATACGACGCAGAACTATGGCCGCCCGTCGCGGGGGCAGCACGCGGTTCAGGTGGAAATCGACCGGGCGCTGTACATGGACGAGGCAAAGATCCTGCCGAACGCCGAGTTCGATTCTGTTCGGCGCCGGTTGCGCGGCGTGGTGGCGGAACTGGCGGCGCTTGGCAGCGAAGGTCAGCAGCAACTGGCCGCGGAATAACCTGTCACGTCTGGCGGTCGAACAGCCGGTCCAGCGCCGCGTCCAGCGGCGCGGGATCGTGGACGTCCAGCCGGACAGGCAGGGTCAGTACCTCGCGCCGCAACTCCGGCGGCAGGCGCACCGCGTCCTTTTCCGTCGTGACCAGTTGCGCGCCCAGCAGCTGTGCCTCACGCATCAACCGGGTGACAAGCGCCTTGGTGAAGGGCTGGTGGTCCTCCAGCGCCTCGGCGCGGCGGATATCGGCGCCCTGGCTGCGCAGGGTGGCAAAGAATTTTTCCGGATGTCCGATCCCGGCAAAGGCGAGCGTCGGCAAGCCTTCCCAGTCCATGCCGGTCTGAAGGGGCGCCAGGTGTCCGGTCAGATGCGGCAAGGAAATGCGCGGACTCCAGTCTGCGGAGAACCTTTTTTGCGCCGCGTCCGGTCCGATCGACAACAGGAGGTCGCCCCGTGACAGACCGACCGCCAGCGGTTCACGCAGCGGCCCGGCAGGCAGGCAGCGCGCATTGCCGAACCCGGCGACCGCGTCGACACAGATGACGGTCAGGTCTTTGGCAACATCCGGGTTCTGCAACCCGTCGTCCAGCACGATCACGTCGGCGCCTGCGGCCTCTGCCTGCCGGGCGCCCGCCGCCCGATCCCGCGCAACCCATGTGGGGCAGAAGGCAGCGATCAACAGCGGTTCGTCCCCGGTCATATCGGCGGTGTGCCGGCCGGGGTCGACCTGTTCCGGGCCGGTGAGGCGGCCGCCGTACCCGCGTGACACCACATGCGGGACAAGCCCGCGCCCGATCAGGCGTTGGACAAGGGCGATGACGGTTGGTGTCTTGCCGGTGCCGCCCGCGTTGACGTTGCCAACACAGATCACAGGAATACCGGGCCGCACTTTTGGCGGGCGGGCGACACGGCGGGCCGTCGCCCGTGCGGTAAGTGCCGCCAAGGGCGCCAGCAGGCGCGCCTGCCACGCCGGGGTGTCGGGTGCTGTCTGCCAGAAACGGGGCGGGCGCATCAGTCCTCGGCCCTCGCGTCCAGCGTGTCGCAGATCTCGGACAGGACACGGTCGACCAGCCGCGCACTGGACGAGATCACGTCCCAGCCCGCATGGGCCATGACCGCCGCCTGATCCGGGGCGACAAGGTGTGACACCGCTGACCCCAGGGAATCGCCGTCGCGCACGATTCGCGCGGCCCCGGCACCGACCAGCCGCGAGTAGGCACCCAGGTGCGCCCCCACGTTGGGGCCATAAAGCACGGCCGCGCCGAGCGCCGCAGCCTCGAAGGGATCCTCTCCCGTGCCGCCGGTGGTCAGCGAACCGCCCAGGAAGGCCAGCGGCGCCAGCCGATACCACAGGCCCAACTCGTCCGGCCCGCCGGCCAGCAGGACCTGCGTGTTCTCGTCCGGCATGTCGCCGTTTTCCCAGTCGCAGACCCGCATCTGGTCGCGGCGCAGCATGGCCGCGATCCTGTCCGCGTCGGCGGGATCCGCCGGGGCCAGGATCAGCAGCAGCCTGTGGGCCAGCCTGCTGGCCTGGCGGTGTGCCATCAGCACGTCGCGTGCCTCGTCCGGGCGGACGCGGGCGGCCAGCCAGACGGGACGGCCGGCGATCAGGCTGGCAATTTCCTCGTGCAACCCGTCAGAGCAATCCAGCGGCGCCTCGGTGTCCAGAAAGGGCGTGGCGTCATGCACGCGGCCGCTTTCGATGCCAAGGCGCCTCAGTCGGCGGCTGGCATCGGGGCCGGTCGTGTAGAGACTGTCGAACAGTGCCAGAACGGCCGGCGCCGGATCGGGCAGCCAGCGCGGTGCCTCTGCCGGAAAAGGGGCATCGGCCAGGTCCAGGGCGATCATGTGGCTGCCACTTTCCGCGAGGGCCGACAGCAGGCCGGGGCGCAGCGCCTGCCCCGTCCACAGCGCCACATCCGGGCGCAACTGGCGAAGGCTGCGCAGATCGTCGGCGGCCATGTCGCGCGGCATAGGGACGGTCATCAGCCCCGGGCGCGACGGCACCCGCCCGCTGAGCCAGACCGTGACCTCGGGGCGCTGTGCGGTCAGTCGCGCGCCAAGGCTGGCCAGCGCGCGCCCGGTTTCGCGGTCTTCGGCAAAGCCCCAGACCAGCGGGCCGGAGGGGCGCGGGGGCCAGTCCGGCGTCTCGCCCGGGGCAGAGGCGCTGCGCGCATAGGCCAGGTAGGCCGAGAGGCTCAGCGCGCGGCGCGTCATGGGTCAGCCCAGTTCCTCGGTCGAGGACGCCTCTTGCGCCTCTTCGCGCAAGCGGTGGAGATGGGCGATGAAATAGCGCATGTGGGCATTGTCGACGGTGCGCTGTGCCTCGGCCTTCCAGGCGTTGTAAGCCTCTTCGTAATTGGGAAAGATGCCGACGATGTGCAGGTCGTTCACGTCCTTGAAGACAGTCTTCGACGGATCGACGAGTTCGCCGCCGAAAACGAGGTGAAGGCGTTGCATAAGGCGCGCTCCCTTTGGGTTGCGGGGTCAGCGCGACCCTAGCGAACGCGCACCGTTGGTCAAGGCGCGGTGAAGAGGCGCGGCGCTGTGACGGGCTGCGTACCGGGCAATGCCCCCGCCTTGGGCGGTTTGCAGCCGGGTCGGTCCACGCAATGCGGCTAGAGCCTGCGTTGCATCAGGGCGGCATGCAGATCGGGGTTCGCCGCGATCATGCCTTCGGCCTTGGGGACCTGCGCGTTGAACCGCAACGGCGCGCCCTTGCCGTCGGTGATGCGTGCCCCGGCCTCGGACAGGATCAGTGCGCCGGGGGCAATGTCCCATTCCCATGTCGGGCGAAAGGTGAACATCGCGTCGTAGCGGCCCTCGGCGACCAGGCTTTGCCGGTAGGCCAGCGAGGGGCGGTAGCTGCGCTTGAGCTTTGGCAGGCCGCCGGGCCAGTGTCCGGCATCCAGGCTGGGGCGGGTGGCCAGCACCTCTGCCTCGTCGGGCCGCGCGGTGGCGCTGGCAGTCACGCGGTCTCCGTTCAGATGGGTGCCGCCGCCCAAACTGGCGGAATAGAGCTTGTCCATCATCGGCAGGTAGACGACCGAAGCAATCGCCTGCCCGTCCTCGACCACCGCAAGCGCATGGGCCCAGGTGTTTTCGCCCTCGATGAAAGAGCGCGTGCCGTCGATCGGGTCGATGATGAAGACGCGTTTTGTGTTCAGCCGGTCGGTGCCATCCGGGGTTTCCTCGCTCAGCCAGCCATAATCGGGCCGTGCCTCACGCAGGAATTGCGTCAGCAGCGTGTTCACCGCCAGGTCGGCCTGGGTGACGGGGCTGTCGTCTACGGCCTTGTACTGCACGCCCAGGTCGCCGCCGACAAAGGCGGTGGCCACTTCGGCAGAGCGGCGGGCCGCTTCGATCAGCAGGTCGAGATCATTCGCCGGCAAGGGTCAATCCTTCGACCAGCAGCGAGGGGACCACGCGGCTGAGATAGGCGCGCGCGTCATTGGCGGGTACGATGGACCGCAGCATGTCCCGCAGGTTGCCCGCGATGGTCACGCCGGACACCGGGTAGGCGGGTTCGCCGTTCTCGATCCAGACACCGGCCGCGCCGCGCGAATAATCGCCCGTATTGGGGTTGATCGTGGACCCGATCATCGAGGTCACCAGCAGGCCGGTGCCCATCTCGCGCATCAGGTCTTCGCGGCTTTGCGAGCCTTGCGTCAGGGTCAGGTTCCACGATGCCGGCGAAACAGAGGCCCCGCCGCGCGCGGCATTTGCGGTGCTCTCCATGCCCAGTTTCCGCGCATTGGCCAGGTCCAGCGTCCAGCCGGTCAGCACGCCCTTGTCGATCACGTCGCGCTTGCGTGTCAGCAGGCCCTCGGCGTCGAAGGGGCGCGAAGCGCTGGCGCGTGGGCGGTGCGGGTCCTCGATCAGGCTGAGATGGTCGGGTAGGATCTGTTCGCCAAGGGCCCCGCGCAGCCAGGATTGGCCGCGCGCCACCTGCGCGCCGTTCGCGGCGGCGACCATGTGACCGATCAGGGACGCGGCGACCCGCTCGTCGAAAAGCACGGGGTAGGCGCCGGTCTTGGGCTTGCGCGGGTTCAGGCGTTCCAGGGCGCGGGCGGCAGCGCTGTCGCCAATGTCCTGCGCGCTGCGCAGATCGGACTGAAAGGTGCGGCTGTCGCCGTCGCTGTCGCGCTCCATCCCCAGGCTCTCGCCCGCGATGGCCACACAGTACAGCGCGCGCGACGTCCGCTTGTAGCTGCCTGAAAACCCGTTGGTTGCCGCCAGGGCGATGGTCTGTGCGGTGTATTGCGCGGCCGCGCTGTCGATCCGGGTGATGCCGTCGTGCGACAGGGCTGCGGCCTCTGCCTGCCGTGCATCTTCCTCCAGCGCGGCGGGTGCCGGTTCCGGCGCGGGATCGGCCAGCTCCAGCGAGGCGACGTCCCAGTCGGTGGCGATCTGATCAGGATCGGCCAGGCCGGCATAGGGGTCCTCGGGCGCCTCGCGCGCCATTGCCACGGCGCGGGTGGCCATTTCGGCCAGCGCCTCGGGCCGGATGTCCGACCCCGAGATCGAGGCGCTGCGCTGCCCCAGGAAGACCCGCAGGCTGAGGTCGCGGTACTCGGCCCGCTCGGCCTGTTCCAGGACGCCGCCGCGCACGTCGATGGACTGTGCCGCGCCATCGACCGCCAGGGCGTCCGCCGCGTCGGCACCTGCCTTGCGGGCGGCGTCGAGCAGGGCATTGGCAAGCGATTGGCAGGTGTCGGTCATGGGAGCCTCTGGATTGATGTCCCTCCGAGGTAAGCCGGACCGGGAAGAGAGGCAAGGCCAAGGCCGTTTCCCTGTGCCCGGTTTCGGAAATAGCCTGATCCGACTGGGACAATCAGGGGGTGGCGATGTTCGGGGCCAAGGCGATTTGTGATGGGCGCATTGCCTTGTTGAGCGCCGTGCAGCCCTTTCCCATGACCGATGTGAATATCCGCCTGGGCAGCACCGCGACCGGAAACGAGCCCGGACTGAACATGGATATGCCTATTCTTGCGGGACGTTCGGACTGCTGCGCATGTGCGGCATCCTGGCAGAACTGACCGGTCCTAGCGTGTGCTCTCGGTGACGGCCACGATCGGCCCCATGCGGCGGCCAAGGTCGGCGCGGTTGATCTGGGGCGCATAAAGCCGCGAGATGTTTCCGTCCAGGAACAGGGCGTTGGGCAGTTTCAGCACATCGCGGAACAGGCGGGCGAACTCGTGAAAGGTGACCGTGTTCTGCGAGATGGCAAAGACCGCGCGGTCACCGTTCGCCGAAGTGCCCACGCCATTGCGGATGTAGCGTGACGAACTGTCCGGCAGGAAACGCGGGTGCAGGGCGCCTTCGATAACCAGCATCGGACCCGACTGGGTGGCATGGCGGCAGCGCGGACGGCGAGCAAGAAAATCCCGTGTCTCGATCACCCGCGCCCAGCCCTCGCCGATGCAGAAGATGCCGTTCGGCAGAAGCCCGAAGTTGCCCTGCGACGGACCCGAGATCACGCGCATCTCTTCGCGACCGTCCTCGAGGTAGTAGCCGACAGGAGAGCGGTCCTCGTGGTACATTCCGGCATTCATGCCAAAGACAAGATCCTTGCCCTTGCTGGCCAGGTCGGCCTTGAGCAGGCTGAAATGTCCGTAGGCGTCGCCACTTTCGTCGGCGCGGAAGAGGCGCAGGTTCTCGCGTCCCGGATCGACCTCGCAGACCACATAGGCGTTGCCCTCATGGTCGATGTCGCGGCATGTCACCGCCTGCGCCGCAGGGGCAATGGCCAGCGTGGCGGTCAGCAGGGCAAGGCAGGCGGCAATTCGGCGCATGAGCTCAGTCGTCGAGATCGCGGCGCACGGCGTCGTCGGAAAACAGGCGGCGGGTGTCGTCGAGGTGGTCGAAGGTCTCGTCGAGGCGAAAGCGCAACTCTGGCGCGAACTTCAGGGTCAGGCCGCGCGACACGGCGCGGCGCAGCTCCCCCTTGTTGCGGTCCAGCAGCTCGAACATGTCGGCCTGGTGCTCGCCGCCCAGGGGCACGACATAGGCGGTCGCGACCTTGAGGTCGGGTGACACCCGGACCTCGCCCACGGTGATCGAGAGCCGGTTGAGATCGGGATCGTGGATATCCCCGCGTTGCAGCACCTCGGACAAGGTGCGGCGGATCAGCTCGGCGACCCGAAGCTGGCGTTGGCTGGGCCCGGGGCCGTCGTGGAATCTGTTGCGTGCCATAGGTCCAGACTTAAGCTTGCTGTCTTCGTTTGCCAAGCGCCCCGCGTGGGGCGTGCATTTGCCGGAGAGGAGCGGTAACAGGGGCGGAACAGTGGCGTCAAGGAGCGGGACGATGGAGGATTACGGCGTTGTGGTGACCGGCGTTTCGGGCCGGATGGGCCAGATGCTGGTACAGCAGGTGGCGGCGCATGAGCGGCTGCACCTTTGCGGAGCCCTGGAGCGGCCCGGACACCCCTGGGTGGGGCAGGACCTGGGGCTGGCCTCGGGCGGCGCGGCATTGGGTGTCATGGTTTCGGATGACCCTCTGGAGGCCTTTGCCCGTGCCCATGCGGTGATCGATTTCACCTCGCCGGCGGCGACCGTGGCCTTTGCCGAACTCGCCGCCCAGGCGCGGCTGGTGCATGTGATCGGCACAACCGGGCTTGCGGAGAGCGATCTTGAGAAGATCGCGCTTGCAGCGCGGCACGCGGTGGTGGTGCGGGCAGGGAACATGAGCCTCGGCGTGAACCTGCTGACGACGGTGACGCGGCAGGTGGCGGCGGCGCTGGACATGGACTGGGACATCGAGATCGTCGAATCGCACCACAACCAGAAGGTGGACGCGCCGTCTGGTACTGCGCTGATGCTGGGCGAGGCCGCGGCCGAGGGGCGGGGCGTTTCGCTGTCCGACGTGTCTGATCGCGGCCGTGACGGGATCACCGGTGCACGCAAGAAAGGGGACATCGGGTTCCATGCGATCCGCGGTGGCGACATCGTGGGCGAGCACGAGGTGATCTTTGCCGCAGCCGGAGAGCGGATCGTGCTGAAACACATTGCTTCGGACCGGGCGCTGTTTGCCCGAGGCGCTTTGAAGGCAGCGCTCTGGGGGCAGGGCAAGGGACCGGGCGAATACGACATGCTGGATGTGCTGGGACTGAAATAAGTCCCGCGCCCGCGCGCCGCCCGGAGCGACGCCCACCCGCCCATCCGCGCGCTCCGTTCGGCACGCGGGCGCGGGCGGTCTGGCGTACTTTCCGGGCGCATCCGGATCAGAAGTCGATGGCGAGGCCCTTCTTCTCCCAGTCGCCGTAGCGCACGGGTTCGGGACCGTCGCGGCCGCCCAGTTCCCGGGGGAGAGCCTGCGTTTCGGCCTCGGCCCTTGCGCGGCGTTCGGCGGCTTCGGCCAGCGCGCGCTGTGCGGCGGCGGGGAGATCGGGCCTGTCGGTCTTGGGGTCGGTCTCGGACATGGGCTTTCCTCGTCTGGTGCTGCTTGATATACGCCCGCCGGTCTGTCGGGCAACCCCGCCCCCCAACCGCCGTTCCGGAGATCGCCCATGTCCAAAGCCCCCAGCCCGGCCCGCCTTGCCGCCGTCGACCTGCTGGACCAGGTCCTGGGACAGGGGCGACCCCTGTCGGAAAGCGAAAGGCTGGAGGTCCTCGCGCCATCGGACCGCGCGGCAGCACAGCGGCTGGCCACGGAAACTCTGCGCGGAATGGAACGGGCCGACCGGCTGCTGAAACCGCACCTGCGCAAGGCGCCTGCGCCAAGGGTCATGAACATCCTGAGGTTGGGTGCGGTGGAACTGTGCCTGGGCGGGACCGCGCACGGCGTGGTCAGCGACTGTGTCGAGATCGCCGCCGCCGGCAAACGCACGCAGGGCGCGCGCGGTCTGGTCAACGCGGTGCTGCGCAAGCTGGCCGAAGAGGGGCCGGCAGCCTGGGGCAAGCTGCGCATCCCGCGCTTGCCGAAATGGCTGCGCGATCCTCTGGTCGAGGCCTGGGGGCCCCAGGCGGTGGCCAACATGGAGCGTGTTCATTTCGAAGGTGCGCCGCTGGACCTGACACCGAAGCCGGGCGCGGATCTTTCGGCGCTGGGGGGCGAGCTGCTGCCCACCGGGTCTGTGCGCCTGCGCGACGTGGGTCAGGTAAGTGCCTTGCCGGGATTTTCCGAAGGCGACTGGTGGGTACAGGATGCCGCTGCTGCGCTGCCGGCGAAACTGTTGGGCGATGTGGCGGGGCAACCTGTGCTGGACATGTGTGCGGCGCCCGGTGGAAAGACGCTGCAACTGGCCGCAGCGGGGGCCAAGGTCACCGCGTTGGACCTGTCCGAGGCGCGGTTGAAGCGGGTGCAGGAAAACCTCGACCGGACCGGGCTGACGGCGACATTGGTTGCAGGCGACGCGCTAGAACACGAAGGCCAGTACGACGCGATCCTGCTGGACGCGCCCTGTTCTGCCACCGGCACGATCCGCCGCCACCCCGACCTGCCGCACGCCCACGAGGGCGAGCGCATCAGCGAGTTGATCGGGTTGCAGGAAGCGATGCTTGACCATGCGCTGCGCCTGCTCAAGCCCGGCGGGCGCCTTGTCTACGCCACCTGTTCGCTGATCCCGGACGAGGGCGAATGCCAGGTGGATGAGGCGCTGGCCCGCCATCCGGACCTGCAGGTGATCCCGCCAGAGGCACCCTGGATCGAGGACCGCTGGCGGTCCGAGGAGGGCGGACTGCGGCTGCGGCCCGATTATTGGGCGCCCAGGGGCGGCATGGACGGGTTCTTCATGGCGGTCCTCACGCGCGGTTAACTCTGTGGTGACTTCCGCCGGGGAGCAATGTATCCTGCTACAAACAAGCCCGAAACGGGCGACCCGAGGCAGATCGCAGAGCAACCGGCCCATGTCCACGGCGCGAAACTGGCGAACCGCGCATGCGCGGATGATGAACCGCATGCAGGCGCGCATGTCGGCCAGTGCCCGTCCGGCCGAAGGGTTTGTGTCTCAACCTGAACCGCGCACCGTGGGGTTCTTTGCCCGGGGGCGGCAGATGCTGGCCGGGAACCTGATGTTCGCGGGCCACCTGGTGCAGGCCGAGGGGCGGTCGATCTGGGCCATAGATCCGCCCGATCCCGCCTTCGAGGAGGAAATCCACGGTTTCGGCTGGCTCGATGACCTGGCGGCGGTGGGGGATGCCAAGGCGCGGGCGCTGGCGCAGGCCTGGCTCTGGGAATGGGTCCGTCGCTATGGCAAGGGCCGGGGGCCCGGCTGGACACCGGAGCTGAGCGGGCGTCGGGTGATCCGCTGGATCCATCATGCGCTGTTCCTGCTGCGCGGGCGCAAGGCCGACGACAGCGAGGCGTTTTATACCGCCCTTGCGGCACAGACCCGTTTTCTGGCCAAGCGCGCCCATGTGGCCGCGCCCGGACTGCCGCGGTTCGAGGCAATGACCGGACTGCTGTACGCGGGCCTCTCCCTGCAGGGGATGGAGGCGCATGTTGCCCCCGCGCGCGAGGCGCTGGGGTCGGATTGCGTCAAACAGGTCGATGCGCAGGGCGGCATTCCCACCCGCAATCCCGAGGAACTGCTGGAGGTCTTTACCCTGCTGACCTGGGCGCAGCAGGCGCTGCAGGAGGCAGATCTCGACCCCGATCCGCGCCACGTCCAGGCGATCGGGCGCATTGCGCCGACACTGCGGACGCTGCGCCATGCCGATGGCGGGCTGGCGCGGTTTCACAGTGGTGGACGGGGTCTTGAGGGGCGGCTTGACCGCGCACTGGCGGCCTCGGGCAACAAGAAACGGCAGGCGGACGGGCTGGCGATGGGGTTTGCCCGGCTCTCGGCCATGCGCACCTCGATCATCGTCGACGCCGCGCCGCCACCGGCAGGGGCGGCCTCGGCCCGCGCCCATGCCTCGACCCTGGCGTTCGAACTGACCTCGGGGCGGCGCCCGGTGATCGTCAACTGTGGCTCCGGCGGTGGGTTCGGCGAGGCATGGCGACGGGCGGGGCGCGCAACGCCCTCTCATTCCACACTGTGCTTGCAGGGCTATTCCTCGGCCCGGCTGGGGGCGCCGCGCTGGATCGGTGAGGCCCGGCGCGAGTTGCTGGAGGACGCGCCGCGCCATGTTCCGGTGCAGATGAGTCACCTGCCCGAAAGCCTGCGGTTTGAGGGCGGGCATGACGGCTATGTCACCGTGCAGGGGCTGACGCATGCGCGCAGCCTGGAATTGTCGCTGGACGGGCGCAGCCTGCGGGGCGAGGACTACCTCGTGGCTCTCGACGCGCCATCGAAGAAACGGTTCGACCGGGCGATGGATTCGATGAAGCTGGCCGGCCTGCCTTACGAGATCCGCTTTCACCTGCATCCGGATGTCGACGTGGCGCTGGACATGGGCGGCACTGCCGTCTCGATGGCGCTGCGCTCGGGCGAAATCTGGGTGTTCCGCTTTGACGGGGCGGTGGACATGGCGCTGGAACCCTCTGTCTATCTGGAAAAGGGACGATTGCAGCCGCGTGCGACGAAGCAGGTCGTTTTATCCGGGCGCGCGATGCAGTATGCGACGCGCGTCCGCTGGTCGCTGGCCAAGGCACAGGAGACGGCCCTTGCCGTCCGTGACCTTGTCCGCGACGAGGTGGACGAGACCGCCTGACACGGTCTCTTGCCGCAATAGAACGACCTTCCGAGGGGATCCTCCATGTCCGACCTTCAGCCCGTGCGCCGCGCGCTGCTTTCCGTATCCGACAAGACCGGCCTGACCGACCTGGGCCGCGCGCTGGCCGCCAGGGGGGTAGAGCTGCTCTCGACCGGCGGGTCCGCCAAGGCGCTGCGCGAGGCAGGGCTGGAGGTGCGCGACGTGGCCGACCTGACCGGCTTCCCCGAGATGATGGACGGTCGGGTCAAGACGCTGCATCCCAAGGTGCATGGTGGGCTGCTGGCACTGCGCGACAACGGGATGCACACGGCGGCGATGGCCGAACACGGAATTGTCCCGATCGACCTGCTGGTCGTGAACCTCTACCCCTTCGAGGAGACAGTGGCCAAGGGCGCCGATTATGACACCTGCATCGAGAACATCGACATCGGCGGCCCGGCGATGATCCGCGCCGCGGCCAAGAACCATGCTTTTGTCACCACCATCGTCGATGTCGAGGATTACGACGCGTTGCTGGCCGAACTGGATGCCAACGACGGCTTGACCTCGATCGAATTCCGCAAGCGGCAGGCGCAGATCGCCTATGCCCGCACCGGCGCCTATGATGCCGCCGTCAGCACCTGGATGGCCGCTGCCATCGGCGAGGCGACCCCGCGTCGCCGCGTGTTCGCCGGGACGCTGGCGCAAAGCCTGCGCTACGGCGAGAACCCGCACCAGAACGCGGCGTTCTACACCGACGGGTCCAACCGTCCGGGCGTTGCGACCGCCGAACAGCTTCAGGGCAAGGAACTGAGCTACAACAACATCAACGACACCGATGCGGCCTTTGAACTGGTGTCGGAATTCCTGCCCGGTGACGGCCCGGCCTGCGCGATCATCAAACATGCCAACCCCTCGGGCGTGGCGCGCGGTGGCAGCATGCTGGAGGCCTACCAAAAGGCGTTCGATTGTGACCGCACCTCGGCCTTTGGCGGCATCGTGGCCCTGAACGGCGCGCTGGACGGCGAGACCGCCGAGGCGATTTCCGAGATCTTCACCGAGGTCGTGATCGCGCCGGCCATCCACCAGGAGGCAAAGGACATCTTTGCCAAGAAGAAGAACCTGCGCCTGATCCTGGCGCCGGGTCTTGCCAATCCCGCATCCGCCGGTCTGGCCTGGCGGCAGGTCGCTGGCGGCCTGCTGGTGCAGGACCGCGACAATGGCGCCCGCGCGCTGGACGACCTGAAGGTGGTGACCAAGGTCGCCCCGACCGAGGCGCAGATGCAAGACCTGCTGTTTGCCTGGAAGGTTGCGAAACACGTCAAGTCCAACGCCATCGTCTACGTCAAGGACCAGGCCACCGTCGGCGTCGGCGCGGGCCAGATGAGCCGGGTCGATTCGGCGCTGATCGCGGCCAAGAAATCCGAGCGCATGGCCGAGGCGCTGGGCCTGCCCGCCCCGCTGACGCAGGGCTCTGCCGTGGCCTCGGACGCGTTTTTCCCCTTCCCCGATGGGCTGATGGAGGCGGCAGCAGCGGGGGCCAGCTGCGTGATCCAGCCCGGCGGCTCGATGCGCGACGACGAGGTGATTGCCGCAGCCGACGAGGCCGGGCTGGCGATGGTCTTTACCGGCATGCGTCACTTCCGCCACTGAGGGGCAGGGGGCGTCGTGATCGGGGGTTTGCTTTCAGCATGACCCCCGTCACCGGCGGCGACTCCTCGGGGTATTTGT
Organism: Mameliella sp. LZ-28; assembly: GCF_012274245.1. Lineage (NCBI taxonomy): Bacteria > Pseudomonadati > Pseudomonadota > Alphaproteobacteria > Rhodobacterales > Roseobacteraceae > Antarctobacter > Mameliella sp. LZ-28. The sequence continues at coordinate 276,885 of NZ_JAANYX010000034.1, read as the reverse complement.
ACCCGGAAGAAACCTGACGCGGGACGCGGGGCGGCAAAGCCGCTTGCGCGCCCCGTTGCGGCCCACTAGGTCTGCGACCGAAAAATGCGGGAGGCGGTTCTGGCACAGGCGGCGAAACGAACTGGCGGGTTGAGGCTGGTGTTCTGGGTGACGCTGGTCATCTTCCTGCTGGACCAGGTGACCAAATACCTGGTCGTGCATGTCATGGGGCTTGGCAACAAGCTGGCCATCGAAGTCCTGCCGCCTTTCCTCAACTTCCGCATGGCCTGGAACTATGGTGTCAATTTCGGATTGTTCTCGGGCGATGCGGCGGCCACCCGCTGGATCCTGATTTCCGTTGCGATGGGCATCGTCCTGTTCGTCGTGGTCTGGATGCGTCGAGATCCCCCGGGCGTCATGGGCCTGATTTCGGCCGGTTTCCTGATCGGCGGGGCGCTGGGCAACGTGATCGACCGGCTGGTTTACGGTGCGGTGGCGGATTTCCTGAACATGTCGTGCTGCGGCATCGACAATCCCTATGCTTTCAACGTCGCGGACATCGCGATCTTTATCGGCGCTTTCGGGCTGATCCTTTTTCCATCGCGCAAAAAGGCCCCGTGACGCCGGTCCCGAGATGGGGTAAGGCTGGCGAAACTCGGAATTCGGAGGGAAGCGATGCGGCGCGCGCATCTTGTTGCAATCCTTGGCCTGGCGGGTATCGCCTCCTGTTCGGCGATCGACCGTGACAAACCCCTGCACGATCTGCGCACCAACAGCGCAGAGCCGGAGGAGTTCGCCATCGTTCCGAACAAGCCTCTGGTTCAGCCGGAAAGCTATGCGCAACTGCCGCCGCCCACGCCGGGAGGTCCCAACCGGACCGACCAGACGCCCAAGGCAGACGCTGTTGCCGCGCTGGGTGGCAATCCTTCGCGCCTTGTGGCCAGCGGCCCGGGTGTTCCGGCGGGCGACGGCGCACTGATCCAGCGCGCCAGCCGTTTTGGCCGCGATCCGGGCGTGCGCCAGGAACTGGCCCAGAAAGACGCGGACTTCCGTCGCTCCAAGTCGATCTTCAACTGGTCGATCGTGCCGCAGGACGACTACAATCGCGCCTACAGGCGCGAGACGCTGGACCCTTATCGTTGGTTGCGCGTCTACCGCCGTGCCGGGGCCACGACACCGGCCGCGCCGCCCGAATGAGGAACCGGCCCCGCGCGCCGGTCACGAGACCGTAACTCCGGCTTGAAGTTGCCGCCGCCGCGCGTACCTAATGCGACATCCGGAAAACCAGAGGATGCCGCATGCGCCGACTGACCCTGTTATTCGCTTTCGCCCTATCAATGACCGCGCCTGTCGCCGTTTCCGCCCAGGAGGCCGGCAAGGTCACGACCTTCGGGCTGGACAACGGCATGGACGTTGTCGTGATCGAGGATCACCGCGCCCCGGTCGTGGTCCACATGGTCTGGTACCGCGCGGGATCGGCGGATGAACGCCCCGGATCGTCGGGGGTGGCGCATTTCCTGGAGCACCTGTTGTTCAAGGGCACCGATACGCTTGAGCCCGGAGAGTTCAGCGCCACGGTTGCGCTCAATGGCGGCACCGACAACGCCTTTACCAGCTACGACACCACCGCCTATCACCAGCGCGTCGCGGCCGACCGGCTGGGCCTTATGATGAAGATGGAAGCTGACCGCATGGTCAACCTGCGCCTGTCGGAGGCTGATATCCTGACAGAGCGCGAGGTGATCATCGAAGAGCGCAACATGCGGGTGGAAAACAGCCCCGGGGCGCTCTTCCGCGAACAGAAGGACGCCGCGCTATATCTCAACCATCCCTACGGCACGCCGGTGATCGGCTGGCGGCACGAGATGGAGCAGTTGGACCTGGACGATGCGCTGGCCTACTATCGCCAGTTCTACGCGCCCAACAATGCCATCCTGGTGGTGGCCGGGGACGTGACGCCTGAAGAGGTGCGCACCCTGGCAGAGGAACACTATGGCCCCCTGCCAGCCAATCCCGATCTTGGGGAGCGCGACCGCCCGACGGAACCGCGCCACCTGTCGGAACGGCGGATGACCTATACCGATCCGCGCGTCTCGCAGCCCTATATCACTCGCAGCTACCTGGCCCCGGCCCGCACCAGCGGCGCCCAGCAGGAGGCCGCCGCGCTGGCCATCCTGTCGGAGGTCCTGGCCGGTGGGCAGACCTCTGTCCTAACCCAGAAACTGCAGTTCGAAAGCCGGGTCGCGGTCTATACCGACGCCTATTACGACGACACGACGCTGGATGCCTCCAGCTTTACGCTGGTCGTGGTGCCGGCAGCGGGGGTGAGCCTGCAAGAGGCGGAAACCGCGTTGGACGATGTGCTGGCCGAGGTGATCGCGGAGGGGATCGACCCCGACCAGCTTGACCGGATCAAGTTCCAGATCAAGGCGGCCCAGATCTATGCGCTGGACAACCCCGCCAGCATCGCGCGGCGGTACGGCAATGCGCTGACCACCGGCCTGACGGTCGAAGACGTGCAAGACTGGCCCGATGTCCTGCAGGCCGTGACCGGAGAGGACATCGTGGCCGCCGCGCAAAAGGTGTTCGACCGCCGCCATTCCGTGACCGGCTACCTGATGGCGCCGGACGCGCAGACCCCGCAGCAGGAGGTGACCCAATGATCCGCCGCTTTGTCCTTGCCTTCGGCATGATCTGTGCCGGCTTCGCCGCCCATGCCGAGATCGAGATCCAGGAGGTGACAAGCCCCGGTGGCTTCAAGGCCTGGCTAGTCGAGGAGCCGTCTATCCCCTTCGTTGCGCTGGAAATCCGGTTCCTGGGCGGTGCGTCGCTGGATGCGCCGGGCAAGCGTGGGGCGACCAACCTGATGGTCGGTCTGCTGGAAGAGGGCGCCGACGAACTGGATGCGCGCGGCTTTGCCGAGGCGCGTGACGGGATCGCGGCACAGTTCCGCTATGACGTTGGCGACGATACGGTCAGCGTTTCGGCCAAGTTCCTGACCGAGACGCGGGACGAGGCCGTGGACCTGTTGCGCTCGTCGCTGGTCTCGCCCAGTTTCGATGAGGCTGCCATCGACCGTGTCCGCGCGCAGGTGTTGTCCGGTATCCGCTCCGACGCCACCGACCCGGACGAGATCGTGGGCGATGCCTTTTATGAGCTGGTCTTTGGCGACCACCCCTATGGCACCAACCAGAACGGCACGGTCGACAGTGTCACCTCACTGACCCGGGCCGATATCGTCGATGCGCATCGCGCCGCCTTGGCGCAGGATCGCGTTTTTGTCGGCGCCGCAGGCGACATCAGTGCCGAGGAACTGGGTGCTTTGCTGGATCGGCTGTTCTCGGACCTGCCCGAAACCGGCGCGCCGCAGCCAGCCGACGTGGAGGTGCAGACCGAGGCCGGCGTAACCGTGGTGCCCTTTGACACCCCGCAATCGGTGGCGATCTTCGGCCACAAGGGAATGAAGCGGGACGATCCCGACTTCTTTGCCGCCTATGTGCTGAACACGATCTTTGGCGGCGGCGGATTCGAGGCCCGACTGATGAACGAGGTGCGCGAGAAGCGGGGCCTGACCTACGGCGTCTATTCCTACCTTTCGCCGCGCGAGCACGCGGAACTGATGCTGGGCCGCGTGGCCTCTGCCAATGACCGCATCGCCGAGACGGTGCAGGTGATCCGCGACGAATGGACCAGGATGGCGACCGAGGGTGCGACGCCCGAGGAGCTGGAGCGCGCCAAGACCTACCTGACCGGCGCCTATCCGCTACGGTTCGACGGCAACGCACCGATTGCCCGGATCCTGGTGGGCATGCAGATGGACGACCTGTCGCCCGACTACATCACGACGCGCAACGCCAAGATCGAGGCGGTCACGCTGGAAGACGTCAAGCGCGTGGCGGGTGAGTTGATGAAACCGGACGAGCTGCGCTTTGTCGTGGTCGGCCAGCCCGAAGGGCTGGAGGCGACGGTGGGGCAGTAACGCTGTCGCTGACAAATGAAAAAGGGCTGGAAACCGCGAGGTTTCCAGCCCTTTCTTTTTCCGGTCCCGAAAGACCGAAGTCGACTCAATTCATCAGGCCCGCGTGGCGCAGGGCGCTGTCCACCTTGGCGCGTGTCCCTTCGGTCAACGGCACCAGCGGCAGGCGGACCTCGTCGGAACAGAGCCCCAGCCGCGACATGGCGTATTTCGCGCCGCAGAGGCCCGGCTCTGTAAAGATCGCCTGGTGCAGCGGCATCAGCCGGTCCTGGATTTCCAGCGCCTTGCCGTAGTCACCGGCCAGGCAGGCCTCTTGCAGGTCTGCGCAGAGCCGGGGCGCCGCGTTCGCGGTCACCGAAATGCAGCCGACCCCGCCCTGGGCGTTGAACCCGTGCGCGGTGGCATCCTCGCCCGAGATCTGCAGGAAGTCCTGGCCGCAGGTGATGCGTTGCAGGCAGACGCGGGCCAGGTCGCCGGTGGCATCCTTGACGCCGACGATGCGCGGCAGCTTGGCCAGTTCGCCCATCGTGTCCGGCGACATGTCCACGACCGAACGGCCGGGGATGTTGTAGATGATGATCGGGATGTCGGCGCAGTCGTGCACCGCCTTGAAATGCGCGATCAGCCCTGCCTGGGTCGGCTTGTTGTAATAGGGTGTCACCACCAGCGCGCCATCGGCGCCGACCTTGGCGGCATATTCGGTAAAGCGGATCGCCTCGTCGGTGTTGTTCGACCCGGCCCCGGCGATCACCGGGATGCGTCCCGCGACCGCCTCGACCACGCAGGCGATGACCTCTTCGTGTTCACGGTGCGTCAGCGTCGGGCTTTCTCCGGTCGTGCCCACGGGAACCAGCCCGTGCGAGCCTTCCTCGATGTGCCATTCGACCAGCTTCTTGAGCATGTCGAAATCCACGGCGCCGTCCTTGAACGGCGTGACCAGGGCAGGCATTGAACCTTTGAACATGACACGCTCCTTTCATTTTTCCGGCCCGGTGCGGCTTGCGGTGGAAACCCGCCGACCCCGCGACTATGTGAGTTGCACGAGTCCGCCCCGGACGTATCCTTTGCAAGAAGCGTCTATTCCTTTTCATCACGGAAAAAGCAAGTCGATGTCACGTCTCCTTGCCTTGTTGTTGCTGTTCGTCACCGCCCTGCCAGCTTTTGCGCAGGAGCGCGGAGCCTCTTTGGCCAAGGCCATGCAATCCATGCGCGAGGGCAACTGGGCGGCGGCCCGAATCGCGGCGCGCGGCGACGGGCAGGCGGCGGTGGACGTGATCCTCTGGCACGCTCTTAGGGCGGGGCGGGGCGATGCGCGCGAAGTTCAGGACTTCCTGTCGCGTCACCCGGATTGGCCGGGCCTGCCCTACCTGCGCGAGAAATCCGAACCTACCATGTCCGAGGCCTCGCTGGACGAGATCCGGGCCTTCTTTGCCGACGCGCTGCCGCAGACCGGCAGCGGCGCCTTGTCCCTGGCCAAGGCGCATATGGCGCAAGGCAACGAGGGCGCGGCCCAGGCCGACATCGTTCTGGCCTGGCGCACGCTGTCGATGACCTCGGACGAACGACGCGCCTTCCTGACCACCTGGGGCGAGATCCTGCGCGACCATCACGAGGCCCGCCTTGACATGGCGCTGTGGCAGGGGTGGAGCCGCGATGCCGGCCAGATGATGGGGCTTGTCGACGAGGGCTGGCAGGCGCTGGCGCAGGCGCGGCTGGCGCTGCGATCTTCTGCGCCAGGCGTGGATACGCTGATCGCCAAGGTCCCCGAAGAACTGTCCGATCACCCGGGCCTTGCCTACGAGCGGTTCCTGTGGCGGGTGCGCAAGCGACGCACCGAGGACGCCATCGAATTGTTGCGTGCACAGTCGGTCAGCCCGGCGGGGCTGGGCGAACCCTGGGCCTGGGCGCCCGAGCGGATCGACCTGGCCCGCGAGCGGATGCGCGCAGGCGCCTATGCCGAAGCCTACGAGATCGCCGCCCGGCACTGGCTGGTCGAAGGCACCGAATTTGCCGAGCTGGAATGGATCGCGGGCTTTATCGCGCTGCGGTTCCTCGACCGGGCCGACCTGGCCGTGATGCACTTCGAGAATTTCCGCGAGGGGGTCTGGACGCCGATTTCCGTCGGACGCGGGGGCTATTGGCTGGGCCGTGCCTACGAGGCGGCGGGCGAGGCCGAGAAGGCGAAAGAGGCCTATGCGATCGGGGCCGAGTACCAGACGTCATTCTACGGCTTGCTGGCTGCGGAGCGCGCGGGCCTGCCACCGGACCCGACCCTGGCGGGCAACGAGGCCTTTCCGGACTGGCGCCAGGCCGACTTTACCAAGTCCAGCGTCTTTGAGGCGGCGGTGCTTTTGCTGGCCGCAGGAGAGACCAACCTGGGAGAGCGTTTCCTGACACACCTCGCCGAGTCGCTGGACCGCGAAGGCATGGGCCGCATGGGTATGATGCTGATGGAGATGAACCGTCCGCATATCCAGGTCATGCTGGGCAAGCGTGCGGCACAGTTCGGCATCCAGTTGCCGGGCCCCTACTACGCACTGGATCCGCAGGTGACCGAAGGCGAATACCCCGTACCCAAGGAGTTGGTGCTCTCGATCGCGCGGCGCGAGTCCGAGTTCGACCCGGGGGTGATTTCCGGGGCCGGTGCGCGCGGCTACATGCAGCTGATGCCCGGTACGGCCAAGCTGGTCTCGGGCCAGCTGGGGCTGGAATACGACCTTGACCGCCTGCTGACCGATCCGGGCTACAACGCCAAGCTGGGCTCGCGCTACCTGGCCGGGCTGTCCGAGCGGTTCGACGGCAACGCGGTTATGATGGCGGCGGGTTACAACGCGGGGCCGGGGCGGCCGATCGGCTGGATGGAACGCTTTGGCGATCCCCGCAAAGGCGACATCGACATCATCGACTGGATCGAGATGATCCCCTTCGACGAGACCCGCAACTATGTCATGCGCGTCACCGAGAGCCTGCCGGTCTACCGCGCGCGGCTGGGCAAGCCGCCGCACCCGGTGCCCTTCAGCCAAGAACTTGTGGGCGGCACGCTGAAGGCGGTGCTGGACTGACATGTGGCGGCGGGGGCAGGGGGCGCTGCCCCCTCTGGACCTGCGGTCCATTCACCCCTGAGGTATTTGGAGCCCAAAGAAACACGGCGGATGCCTTGGGGTCTTCAACCCTCTTTCTGACGTGCGCGCCACAGGGTAAAGAGCCCGGCCGCCACGATCATCCCGGCACCGAAGACCACGTTCCAGCGCAGCGTCTCGCCAAAGACGACCAGCCCGAGGGTGCTGGCAAAGACCAGTTGCAGGTAGGCAAAGGGCTGAACCGCGCTGGCCTCGGCCACCTCGTAGACGCGGATCATCAGGTAGTGTCCCGCTGCGCCGGTCAGGCACAGGAGGCCCATCCAGGCCCAGTCCGGTCCGGTCATCGGCACCCAGAACCAGCCCCCGATCGCCGTGGCCACGACGACGCCGGATACGCCGGTGTAAAAGAACGAGGTGGCGGAACTGTCCCCCCGCGCCACGTAGCGCGTCAGCAATGCGTATAGGGCGAACATCAGCGCCGCCAGCAACGGGATCGCGGCATAGGGTGAAAATACCCCGCCCGAGGGCTGCAGGATGATGATGACCCCGGCAAAGCCCACCGCGATGGCCGTCCAGCGGCGCCAGCCGACGTGTTCGCCCAGCACCGGGCCGGACAGCGCGGCCACAAGCAGCGGATAGGCGGCAAAGACAGCGTGGCTTTCGACCAGGCCGAGGAAGACGAATGCGAGGACCATCACGTTGATCTCGACCACCAGGAGCGCACCGCGAAAGACCTGAAGCCAGGGAAAGGCGCTTTGCGCCGCCGCGCGCAGGCCCCCCGCCTTGCGGCCCGCCACCGTCAACACGAAGGCGGCGAAGAACCAGTAACGGATCATCACCACCATCATGACGTTGTATTCCCCCGCCAGGTGGCGCGAAATGCCGTCCTGCAGGGCAAAGACGAAGGTGGTGGCCACCATGAGCCAGATGCCGAGGCGCGTGTTCTGCTGAGCCATTGCGATATGTCCGGGGTCGCGCCGTCGCGTGGCATGGCCCCGTCGCGCGGGGTCAGCCGGGGACCGGCGGTTTTAGGGCTGTCGTCATGTGACGTTTCCGGCCATATCCCGCCACGCGTGTGACCTCAAGCCCCGCTGCCGCAAGGGCGCGGCGGACGTGGCCGGCTGCCGTGTAGGTCGCCGCTGTGGCGCCGGGGGGCATGTGCCGGGCGACCTCTGCCATCAGATCCGCGTCCCAAAGCTCGGGGTTCTTGGCCGGCGAGAACCCGTCGAGGAACCAGGCATCGGCCAGACCGTCCCAGCGCGGCAGGGTTTCGCGGGCGTCGCCTTGGATCATCTCGAAGTGCAGGTCGGGCAGGTCAAAACGCGCCTGTCCCCAGTGCGGCGCCAGCGCGTCGGCAAGATCTTCGATCTCCGGGAACCTTGCCTGTGCGCGTGTCATTTCGGCGGGCGACAGGGGGAAGGCCTCGAAGGTGGTGAAATGCAGGACGCCGGTTTGACCGGAGGCGCGCCAGAGCCGCAGCGCGGCCAGAAGGTTCAGCCCGGTGCCGAACCCCAGCTCTGCGATCCGGAACCCGTCGCGGAACCGGTCCGGCAGGCCGTTGCCCGACAGGAAGACATGCGCGGTTTCGGCCAGCCCGTTTTCCAGGCTGTAATAGGGATCGTCGAAACGGGTCGAGACCGGGATCTCGTCCCGCCAGTCCAGATCGCTGCTCTGGTCGGGCATGGCATTCTTCCTTATCAACGGGCCGAGTTCTGACGAGGAGGGCAGGCAATGGCAAGCGTCGAGGTGACGGTGCGCGGGGCGGGGATCTTCGGCCTGTCGGTGGCCTGGGCCTGCACGCGGCGGGGCGCGAAGGTACGCGTCGTCGATCCCCATGGCCCGGGGGCCGGGTCGTCGGGCGGGATCGTCGGCGCGCTGGCGCCGCATGTGCCCGAGAACTGGAACGAGAAGAAGGCCTTTCAGCTCGACAGCCTGCTGATGGCAGAAGGGTTCTGGGCGAGGGTCGGGGAAACCGGCGGCGTCAGTCCCGGCTATGCCCGCACCGGCCGGTTGCAGCCGCTTGCGGATGAAGCCGCCATCGCCCTGGCCCGAACCCGTGCCGAGGGGGCCGAGGCGCTTTGGCAGGGCAGGGCGCATTGGGAGGTGATCCCGGCCGAGGGGCTGTCCGGTCTGTCACCGCAGACCCCTTCGGGCATGCTGATCCGTGATACTCTGACGGCCCGCATGTGTCCGCGCCGCGCCTGCGCCGCACTGGTGGCAGCGCTGGAGGTGTCCGGCGTCGAGATCGTGACCGAGGCGCCGGACGCGGGGGCCGTGGTCTGGGCGACAGGCTGGAAGGGCCTTCACGACCTGACCGAGGCGCTGGGCCGCAAGGTCGGAGACGGGGTGAAAGGGCAGGCCGTGCTCCTTCGCTACGCGGCGCAGGACGATCCGCAGTTGTTCGTCGATGGGCTGCACATCGTCCCGCATGCGGATGGGACCGTGGCCATCGGCTCGACCTCGGAGCGTGACTTTGACGATCCGCTGTCGGTGGACGATCAGTGCCAGGCGCTGGTCGATCGGGCCTATGCGGCGGTGCCTGCCCTGCATGGCGCCGCCGTGCTCGAGCGTTGGGCCGGGGTCCGCCCGCGCGCCCGCTCTCGGGCGCCCCTTCTGGGGGCCTGGCCGGGACGTGCCGGGCATTTCGTGGCCAACGGCGGGTTCAAGATCGGTTTTGGCATGGCGCCCAAGGTGGGCGAGGTCATGGCTGACCTGATGCTGGAGCGGCGCGATGCCATCCCGGCAGGTTTCGGTTTCGACGCCCTGCGCTGAGGATGTCAGGCGTCTGCCTGGCGCGGATCGTGGATGCGACACTTCCAGCTGTGCAGGCGCCACCCCGGGTGGCTGTTCGTCCATTTTGCAAGCTCGGCCTGTCCGTGCAGCATGCAGGCCATCAGGCTGACGTCCTGGAAAAGGAAGTGCCGTTCTTCGCAGTGACCGCGGTCCAGGAGCAGGCAGGTGACAAAGACTAGTTCTATCATGAATGGACCTCCGCTGAAATGTGGCGTCGATCCTACGGTTTGGCCCCGGGGACATGTCCTGAAGAAGTTCTGAATAATATCTGAAAGTTGCCGCGTCCGCGGCTTCCGTGCCCGCTAGGGTTGAGGGGGCACCAAAAGGTACGTGCGACCGTCGAGGGACGCGCGTGCTATGCGGACGGGACCGGGCGAAGAGCCGCCCTGGCGATCAGCGTACCCAGCCCTCGCCCGGCAACCAGCGATAGCCAGCGCGGGACTTGCCGTCCGACAAACCCGTTCCGAACCCGAAGGTCACCGTATCCGGATCGCATTCCAGCCGGGCGAGGTCCTTTCCGTCCTTGGAGACGGTCACGCCACCGAAGCGCTGCGACGTTTCGGTGTCGCCGACCTGCCGTTCGACCCCGGCGAAGACGGTATAGCGGTATTCTTCATTGCGAAAACTGGCCTCTTCCCAGATGTCCCGTCCGACACCCGGCCAGGGCTGGTAGTCGAGCATGGCATAGGGTTCGAACAGCTCCATCTCAGGGCGCCCAGCAGGGCCAAAGCGATAGACGGCGGCATCCTGTTCCGCGCAGACCTCGAGGATCTTCGTTGACCCCGCGATACGACACTGGACAAAGGTGGATTCGGAGGTGGAACAGTCGGCGACAGCCGGTCCGGCGGCGAGGAGAAACAGGGAAAGACAGCGGATCATGAAAGCCCTCGGGAAAATTAATCGTGCCGGACCATAGGTCCGGCACGCGGGGCGCTCAAGACGAGTTCTGATGGCGCGAAGATTGCCCGATCAGTCGAACTTGCGTGACGGCGCCAGGACCTTGGCCTCGCCGATCAGCACCTTCTTGCCATCGACCGAGCAATGGGTTTCCAGCGTCACGCGGCGCTTGGCGTGGTCGATGTCGATCACCTTGACCTCTGCATAGACCATGTCGCCGGGGCGGACGGGGCCAAGGAATTTCAGGGTCTGACCCATGTAGACCGTGCCGTGACCCGGCAGCTGCTCGCCGATGACGGCAGAGATCAGGCCGGCGGTCAGCATCCCGTGGGCGATGCGCCCTTCGAAGATCGTGTCCTGGGCATAGTCGTCATCCAGGTGCACCGGGTTCCGGTCGGTCGAGACCTCGGCGAACATCTCGATGTCCTGATCCGTCACCTGTTTGCGCAGGTAGCGGGTCATCCCCATTTCGATGTCTTCGATGCAGATCGTGCCGCGGGGCATATTGTCCAACATCCGGCCCTCCATGTGCAAACCGTGCGGTAATAAATGCGCGGGTTGTCCGCGCTTTCGGTAATTTTATTACTTTGCGGTTGCAGCAAAGGCAAGCAAAATCTGCCTCATCGGAGCGTTCCAATGGTGAAGATGGGATTGATCATTTCCTTTTCGGTATAGGCCTTTAGCGCGTCTGGGTCGGGTTGCTGCGTCGTTTTGGTCTCTGCCCGCGCCAATCCGCCGCTGATGAAGAGGGAATCGATATCCTCGCCCATCGCCCCGTCGATGTCGGTATGCGCGCCGTCGCCGATGGCCAGGATGCCCGCGTCCGGTACACCCTTGCGGTGTTCGGCAAGGCGGCGGCGGGCCAGGTCGTAGATCGGCGGATGCGGTTTGCCGAAATACAGGCTCTCTCCGCCCATCTCGGTATAAAGTTTCGCCAGCGCGCCCGCACACCATTCCCGCCGCTCGCCCCGGTCGACGACGATGTCGGGATTGGCGCAGAGCAGCTTGATGCCCTTCTGCTTGGCATAGAGGAATTCCGGGCGGTTCACCTCGGGATCGGCGTGGGGGTCGAAGGGACCGCAGCAGATGATGCCCTCGGCTTCGTCCAGCTCGACCCGCTCGATCTCGACCGGGTCCTCGATGATCTTGAGCGGTTCAAAGAAGGAATGGTCAAAGGCCTGCCCCATGAACCAGACCTTGCGCCCGACGGCGCCGCGGAACATCGCGGCCCGGGCGCTGTCGCCGGAGGTGGCAATGTCGTCCCAGGCATCCTGAGGCACACCGAAACGGTCCAGTTGCTTGGCGACCTCGTGACGTGAGCGAGGGGCGTTGGTCACGAGGATCACGCAGCCGCCGCGCTGGCGGTAGCCCTGCAGCGCCTCGACGGCCGAGGGGATCGCCTGCACGCCGTTGTGCACGCAACCCCAGAGATCGACGAAGAGCGCGTCGTAACGGTCGGAGATTTCGGAAAGGGCGGTGATGATCTGGGTCATGTCGGCGGGTCCTCGTCGCGCGATTGTCGACCCGCTCATCCCATATACCGACCGCTCTGGAAAGGGCCGGGGCCCTCAGGCCCGTTTCAGGCCTGCTGGTTCATCCGCTCGACGTGGGCGCGCATTTCCTCGGCGTCCGAACGCGCCTCGCGCAGGCCCTCCATCGCCGCCGACAGCTCGGCCTCGGTCTGGGCCAGCTGGTTGGTCAGCTCGGCCTCGCGCTGTTGCAGGTAAGTGATGGCCTGGTCGCGCGTTTCCTCGGCCTCGTGCAACTCCTGGCTCATCTTTTCCAGCTGGTCCATGTCGGCCTGGCTGACGCGCTTGAACCGATGCACCAGCCAATGGGCGAACCAGCCCAGCAGGAAAGCAACGAAGAGGATCGCTGCGGTCGTCACGATGAATTCGGTCCTATTCATCCCCAGTTCCTCTGCCCTTTGGCGGCCTGATCCTGCCCAGTTCCGGATCCGGTTGCGCCTCTGCCGGTGCACCGGGTTCGATTGCGGGGGGCGCGTCCACCGTTTCCGGGTCGGCGTCTGCCGCAACAGGATCTGCATCCGCGGCCGGGTCCGAATCGCCCGGTTCCGCCCCTTCTTCGCCCTCTTCCGGTTCGGGTTTCAAGAGCTTGAATTCGATCCGGCGGTTGGCCTCGCGGCCTTCCTCGGTGCCATTGTCGGCAATCGGGATCGTCTCGCCATAGCCCTTGGCGGTGTAGGACCGCGTGGGAACCCGCCGCGCGCGCAGCGCGTCCAGAACCGCCTGGGCGCGGTCGCGGCTCAGCTCCTGGTTCATGATCTCGCGGCCCTGGCTGTCGGTGTGGCCACCGATTTCCAGCGCGATGTCGCCACATTGCTTCAGCAGGTCGGCCAGTTCGTCCATGATGTCCTCGGCCGAGGCATCCAGCCGGGCGGAACCGGGCTCGAAGGTGATCTTTCTGTCGCCGATGATCTCGACGATCATCGCCTCGCATTCCTCGGGCGTGGGCAGGCCGGCAACCGGGTCCAGCGCCTCGACGTATTCCACGTCGATCTCGAAGGCCGCGGCTTCACCCAGCTTGGCCACCAGCAAATCCGCGATCTGGGCGCTGGCCTCCGTGTTGCCGGTCTTGCCGGTGACGGTCACAAGGTCGGGTGTCACCGTGACCGCGCCATGCGACAACAGCGCCAAAGCGTCGAGACCGGCGAGAACCCGCACCGTCCAGTCGCTTGGCACGCCCTCTGTGACGCGGGCCGCGGTGTAGACAGCCTCGGAGCTGAAAAGCGCCCGGGCAAAACTGTCCGCCGTGGCGCGGGCCTGTTCCGTGCCCAGCCGTCCGCGCAGCTGCACGGCCCCCTCGGGGCTGAGCGTGGCCACGAAATCCGGTGCGCCCTCGGGTTCCGCCTCGGGTGCCTTGGGCAGGTCGGCGGTCAGGGCAAAGAGATCGGGCAGCGCGGCATCCAGCTCGCCGACAACCCGGTCGAACAGGGCCTGGTTGGTGCCTTCCAGCGCGACAAGGGATACGTCCGCATTCGAGAAGGTCAGCGTGCCTCCGCCCAGTTCCGCCAGCTTGGCAATGCCGATTTCCACCGCGTCGGCCCAGCGGCGCGACGGCACGCCCAGACCCAACCGGCAGCTTGCCTTGCCTTCGAGGCCGGCCTGGGCGGCTGCCCGCAGGATACGGTCGCGACCGGTCTCGGTATCGGCGGAGCAGGCGTCGAACCGTGCGCCGTCCGCGTCGATGGCAAAGCGCAGCGTGAATGGAGAGATGACCGGGCGCGGGGCCGAGAAATCCAACGCCAGGCGCAGGTCCTGAGGCTTGCGCCGGGACAGTGCGGTTTCCAGCCGGCTGCGGGCCTCGGGGCTTTCGGTCATGGCCTTGATCGCCACCTGGTCGGCGGCGACGGAAATCTTGGAGCGGGGCAGGTCCTTGAGGGCGGCAGAGGCAAATCCCAGCGCGTCGGCCCAGCCGTCGGGTTCCGGGAAATCGGCGGTTTCCAGAAGGTCCATTACCTGACCGTCGCCTGAAAGGCTGCGAAAACCCTCGATCAGTGCATCGCGGTCGGTGGAGGCCGGGACCAGTCCGATCACGGATATCCCGGCGTCGTTGCGCAGGATCTCGACCGAGAAACTGGGTGGTGCGATTGCTTCGGGTTCTTCGACCAGCATCTGGTCGATCACCCGGCTGGCATCGACGACGCGGCCCGCCGCGCTCAGCGCCTGGAAGCGCGCCGCTTCGTCCGGGGCGGTGCCGAAAAGAAAGACCTGAAGGCCGTTGGTGTCGACCTCGGCCCAGGTCAGACCGTCCGAATCCAGTTCGGACAGGACGCCGGTCAGCGAGGCGCGTTCCACGGCGTTGCCGGCGAAATTTGCGGTCACGAGGCTGAGCACGCCCGCCGCGGCGAATATGCCACCAGTGATGACTAACGAGGAGAGGCGCATGGGCGCTGGGTTTTCCTTGTTTTTTCAGAACTGATACGCAAGCCCGCCGGGGGGTGCAATCAGGCGATCAGGGCGATGGCAAAAAACAGCACAGGCAGCAGTCCGGCGTCCCGGTTGGATCGGAACAGGCTCAGCAACCGGTCGTGATCGTCCATCTTCAGGCGCCGCAATTGCCAGACCATGTGCCAGCCCATTGCCCAGGGGCCGCCGATCATCAGGATCAGGGCCAGCAGGTTGGCGTCCGGCGCTGCCGCCACGATGGCCAGTCCCATCAGCACGACGGTGGCCACCAGGAACCGGCGCAGCCATTTCGGGGTATCATCGCCAAACAGGCGGGCGGTGGATTTCACCCCGATCAGGGCGTCGTCTTCCTTGTCCTGGTGGGCGTAGATGGTGTCATAGAACAGTGTCCACGCCATTCCGGCCAGATACAGGAGCACCGCCGGCAGTTCCAAACGCCCGCTGTGGGCGGTCCAGGCCAGCAGGGCGCCCCAGTTGAAGGCGATACCCAGGAAGATCTGCGGCCACCATGTGAACCGCTTGGCAAAGGGATAGACCGCGACGGGCAAGAGGCTCAGAACTCCCAGCGCGATGGCCGCGGGCGGAAAGGTGATGAGGATGCAGAAGGCGACCAGGGACTGGATGACCGCCCAGGCGAGGGCCTGTTTCGTCGTCACCTGCCCCGAGGGAATCGGGCGCGAGGCCGTCCGGGCCACCGACCCGTCGATGCCGCGGTCGGTGATGTCGTTCCAGGTGCAGCCCGCCCCGCGCATCAGTACCGCCCCGATCCCGCAGCCCGCAAAGATCCAAAGGTCGAACCAGTAGGCCTGCCCGTTGTTGACCATCGACAGCAGCAGTCCCCACCAGCAGGGCAGCAACAGCAGCCATGTCCCGATGGGCCGGTCCGCGCGGCTCAATCGCAGGTAAGGCCGCGTCCACTGCGGCGCCCAGCTGTCGACCCAGTTGCCGCGCACTGCGTCGCGGACCTGTCCTTCGGCCTCTGGTCTCTGATGCGTCCCGGACATATGGTCCCCTCCATGACGGTGACACCGAAAATCCGGCTCTTTGTAGAGCACCCTTTGGCCGAGGAACAACAGGTGACCCTGTCGCGGGAGCAGGCGCATTATCTCTTTGGGGTGATGCGGCTGACCACCGGCGCGCAGGTGGCCCTGTTCAACGGGCAGGACGGCGAATACCGCGCCGAGGTCGTCGAGGCCGGCAGGCGTGGCGGCACGCTGGTCTGTCGTGACCGGATCGCGCCGCAGTCGATGCCGCCCGATCTCTGGCTGATGTTCGCGCCGATCAAGAAGGCGCGCACCGATTTCATCGTCGAGAAATCGGTCGAGATGGGCGCGCGCCGCATCCTGCCCATCCAGACGGAATTCACGAATTCCGAGCGCATCCGGCAAGACCGGCTGCAGGCCCATGCCACCGAGGCGGCCGAGCAATGTGGTGCCACCTTCGTTCCCGAGGTCACGGAGCTGCACCGGCTGGACCGGCTTCTGGCCGACTGGCCAGAGGACCGGCAGCTGATGTTCTGCGACGAGGCGCAAGCCGGGGCACACGCGCGCCTGCCCGACGCCGATGCCCCCTGGGCGATTCTCATTGGGCCCGAAGGCGGCTTTTCCGATGCCGAACGCGCCCGGCTGCACGCGCTGCCCTATGCGCATGCGGTGGCGCTTGGCCCGCGCATCCTGCGTGCGGACACCGCCGCAGTGGCAGCACTGACCCTCTGGCAGACCACCCTGGGAGACTGGCGATGATCCGCAAGGCAACGCCCGCAGACATAGGCCCGATGGCGGCCTTTCTCGACGCCCATGTCGAGACGTCGATGTTTCTCCTGGGCAACCTCGAGGCGCACGGCACCGAGGACACCACCCATCCGCATGGCACCGCGTTTTTCCTGCGCGAGACCGGCGATGGCATCACGGGGGTCTTCGGCTGCACCAATGGCGGCTTCCTGATGTGCCAGTTGCCCGGGCTGACGGCCACAGAGGCGCAGACCTATGCCCACCTGCTGAAGGGATACACGCTGCAAGGCATGACCGGTGAGGCGGACCAGGTCCAGGTGATCCTGGACGCGCTGCCCGTCCCGCCAGAGGCCTGGAGGCTGAACCGGATCGAACCGCTCTACCGGATGGACATCGGTGGCCTGACCCCTGGCAGCGACATCCGCCCGCCTGCCGAGGCGGATGTGCCGTGGTTGTCCGACTGGTTCGCGCAGTACATGACGGAAACGCAGACAGCGCCGCCGGGCGACCTGCACGCCGCCGCAACGCGCCGGGCCGAACTGGCCGTGGGGGCGCCGCGCATCCGCATCATGGATCGCGACGGCAGTCCCGTGGCGATGGCAGCGATCAACGCCAAGGCCGGGCAGGCGGTTCAGGTCGGCGGGGTCTTCGTTCCCCCGGACCGGCGCGGACAGGGGTTCGGCGGGCAGGTGGTGCAGGCGCTTCTGGCCGAAATGGCAGGGCAGGGCGTCACGACCGCCATTCTGTTCGCCGCATCGCCGGAGGCGGCCAAGACCTATGAACGCATCGGCTTTGCCCGTGTCGGCGGCTATCGCATCGCCATGCTGGACAAGGCCATCCTGCTGGGAGATCCCCGGTGATCCGGCGGGAGGCCGCAGAGGCCCTGCGCCAGTGGCAGGAGGCGCTGATCGGACTCGCCACGATGGCGCTGGGTGCCTATTGGGGGTTCTTCACCGGCGGCGGGCTGCTGCACTGGATCGGCTACCTGGTGATCCTCCTTGGCGTGGCCCTGACCGTGACCGGCGTCCAGCGCGGGCGCTTTCGCCGGGGCGGTGGCGGTCCCGGCGTGGTGCAGGTGGTCGAACGTCGGGTCAGCTATTTCGGGCCGCTGTCGGGCGGGATCGTCGATCTGGACGCGCTCGAGGCACTTAGCCTCGATCCGACCTCGGAACCGCCGGTCTGGCTGCTGATGGCGCCGGGCCAGCCGCGTCTTGAAATTCCCCTGACTGCCAAGGGCGCCGACCAGCTGTTCGATGCCTTCGCCACCCTGCCGGGCATCCGGACCGAGCACATGTTGCGCCAGATGCAAGAGGGCGCGGCACACCAGGTTGTCATCTGGCGCGCGGCATCTGTGCGCGATGCCGCCAGAAGGCTGCATTGACACTCTGGCGGATTGGCGACAACAGGTTAAGTTCAGAACCGCGAGCAGACCGGGAGCCCCAACATGTCCATTCCCCAATCCGGCGGCGGGCCGATCACCTCTCATGATCAGTTGGCAGAGTACCTGGCCTCGGGCTGCAAGCCGAAGGACCAATGGCGCATCGGCACCGAGCATGAGAAGTTCGGCTATTGCAAGGACTCGCTCAAACCCTTGCCCTACGACGGCGAGCGTTCGATCCGCGCGGTGCTCGAAGGGCTGCGCGACCGCCACGGCTGGGACCCGGTCAGCGAGGGCGGGCATATCATCGGCCTGACCA
This sequence comes from Mameliella sp. LZ-28, assembly GCF_012274245.1. NCBI lineage: Bacteria > Pseudomonadati > Pseudomonadota > Alphaproteobacteria > Rhodobacterales > Roseobacteraceae > Antarctobacter > Mameliella sp. LZ-28. The sequence continues at coordinate 258,804 of NZ_JAANYX010000034.1, read as the reverse complement.
AGGACGGCGCCAATGTCAGTCTGGAGCCGGGCGGCGCGCTGGAACTGTCGGGTGCGCCGCTGGAAACCATTCACCAGACCTGCGACGAGGTGAACGAGCACCTGGCCCAGGTCAAGGACATCGCCGACGAGATCGGCGTGGGTTTCATCGGCCTGGGCGCCGCGCCGATCTGGACGCATGAAGAAATGCCGCTCATGCCCAAGGGGCGCTACAAGCTCATGGATGCCTACATGGACAAGGTGGGCACGACCGGCAAACAGATGATGCGCCGGACCTGCACCGTTCAGGTGAACCTCGATTTCGCGTCAGAGGCGGACATGGTGCAGAAGATGCGCGTCGCGCTGGCGCTGTCGCCCGTAGCCACCGCGCTGTTTGCCAATTCGCCTTTCTTCGAGGGTAAGCCGGTGGGCGTCAAGTCCAAGCGGATGCAGATCTGGGAGACGCTGGACGATTCCCGCACCGGCATGTTGCCTTTCGTCTTCGAAGAGGGTTTCGGCTTCGAACGCTGGGTCGAATACGCGCTGGATGTGCCGATGTACTTTGTCTACCGCGACGGGGTGTATGTCGACGCGCTTGGCATGTCCTTCCGCGATTTCCTTGAAGGCAAGCTGCCGGCATTGCCGGGTGAGGTGCCGACGCTGTCCGACTGGGCCGACCACCTGACCACCGCCTTCCCTGACGCGCGGATGAAGAAATACATCGAGATGCGTGGCGCCGATGGCGGCCCCTGGCGCCGTCTTTGTGCGCTGCCCGCCTTTTGGGTCGGGCTGATGTACGACCAGACCGCGCTGGACGCGGCCTGGGACCTGGCCAAGGGCTGGGACGCGGAAACCCGCGAGGCCCTGCGCCTCGCGGCGACGCGTGACGGCTTGCAGGCTCAGGTCGGTGATATCCGGATGCACGACCTGGCGCGCAACGTGCTAGAGATCGCCGAGGCGGGTCTGGTGGCCCGTGCGCGCCCCGGTGCTGGTGGACTTGTCCCGAACGAGACGCATTTCCTGAATGCGCTCAAGGACAGCGTCGAGTCTGGCAGCGTGCCGTCGGACGAACTGCTGGAGCACTATAACGGCGACTGGAACGGCGACCTCAGCCGGATCTACGCCGAGTATTCCTACTGAGCGGTTTCTGATCCAAGTGACACGCGCCCCGGGCTTGACCCGGGGCCGCGTTTCCTTTCGTCAATAGCCGATCGCGCAGCCGTCCTTGCGCGGGTCCGATGCCCCTTCGAGCACGCCGTTCCGGTGGATGCGGATCGCCTGCGCGCCGCCGATCGGGGCGCTGGGCACCTCGATCTCGTGTCCCATCTCGGCCAGCCGGGCAAAGACCGCCTCGTCATGGCCCCGTTCCAGCTGCAGTTTTCTGCCATCGGCAAAGCTGCGTGGCGCGTCCAGCGCGGCCTGCGGGTCCATGCCGAAATCGATCATGTTGGTCAGCACGCGCGCATGACCGTTGGGCTGGTACTGTCCGCCCATGACGCCGAAGGGCATCGCCACGCGGCCCTCTTCGACCAGCATTCCCGGGATGATCGTGTGCATCGGCCGCTTGCCACCGGCCATCTCGTTCGGATGCCCCTCGGCCAGGGTAAAGCCCGCGCCCCGGTTCTGGAACAGGATGCCGTATTTCTCGGAGGCGATCCCGGAGCCGAAGCTGTTGAAGATCGAGTAGATCAGCGAGACGGCCATGCGATCGCGGTCGACCACGGTGATGTAGATCGTCTCGCGGTGCACCTCTTCGGACAGGGTCGTGGCCGAGGCCATCGCCCGACCGGGGTCGATCAGTGCCGCCAGCCGCGCGGCCGTTTCCGGGCTTTGCAGGTGGTCCAGCCGGGTCATGTGATCGGCATCGGCCAGGAAACGGTTGCGCGCATCGTAGGCCAGCTTGGCGGCCTCGGCCTCGATGTGGATGCGCTCGGCGCCGAACGGGTCCATCGAGGCAATGTCGAAATGCGACAGGATGTTCAGCAGCAGATGGGCGGTCACGCCCTGGCCGTTGGGCGGATGCTCCAGGACCTCGCGGCCCTTGTAGGTCCCCGAGATCGGGTCGCCGATGGTGCAGGCGGTCGCTGCGAAATCATCCAGGCTATGCACGCCACCGGCGGCGTTCAGCGTGGCGCACATGTCCTCGGCCACCTCTCCGGCGTAGAAGCCGTCGCGCCCCTCGGCCGCGATGCGGCGCAGCACTTCGGCATTGCCGGGCAGGCGAAAGATCCCGCCGGTCACGGGCACCGCGCCGCCGTCAAGGTAGTGTACCCGTCCCGCGCCTTGAAGGCGCCCCTGGGCCTCGTCCCAGTCGAAGGCGACGCGCGGCGCCACCGGCACGCCGTCGTCCATCGCCCGGATCGCGGGTGCCAGGCTGTCTGCCAGGCCCAGCCGGCCCCAGCGTTCGGACATGGTGCAGAAGGCATCGACCGCGCCGGGGATGGTGACGGCATGGGCGCTGGCCACTGGCACCGCCTGATGGCCTTCGGCGCGCAGGGCAGTGGCGTCGGCCGCCGCCGGTGCGCGGCCGGATCCGTTGACCGCGACCACCTCGTCCCCGCCTGCGGGTGAGACCAGCGCGAAACAGTCGCCGCCCAGCCCGGTCATCGCCGGTTCGGCCACGCCCAGCAGGACGGCGCCGGCGATTGCCGCGTCCATCGCATTGCCGCCGCGTTGCAGGATGTCGACCGCGGCCTGCGCGGCCAGCGGGTGCGAGGTCGCGCAGAGCCCGTTCAGGGCCAGCACGGGGGATCGTCCGGGTCTGTGGAAATCGCGCATCTGCCTCTCTGCTCCCTTGTTGCCGGGCAGAGCATACGGTGGCGTCTAGCGGCGTCAATCGGGAGGAAGGAACCTCGGCATCACGCACTGGGTGGGGGCTGAAAACGCGTGACGCCGAGGGAAGCCATATGCAGCTACAAGACCAAATTGCCCGCCAATGCGGGCGGAAATGTGGAGGTGTCCGGGTAATGTCATGGCACCGTGCAGGCACGTGCATCAACCGGCGGCCCGGGCGCGGATTGATCGCGACGGGCGGCGACGAATGCATGATGTTCGGGGGGAAGTCCTCGGCGCCGCGCACTGGGTGGGGGCTGAAAACGCGCGACGCCGAGGGAAGCCATATGCAGCTTACATGAAACAGGATGGCTGCGAATCCGGGCCGCATTTGGGCGCGCCCCGGGCAATTCGGCGACACTTGCGCCGCTGTCCGGTTCAGCGCAGGGGGATGGACAGGCGGAGCCGGTTGCTTTCCCCGTCGTGATGATAGTCGAGGTTTTCGGACAGCGAGCGGATCAGGAACCAGCCAAACCCGCCCTCCGGCAATTCCTCGACCGAGACATCGAGGTCTACCGGCGCGCCCGATGGGGGCGTTCCACTGGGCATGGGCTGGCCGAAATCGGTGAATTCCACCGACAGCCTGTCTGGCGAGAACACCAGCCGGAGCAGGATGTCGCCGCCGGCCCGATCCTCATAGGCATGTTCGACGATGTTGTTGAGGACTTCGGCGATCACCAGTTCCCAGTTGCTGTCCCGCGGCGGGGCCATTTCCTGGCCCTGCAGCAGCTCGTTGATGCCTGTCAGGGTCGCGCGCACATCTTCTGCCGTGCTGTCCATTCGGCAGCAAACCAGGAATGCGCCGTCCTCGAGCCGCTCCGCCTGCATGGTCTGTCGCTCCGGCCCGGGATCAAGCGCCGGCGGCGGCTTCGGCGGAGGGGTGGATGGCAAAGATCGAATCCATCCGCGTCATGCGGAATACCTTGTCCACCGCGGGGCGCAGGCCGGCCAGTTCCAGTTTGCCGCCCTTCGGCATCAGTTTCATCGCCGCGACGATTGCGCCCAGGCCGCTGGAATCGATGAAATCGACCTGGCTCAGGTCCAGCACGTAGCGGGGTTTCTCGTTTCCCAGGATCTCGCGCATGCGGTCCTTGAATTGAATCGCCACGGCGGCATCGATTCGGGCAGCGTCGACCGTGATGATGTCCACGCCGTCGCGGTGATCTGTGGTAAGTCTCATGCGGTTCCCCAAGTGATGGATCGGGTGGACCCTAGACGGCAATCCTTACCTTTCTGTATGCACATCCGGGTAAAGGGAGGCATTCGCATGGAAACTGTCGTGATCACCGGGGCGTCGCGGACGCCGATGGGGGGCTTTCAGGGGGTTTTCGCCGAACAGGCGGCCAGCACTTTGGGTGGCGCGGCGATCCGCGCGGCGCTGTCGCAGGCGGGTCGGCCCGCGGTCGACGAACTGCTGATGGGCTGCGTACTGCCGGCGGGACAGGGGCAGGCCCCCGCGCGCCAGGCCGGTTTTGCCGCGGGACTGGGCGAAGAGGTGCCGGCCACCACGCTGAACAAGATGTGCGGGTCCGGCATGAAGGCCGCGATGATGGCCTGGGACCGGCTTGCGCTGGGCCATGCCGCAACCGTCGTCGCAGGCGGGATGGAGTCGATGACCCAGGCGCCCTACATGCTGCCCAAGATGCGCGGCGGCGCCCGCATCGGGCATGGACAGGTCATCGACCACATGTTCCTCGACGGGCTGGAGGACGCCTATGACAAGGGCCGCCTGATGGGCACCTTTGCCGAGGATTGCGCCGAGGCTTTCCAGTTCACCCGCGAGGCGCAGGACCAGTATGCGTTGGCCTCCCTGTCCAACGCCCTGGACGCGGAACGCTCTGGTGCCTTCGATGACGAGATCACGCCTGTCACCCTGCACATGCGGCACGGCGAAGAAATCATCACCCGTGACGAACAACCCGGCAAGGCGCGGCCCGAAAAGATCCCGATGCTGAAGCCCGCCTTCCGCAAAGATGGCACGGTGACGGCGGCCAATTCCTCCTCGATCTCTGACGGGGCGGCGGCACTGGTGCTGTCGACCCTGGATGCCGCCGTGGCCGCCGGGGCGACGCCCCGGGCCAGGATCCTGGGGCACGCATCGCACGCGCAGGCCCCCTCCCTGTTCCCCACGGCCCCCGTTCCGGCCGCGCGCATGCTGCTGGAGCGGATCGGCTGGAAGATCGGCGATGTCGACCTCTGGGAGGTGAACGAGGCTTTTGCCGTGGTGCCAATGGCTTTCATGCATGAAATGGGTCTGCCGCGCGACGTGGTGAACGTCAACGGAGGCGCCTGTGCTCTGGGCCACCCGATCGGCGCTTCGGGAGCGCGGATCATCGTCACGCTGCTGAACGCGCTGGAAAAGCGCGGGGCGAAACGGGGCGTGGCGGCGATCTGCATCGGCGGCGGCGAAGGCACGGCCATCGCCATCGAACGGATCTGACGCGGAGAGGGGCCGGGAATCCAGCCCCGTTCACCGACATCCCACAGACCCTTCTGGGCGCATTTTATCGCGAGACTTCGGGCTTCTCGTGAAAAAGGTCTTGGAAATTTCATGCGACTCGGGCAACGTGAAATCTGAACCTGTTTTTTCACGGATAACACGATGTCGCATCCCTCCCCGCTGCCCAAGACGCTTGGCGCCGATCTGCGCGCGCTGCGGCGCACGCGCGGGCTGACGCTGCAGCAACTGGCCGACCGGCTTGGCCGCTCTGTCGGGTGGCTGAGCCAGGTGGAACGTGATCTTTCCGACCCCTCGATCACCGACCTGCGTCACCTGGCCGATGCGCTGCAGGTCTCTGTTTCCACGCTGGCCCGGCACGAGGCCACGGTCGGGCCGGAGGCTGGCCGGATCGTTCGGCACGGCACGCGCCGCCCGATCGGATCCCGCATGACGGGGCTGGTCGAGGAACTGCTTTCGCCCGACCTGACCGATGATTTCGAGATGGTGCATTCCACCTTCGAGCCGCATTCCGAGATCGGCGAGACGGTGACGCGGCCCACCCAGGAACTAGGCTACCTGGTGTCCGGAAAGCTTGTGCTGACCATCGGGGGGGCGCGTTTCACGATCCATCCCGGTGACAGTTTCCGTATCCGGGGCGAGCCGTTCCGCTGGGAAAACCCCTTTGATGAGGCTGCAGTGGCGATCTGGGTGATTGCGCCGCCCGTCTACTGATGCCGGGGCGGGGTGCCAGTGGCGCAGTCGGATGCCTCCGGCGGGAGTATTCTCAGAAAGAAGAAGCGGCAGGCTGCGCTTCTTCCCCAAGATCGGAGTCGAGATCATGACCAGCGGGCAATGCCTTTGTGGGGCCATCACCTTTGAAACCGATGCAACACCCAAGGGTGTCAGCGTCTGCCACTGCGGTCAGTGCCGGCGCCAGTCGGGGCATCTCTGGGCCTCTGCCTATGTCCCGCGCGCGGCGCTGCGGATCTCGGGGCCGGTACGCTGGTACGACAGCTCTGCCAGTGCGCAGCGGGGGTTTTGCGCGACCTGCGGCAGTTTCCTGTTCTGGCACGCCCATGACGAGGACACGATGAGCTTTGCCCTGGGGGCGCTGGACACGCCGACCGGGCTGCGCCTGGAAAAGCACATCTTCACCGCCGACAAGGGCGATTACTACGAGATCGCGGACGGGGTTCCGCAGAAATGAACGAGGCGATCATGTCCGATTTTCCGACACAGGCCCGGGTGGTCATCATCGGCGGCGGGGCGGTCGGCGCCTCTTGTGCCTATCACCTTGCCAAGGCGGGTTGGGACTGTGTCCTGTTGGAAAAGAACGAGCTGACGGCCGGGTCGACCTGGCACGCGGCCGGCAATTGTCCTTCGTTCAGCACCTCCTGGGCGGTGATGAACATGCAGCGCTATTCGCTGGACCTTTACCGTCGGCTTGCGGATGAGGTCGATTACCCGATGAACTACCATGTCACCGGGTCGATCCGCCTTGGCCATTCGCGTGAACGCATGATGGAGTTCGAGCGCGCGCGCTCGATGGGGCAGTACCAGGGTATGAACCTTGAAATGCTCGCGGTTTCGGATCTGAAAGCGCGCTACCCGTTCCTTGAGACACATGATCTGGCCGGCGCGCTCTACGATCCCGATGACGGCGACATCGACCCGGCGCAGCTCACCCAGGCCCTTGCCAAGGGCGCGCGCCTGGCCGGGGCGCGGATCGAGCGGTTCTGCCCGGCGACGGGTGTCAGCCGCGAGAACGGTGAATGGATCGTGCACACGCACAAGGGCGACATCCGTTGCGAAAAGGTGGTGAATGCGGCCGGTTACTACGCGCAGCGCGTTGGCGAGTGGTTCAGGCCCTTCGGTGGGCGCACCGTGCCGATGGCGGTCATGAGCCACCAGTATTTCCTGACCGAGGAGATCCCGGCGCTGAAGGAATGGTCGCAGGAGAACGGCAAGTTACCCCTGCTGCGGGATGTGGACAGCAGTTACTACCTGCGGCAGGAGAAATTCGGCCTGAACCTTGGCCCCTACGAGCGCAACTGCAAGGCGCACTGGATCACGCCTGACGATCCCATGCCCGAGGATTTCTCGTTCCAGCTCTATCCTGACGACCTGGAGCGGCTGGAGTGGTACATCGAGGACGCGATGGCGCGCGTCCCGCTGTTGGGTGAGGGCGGTGTGGGGCGCAATATCAACGGCCCCATCCCCTATGCGCCGGACGGTCTGCCCTTGCTGGGTCCGATGCCCGGCGTGCCCGATGCCTTCGAGGCCTGTGTCTTTACCTTCGGCATCACCCAGGCGGGCGGTGCGGGCAAGGTGCTGGCGGAATGGGTCACAGAGGGCCAGACCGAATGGGACATGTGGGCCACCGACCCCCGCCGGTTCACCGATCACACCGACCCGCAGTACTGCGTGGACAAGGCGATGGAGGTCTACGGCCACGAATACGCCATGCATTTCCCGCATCACTCCTGGCCCGCCGCGCGGGATCGCAAGACCTCGCCAATGCATGATCGGGTCAAAGCGTTGGGCGGTGTCATGGGCGCCTACAATGGCTGGGAGAGGGCCAACTGGTTCGCGCAGCCGGGTGACGACACCTCCGAGGCCGCGACCCAGACCTGGGATCGTGCAGGCCCTTGGGAGGCGCGCGTGCGCGAGGAATGCGAGGCGGTGCGCGACGGTGTCGGCGTGCTGGACCTGCCCGGCTTTTCGCGGTTCGACGTTCAGGGACCGGGCGCGGCAGACTGGTTGCTGTCGCGGATTGCCGGAACGCTGCCGGAGCCCGGGCGCATGAACCTGGCCTATTTCGCCGATGCCCGGGGCCGTATCCTGACAGAGATGAGCGTCATGGCGCATGGCCCCGATCATTTCATGCTGATCGCCGCCGCCGCCGCGCAATGGCACGACCGTGATCTCCTGCTGGCGGGCAAACCGGCGGAGGTCACCGTGACCGACCGCACGCGCGATTTTTCCGCCCTGATTGTCACCGGCCCCAAGACGCGGGACCTGTTCGTGGCACTGGGCACAGAGGCGGACCTGGCGCTGCCCTGGCTGTCTGTGCAGCAGGCGGTCGTCGCCGGAGTCCCTTGCGGGCTGGCGCGCGTGTCCTTCGCCGGGGAACTGGGGTGGGAAATCCATGCCGCAACGGACGAGATCCCGGCCATCTACGAGGCCGTTCTGGCGGCTGGCGCCAGGCCCTTCGGCATGTTTGCCCTCGACAGTCTGCGCCTCGAAAAGGGTTATCGTGCCTGGAAAGGCGACCTGTCCACCGACTATTCTCTTGTCGAGGCGGGGCTGGAACGGTTCGTCAGGCTCGACAAGCCGCAGGATTTCCCCGGCAAGGAGGCGCTGACGGCCGAGGTGGCCACGGGGCCGAAGAAACGCTTTGTCACGCTGAAAGTCGAGGCGGGCGTGGCGGATGCCCCCTACATGTCGACCCTCTGGCAGGGCGGTGAAATCGTCGGAGAGACCACCTCCGGCGGCTGGGGATACCGTGTCGGCGCCTCCATCGCGTTGGGCATGGTGCGGGCCGATCTGGCCGTGCCGGGTACGGAACTGACCGTGGACATCTTCGGCCAAAGGTGCCGTGCCACGGTTCAGCCGGACGGACCGCTCTGGGATCCGCAAAACGAAAGGTTGAAGGCATGAGTCGCGTAACCCTGCTGGATGGTGGCATGGGGCAAGAACTGGTGCGCCGCAGCGGTGCTCCGGTCAGCCCGCTCTGGGCGACGCAGGTCATGCTGGATCGTCCCGGCCTGGTGGCAGAGGTGCATCGCGACTATGCCCGGGCCGGGGCCAGCGTGGCCACGACCAACACCTATGCCATCCACCGCGACAGGCTGCGGGGCGGGGCCTCTAACCACTATGCCGCCGACGGCACCGAACTGCCGGACCTCGAAGCGCGGTTCGCGGATCTGCATCGTGCCGCCCTGGAAGAGGCCGGGGCGGTCCGCGATCGCGGTCGCATTGCGGGCTCCATCGGGCCGCTGGGGGCCAGTTACCGCGCCGACCTGCACCCGGAAGAGGCCGAGGCCATCCCGCTCTATGCCGAGGTCGCGAAACTTCTGGCGCCCTCCGTCGACCTGCTGCTGTTCGAAACCATCCCGTCGCTCGCCGCCGCCCGCGCCTGCCTGGCAGCGGGCCGGCAGACCGGGCTTCCTGTGTGGCTGGCCTTCACCGTCGACGACGAGGATGGCAGCCGCCTGCGCTCCGGTGAGCCGGTCTCCGAGGCGGTGCGGATCGCGCAAGAGGCCGACGCCGTGCTCGCAAATTGTTCGGCGCCCGAGGCGATGCCTGCCGCTCTCGACGCTTTTTCCGCGGGCGACCGCCCCTTCGGTGCCTATGCCAATGCCTTCACCACCCTGACCAAGGAGTACGTGGCCGGCGGGACCACCGCCGCTGCGCTTTCTGCCCGCCGCGACATGGGGCCAGAGGCCTACGCGGATCACGTCATGGACTGGGTCGACCGGGGTGCCTCCATCGTTGGCGGCTGCTGCGAGACGAACCCCGCACATATCGCCGAAATCGCCCGCCGCCTGCGTGCCTCTGGGCATGAGATCGCCTGATGTTTCTTCTTGGTGAAAATACCCCAAACCGCGCCCGAAGGGCGCGCCGGTCGGACGCGTCTGCGTCCGCAACCCCATGAGGTTCTGACATGTCCCTTCCCGCACAGGCCCGCGCCGTCATCATCGGCGGCGGTGTCATCGGCTGTTCGCTTGCCTATCACCTGGCGAAACTCGGCTGGACCGACGTCGTCCTTCTGGAGCGCAAGCAGCTGACTTCCGGCACCACCTGGCACGCTGCCGGTCTCATCGCGCAGCTGCGCGCCACTGCCAACATGACCCGGCTGGCGAAATACAGCCAGGAACTCTATGGTCGGCTCGAGGAGGAAACCGGCATTGCCACCGGGTTCCGGCGCGTGGGCTCGATCACTGCCGCCCTGACCGCCGAACGGCACGAGGAGTTGCGCCGCTCCGCCGCGATGGCCCGCGCCTTCGGGGTCGAAATCGACGAGATCGAGACGGGTGAGATCGCCCGCAAGTACCCGCATCTCAACACCGATGGCGTTTTGGGCGGGGTCTACCTGCCCAGGGACGGTCAGGGCGATCCGGCCAATATCGCCCTGGCGCTTGCCAAGGGCGCGCGCCAGCGCGGCGCCGTGATTGCCGAGCGGACGAAGGCCACCGGCGTCACTGCCGATGGCGACCGGATCACGCAGGTTCACTGGCAGGCAGAGGATGGCACCTCGGGCAGCATTGCGGCGGAGCACATCGTCAATTGCGCGGGCATGTGGGGGCGCGAGGTGGGGGCCATGCTGGGCACCGACGTCCCACTTCAGGCCTGCGAACACTTTTACATCGTGTCCGAACCGATCCAGGGCCTGACCCAGCTTCCGGTCCTGCGCGTCCCCGACGAATGCGCCTATTACAAGGAGGATGCGGGCAAGCTGATGCTGGGCGCCTTCGAGCCGGGGGCCAAGCCCTGGGCGCTGCAAGGCATCCCGCAGAACTTCGAGTTCGATCAACTGCCCGAGGATTTCGACCATTTCGAGCCGATCCTCGAAAAGGCCGTGCACCGTATGCCGATCCTGGCCAGTGCGGGCATCCATACCTTCTTCAACGGGCCGGAATCCTTTACGCCCGACAATGCCTATTACATGGGGCTGTGTCCCGGGCGCGCGAATGTCTGGGTCGCGGCGGGCTTCAACTCCATCGGTATCCAGTCGGCGGGTGGCGCGGGCATGGCCCTGGCGCAGTGGATGAACGACGGCGAGAAACCCTTTGATCTTGGCGACGTGGACATCGCTCGCGCGCAGGGCTTTCAGACCAACCGCAGCTACCTTGCCGCCCGTGTGTCGGAAACGCTGGGCCTGCTTTACGCCGATCACTATCCCTATCGGCAAAAGGAAACCGCGCGGGGCATCCGCCGGTCTCCCTTCCATGACCGGCTGGCAGAGCGTGGCGCCGTCTTTGGCGAACTGGCCGGGTGGGAGCGTGCCAATTGGTACGCGCGCCCCGGAGAGGATCCGGAGTACCGCTATTCCTGGCGGCGCCAGAACTGGTTTGAGAACGCCGCCGAAGAACACCGCGCCATCCGCGAAAACGTCGCCATGTACGACATGTCGTCTTTCGGCAAGCTGCGGGTCGAAGGGCGCGATGCCGAAGCCTTTCTCAACCACGTCTGTGGCGCCGATCTGTCGACCCCGGTGGGCAAGATCACCTATACCCAGTTCCTCAACGCCAGAGGCGGGATCGAGGCGGATGTGACCGTCACCCGACTTTCCGAAACCGCCTACCTGGTTGTAACCCCCGCCGCCACGCGTCGGGCCGACGAAACCTGGCTGCGCCGCCACGCGGGCGACCGAAACGTCGTCATCACCGATGTGACCGCATCAGAAGGGGTGCTGGCCGTCATGGGGCCGCAGGCGCGTGACCTGATGCGGGCCGTCTCGCCCGATGATTTCTCAAACGCGGCCAACCCTTTCGGGACCGCGCAGCGGATCGAGATCGGCATGGGAGAGGCACGGGTTCATCGCGTCTCCTACGTCGGTGAACTGGGGTGGGAGGTCTATGTCGGCGCCGACATGGCTTGCCATGTCTTCGACACGCTCTGGCAGGCGGGGCAGGACTATGGGCTGACCCTCGCCGGACTGCATGTCATGGACACATGCCGCGCCGAAAAGGCGTTTCGCCATTTTGGCCATGACATCACCTGCGAGGATCACGTCCTGGAGGCCGGGCTGGGCTTTGCCGTGAAAACCGCCAAGCCCGACTTCATCGGCCGTGACGCGGTATTGGAAAAGCGTGAGGCGGGGCTGGACAAAAGGCTGGTGCAATTCCTTCTGAACGATGCCGAACCGCTGCTCTACCACAACGAGCCCGTCCTTCGGGACGGTCAGATCGTCGGCCACCTGAGTTCGGGCGCCTATGGTCATACGCTCGGGGGCGCCGTGGGGTTGGGCTATGTTCCCTGCAAGGGCGAAACCGCTGATCAACTTCTGTCGTCGAGCTATGAAATCGACGTGGCCGGTACGCGCGTGCAGGCGCGGGCCTCGCTCAAACCGCTCTACGATCCGAAATCGGAACGGGTGAAGGTCTAGGCAGACGGGGTTGCGCCCGGGCGCCCCGCTTGTCAAAGGGGGGCATGGCATCCGACTATGATCCCCCCACAGGCGAAATCCCCGTTCTTTACGAGGACACCGACCTGCTGGTCGTCGACAAGCCCGCCGGGCTGTTGTCCGTCCCCGGAAAGGGAGAGGAGCTGCAGGACTGCCTGCTGAGTCGACTGGAAAAGGCCTTTCCCACTGTCCGCCTCGTGCACCGGCTGGACCGGGATACATCGGGTGTCATGGTCTTTGGCCTGACGCCCCATGCGCAGCGTCACCTGGGCAACCAGTTCGAGACGCGCAAGACGAAAAAGACCTATCTCGCCCGCCTGCACGGTCACCTGGAGCCTGCAACCGGAGAGGTCGACCTGCCGCTGATCGTCGACTGGCCCAACCGGCCCCGGCAAAAGGTCTGCCGCGAGACGGGCAAACCCGCGCTGACCGGCTGGAAGGTGCTCAAGAGCGATGAAGGTGAGACCCGCGTGCGCCTCTTTCCGCATACCGGGCGCAGCCACCAGTTGCGGGTGCACACGCTGGCCCTTGGGCACCCGATCCTTGGTGACACGCTATATGCGCCGGAGACGGCGGATCAGTACCCGCGCATGATGCTGCATGCCGAGGAATTGCGCCTGAACCACCCCGAGAGCGGCAAGGGCATGAAATTCCGGGCGCCTGCGCCGTTCTGAGGGACTGGTTGCAAGGCGTTCCGAGCGCGCTAACGCGGTGGGACTTGTGGCGTCGTGATCGGCCTTTGAGAGCCGTCGTGCCGCCCGCCTCGCTCCTGTCTCTGGCAAACGGGATGCCAAACGACGCGTTTGCGAAGGCGCTACAATAGTCGCCCCAATTCTTTGCGCAAATCTGCCACGTCGGCTTCGTCGATCCGGTTTCTGGGCCGGTCCAAAGGACCATCCCTCGCATAGGGTCAACTCGCTTGGCTTGCTCGCCAGGCCACGCAGTCCGAAAGATAGGCCCGGGCATCGGCCGACAGGCGGGCAATGCCCGCATGGCGCGCCAGGTCGAGAACCGGGTCCTCGCTCTTGTTCAATTCGGAACTATGGCGATCATAGAGGTCGGCGATCTCCGTGCGTGAGATGTCCCTGATGGATCGGTCCATCCCCGGGCGGAACGCCAGCCTGTCGGCCTTCGTCCCTGCGGCCCAAAGGAATTCGGTATCTCCCTCCTTATGAATCTCGACCAGGCGGAGCGCCTTGGAGACCTGTCCCGAGATTCGCCGGCCAGTCCGCTGCCAGCCATGCATTCCGGAAACCCGCTTGCCCAGCAGGGCGACCGGCATGGGCCCCTCGCGCTTGACGATGCCCGCAATCAGCCTTTCAAGGACGGGAATGTACTCGGCATCGTAGAATTTTTCGGGGTCCGGGATCGCCTCATCCAAACCTGCATCGTTCGACCGCTCTGCGACGGCTGCGTCTGACGCCCTGGAGTACTGGGCCTCCTGCCGGACAGGATCGGGCTCTGCGGTTGTTTCATTGACAATGGGTTTGGCGGTATCGGGCGCCACTGGCTGACGGTCATTCGAGACTTCGGTGACTTCATCCTGCTGTTCTGGACGCATGGCTTCGCGGGCCGCGTCTTTTTCAGCTCTCTTGATGCGATCCATTTCAAGATGCGCGGTCAGCGCGGCGTTTATGCGTTCGACCACTGCCGCGGGGTTGCGGAACCAGTCGGTCGACCAGATCCGAAATATCGTCCAGCCAAGGTTCTCAAGCACCGCCTGCCGCACCTTGTCACGATCCCGCGCCGTGGCAGAGCCGTGATAGGTTGCGCCGTCGCATTCGATCCCGGCGAGGTAGATGCCAGCATGATCCGGATGCACGACGCCCAGGTCGATACGGAAGCCTGACACGCCGATCTGTGGGCGCAGTTCCCATCCTTTCGCCTCGATGGCGGCCTTGATTGCGGCCTCGAAGAGGTTCTCGACCGGGCCAAGCGAACCTTCGTCCTGGGCGGGGAGCGCCTCGGGACCGCGCGCAGCGAAGTCCAGGAAGTTCTTGAGATGCCTTACGCCAATGGCCCTGGTCCGGGTCAGATCGATCTGGTTGGCACGGATCGAAGCAAAGACATGCAACTCGGCTCGCGCGCGGGTGACTGCCACGTTCAGACGCTTTTCGCCACCATCGCCATTCAGGGCGCCAAAGGCCATTGACAGCTTGCCGGCATGATCTGGACCGAAGGTGATCGAAAACAGCATCACGTCGCGTTCGTCGCCCTGAATGTTCTCCAGGTTCTTGACGATGACCGGCTCTTCCCGGGCGTCCTCGAAGAACCACTCCAGATCGGGGTTCTTGCGCCGCTCTTCGTCGAGCAGGTCCAGGATAAGCCCCTGCTGCTCGGCGTTGAAGGTGATGACGCCGAGCGTCAGTCTCTCTTCCTCCGGCCAGGTCAGCCATTCGTTCAGGCGCCGAACAGTCATGCGGACGATGGCGCGGGCCTCTGCCTCGTTGGTCCGGCCCTGACCCCGACCGTATACGCCATCGACCTGGTGCAGGCTGACCGCCCCCGAAGCCGTTTCCGGAGACGGGAAGGTCACCAGGCGGCCGCCGTAGTAATGCCAGTTGGAGAAGGCGATCAGGGCCTCGTCCCGGCTGCGGTAGTGCCAGTCGAGCTGCTGGGTCGGGATACCTGCTGCGGCGACCTCGTCCAGGATCGATGCAAGATCGCGCTCTGACTCGGGCAATTCTTCTTCGCCGGCGTCGCTGCGCCCGAAGAAATTTGTCGGGGGCAGCTGCTTGGGGTCCCCCACGATGATCGCCTGTTTGCCACGCGCGATGGCGCCAATCGCATCCCAGGTGGTGATCTGCGACGCCTCGTCGAAGATCACAACGTCGAAGGCGGCCTGCCCGGCCGGGAGGTACTGTGCCACCGAAAGAGGGGACATCAGCACACAGGGCGCCAGCTTGGTGAAGGCGTCGGGCATTTCCGAGATCAGCTTGCGGATCGGCATGCTGGGCCGCTGCAGGTTCAGCTGATGCCTCAGGGTTCCGAGTTCCGATTTGCGAGGCACGCCGTCCTGTGCGGGCAGCCCATGCTGGATGCGGGACAGGACCTGACCGGCGGCCATCTCCGTCGCGCGGTCATCCAACGCCCGGAACCGCCTGATCGCATCCTCATGCGACCAATGCGAGAAGCCGCGCAGCTCGGGCTGCGCATCCATCGTTCGCGGAAGCCACCAAGCCGCGTAGGCCGCGGCAAAGGCCGCATCGACGTCGCCCTCGATCCGGCCCTCTTCGACCGCAAGGACCAGGGCATCGAGCCCGGCGCCCTTGGCTTGAGAACGCACTTCGATCCACCGGGTCCAGTCCTGCAAGTGTTCCTTGTTGTCCTGGATTTCCTGCAAGGCCACGAGCAGCTCTGACAGGGCGAGACCTTCGGGCGATGCCTGAGATACTTGCGCGAAGGCGGCGATGTGCTCTTTCCAGGTGTCGTGCTTGCGCTGGAACAGGCTCACTGCGTTTCGCAGATCGCCGGCACTCCGTTTGGCGAGGCTCAGGCACGCCCCATCCCAGCGGGCCGGGTCTGAGACGGCAGGTGCGGCCTCGGCAAGCGCGGCCTTCAATGTGCGCGCCTGTTCGATCCAGCTGGCAAGGTGTGCCGCATCGGTTTCCACGCCCTTGACCGCGGGGCATTCGGTCAGCGGGGTTGCCGCGATCTCGGCCCGGGCGCGATTGGCGTCAGCCAGCGCGGTGATGTCCGAATGGGGATCCGCTTTCCCGCCCTCCGCGTAGGACTGCAAGAGCTTGCGCACCGAGGATTTGGCAAAGACCGAGAAAGGCCACATCTTGGTCAGCGCGAGCCGCCAATCGGCATCGAGTTGATCCAACGGAATGGAATCCAACCGATCCATCGGATAGCGCCCGGCGGTCCGTCCGGCAGCGGCGGTGTAGGCCGCAAGCCTGTCCCGCAGCATTTCGGCCTGCGCCTGCAATTCCTCGACATCGTGCGCCAGCGCCCAGCTAACGTTGTCACCATCGGCGGGGATCGAGGACAGGGCCAACAGTGGCGCCAGCTCGGCAGTCTCGCCGGTCCCCGTCCAGGTCAACCCGGCATGATGAGCGAGGGCCTCGGTTGCCTCGGCCAGCTCTCGGGTTGCCGTGCTCAGCTTGGCACAGCGGTCCAGAAGATCCGCTTGCCAGCCGAAGGACCACTCTTCTGCCTGCACCAGTGGAAGGGGCTTGCGGTCCGCGACGATGTCCCGGCATCGTCCCAGGGACTCGGCTAGTTTCCGAAGGTGTGTGTAGCTTTCCGCGTCATGAGCGTCCTTGTGCGCGAAGGACAGGCTGAAGGGGTGTTCGTGCCCTGTGGCTGTCCCGATGGCCTGGAAGACACTGAAACCCTGTGTCCCCTTTGCGTGCAGCGCCGTAACGTATGTGTTCAACTGTTCGCGGGTGACGGATAGCTCATCCGTCACCTCGATCCATTCGTCCCTCGCACCGCTGGCGGAACGGGCCCAACTGCGGCCAAGCTGGCTCAGCACCGACTTTCGGTCGGACTTGTTGGAATGGAGTTCCAGCACCGCATCACCAAGCCCGTGCGACGCAAGCCGCCGCTGCACCACGTCCAGCGCTGCCGATTTCTCGGCCACGAACAGCACAGTTTTCTGCATGGCGAGGCATTGCGAGATGATGTTGGCGATGGTCTGGCTCTTGCCGGTCCCCGGCGGGCCGATCAGGACGAAATCGTGTCCCTCCTGCGCGGCCAGGACGGCGGCAAGCTGTGAGGAATCCGCGGGCAACGGCGTGAACAGGTCGCGCGGTGCCAGCCTTCTGTCTACATCGATCGCCATCGGCAGCCCCGGCATGTCTTCGGCCAGGAAGGGCTCGGTCGGGTTGTCGACGAGGTGCTTGACCAGCGCGCTTTCGCGCAGGCTGTCTGTCCGCTCTACCAGGTCCTTCCACATGAGGAACTTGGCAAAAGAAAAGGTCGAGAGCGCCAGTTCCTCGACCACCTCGAAACCGGCGACGTCGCGGACCTTGTGGCGCATGATCTCGAAGATCCGAGGCAGGTCGAAACCGCTCTCGTCGCGCGGAAGGTCGCCTTCCAGCTCTGGTACTTGCAGGTCGAAATCGCGCTTGAGGAATTCCAGCAACGTGGTGTTGAAGCGTACCTCGTCTTCGTGATGTTCGATCACGAACTCCGATTGCGCGGACTTTCGCGAGATTTTCACCGGCACCAAAAGCAAGGGGGCGCGGTAGTTGCGGGTATCTCCTTCGGACTTCTTCCAGCGCAGAAAACCGGCGGCCAGGAACAGCGTATTCGTACCGCCCTCCTGCATGTCGCTCTTGGCCCGGCGATGCAGTTCAAGCAGCCTCCGGTCGCTTTCCTTGCGCGTCAGCGGCACCGCGATCTGGCCTTTCCCGAAGGCGTCCTTTGCGACCTCCGCAAGAAGCCTGGGTTCTTCCTGTGCCAGGAGATCGCGCGTGCCGACAGGGTCCTCGTCCTTCAGTGCCAAGGCGCGGAACTTCTTGCCGTCGGCAAGCTGGTCCTCAAGTGCCGAGACATCAGGGCACAGGAAAGGCAGCGTTTGCTTGCTGTCCTTGAAGTTCAACAGTCGATTGCGCAGCGACAAGTCCAGCAACTTGCGCTGCCATCGGGAAATCCGGTCCGCCGGCGTCGCGGCTGCGTCCTCGATCAACTCTCCCGGGAGCAGGCCCAGATCCAGCGGTTGCGGCAAGGCGGCCGGGCTTGCGACCGGCTCTTCCACCTCCGATTCTCGTTCGAGACGATGGCCTGCAAGCGGACGGATCCTTGCGGCCCGGGCGCGCCGGATGTCGACCGCCATGACGAAGCTGTGTTCATTCCGCTCGGAGGTCAGTTCTCGCGCGGTTTCGACAGCTTGTTCGAAACCGACACTGGGTTTCTTCGTCAGCAGCGTGGTCTCCATGACCACGAACTCACGCGCATCGATCGCCTTGCGGACCGTCATCACGTCCGGCTCGCTGACGGTCCCGAAATCCCGTTCGGTCAGCCAGACACCGGTCCAGGCATGCCCCTCGGAGAACAGCACCACGGGATTGAGACCTGCGGCCTCGAAGCAACCGGCCAGCAACAGGGCGCTGTCCAGGCAGGTTGCCAGACCTTCGGATTTGATCCGGCCCGGATCGCGGACCTTTTGACCACGCGTTTCAAAGCTCGCAGGTGGCACCGCGTAGGTCAGCCCCATGCCGGTGACTGCCGACCATATCGCGCCGGCCAACATCCACGCGCGGGCGGGATCACGGGATTGATAACCGTCCATCGCGCCGTTCTGCCCGGCGCCTTCCAGGAGTCGGCTGGCCTCTTTGAGGATGCCGGCAACGACCGCGTCGTTGGGCGACACAAAGGCCGCAAGCAGATGCGCCATGTCGCCCACTCCGCCCCACTCGTCACGAGCGAGCATTTCGATCGGGCGTCGTTCAAGCAGCAGGTCGGTGTCGCCCTGCCGGACAAGGAAGTGCAGGTCTCCCCATTCGGCCTCGTTGAGGCCACCCAGGAGGGTGGTGTCCAACGGGGTCTCCAGGTCATGCAGATCTTGTCGCTGCCCGGGGACCAGTCGATCCAGCGTCCAGCTTTTTGAACGGATCAATCCGGGCATGCAGGTCAAATCGAGTGTAATATTGTCGAGCGGCGTATCGGACAAGTTCTGCAATTGCACCTTTTTCAGGATGGAAACACCATTCTGAGAAGAGGCGAAATTCACTTTCCGCGCGACGGTCAGTTCGAGAATAAGGTCGCCCGGGCTTTCTTTGCCCGTCCCATCAAATGACATTTTCGAAACCCCGTCGCCAAAACAATTCGGAGAATAGTCACGCACAGGGCCAACTGACTGTCAATTCGGCGATGGTTTGCGCTGAACTGCTATACCCTTGTTCCGCATCGTTACGTTGGTCCAATCCAGAGGGGCTGTTTCCGAACGCTGAGGACGCTCCCGCCGGGTGCTCCGTCGAAGGGGGACCAGGGAAGGTGGTGCTTGCGGTCGTTGAGTCCTGTCGCGTGATCGCGCAAAGCGATCCGCCCTGCGGGCGGCCCTTCTGCGGTTGATGGATGTGTCTACGCGGGCATTCAGGCATCCCGCGCCGAAGTCGGCGAAGGCGTTCAGAACCCGGAACCGGGACCCAGGGCATTGGCACCAGGTCGAGCCGCTACCGCTGGCTTGGCTGTTGCGGGATCTGCGGGCGCCGATAGAAGGACTGTCGCCGCTCGAACGCCGGTTCCTTCATCCTGATCCACAGAGCCGTGTCTGCAGGTGGCTGCGACTTGCTTCGACATGCGCGCCGATAAGGGCCCCAGGGCAATGGTCCTTTCAGGGCGGCCAGTAGGGGCGTCGACGCAACGCCACGCGGGCGTTGCGTCGAAATCCCTTCGTGCAGGCAGACTGTCAGGCGTGGCGTCGGATCACTCCGCTGCCCAGCCCGACACGGCCTTGACCTCGACGAAATCATGGATGCCCCAACTGCCACCCTCGCGGCCATTGCCGGACATCTTCATGCCGCCGAAGGGGGCGCCCGCGCCCCGGCTTTCGCCGTTCATCTCGACCATGCCCGACCGCAGGGCGCGGGCCATCCGCGCCCGCCGCGCGCCGTCCTGGCTCTGGACATAGTTGGTCAGCCCGTAGGGCGTGTCATTGGCGATCTGCACCGCCTCGTCCTCGTCCTCGAACTTCAGGATCGACAGCACCGGGCCAAAGATCTCCTCCTGCGCGATGGTCATGTCGTTGGTGACATCGGCAAAGACCGTCGGTCGGACGTAAAAGCCCTTGTTGAACCCCTCGGGACGGCCGGGACCGCCTGCGACCAGCCGGGCACCTTCCTCGATGCCCTTTTCGATCAGGCCCTGGATCTTGTCCCACTGGCTGCCATTGACCACGGGCCCGATGTGCCGCCCTTCCTCGGAGGCCGGACCCACCGTGATCTTCTCGGCAATCGCCGCCGCTTCTTCGACCACGCGATCATAGATCGGCGCCTCGACCAGCATCCGGCTGGGCGCGTTACAGCTTTGCCCCGAATTGTTCATCATGTGCAGCACGCCGCGCTTGACTGCCTTTTCATCCGCATCGGCAAAGACCAGGTTCGCGCCCTTGCCGCCAAGCTCCAGGTGCACGCGCTTCAGCGTGTCCGCCGCGGCGATCGAGATCAGCCGCCCCGCGCGGGTCGAGCCGGTAAAGCTGACCATGTCGACGTCCGGGTGGCTGGACAGTTGCGAACCGACGCCCGCGCCGTCCCCGTTGACCAGGTTGAACACGCCCGGCGGCAGGTCGGCGGCGGCCATGATCTCGGCAAAGATCATGGCGTCCAGCGGGCTTTCCTCGGAGGGTTTCAGGACCATCGTGTTGCCCGCCACCAGCGCCGCGCCCACCTTGAGCGTGATCTGGTTCATCGGCCAGTTCCACGGGGTGATCAGGGCGCAGACGCCCACAGCCTCGTGGATGATCCGGTCGTTCGGGGCGTGGTCGCCCAGCGGGCGTTCCCAGGGAAATTCCTTGGCCGCCTGGATGAAGCTCTTGAGGTGACGGATGCCGGCCCCGGCCTGCAGCGTCTTGGCCATATCGATGGGGGCGCCCATTTCCATGCTGATCGCAGTGCCCAGGTCCTCGGTCCGTGTCTTGTAGGCTGCGTAGACGCGTTCCAGTGCCGCGATGCGCTCTTCGACGGGCGTGGCCATCCAGCCGGGCAGAGCGGCCTTGGCGGCCGCGACGGCGGCATTGGTATCGGCCTCGCCGCCCAGCGAGATCACGGCGCAGGGTTCTTCCGTGGACGGGTCGATCACCTCGTGGGCGGTGCCCGCCAGCGGCTCGACCCAGGCGCCGTTGATGTAGAACTGACGTTTCTCGATCATGTCATAACTCCTGCGTGTAAAGACAGGCGTCCGGCCGTTCCGGAAAGCTCCCGAAACGGCCGGACGCCCGTTTTGCGGCACTCTGTCACCCCCTCCACAGAGGCGCAAGACGGGGCTTTACATCTGCAATTTAGAATGTATCTAAACAGCCATAGTCAAACCCGAGCATTTCGGACAGGAAAGGACATCTGATCATGGCCCTGCGTATCAACGACGAACTTCCCAACCTTACCGTGACCACCGACCTGGGCGAGGTCACCCTGCATGACTGGATTGGCGACAGCTGGGCGATCCTGTTCTCGCACCCCAAGGATTTCACCCCCGTCTGCACCACCGAATTCGGCGCCGTCGCACAGCTGGCCGCCGAGTGGGAAAAGCGCGGCACCAAGGTGATGGGCATTTCCGTCGACGGTGTCGAAGAGCACAAGCAGTGGAAAGGTGACATCGAAAAGACCTCCGGTGCGACGGCTGCGTTCCCGATCATCGCGGACGAGGACATGGCCGTGTCCAAGGCGTTGGACATGCTGCCCGCGGACGCCTACCTGCCCGATGGTCGTACCGCCGCTGACAGCGCCTCGGTGCGCTCGGTCTTCATCGTTGCGCCGAACAAGAAGGTGCAGCTGATGATGACCTACCCGATGTCGGTGGGACGCAACTTTGCCGAGGTCCTGCGCGCGTTGGACGCCCTGCAGGCGACCTATGAAACTCCGATCGCCACCCCGGCCAACTGGACCGTGGGCCAGGACGTGATCGTGGCGCTGTCGCTGAACGACGAGCAGGCCAAGGAAAAGTTCGGCGAGGTCAACGTCGTGCTGCCTTACCTGCGCACCACCAAGATGCCGGCCTGATCCGGCCCCGGACCCGACAGACAGGCGGGCGTCCCATGTGGGGCGCCCGTTTTCATTGATACCGGGCGCTTGCACGCGGGGACGTCGCGGCCTAATCGGAATGGAACAGGAGGCCTCACCATGCGGGACCCGTTCATTCTTGGCGACCAGAAGGTTGCCCCCGGCACACGGCGGACGGTGGATCTGCCGGTCTCCGTGCTGTCCGATCATACCCCGGTGACGCTGTCTGCACATGTGGTGCATGGCAAACGGCCCGGTCCGGTCATGTTCGTCTCGGCTGCCATCCACGGCGACGAGGTCATCGGCGTCGAGATCGTTCGGCGCCTCTTGCGGGCGGCGCCGGTGGCGCGGCTGTCGGGGACGCTGGTGGCGGTGCCGATCGTCAACTCCTTCGGCTTTATCAACCGTTCCAGGTACTTGCCTGACCGGCGCGACCTGAACCGCAGTTTCCCGGGCTCTCCTCAGGGGTCGCTGGCGGCGCGCCTTGCGCATCTCTTCCTGACCGAGATCGTAACCCGCTGCGACGTCGGCATCGACCTGCATTCCGCCGCCGTCGGCCGCACCAACCTGCCGCAGATCCGACTGACGGCGGGGAATGCGCGTCTGCGCGAACTGGGGGGGGCCTTTGCGGCACCGGTGACAATGATGTCCAAGACCCGCGAGGGGTCGCTGCGCCTAGTGGCACAGAACGCCGGTGTCGATGTGCTGCTGTACGAGGCGGGCGAGGGGCTGCGGTTCGACGAACACGCGGCCCGTGCCGGGGTCTCGGGGATCCTGCGGGTGATGGCGCGGCTGGGCATGATCGCGGGGCGCGGCGTGCCGCGCGCGCGGGTCGGTTCGGTGATCTGCGAGCGGTCGTCCTGGGTGCGGGCCTCCTCCGGGGGGCTTCTGCGCACGCTGAAACGCCGGGGTGACTACGTCGAGGCCGGGCAGGTTCTGGGCGTCGTCTCCGACCCGTTCGGAGAGCGCGAGGCCGAGGTGATCGCGGATGTGACCGGCATTCTGGTGGGACGGTCCGACCTGCCCGTGGTGAACGAGGGCGATGCCCTGTTCCATATTGCCGAACCGCTGGAACCCGAAAAGGCCGAAGCGGCGGCGGAACGGTTCGATGCCGACCTGGAGGCGCCGCCCCTCTTCGATGAGGATGAGATCATCTGATTGATCTCAAAGAGTTTATTTCCACACTCCCGGCGTGGGGAAACGTGGTTGCGCTGGCCGTCCCGGCTTGGCAGTCTCGCCGGGCCTGAAACCCGGAGTCGCCTATGCCCTTTACGCTTGCCACCTGGAACATCAACTCGGTCCGGCTGCGGGCGGGGCTGGTCGAGAAGCTCTTGACCGAGGAAGCGCCGGACGTGCTGTGCCTGCAGGAATGCAAGTCGCCGGTGGCCAAGATCCCGCACGAGATCTTTGCGGCGCTGGGCTATACGCACATGGTTGCGCGGGGCGAGAAGGGCTATAACGGCGTGGCGATCCTGTCGAAACTGCCCATCGAGGACGTGGGCGACAAGGATTTCGCTGACCTGGGGCACGCGCGCCATGTTGCGGCGCGCATGGATAACGGTCTGACAATCCACAATTTTTACGTTCCCGCTGGCGGCGATGTGCCGGACCGCGACAAGAACGTGAAGTTCGGCCAGAAACTGGATTACGTCGCCGGGATGCGCGACTGGTTTGCCTCTGAAAAACCGCAAAAGGCGATCCTGGTGGGCGATCTGAACATCGCCCCGCTGGAGGATGACGTCTGGGATCACAAGAAAATGCTCAAGGTGATCTCGCACACGCCGGTCGAGGTCGAGGCGCTGGGCGAGGCACAAGATGCTGGGGGCTGGGTGGATGTGACCCGCAAGGACTTGCCCGTGGGCAAGCTCTATAGCTGGTGGTCCTACCGTGCGAAGGACTGGGATGCCGCCGACAAGGGACGGCGGCTGGACCACGTCTGGGCTACGCCGGACATCGCCAACGCGGCGCACGGCAGCCGTATCCTGCGCGACGCGCGCGGTTGGGAAAAACCGTCGGATCACGCGCCCGTCTTTGCCAGTTTCGACCTCTAGTTTTTTGTACAAAACGTACGTTTTGTACGTCGAAATCGGCAAAACGTACAAAACGCGCCGGAGGCGGCCAAACCGGATGAACCGGGCCGCCGCCCTTGCATCCCGGGCCACGCTACGCCATCTACGCCACTGAACATATTCAACCGCGTGAGGGCGACATGCTGGAACTGGGCGGCGGCCAACCGGCTGCGGACAACCTGATCAAAGACATCTCCGAAGCGGAGTTCATGGCGGAAGTCGTGGACGGCTCTGCCGAGGTTCCCGTCATCGTCGATTTCTGGGCGCCCTGGTGCGGCCCCTGCAAGACGCTTGGCCCGATGCTCGAAGATGCGGTCAAGGCGGCCAAGGGTGCCGTCAAGATGGTCAAGGTCAACGTAGACGAGGCCCAGCAGATCGCCGGGCAATTGCGCATCCAGTCGATCCCGACGGTCTATGCCTTCTTCAAGGGCCAGCCGCTGGACGGGTTCCAGGGCGCGCTGCCGCAATCCGAACTCAAGGCCTTTGTCGATCGCGTCGTGCAGGCGGCGGGTGGCGATGCCTCGGGCGGGCTGGATGATGCCGTGGCCGCAGCCGAAGAGATGCTGGACCAGGGCGCGGCGGTGGATGCGGCGCAGACCTTTGCCGCCATCCTGGAAGAGGACCCGGCCAATGCCGGCGCCTACGCGGGACTGGTGCGCGCGCATATCGCGATGGACGACCTGGAGCAGGCCGAGGCGATTCTGAACGGCGCCCCGGTCGAGATTTCCAAGGCGCCGGAACTGGAAGCGGCCCATGCGGCGCTGGAACTGGCGAAACAGGCGGCGGATGCGGGCCCGGTGGCCGAACTGACCGCCAAGGTCGAGGCCGACCCCGAGGACAAGCAGGCGCGGTTCGACCTGGCGCAGGCGATGTACGCCAATGGCGATGCCGCTGGTGCGGTGGACCAGCTGCTGGAGATCTTCCGCAGCGACCGCGAGTGGAACGATGGCGCCGCCAAGGCCCAGCTTTTCACCATCTTCGAGGCGCTGAAGCCGAATGATCCGGTGGCGTTGAACGGACGCCGCAAATTGAGCTCGATGATATTTGCCTGACCGGTCGCGCAGTCTACCTTGTCGGGCATGACACGGCTCAAAGATCTGCCGGGCAAGATCCCGGTTTTCCCCCTGCCGGGGGCGCTCCTGCTGCCGCGGGCGCGCCTTCCGCTCCACATCTTCGAGCCGCGCTACCTCGCGATGCTCGACGATTGCCTGAAAACGGAAACCCGTCTGATCGGCATGATCCAGCCGCACCAGGTGCCGGGCCGCGAGGAACGGGGCCTGCACCGGATCGGCTGTGCGGGCCGGGTGACGCAGTTCTCGGAAACCGAGGACGGGCGTTACATGATCACGCTGACCGGCATTTCGCGCTTTCGCATCGTGCGAGAGGTCGAGGGGTTCACGCCTTACCGCTGTTGCGAGGTCAACTGGGACGGGTTCGAACGCGACCAGCAGGGGGCAGAGACGGACACGTGCTTCGAGCGGGTGCGTTTCATGGACTTGCTGGATCGCTTTTTCGCGGCCAAGGACCTGTCGGCGGACTGGGATACGCTGCAGCAGGCGGATGACGAGTTGCTGGTGAACTCGCTGTCGATGCTGCTGGACTTCAACCCCGAGGACAAGCAGGCGCTGCTGGAAGCGCCCTCTTTGAGCACACGGCGCGAGACGCTGGTGACATTGATCGAATATGCGCTGCGCGGCGGCGAGGAGGACCTGATTCAATGAGCGTTGAATTTGACCGGCGGATGCTGGAGGCGCTGATCTGCCCGGTGACGCAGACTGGTCTGCGCTATGACGTGGACCGGCAGGAATTGATCAGCACGGCGGCGGGGCTGGCCTATCCGATCCGCGACGGCATCCCGGTCATGCTGCAGGACGAGGCGCGGCGGCTGGACTGAGGGTCAGTCCTGAACCGCGGGCTTGAGAACGCTTGAGCTGTCCAGAATACGGCCTATCGGGATCGCGTGTTCGACGCTGTTTCCGAACCCGCCGAGATGCAGGCCGATCGCCCGGTTTTCGAGAGCGTGGACAAGCGGAGAGCCTTCGTTTCCCGGCAGGGTATCGCAGGTGTGCCGTAGATCGCCGTCCAGTATGGCCGGTGTGGCGACCCAGCAATCCTCGTAAGCGACGTTTTGGGGAAAGCCCAAAGGATGCCCGTAGAGCCGGAGAGGCTGATGGTCGAGCTGGGCTGCGGCGGCGAGCGCAAGGGTGCCGTAGCGTTCGCCCGGCTGGCCCGACGTGATCCTGAGAACCGCATAATTCAGGGCCTCGTCGATTTCGACCGGGGTCGTATCGACCTCGAAGGCTTCGGCGCTTTCGGGATCGGTCTTGTCCAGGTAGCCGAGGGTAAAACGGATGGACTCGATCTCTGCGGCCTTGCCCGTCGGGCGAGGGGTGCCTTGGGCGCAGAGCGCGGTGGTCAGCAGCAGATCCGCGGTGACGAGAAACCCGGTGCAGGACAGGACGCCTGTACCGGTGCTGACATCCAGCCGACCGACCGGGCGTCCGGCTTGCGCGATCATGGAGGTCTTGCCGAAACGCGCGACCTCTTCGATTTCGGGCCTTCCGAAAGGCAGGTATCCCTCGCCACGGTCGCCTTGCATCCAGAGCGGAAGAGGCAGGACGGTGTCCCCGAAGCTGTCGGTCGGGAAGATGTTTTCGTAGTCGGACGCGGCGGGACTGGCCAGAAGACAGGTTGTCGCCAGGACTGCGAGCAAGGATCGGATCATTGGGCTTGGGGGTCGTTTCGCCATGTCGCCTGTTCTCGTACACCGGGGAAGGACAGGGGAGCAAGGCAGGGGCGATTCCGGGCGTCAGGGCAGGAGGCTGCGCATCGCCTCGCGCGTGCGGGGGCCGATGCGGCCGTCGGTGGGGCCCTGGTAGACGCCCGCGCGGGCCAGGGCCTCTTGCAGGGCGCGGGCGGTGTCGCGGGGCCAGTCGGCGGTGTCGCGGGTCACGGGCCCGTCGCTGCCTGCGCGCAGGGCCTCGATGTAGAGCCGGGCCGCCTCTGCCGGGTCCTGGCTGGTGCCGCGCCCATTCTCGGTCATCCATGCCAGGCTTGCGAGCGAGACCGGGTCGCCCTGCGCCGCCGCCTTGCGATACCAGCCGATCGCCGTGGCATCGGAGGCGGCCACGCCGGTCCCTGTCATGTAGAGCGTGCCAAGAGCCTGCTGGGCTTCCGCGTGATCCTGTTCGGCGGCGGCGGTGTACCAGCGGGCGGCGGTTGTCATGGACTTGTCGACTCCGCGGCCATTTTCGTACAGGAGCGCAAGGTTGAATTGCGCCGCGGCATTGCCCTGTTCGGCGGCCCTGGCGAACCAGTAGGCGGCGGTTTCGTCCGACTGATCAACGATGGTTCCGGCCAGGTAGAGGTCACCCAGCTGGTCCTGCGCGCCGTGATAACCGGCCTCGGCGCCCTCACGGTAGAGGGTCAGGGCGCGGTCGGGATCGGCGGGAACGCCTTGACCGTGCTGGTAGATCACGCCCAGCCCGGTCTTGGCGATCGGGTGACCCTGTTCTGCGGATTTCTCGAACATCTCCAATGCCTTGTTCTGGTTCTTCGGTGTGCCCAATCCCCAGAGGTAGGCAACGCCCAGGCCCGCCTGGCCGACGGCGTCGCCGGTGTCAGCGGCGGCCTTGTATGCGGAAAAGGCCTCGTCATAGCGTTCCGCGGCGCTGAATGCCTCTGCCAGGAAGGCGGTCATGCGGGGATGAGCGGGAAAGCTGTCCAGCGCGCGTTGGCAGGCCGCGATGGCGGCACTGGCGTCCATTGCCTCGAAGACCGTGCCGTCGCTGCGCATCAAGCCTGCCGCGCGGTCGGGGTGAAAGCGGTCCCCGGCGAGACGGTCGCAGGCCTGCACGTCGGCATTTGCCGCCATGCGCTCGGCCAGCGTAGGCGGGGGCGGTGGGGCCGGTTGCAGTGCCGCCAGCAGCCGGGCGGCGGTGCGTGCGGCAGAGGTGCCGGGCGCCTCTGTTACCAGCGATTCTAGCGCGATGCGGCGGTCGTCGTCATCGTCGATTAGCAGCGCGTCGGACAGGCGGGTCAGGGCGCGGCCCTCGGCATTGTCCGGCCCGCCGGACCCCTTGGCGGGCGACAGCAGGTTCGAGGCGGCCAGGATCGCCGCCATCGGAATGGCATAGTTGACGCTGTTGTTCGCCGATCCGGCATGATGCAGCCCGACCACCTGCCGCGTGCCTGCGTCGATCACCGGAGAGCCGGAGTTGCCCGGCATGGTATCGCAGGTGTGCAGCAGCTTGTTGTCCGAAAGCGCGGGGGCATTGGCGCGGCATTTCTCGCGGCTGATCCGCTGCGCCTCGCCCATCGGGTGGCCGATGATCCAGTAGGGATCGTTGTCATGGGGCGTGACGGCGGCCAGTTCCAGCGTGCCGAAATCGTGCCCCGGCGTGTCGCCCAGGATGCGCAGCAGCGTGTAATCCAGCGGTTTCGAGGTCTCGACCGGGACCGGGTCGACGAGGAAGGAGCTGGTGCCCTCGGTCACGCCTTCCTGAGTGTAGCCCATGACGAACCGCACGCCGACGATGGATTTCGCCTCGGCCCGGCTGTCGTCGAGGATGCCGGGCACGCAGTGATGGTTGGTCATCAGGATGTCGTCACCTACCAGGAAGGCGGTGCAGGGAAAAACGCCCTTGTCCGTCGCCACGTCCAGCCGCCCGACGGAGCGCCCGATGCGGGCAAAGACCGACTGGCTGGAATAGGCCGAGATGAATTCGTTGTTGTAGGCGCCGTAGGCGGCCTCGGGGATGACATCGCTGCCGAACTGCTTGCGCGACAGGACGGTCTTGCCAAAGCTGTCGAGGTCGAACCCAAGCAGGCGGTCCTGCTGCGCGGCCAGCGGCGTGGCAAGCAGGAGCGCGGCGGCAATGGTCAGGCGGCGGAACATGGGTGTCTCCCAACAGGCGTGTCTGGCCTGCAGTATAGCAGGTTGACGCAACGTCGGGAGCGGGGTTTTCCTGACCTCCCGGCGCGCCTAGACCTCGAGTGCGCGGGCCAGCATGGCCGGATCCAGGTTGCCGCCGGAAATGGTGCAGATCACCGCATCACCGGCCAGTTCGTCACCGTGAAAGAGCGCCGCCGCAAGGGCCACGGCACCGCCCGGTTCAGCCACCAGCTTGAGGTGCCGCAGGGCCAGCGACATGGCACGCAGCACCTCCTGGTCCGTCACCACCACGCCGGGGCCGCAGAGGCGGGCATTGATCGGAAAGGTCAGCTCTCCGGGCATCGGGGTCAGGATCGCGTCGCAGAGACCACCGGCCTCTTGCGCGTTACGCTCGCGACTGCCCGAGTGCAGCGAGCGCGCGGTGTCATCGTAGCCCTCGGGTTCGGCGGGACGCACGCGCAGCCCCGGCGCGCGGGCCTCCAGCGCCAGGGCGATCCCGGCGGTCAGGCCGCCACCGCCGCAACAGACCAGCACGTCGGCCTCTGTCACACCTGCCTCGGCGGCCTGTTCGGCGATTTCCAGTCCGCAGGTGCCCTGGCCGGCGATGACCTGCGGTTCGTCGTAGGGTCTGACCAGCGTCAGCCCGCGTTCGGCGGCAATCGCGGCGCCGATCTCTTCGCGGCTTTCGGTTGTCCGGTCGTAGAGCACGACCTCGGCGCCGTAGCTGCGAGTGCCCTCGATCTTGGCGGCGGGCGCGTCTGACGGCATCAGGATCACCGCCGGAACCCCCAGCTTTTGCGCGGCCAGCGCCACCCCCTGCGCGTGGTTGCCCGAGGAAAAGGCGATCACGCCCTTGGCGCGCTGGTCTTCCGGCAGGGCGGTCAGGGCCGACCAGGCACCGCGGAACTTGAAACTGCCGGTATGTTGCAGGCACTCGGGCTTGACCAGGACGCGGCGCCCGGCGATGGCGTCCAGCGTCGGCGAGGACAAGAGCGGCGTGCGGCGGGTGATGCCGCGGGCGCGGGTGGCGGCGGCCTCGATCATCTGGATGTTCATGGGGTGCTCCGGTGACTGTGGCGGCAGGGGGCCGCAGGCAGGTGTGAATGTCAATCGCCCTTGAACCCCCGGCGCGGGCGGGGCAGCTTGCGGCCATGATCGAAAGGCACGCGGAAAAGGATGGAGAGCGCAGCACTGCCTGGTATTCGCCTTGCGAGCGCTATCGTTACGGGCTGCGCCGGGTCTGGGATCCGGGCGCGGGAGAGGTGCTGTTCGTGATGCTCAACCCCTCGACCGCCAGTGAGCTGGCGAACGACCCGACCATCGAGCGCTGCCAGCGACGGACGAAGGCGCTGGGCTATGGGGCGATGCGGATCGCCAACCTGTTCGCCTTTCGCGCCACCCGGCCCCAGGACCTGCGCCGCGCCGAGGACCCGGAAGGGCCGGAGAATGCCGCACTGTTGCGCGACTGGTCGGGCGCGGCGGATCTGACGCTGGCGGCCTGGGGTGTGCATGGCGCCTTGCAAGGGGCGGGGCCGCGGGCGGCGCCACTGCTGCGGGGTGATGTGCGCCACCTGGGTCTGACAAAGGCGGGCCACCCGCGCCACCCGCTCTATGTGTCCTACGCGGTCCACCCCGAACCCTGGCCGATGGAGATGCGCTATGCCGCCTGAGACAGAGACCGAGGCCCTGCGGCAGGAAGTGGCGCGTCTGGCCGATGAGGTCAAGCGCCTGAATCAGCACCGTTTTGTCCGGGTGCACAACAACCTGGCGCGGTTGATGGCCTTTCAGTTCCTGCGGGGCATGATGCTGGGCCTGGGGACGGCATTGGGGGCCACGGCGCTGGTTTCGGTCGTTGTCCTGCTGCTGAGCCAGATCGAGTTCATCCCGATCCTGGGCGACTGGGCGACCGCGTTGATCGAGGAAATCAAGATCGACGAGGCCGAGTAAGCCTTGCTTTACCCCGTGCTGCCATAGTCGCGGCCTGAACCGGGGCGGCGTGGTGTGCCCGTCGTTGCCGGTAGGGCGGAAAACGGGGCTGCAGCGATGTATCTACTGGCCGGGCTCATGGGGCTGATAGCGCTTGGTTCGGTGGCCATCGTCAGCATCGGTGACGATGCGGACGAGGCGCTTGCCGATACGGGCGACGATGGGGACGATGGCCTGCCGGCCTCGCCCCTGTCGCCGGCCTCACTGGGGGTGTTCCAGTTCTTTCCGCAGGGGATCGACGAGGGCACGCCGGAGGGCACCGCGCTTGAGGACGGGCGGTCGCTGTTTGCGCGCATGGGGTTGATCAACCTCGCCGGGCTGGACCCGGTCGAGGATGCTGAGCTGGCAGACACGGGGGCAGGGGCCTTGCAGCTGGAGTCTTTTGGGGTCGATGTGCCGGCGGCGCCGGACGACGCGTCGGCAGAGCTTGCCGGCGCGGACCCGCTGGACTACGACGCGGAGGAAGATCAGCTGGTGATCGTCTATGACGACAGCGCCGGCGGACCGGAACCCGAGCTGGAGGTGTCCGCCCGCGAGGATGATCCGGAGACGACCGAGATCCGCCTGGGCGGGACGGTTCTGGCCAGCCTGCCCACTGCCGAGGCGCCGCCGCTGTCCTTGATCGTGCTGGTGGGCGAAAGCGATGCCGCCGCGCTGGACCTGGCGACGTAGGTTAGCGGGCTTGCCAAGGGGGCAGGAATCGCGTACCTGCGCGCATCCGCTTTGGCGGACCTCTCCACGGGCCTTGCTGGACGACATCCCGGCTTGTGCCATAACCCTTTGATCCGAAAGGAGACCCCGATGTCGATCACCGCGGAAGAAAAGACCCGCCTGATGAAGGAATACGCCACCAAGGAAGGCGACACCGGTTCGCCCGAAGTGCAGGTGGCCATCCTGACCTCGCGTATCTCGACCCTGACCGAACACTTCAAGACCCACAAGAAGGACAACCACTCGCGTCGTGGCCTTCTGATGATGGTTGCCCAGCGCCGCAAGCTGCTGGACTACCTCAAGGGCAAGGACGAAGAGCGCTATCGCTCGCTGATCGGCCGCCTGGGCATCCGCCGCTAAGGCACTGTCCCGTCGCTGAACGGATTGACCGCGTTTCCCCCCGGGAAGCGCGGTTTTTCTTTGCGCGGTGGGGTTTGGGGCTGGTCGAGATTGTTATGTTATACTATAACGCACCCCTGTTTCTTGTCGAATAGGGAGCTTGACCATGCCCGACACCGATCCCCGCATCCCCGTGACCGTGCTTTCCGGATTCCTGGGGGCGGGTAAGACCACGCTGCTCAACCGGGTGTTGAACAACCGCGAAGGGCGGCGCGTCGCCGTGATCGTGAACGACATGTCCGAGGTGAACATAGACGCCGACCTTGTGCGCGCGGGCGGCGCGAACCTCAGCCAGACGGACGAGACGCTGGTGGAAATGTCCAACGGCTGTATCTGCTGCACCCTGCGCGAGGACCTGCTGGTCGAGGTGCGGCGCCTGGCTGAAGAAGGGCGTTTCGATACGCTGCTGATCGAATCGACCGGCATCGCAGAGCCGCTGCCGGTGGCGGCAAGCTTTGCCTTCCGGGATGACGCGGGCCAGAGCCTGTCGGATGTCGCGCGGCTGGACACGATGGTGACGGTGGTGGATGCCTGCAACCTGCTGGAGGATTTCTCCAGCCATGATTTCCTGGCGGACCGGGGCGAAAGCCTGGGCGAGGAAGACGAGCGCACCCTTGTCGATCTGCTGACGGACCAGATCGAGTTTGCCGATGTCGTCGTTCTGAACAAGGTCAGCGATGCGGGCGCGCTCAAGGTGGACGCAGCGCAAAAAATCATCCGCAGCCTGAATGCCGATGCGCGCATCATCCGCACGGATCACGGCGAGGTGGCGACCGCCGAGATCCTGGAAACCGGGCTGTTCGATTTCGACAAGGCGCACGAACATGCCGCTTGGGCGAAGGAGTTGTACGGTTTTGCCGATCACGTCCCCGAGACCGAGGAATACGGCATCGCCAGCTACGTCTTCCGGGCGCGCGACCCCTTTGACCCGGAGCGTATCCACGCGCTGCTGAACGGCAGCCTGCCGGGCGTGATCCGGGCCAAGGGGCATTTCTGGCTGTCGACGCGGCCCGACTGGGTGGCCGAATTCTCGCTGGCGGGCGCCTTGTCGAGCGTGAAGCCGCTGGGCAAGTGGTGGGCGACGGTCCCGAAGGAGAACTGGCCCAAGGATGCGCGGGCGCAGGAGTATTTCCTGGCCCATTGGGCCGAGCCTTTTGGCGACCGGAGGCAGGAACTGGTCTTTATCGGTGCGGGGATCGACTGGGCCGACCTGAAGGCGCGGTTGGAGGCCTGTCTTGTGTCTGAGGTGACGGGGGCGGAACAACCGGACCCGTTCCCCCAGTGGCGGGACGCGCGAGAGGTGGCGTGATGGCCCGCCGCAACGGCAACCGTGGTGCGGTGGCGATCAGGCCGCGCCGCCGCCGTGGCGATGCGATGCGGGTCTACGACAGCCTGCCGGCGCCGCTGCGGCGTTGGATGGCCGGGGCGGTGCTGCCCTGGTCGCCGGAATCCTGCCTGGCGATCTGGCGCCGGGCAGGAGGCCCGGACGAGGCGCTGGAGCGGCTGAACCGGGCAGAGCGCGCGACGCTGGACAGGGCGGGCCTGTGACTCAGACCAGGTCGGGTTCGCGCCCGACCCGGTTGGCCAGCTTGCCGATGGTCAGCCCCTGCACGATGATCGAGAAGACCACGATCACGTAGGTGACGGTCAGGATCAGCGGCTTCCACTCGCTGTCGGGCAGCGACAGGGCGAGGGCGACAGAGATGCCGCCCTTGAGCCCGCCCCAGGTCATGATCGGCATGACGCCGGGGGCGAAACTCCGGAACGGCCGCAGCATCAGGATCGGTACCACCACCGCGCAAAGCCGCCCGAACAGAGCCAGCGCGATGCAGATCACGCCGGTCACCAGCGTGTCGGTTTCCAGTTGCACGGCAAAGATCTCGACCCCGATCAACATGAAGAGCACGGCGTTCAGGATCTCGTCCACCAGTACCCAGAATTTCTCGACGTATTCGCGGGTTTCCTCGGACATGCCGTGCTTGGCCCCGATGTCGCCGATCAGCAGGCCGGCGCAGACCGCCGCAATGGGGGCCGAGACATGCAGCGCGATGGCCAGTTCGTAGCCGCCGAAGGCCAGCGCCAAGGTCATCAGCACCTCGAGGGAATAATCGTCGATATGGCGCATGACGCGGAAGGTCAGCCAGCCCAGGACAAGACCCAGCACCGCGCCGCCGAGCGCCTCCTGTGCAAAGAGCCTGGCCGCGTCCAGCGCGGGGCTGGCGTGGGCGGCATCGCCGTGGCCATGCGAGAGCGCCGGAAAGGCCAGCCCGACCAGCACCAGGAAGACGACATAGCCCACGCCGTCATTGAACAGGCTTTCGCCCGCGACCTGGGTTTCCAGTGATTTGCGCAGGTTGGCTTGTTTCAGGACGCCCATGACGGCGACGGGATCCGTGGGCGAGATCAGCGCCCCGAAGACCAGCGCAATCAGCAGCGGCGCGCCGGTCAGCCAGTGAAAGCCAAGCCCGATCACCGCGGTAGACAGTGCCACGCCGATGGTGGCCATCAGCAGGACAGTGGGCCAGACCGCGCGCAGGTCCGAGAGTTTGACGTGCAGGGCGCCCGCAAACAGCAACAGTCCCAGCATCCCTTCCAGCAGGGCGTCGGAGAAATCTATGCCGGTGACGATGGCGCGCAGATCCTCGGCCAGCGTGAGCGAGGGCACCATCGTGTCTAGCGCAAGGGCCGCCATCGAGGTCAGCAGGGCGACGACGAGGATGCCGATCGCTGAAGGCAGGCGCAGGACGAAATAGTTGATGGCACCAAAGACCGCGGCAAGGACGATGAGGAGAGAAGCAATCTGAAGAATGTTCATGGGTTTGGCCTGATGAAATCACGTTCCGCGCTGTAACACGCCCTCCGGTAACGGCAAATGGCAATGATCCGGGCCGAACCCGCCGCCAAGAACCTGCCGGGCCGCAAAAAATCGGACTTTGGGGCGGCTGGCATGGAACGCAACGGCTTCACAAAAGGCGCTTGCTGCTGTATGGCGCCAGTCATCTGAGACGTGACGCTTTGACCCCGGCGCATGGGATGATGAAGGGGTCGGCGGCAATGGGGCCGCCATTCAAACGGAGGACCGGCAGGGGCCGGAGCGCCTCCTAGAGGATAACTGATGTTCAAAGAAGTCAAAAAGTCGATGCAGTGGGGCGAGGAAACGCTCACACTGGAAACCGGCAAGGTTGCCCGTCAGGCCGACGGCAGCGTCATCGCCACCCTGGGCGAGACCAGCGTCATGGCCAACGTGACCTTTGCCAAGCAGCAGAAGGAAGGCCAGGACTTCTTTCCGCTGACCGTCCATTACCAGGAAAAATATTACGCGGCCGGCAAGGTGCCCGGTGGCTTCTTCAAGCGTGAAGCACGGCCGACCGAGAAGGAAACGCTGACCGCGCGCCTGATCGACCGTCCGATCCGCCCGCTCTTCGTCCCCGGCTTCAAGAACGAAGTGCTGGTGATGTGCACCGTCCTGTCGCACGACCTGGTCAATGACCCGGACATCGTGGCGATGATCGCCGCAAGCGCCGCGCTGACCATTTCCGGCGCGCCCTTCATGGGCCCGATCGCCGGTGCGCGCGTCGGCTTTGAAGATGGTGAATACGTCCTGAACCCGACCGTCGAGGACATGGACCAGCTGCGCAACAACCCCGAGCAGCGGCTCGACCTGGTTGTCGCGGGCACCAAGGACGCGGTCATGATGGTCGAGTCCGAAGCCTACGAACTGACCGAAGACGAGATGCTGGGCGCGGTTCTTTTCGCGCATGAGCAGATCCAGCCGGTCATCGACCTGATCATCTCGCTGGCCGAAGACGCGGCCAAGGAGCCCTTCGACTTCCAGCCGCCGGATTACTCGGCGCTGTTCGACGTGATCAAGGCCGCGGGCGAAGACAAGATGCGCGCCGCCTACGCGATTTCGGACAAGCAGGAGCGCGTGACCACGGTTGCCGCCGTCAAGGAAGAGATCAAGGCCGGCCTCAGCGAGGAACAGCTTGAAGATCCGAACCTGGGTTCCGCGATCAAGAAGCTGGAATCGATGGTGCTGCGCGGTGATGTGGTCAAGAACGGCCGCCGCATCGACGGCCGCGCCCTTGACCAGGTGCGCCCGATCGTCTGCGAAACCGGCCTGCTGCCGCGGACCCACGGGTCGGCGCTGTTCACCCGTGGCGAAACCCAGGGTCTGGTCGTGACCACGCTGGGCACCGGCGACGATGAGCAGATCATCGACGCGCTGCACGGCAACTACCGTTCGAACTTCCTGCTGCACTACAACTTCCCGCCCTATTCGGTGGGCGAGGTTGGCCGCGTTGGCTCGCCCGGTCGTCGTGAGATCGGCCACGGCAAACTGGCATGGCGCGCGCTGCAGGCGGTGCTGCCGGCGGCAACCGATTTCCCCTACACGATCCGCGTGGTCTCCGAGATCACCGAATCCAACGGCTCGTCCTCGATGGCCTCCGTCTGCGGTGGCTCGCTGTCGATGATGGATGCGGGCGTTCCGCTGAAGGCGCCGGTTGCCGGTGTGGCGATGGGCCTGGTGCTGGAAGAGGACGGTTCCTACGGGATCCTGACCGACATCCTGGGCGACGAGGATCACCTCGGCGACATGGACTTCAAGGTTGCGGGCACCGAGAACGGGATCACCTCGCTGCAGATGGACATCAAGGTCGCGGGCATCACGCCCGAGATCATGAAGGCCGCGCTGGCACAGGCCAAGGACGGCCGCCTGCACATCCTGGGCGAGATGGCCAAGGCCCTGTCCTCGGCTGGTGAGTTCAGCGTGCACGCACCGCGCATCGAGACCATGCAGATCCCGACCGACAAGATCCGTGAAGTGATCGGCTCGGGCGGCAAGGTGATCCGCGAGATCGTCGAAGTGTCGGGCGCCAAGGTGGACATCAACGACGAGGGCATCATCAAGATCGCCTCGCCGGACGGTGAGTCCATCCAGAAGGCCTATGACATGATCTATTCGATCGTGGCAGAGCCGGAAGAGGGCAAGGTCTACAAGGGCAAGGTCGTGAAGATCGTCGATTTCGGCGCCTTCGTGAACTTCTTTGGCAAGCGTGACGGGCTGGTGCACGTCTCCCAGATCGAGAACCGCCGCCTGAACCATCCCTCGGACGTTCTGAAGGAAGGCCAGGAAGTCTACGTCAAGCTGCTGGGCTTTGACGACCGCGGCAAGGTGCGCCTGGCGATGAAGATGGTCGACCAAGAGACCGGTGAAGAGATCACCAAGCAAAAGGAAGAAGCGGAGGAGTGATCCCCGCTGTCCGCCGGCGGCACACGCCGTCGGCAGTTTCCCGGACGGGCGGCCTTTGGGCCGCCCGTTTGCACTTTGATACGAGACGACGACAGGACCCCATGCATCACATTGGCCGGGCCATTCAGCATCCCCCGACAGAGCTTCCCGTCCTGGAATTTTGGGCGCGCGACTACGACCACGTCTTTGCGGTCTACAACCCGTTTTTCACCGTTCCGGGGCATCATCCGGACACGACCCATTACGGGCCTGCGCGCATCACCGTGTCCTCCGCCGACGAGTTGAGCGCGCTGGCCGAGGCCCCGCCCATGCCCGAAAACCCGGCGCCGGACGAGTTTCCCGACCTCATCAAGCAAACCGGCAGCCCGCTGCGCTGGGAGGCGGTGCGCCAGGCGATCGGGGCCCGGGACCGGGCGCTGTTCGAGCGGACGGTCTGGCTCTGGGCGCTGAACATAGAGCGCGACGATACCGACGACGGGATGCGCGCGGCGCTGACCCGCTATTGCACGGCGCAGGGCATCTATCCGCCCGAAGAAGACTGCATGCCCGCGATCATGGAACCGATGCTGAGTGACTACCTGCAGGCGCTGGGCATCGACGAGATCATGCTGTGGGATGAGTACCGCGAAAACGCTCTGCCGGCCCCGCGCGAGGCGCTGGACCGGGACGAGGTCGCCGTCTGGCTGGACGGGGCGACGGGCAATTCCGTGCGCGCGGTCAGCGCGCCGGGGTTCCTCATCAGCTGGGCCTTTGACGACGTGCATGGCGTGTTGGCCCTGACCGACGACCTGTACCGCCGCTGCGCGCCGGACCGTTTCCTGGAATGCCGGGCCTATGGTGTCGGCGGCTACGTCGATCTTTTCAACCCGGCCGAATTCCTGGACCGGCTGCCGCGCACCGGGACACATTGAGGCGCCCGTGCTGGTGCTGGAGAATATCATCAGCGACCGGGGGTCGCGCTACGCGGTCTCCGGCGGGCCGTGCCGCAGTGCCGACGACGCGGCGGCCTTTCTCAAGGAGCTGAAACGGCGCAAGAAATTCGCCAAGGCCACGCATAACACCTGGGCCTGCCTGACCGAGGGCGGCCCGCTC
The DNA here is from genome assembly GCF_012274245.1 of Mameliella sp. LZ-28. Classification (NCBI taxonomy): domain Bacteria; kingdom Pseudomonadati; phylum Pseudomonadota; class Alphaproteobacteria; order Rhodobacterales; family Roseobacteraceae; genus Antarctobacter; species Mameliella sp. LZ-28. The sequence continues at coordinate 220,355 of NZ_JAANYX010000034.1, read as the reverse complement.
AAGAACGACGATGGCGAAAGCGGCGCCGGCATGGTGATCCTGAGGATGCTGGAGCGCGAGGACCTGCGTGATACCATCGTGGTGGTGACTCGCTGGTACGGTGGTAAGCACCTGGGCGGGGATCGTTTCCGCCATGTCCAGGAGGCCGTGCGCCAGTTCATAGAGGCGCAGGGCGGCTGAAGCCGCGCCCCGCGCCAACTGGGTCAGACGACTTCGGTCTCGACCTCGATATTGCCCTTGGTTGCGTGCGAATAGGGGCAGATGAAGTGGCCGCGCTCGGCGATCTTTTCGGCCACGTCACGGTCGACGCCGGGCATCGAGACCGCCAGTTTCACCTTCAGGCCGAAGCCACCTTCGCTACGCCCACCGATACCGACATGGGCCGTGACCTTGGCGTCTTCGGGCACGGTGCCCAGCTTTTCATTCTGGGCGACAAAGCGCATGGCGCCGAGGTAGCAGGCGGCATAGCCGGTGGCGAAGAGCTCTTCGGGGTTGTGGCCCTTGCCCGAGCCGCCCAGCTCGGTCGGGCTGGTCATCGTGACCGTCAGCATCCCCGTCTCGAGGCCGGCAGAGCCGTTGCGGCCGCCGCCGGTGGCCCAGGCCTCGGTCCAGTATTTCGTGTCGACACTCATGACATTCTCCTTTCGTGCAGGAATTTATCGTGTGCGAAACATCTGTGTCGTGTGTGGATTTGTCAATGCTTGCGATTTTATCCTGCGCGATCTATTCCTGTGTCATGTCCAGTTCTCTCTCTCCCTCGGAAATGCTCTGCTTCGCACTGTATTCGGCGGGCCACGCCATGCAGCAGGCCTACAAGCCGCTGTTGGATCCGCTTGGCCTGACCTATCCGCAATACCTGGTGCTGACGGCGCTTTGGTCGGCGGATGACCGGCCGCTGGGATCGCTGGCGGTGCAGATGCAACTGGCCTCGAACACCCTGACGCCCCTTGTCAAACGGTTGGAGGCCAAGGGCCTTGTGACCCGGCGCCGCGACCCGGAGGACGAACGCCAGGTGCGCATCCGGCTGACCGAGGAGGGGCGCGCATTACAGGCCCAGAGCGCGGATATCGCGCGCTGTTTCCTGGAACGGGCGGGGCTGACCATGAGCGACGCGGCAAGACTGCGAGACGAGGTGATGACCCTGCGCGACAACCTGCGCGACGAGGCGGAACTGGACCCCGTGCGGAACGATCCCGCCGCCTAGGGGCTGTCGGCGTGGCGGCCAAGGGGAACGACGGCCCCTTGTTTACCCTTATGCCCTCGCGCGTAAATCGGGATAGCACTGACACGGGAACGCCCCCTTCGGCACTCACGGGACGCACCCCGGGGTCCCGGTGTCATCGCCGGGACCCGACCCTTTGCGTGCGTATTGGAACCCCTTGACGGATCGGAACAAAAAAAGGCCGGGCATGATGCCCGGCCAGGTCCAACAGGGAGGTGCATGCGATAACCCGCACATGCGACGGGACCTCTTGGAGCCAGATTAAAACATGACCGAGTCATGAAACTATGATCTGGGTCAAATCCGCTCGAAACAAAACTTAGCCGTGCATCTTTGTTCCGTGCAATGCGACCTAAGTGTGTGCCACTCAGCTTACAAGGCGGTATCCGCCAGATTCTGTCACCAGCAAGCGCGCGTTCGACGGATCGGGTTCGATCTTTTGCCGCAGGCGATAGATATGCGTTTCCAGCGTGTGCGTCGTCACGCCGGCATTGTAGCCCCAGACCTCGTGCAGCAGGGTGTCGCGCGGCACGACACCCTCTGTCGACCGGTAGAGGAACTTGAGGATGTTGGTCTCTTTCTCGGTCAGGCGGATCTTCTTTTCGTCTTCCGTGACCAGCATCTTCATCGAGGGTTTGAAGGTATAGGGGCCGACGGTGAACACCGCGTCCTCGGACTGTTCGTGCTGGCGGAGCTGGGCGCGGATACGCGCCAGCAGGACCGGGAACTTGAACGGCTTGGTCACATAGTCGTTGGCGCCCGCATCGAGGCCAAGGATGGTGTCGGCGTCGCTGTCATGTCCGGTCAGCATGATGATCGGCGACTTCACGCCCTGCTTGCGCATCAACCGGCACAATTCGCGCCCGTCGGTGTCGGGCAGGCCGACGTCCAGGATCACCAGGTCGTAGATCTGTTCCTTGACCCGGGCCATCGCGCTGGCGCCTGCATCCGCCTCGAAGACCTCGAAGTCCTCGGTCATGACCAGTTGCTCGGCCAGGGCCTCGCGCAGGTCCTCTTCGTCGTCGACCAGCAGGATGTTTCGCAGTTGCGCCATTGTGCGGCCCTCCGTGTTGCCTTTTCTCGCAGATGTGGACAGAGTGCGCCTCCGGCAAGCTTTGCTGCAAGACTTTCACGTCCTCGTGTGCTGAGGGCGGAAATGTTACAGGATGCCGGGGAGTTGACCAGCCGGAGGGTGCAGAGGTGGGACTGGGTCCGGACCTGAATGAAACATTGGCGCGGGCCCGGGCGGACCTGCGCATGGGGGTGCCCGTGGGTCTGCGCGCGGATGGCGCGCATGTGCTCGTCGCCGCTGCCGAGACCCTGTCCGAGGCGCGGCTGCGCGCGATGCGGGCGCTGGGGCCTCTGGACCTGGCCCTGACCGATCGGCGGGCGGCCACGTTGAAGGCGCGGGCCTATGACGGCGACGTGGCGCGGGTGATCGTGCCCGGGGATGCGCGCCTGTCCTGGGTGCAGGACCTGGCCGATCCCGCCGATGACCTGGCTAACCCGATGAAAGGCCCGTTGCAGACCCGGCGCGACGGCTCGGTCATGCTACACCGGCTGGGGCTGCAGTTGTGCAAGGGCGCGCGGTTGCTGCCGGCAGCCTTGGTCGTGCCCGTGGCGCCCGGAACCGCCGCGGCACAGGGCCTGCTGGAAATAGACGGCATGGAGGCGGCCCCGCTGCTGGAGGCCCTGCCGGAGCTGGAGCATGTGGTCTCCGCCCGCGTGCCCCTGCGCGCCGCCGAAAACGCGCGTCTGCACATCTATCGCCCCGCGGACGGGTCCGAAGAACATTATGCCATCGAGATCGGCCGCCCCGACCGTGCCCGGCCAGTGCTGGCGCGGCTGCATTCGGCCTGTTTTACGGGCGATCTGCTGGGGTCGCTGAAATGCGACTGTGGCCCGCAGCTGAACGCGGCGCTGATGCAGATGGGGCAGGAAGGCGCGGGCGTGCTGCTGTACCTGCAACAGGAAGGGCGCGGGATCGGTCTGGCGAACAAGATGCGCGCCTATGCCTTGCAGGACCAGGGGTTCGACACGGTCGAGGCGAACCACCGGCTGGGGTTCGAGGACGACGAGCGCGATTTTCGGCTGGGGGCGCAGATCCTGGACAAGATGGGATTTTCCGCTGTCCGGTTGATGACCAACAATCCGGCCAAGATGCGGATGATGGAAAGCTGCGGCATTGGCGTGGCCGAGCGCGTCCCGCTGAAGGTGGGCGAGACCGTGCACAACACGCATTACCTGGCGGTGAAGGCGGCGAAGTCGGGACACCTGCTGTAAGTGAGCGCCCGTGGTGGTCGCCGGGGGCCTTGCCCCCGGACCCCCAAAGGTATTTTCAGCCCAAAGAAACGATAGGCGGTCCCAAGCCGGTGGCGCAGGGGAGGCGGCGTTGTCAGCGCGGCCTCGCGTGCCTAGCTTTGGTCCGAAGGAGACGCACATGCATTATTCCCTGCTCGACCTGTCGCCGGTGCCCGAGGGGTTCACCGCCGCCGACGCGCTGCGCAACACCGGCGATCTTGCCCAAAAGGCCGAGGCCTGGGGCTATCACCGCTACTGGATGGCGGAACATCACAACATGCCGGGCATCGCTTCGGCGGCGACGGCGGTCCTTGTGGGCCATGTCGCCGGTCTGACCAGCCGGATGCGCGTGGGGGCCGGGGGCATCATGCTGCCCAACCACGCGCCCCTGGCCGTGGCCGAGGCCTTTGGCACGCTGGCGACGCTGTACCCCGACCGGATCGACCTTGGCCTTGGCCGCGCGCCCGGGGGCGACGCGATGGTGATGCGGGCGCTGGGGGTGCATCCGGAACGCGCCGAGCAATTCCATGCCGAGGTGGGCGAGCTGCGCGAGCTACTGGGGCCGCCGCAGAAAGGCCGCCCGGTGCGCGCGCTGCCGGGCGAGGGGACCGAGGTGCCGCTGTGGATCCTGGGGTCTTCGCTGCACGGGGCGCAGGTGGCGGCTCTTTTGGGGCTGCCTTATGCCTTTGCCTCGCATTTCGCGCCGCAGGCGCTGGAACAGGCGCTGGAGGTCTACCGGCGGCATTTTCGGCCCTCCGCCACGCTGGACCGGCCCCATGCGATGGTGGCGATCAACGTCTTTGCCGCCGATACGGAGGCCGAGGCGCGAAGGCTGCGTACGACAATGCAGCAGGCCTTTTTCCGGTTGCGGACCGGGAAGCCGGGCAAGTTGCCCGCCCCGGTCGAGGACCTGTCCTCTGTGGTGCCCCCGGGCGCGATGCCCGCGCTGGACGAGGCGCTGCGGATCAGTGCCGTGGGCGACGCGGGGCAGGTTGATGCGCAACTGCGGGGCTTTATCGACCGGTTCGCGCCGGACGAGGTGATCCTGACGGGGCAGATCCACGACCACGCATCGCGCCTGCGATCCTTCGAGATCGGCGCCCAGGTGATGCAGCGCATCAACCGCGCCGAAGCGGCCTGAGCCATGCCGCAGCCCTGGACATACCGCCACGCCAGCCGCGAATACCGGGCCTTCCTGGACGATCTGAAGGCGCGGATGAACCTCGAGTCGGACAACATGGCCTACACGGCGCTGGATGGCGTGTTTCATGTTTTCCGGAGACGGGTGACGGCGGAAGAGGGGCTGCGCTTTGCCAGTGTGCTGCCCAGCGTGCCCCGGGCGATTTTCGTTGCGGGCTGGCAGCCAGAGGTGCCGCCTGCGCCCTGGGCATCGCGCGATGATCTGATCCGGGAGGCGCAGGCGCTCAGACCTAATCACAACCTGACCCCAGACACCTGCATAGAGGCGGTGGCCTGGGCCCTGCGGCGCGCCATCCGGGGGCCGGAGTGGGAATGCGCGCTGGCCGCCTTGCCGCCCGAGGCGCGCGCGTTCTGGCGCGTCGAGGTCGCCGATCCGAGCGAGCTGGAGCCCGGAATACGATGAGCGCCGGCGACATGATCCTGACGCCGCGCGGGCTGCGTTTCGGAGGGCGGGTCTGGCCCTGTTCTGTGGGACGGGGTGGCGTGAGTACGGACAAGCGTGAGGGGGACGGCGCCACCCCGGCGGGGGAGCACCGCATCACGGGCATGCTTTACCGTCCTGACCGGATCGCGCGACCCGCCGACTGGGCGGTGCCGATCGGGCCGGGTGACCTTTGGTCGGACGATCCTGGCGATGAGAACTACAACCTCATGGTGCGCGCGCCCTACGCGGGGAGCCATGAGCGTCTGCGCCGTGCCGACCGCCTGTATGATCTCGTCTTGCTGACCGACTGGAACTGGCCCCGGGCCGAACGGGGCAGGGGCTCTGCCATCTTCCTGCACCGCTGGCGCCGACCGGGGTTCCCGACCGAAGGCTGCATCGCATTCCGTCCGGACCACCTGCTGAAGATCGCGGTCCGGATCACGCCCGAGACACGGCTGATCGTGCCCGAAACCCTGGCGCGGACTCTGCCCGGACGGCTCCGTTGACCAGTGGTCATGGCATGTCGTGCCGGGCCGTGGCGGTCAAAACCGCTGTCAAGGGCGCAGGCATATTGCCCGAATCGGGCGATTTGACCTTCCGATCGGCTGGTTGCACGCCGTTTTTGTAACCGGAAGAGCCGTATTTGCCTGCCGCATACGCAGATTTCAGCGATTTGCTTGCATGTCCAAACGTCACGCGCTTTAGTCTGAGCACAATACAGCGGAGAAACATCCGCGAAATAACAGACAGGGAGTCTGACGTGGCTGATGGAGCTAGTGGCGACGCATTTGTCGCCTTTGAGCGCGTGCAAAAAAGCTATGATGGCGAAACGCTCGTCGTCAAAGACCTGAACCTCAGCATGCCGAAGGGCGAATTTCTGACGATGCTCGGGCCGTCCGGGTCAGGCAAGACCACGTGTTTGATGATGCTGGCCGGGTTCGAGACCGCCACGCATGGCGAAATCAAGCTGGACGGCATCAGCATCAACAACATCCCGCCGCACAAGCGTGGCATCGGCATGGTGTTCCAGAACTACGCGCTGTTCCCGCACATGACCGTGGCCGAGAACCTCAGCTTTCCGCTGGAGGTGCGCAAGATCGGCAAGGCCGACCGGGAAAAGAAGGTCAAGCATGCGCTGGACATGGTCCAGATGGGTGCCTTTGGCGGCCGCCGCCCGGCGCAGTTGTCGGGTGGTCAGCAGCAGCGGATCGCGCTGGCGCGCGCGCTGGTCTTCGAGCCCGAGCTGGTCCTGATGGATGAACCGCTGGGCGCGCTGGACAAGCAGCTGCGCGAGCACATGCAGTTCGAGATCACCAATCTGGCGCACCAGCTGGGCATCACCGTGGTCTACGTCACGCACGACCAGACCGAGGCTCTGACCATGTCGGACCGCGTCGCCGTCTTCAACGACGGGCGCATCCAGCAGCTGGCGCCGCCGGACGCACTGTACGAAAAGCCGCAGAACAGCTTCGTCGCGCAGTTCATCGGCGAGAACAACACGCTGGAAGGCGTGGTCACGGCGATGAAGGGCGATACCTGCGAGGTGAAGCTGGACAGCGGCGAGATGCTGGACGCGACTCCGGTCAACGTCAGCGAAGTGGGTGAGCGCACGCGGGTTTCGATCCGGCCCGAGCGGGTCGAGTTCAACAAGGACCGCCTGAAGGAAGGCGCGCACACTTTGAAGGCCGAAGTGCTGGAATTCATCTACATGGGCGATATCTTCCGTACGAGGCTCCGTGTCGCGGGCAATGACGACTTCGTCATCAAGACCCGTAACGCACCCGACCAGGTGCGTCTGGAGCCCGGCAGCCAGATCGAGATCGGCTGGCTGCCCGAAGATTGCCGGGCACTCGACGCCGGGTGATCCGAATGCCGTCGCCTGCGCCGTTTGCACGCGCGCGGGGACGCGACCTTGGGGCGAGGTTCGTACCCGTAACATCGCCTCAACCAAGATAACGGGTTAACTAGGGAGTTAAATAATGAAACTCACAAAGACACTGCTGGCCTCCACGGCCCTGACCGTGGCAGCCGCGGGCGTTTCGGCTCAGGACATGTCGCAAGACATGACCATCGTGAGCTGGGGCGGTGCCTACCAGAACTCGCAGCTGAAAGCCTACGTCGAACCCTATCTGGAAATGCACCCGGATGTGTCGGTGGCATGGGACGAAAGCTCTGCCGAGGCGGTGGCCAAGCTGCGCGCGATGAACGAAGCCGGCAACATCACCTGGGATCTCGTGGACGTGACCGCCGCATCGGCGATCCGCCTCTGCGACGAAGGCCTGGCGATGGAAATCGACTTTGACGACGTGCTGGCCGAAGCCCCCGATGGCACCGGCGCGGAAGATGATTTCGGCGACCTGATCGTCTCCGACTGCTTCATCCCGCAGATCGTCTACTCGACCACCTTCGGCTATCGTTCCGACATGGTGCCGGAAGGCGTCGAGCCGCCGTCCGACGTCTGCGCCGTCTTCGACCTGGAAACCTACCCGGGCAAGCGCGCGCTGGAAAAGCGCCCGCTGAACAACATGGAATGGGCGCTGTACTGTGACGGTGTGGCCAAGGACGAGATCTACGACGTCCTGGAAACCGACGAAGGCCAGGACCGCGCGCTTGCGAAACTGGACACCATCAAGGATCAGGTGGTCTGGTGGTCGGCCGGCGCCGACACGCCGCAGCTGCTGGCGGATGGCGAGATCTTCATGGGCTCGACCTACAACGGCCGCCTCTTCTCGGTCATCGAGGAGCAGGACCAGCCGGTGGCGATGCTCTGGGACATGCAGGTGTTCGACCTTGACGGCTGGATCGTGCCCGAGGGCCTGTCCGACGACGCCCTGGCGCGCGTGATGGACTTCCTCTACTTCGCGACCGACACCCAGCGTCTGGCCGACCAGGCCAAGTACATCTCCTACGGTCCGGCGCGCGAAAGCTCGGCCCCGATGGTGTCGCAGCACGCCGAACTGGGCATCGACATGGCGCCGCACATGCCGACCGATCCGGCGAACGCGGGCAACACCCTGCTCTACAACTACGAGTTCTGGGCTGACTACCGCGACGACATCGACGCGAAATTCCAGTCCTGGCTCGCCCAGAACTGATCTCGCGCCGTGGCGGGGATGATCCCCGCCCCGTGAGGACAAGATCGTTCGTGGCGGGCGGCACCGCCCGCCACGGACCAAGACAAACGACGGGGACACCACATGCCGAAGGGCTATATCATCGGCCACATCACGGTGACCGATCCCGAACCGTACAAGGAGTACGTGGCCCGGGACACGCCGATCCTGCTGAGCTACGGCGCCAGGCCCCTGGTGCGCGGCGGGCAGGCCGAAGTTGTCGAGGGAACGGCCAACGAGCGGCACGTCGTCTTTGAATTCGACAGCTACGATACGGCGCTGAAGGCCTATCACGACCCCGACTACCAGGACGTTGCCAAGATCCGCCGGGACAATGCGACCAGCGCGATCATGGTCGCCGAAGGCAATGACGAGGATCTGCCCGAGCCGGCCGGAGAGGCGCCGCTGGGCTACCTGATCGCCCATGTGACGGTGAACGATCCCGAGGCCTACAAGCCTTATGTCGACGGCAACACCCCGATCATGCGCGGCTTTGGCGCGCGGTACATCGTGCGCGGCGGACGGGCCGAAGTGCTCGAGGGGGAACTGGGAGCGCGCCACGTGGTGATCGCCTATCCCAGCTATGACGCGGCCAAGGCCGCCTATCACGATCCGGCCTACCAGGACCTCGTGAAAATCAGACAGGCCCATTCCGAGGGCACACTCATTCTAGTGGAGGGCGCGGCATGAGCACGCTGAAGGGATCCGGACCGCAGACGTCCGACGCACCGACGCCGGAGGATGCCTTTCACGAGGCGGCCGCACTGGACGCGCGGGAAAGTGAACCGCGGCACGGCTCCGGCAATGGGGGCCCGGTGCTGGCCGCCGACGGGACACCCCTGAAACGCAGCCTGGCGCGGGCCCTGCGGGCGCAGAAGATGCGCGCGCTGGCCCTGATCGCGCCGCTGCTGATCTTCGTGCTGCTGACCTTCATTGCCCCCATCGCGGACATGCTGTTCCGGTCGGTGGAAAACCAGATCGTGCGCGACACGCTGCCCCGCACCGTCGAGGCGCTGGCCGACTGGGATGACACCAGCGGCGAGCTGCCGGGCGATGCGGTCTTCGACGCGGCTTACACGGACATCTTCCTGGCCGCCGAATACAAGCTGCACACGCGGCTGGGCTCGCGTCTCAACTACGAGCTGACCGGCGTGTCTTCGCTGTTCCGCAAGTCGGGGCGTGGCCTGGACGACATCGGCGAAGTCTACCTGGACCAGTTCGAGGACCTCGACGAGGCCTGGGACGAGGCGCTACCCTGGGCAGAGCTGATGGGCACCGCCGACAGCGTGGCGGCCTACAAGGCCTGGGTCAAAGCCGAGGACAAGGCCAAGGAGAACAACGAGGATTTCAACGATCCTATCCCGGCCTTCGAGATGCGCGACGACATCGCCGATGTCTTGCCGCGCACGGCAGAGGCCTACAGCCGGTTCGCGACCTTCGTGCGTGACGAGGACGAGGACAGCCCGTTCGAGGAAGAGCCCTGGACCCTCGTTGTCACCCGGCTTTACGAAGACCTGCGGGATGGCGATGTCTCGTCCTATAACGGACCCCGCGCCGAGATGCTCAAGGCAGCCGACGCGCTGGTGGACAGCCCTGATTTCCAGACTGCCGATCTTCAGGCCGCATTCGGCGAGATCGACGAGGACTGGCTGGACACACGGGTCTGGCAGACCATCAAGACCTACAGCCCCGCATACACCAACGGCTATTTCCTGAACGCGGTGGACATGCAGAAGACGCCGGATGGCGCCGCCATGCGGGACGAGGACGAACGCATCTACGGCCTGCTGTTCAAGCGCACCATGTTCATGAGCCTTGTCATCACCTTCAGCTGTATCGCGCTGGCCTACCCGGTGGCCTACCTGCTGTCGACGCTGCCGATGCGCACCGCCAACCTGCTGATGATCCTGGTGCTGCTGCCCTTCTGGACCTCGCTGCTGGTGCGGACCTCGGCCTGGAAGGTCATGCTGCAGCAACAGGGGGTGATCAACGACGTGCTGGTCTGGCTGGGACTTGTGGCCGATGACGGACGATTGGTGATGATCAACAACCAGCTTGGCACGATCATCGCCATGACCCATATCCTGCTGCCCTTCATGATCCTGCCGATGTACTCGGTCATGTCCACGATCCCGCCCACCTACGTCCGCGCGGCGAAATCGCTGGGCGCGACGAACTGGACGTCCTTCTGGCGGGTCTACTTCCCGCAGTCCGTGCCGGGGATCGGGGCAGGCAGCATCCTGGTCTTCATCCTGTCGATCGGCTACTACATCACGCCCGAGATCGTGGGCGGCACCACCGGTACGTTCATTTCGAACCGGATTGCCTATCACATCTCGTCGTCGCTGAACTGGGGCCTCGCGGCCGCGCTTGGGACGATCCTGCTGGCGGTCGTGCTGATCCTCTACTGGGCCTACGACCGGATCGTCGGCATCGACAACGTGAAGCTCGGGGGCTGAGGATGACCATTTTTCTGGAACAGCCCGATACCGAATTCCGTCCGCACGTGATGCGGGCGGCAATCGAAAAGGCGCGCGCAATGTCCGCGCCCAAGACGCAGGAGCGCTGAGCAATGGCCGTCGAGACACAAGCCGTCAAACAGCCGATCCAGTTTTCTGCCCCCGTGGTCGGGGCAGCAGGGGGCTTTGCCGGGGTCTTCGTCGGGGCCGCCAACGGATCGGTCCTGATGGGCATCCTGCTGGGGTTCCTGATATTGGCCGCGCTGGCCTTTGTCGCGCTGGCCGTGCTGGACCCGAAACTGGAAAAGACCTTCAAGCTGGTCCTGATTGCCGTCATGGCGGTGGCCGGCTACCTGCTCGGTGGCCTGCCGGGCCTCGTGGTCGGTGCGATCTTTGGCTGGTTCTTTGGCTGGTTCACCTATTGGATCGGCATGGGGCGTCACCGCGTCCCGCTGCCGCCCTACCTGACCTCCGGGCAGGTGCTGTGGGAATACAGTTTCCGCGTGATCGCCGGCGCGATCTTCGTCTTCCTGATCACGCCGATCCTCGTGGTCATGCCGCTGTCGTTCAACGCCGAGGATTTCTTTACCTTCACGCCGGAGATGCTGCGGTTCGACCCCGAGGGCTACAGCCTCAAGCATTACCGCGACTTCTTTACCTCGTCGGAATGGCAACAGGCACTGCGCAACTCGCTGATCATCGCGCCGCTGGCGACGTTGCTGTCTGTCAGCTTCGGCACCCTGGCTGCCATCGGCCTCAGCTCGGAACATGTGCCGTTCCGTCGCGCGATCATGGCGATCCTGATTTCGCCGATGATCGTGCCGCTGATCATCTCGGCCGCCGGCATGTACTTCTTCTACTCGCGGATCGGCCTGCAGGGGACTCTGATGGGCGTGGTCCTGGCCCATGCCGCGCTTGGCATTCCCTTCGTGATCATCACCGTCACCGCGACACTGGTGGGCTTCGACCGTTCGCTGACGCGAGCGGCGGCCAATATGGGCGCGGACCCGGTCACGACCTTCTTCCGCGTGCAGATGCCGCTGATCCTGCCAGGGGTGATTTCGGGTGGCCTGTTCGCCTTCATCACCTCCTTTGACGAGGTGGTGGTTGTGATCTTCGTCGGCTCTGCCCAGCAGCAGACGTTGCCCTGGCAGATGTTCACCGGCCTTCGGGAACAGATCAGCCCGACGATCCTGGCGGTTGCGACGATCCTTGTCGCGATCTCGATCATGCTGCTGACCACGGTCGAGATCCTGCGCCGCCGGTCGGAGAAGATGCGGGGTATGAGCCCGGGTTAAGGATCAAATCCAACGAAAATCGGACGCGCGGCACCCCGGTGCCGCGCGTTTGCGTTCAGGATTCGAAAAGGGTTTGCGTTTTAGGGTCGCCCCAAGCAGGAGGCGCGCCCATGTCCGAACTCGATCCCGCATTCCCGTCCGGGGTGTCCAAATCAGAGGCCACGTTCCAGGTGAACGAGGCTTTCTATTCCCGCACCGACAAGCGGGCGGTGATAAAGGCGGGCAACGAGGTGTTCCAGCGTGTCGCGGGACATGAATGGGAAGAGCTGCTTGGCGCCCCGCACAAGCTGATCCGCCACCCGGACATGCCGAAGGGCGTGTTTCACATGCTCTGGGAACGGTTGAAGGCGGGCAAGCCGACCGGGGCCTATGTCAAGAATCGGCGGATCTGCGGGCGATTCTACTGGGTCTACGCGCTGGTGGCGCCGACCGAGGATGGCTACATCTCGAGCCGGATCAAGCCGGTCTCTTCCCTCCGGGCCGAGGTCGAGGCGCTGTATGCAGGGATGCTCAAGCACGAGCAGGACGGCATGAGCGCCGCGGACAGTGCCGAGACCTTGCAGAAGTGGATCCGCGACCAGGGTTTTGCCACCTATGACAACTTCCAGAGCCACGCTCTGGCGACGGAGTTTGAGGCCCGTTCGCGCCAGATGGGGCGTTCGCTGGACCCGATGCTGCAGCGGTTCGTCGACATGTCGCGTGCCATTGCCGAGGTCTGGGACGAGGCCGACAAGATGACCGAGGCCTTCAAGGCGATCCGTACAGTGCCGATGAACATGCGGATCATCGCCTCGCGGCTGGAAAACGTCGGAGGCCCGATCAGCGCGATTTCAGTCAACTACAGCCAGATGCTCGAAGAGATGTCGACCTGGGTCAAGACCTTCGTCGAAGGGGACGATTGCGTCTTTGCCCATATCCGCAGTGCCATTTTCATGGGGCAGTTCCTGTGTTTCGCCTCGGCCGTCGAACGCGAGATGATCACCGGCTTCGGCACCAGCCAGAACGCCTATCCGGACACCATCGACGTCGCGCGCGAGATTGCCGAACTGACGGAACATGAACGGCGGTTCATGCAGCAGACCATCGACAGGCTGTCGTCTGTGGAACGCGAGGCGCGGCGCTTTGCCCACAGCGTCCTCGACATGAAACGCTATGTCACCGGGCTCAGCTCGACACGGATGATGTGCAAGATCGAAAGCGCCAGCCTGTCGGAATCAGGCAGCTCTCTGGCCGGGATCGTCGAACAGCTGGACAGCTGCCAGCAGGAAATCGAGGATCGCCTTGCCCGGGTGATGGACCTCAATGCCGTGATCCAGAACAACACCGCTCTGTTGCGGTCGATGATCTAGACATGACGTGCCAGGACGGCCCCGTCTTTCCCCACTTCAATGGCGTCGTGCCGGTGTTCTGCCTGACGCCCTGTTGCCCCAGGATTGACCAATGACGGAACACAACCCGCGCTTTGCCGCCGAGTCGAATTTTGCCGCCGCCGAGGCCCAGTTTCACCTGACGGAACTGTTCTACTCCCGCACCGATGAGCGCGGCATCATCAAGGCGGGCAACTGTGTGTTCCAGCGTGTCGCCGCCTATCCCTGGGAAGAGATGCTTGGCGCGCCGCACAAGCTGATCCGGCATCCGGACATGCCCAAGGGGGTCTTTCACCTGCTGTGGGATCGGATCAAGGCGGGCAAGCCCACCGGGGCCTACGTCAAGAACCGCAGCAAGACCGGCCGGTACTACTGGGTCTTCGCGCTCGTCTCTCCCGCGGACGGTGGGTATATCTCGACCCGGATCAAGCCAAGTTCGGAGCTTTTTGCCACGGTGTCGGGCCTGTATGCCGATCTGCTGAGCCGCGAAAAGGAAGACGGGTTGAGCCCGAGGGACAGTGCCGAGGCGCTGCTGGCCGTCATAAGGGCACAGGGGTTTTCCAGCTACGACACCTTCCAGAGCCACGCGCTTGCGACCGAGTTCGAGGCGCGCGCCACTGCGACCGGGCAGGGGATCGACCCGCTGCAGCGGCGGTTTCTGGAAATGTCGCGGGCGATTGCGCAGGTCGGGGTGGAAACCGCAGACCTCACGGAGTCGTTCAAGGTGATCCGCACGGTGCCGATGAACATGCGGATCATCGCCTCGCGGCTGGAAAACGCCGGCGGCGCGATCAGCGCGATATCGGTGAACTACAGCCAGATGCTCGAAGAGATGTCGACTTGGGTAAAGACCTTTGTCGACGGCGACGCATGCGTCTTTGCCCGGATGCGCGACGCTATCCTGTGCGGCCAGTTCCTCGGTTTCGCGACTGCGGTCGAACACGAGATGATCGAATGTTTCGACACCAATGCGGCGCTTTATCCCGACTGCATGGATGCCAAGGTGGAGATGGCGGAAGTGGCCGCCCATCGTCAGAAATTCCTGGACGAAACCGTGGCATCTCTGGTGCGGGTAGAGGCCGAGGCCAAGCGTTTCGCCCGCAGCGTCCTGGACATGAAACGGTATGTTACGGGCCTCAGCTCGACCCGGATGATGTGCAAGATCGAAAGCGCCAGCCTGTCGGAGTCGCGCAAGGAGCTGGAGGGGATCGTCGAGCAACTGGATGCCTGCCAGAAGGGTATCGAGCAACGCCTTGCCCGCATGACGGAACTGAACGCGGTGATCCAGACCAACACGGCGATGCTGCGCGCGATGTTGTAGCATCGCGCGTCAGGTCCGGTTTCCGGTCTTGATCGTCAGGCGCGTTTGTCCAGAACCGCGGCGCCCAGGGTGGCCAGCACCTTGGCCTCGATGTCCTCGGCGTTCAGCTTGGCAACGGCGTACATGTCGCGTGGGCTGGCCTGGTCGATGAAGATGTCGGGCAGCACCATCGAACGGTACTTCAGCCCGGTGTCAAAGACGCCTTCCTCGGCCAATAGCTGCGCGACGTGGCTGCCAAAGCCGCCTACCGCGCCCTCCTCGATGGTGATCAGCGCGTCATGGTCTCGCGCCAGGCCCAGGATCAGATCCCGGTCCAGCGGCTTGGCAAAGCGCGCATCCGCAACGGTGGGGGAAACGCCGCGCGCCTCCAGCGCCTCGCAGGCCTCCAGCACCTCTTTCAGCCGCGTACCGAAGGACAGGATTGCCACGCCCTTGCCCTCGCGGATCATCCGGCCCTTGCCGATTTCCAGAAGCTCGCCACGCTCGGGCATCTCGACACCCATGCCCTCACCGCGTGGATAGCGAAAGGCGATGGGGCCGCTGTCATGCGCCGCGGCGGTGGCGACCAT
The DNA here is from genome assembly GCF_012274245.1 of Mameliella sp. LZ-28. Lineage (NCBI taxonomy): Bacteria > Pseudomonadati > Pseudomonadota > Alphaproteobacteria > Rhodobacterales > Roseobacteraceae > Antarctobacter > Mameliella sp. LZ-28. The sequence goes on along the minus strand of NZ_JAANYX010000034.1, from coordinate 205,081 downwards.
GTGTTTCAGCTCGGCCTCGTCGGCGGCTGCCATGACGACGAACCCCGGCAGGTTCGCCAGGTAGGCCACGTCGTAAGACCCCGCGTGGGTCGCCCCGTCGGCCCCGACCAGCCCGGCACGGTCGATGGCAAAGCGCACCGGCAGGCGCTGGATCGCAACGTCATGCACCACTTGGTCATATCCGCGCTGCAGGAACGTCGAATACATCGCGCAGAAGGGCCGCATGCCACCCGCCGCAAGCCCCGCGGAAAAGGTCACACCATGCTGTTCCGCGATGCCCACGTCGAAGCAGCGCGAGGGGTAGCGTTCCGCGAACAGGTCCAACCCGGTGCCATCGGGCATCGCCGCCGTCACCGCGCAGATGCGCGGGTCCTCGGCCGCCTCCTGCAATAGCGCCTGGGCAAAGACCTTGGTATAGGACGGCGCGTTCGAGGGCGCCTTTTTCTGCTTGCCCGTGACCACGTCGAACTTGGCCCGCGCGTGGCCCTTGTCCGGGGCGTGCTCGGCGTGGGAATAGCCCTTTCCCTTCTTGGTCAGCACATGCAGCAGGATCGGCCCGGTCGCCCGCTGCCGCACGGTGCGCAAGACCGGCAGCAACTGGTGCAGGTCATGCCCGTCCAGCGGCCCGAGGTAGGAAAACCCCAGTTCCTCGAACAGCGTGCCGCCGACGGTCATGCCCTTGAGCATCTCCTTGGCCCGCTTGGCCCCCTCGCGGAACGGTTCGGGCAGCATCGAGACGGCGCCCTTGGCGGCAGCCTTGAGGTCCTGGAACGGCGCCTCGGCATAAAGCCGGCTGAGATAGGACGACAGCGCGCCGGTGGGCGGCGCGATGCTCATCTCGTTGTCGTTCAGGATCACGATCAGCCGCTTGCCCAGGTGGCCGGCGTTGTTCATCGCCTCGAAGGCCATGCCGGCGCTCATGGCGCCATCACCGATCACCGCGATCGCATCGCCGTGACCCGTGTCGCAGACACCGCCAAGATCGCGCGCCACGGCAAAGCCGAGGGCTGCGGAAATCGAGGTCGAGCTATGGGCCGCACCAAAAGGATCGTAGGGCGACTCGGATCGCTTGGTGAACCCTGACAACCCGTCCTTCTGGCGCAGCGTGTTCATGCGATCGCGCCGCCCGGTCAGGATCTTGTGCGGATAGCATTGGTGGCTGACGTCCCAGATGATCTTGTCCCGGGGTGTATCGAAAATCGCGTGCAGGGCGACCGTCAGTTCGATCACCCCCAGGCCCGCGCCCAGGTGGCCGCCGGTTTCCGACACGGCGGCAATCGTCTCGGCGCGCAGTTCCTCGGCCAGCTGCTCCAGCTCGGCATCCGAGAAATGCTTGAGATCGGCCGGGCCTTGAACGCGGTCGAGCAATGGGGTCTGGGGCCGGTCGCTCATGGCGCCCTCCGTCTGGTCAGGTCCGGCGCGAAATAACGAAGCGCGCGGCGTCCTGCAAGTTTCCAGCTTCGCTGCCGTATACAGATAGGCAGTCGCAGGCCTCTGTCACAAGGGATTCGGCGCGGCGTTTCGCCCCGTCCATGCCCAGCAGGCTGACGAATGTCGCCTTGCCCCGGCCGGCGTCCTTGCCCACGGCCTTGCCCATCTGGGTGGCATCGCCCTCGACGTCCAGGATGTCGTCGGCGATCTGGAAGGCGAGGCCAAGCGCGCGGGCGTATCCCGTCAGCGGGGTGATGTCGGCCCGCGCCATGCGCGCGCCGGCCTCGGCCGACCAGCCGAACAGCGCACCGGTCTTGCCCGCCTGGAGCGCGGTGATCTGGTCCAGACTCAGGGGCGTGTCCGACTGTTCCGCCGCCATGTCCAGCGCCTGTCCCAGCACCATCCCGCGCGCGCCCGCCGCCCGGGCCAGGCTGAGCGCGAGATCGGCGCGCACCACGGCGTCCGGGTGACAGTCTGGGCAGGCCACCAGCTCGAACCCAAGGGTCTGCAGCGCATCGCCCGCCAGCACGGCGGTCGCCTCGTCCCACTTGCGGTGGACGGTCGGCATCCCACGCCGCATGTCGTCGTCATCCATGCAGGGCAGGTCGTCATGCACCAGACTGTAGGCATGGATCGCCTCGATGGCACAGGCGGGCCAGATCGCCTGCGCAGGCGCTATGCCGTGAATGCGCGCGCCTTCCAGCACCAGATAGCCGCGCAGGCGTTTCCCGCCCGCGGCAGCATAGCCCATCGCCTGCACCACCGGCAGGCCGCCCAAATCCGACAGAACGTGCCGGAGGTGATCCTCGATCGTGCGGGCCGCCTCTGCCAGCCCGTCCTGAAAGCCCATCAGAGCCCCTCGACCGGCTTCGTCCCCACCGGGTTGCCATCGCCGTCCAGCGTGATGGCCGCCACCTTTTCCTCGGCGTCCTTCAGCTTGTCCTCGCAGCGCTTCTTCAGCTTGGCGCCGCGTTCATAAAGCGAAATGGACTCTTCCAGCGCCACGTCGCCGCGTTCCAGCAGGCCCACGACCTTTTCCAGCTCGGCCATCGCCTGCTCGAAACTCATTTCCTCGACCGGGGTTTCGCTCATCTGCCCGCCTCCATCAGTAGTTCCACATGCGCCTTTCCGCTGTCGCTGAGCGCGCCAAGGTCATAGCCGCCTTCGAGGCAGGACACCACGCGTCCGCCGCATTCATCTGCCGCCAGCGCGCACAATTCGCGCGTGATCCAGCGGAAGTCCTCGACCGTCCATTCCAGTTGCGCCAGCGGATCGTCCTGGTGGGCGTCGAACCCGGCCGAGATGATCAACAGTTCGGGCCGGAAGGCGCGCATCCGCGACAGGGCAGGGGTCCAGGCCGCGCGCATCTCGGCGCCCCCCGATCCCGGCGGCAAGGGCAGGTTCTGCACGTTGTCATGGGCGCCGCGTTCCTCCGCGCTGCCGGTGCCGGGCCAGAGCGGCATCTGGTGCGAGCCGATGAACAGTGTGCGCGCCTCATCCCACAGAAGGTCCTGCGTGCCATTGCCGTGGTGCACGTCGAAATCGACCACGGCAACCCGGCTCAGCCCGTGCGTCTCCAGCGCATGTTTCGCGGCAATGGCCACGTTGCCGAAGAAACAGAAGCCCATCGGCGTCTCTGTTTCTGCATGGTGACCCGGCGGTCGCATGGCGCAAAAGGCATTGTCCACCTCGCCCGCCAGCACCGCGTCCACAGCCGCAACGGCGGCTCCCGCCGCCCGCGAGGCTGCACGGAAGGATCCCGGCGACATCCAGGTATCGGCATCCAGCTGGGTATTCCCGCTGTCCGGCACGCCGCCGCGGATCCGATCGATATACCGCTGCGGGTGGCACAGCCGCAGCTGCGCCTCCTCGACCTCGGGTGCGCTGCGACGATCAAGGTCCAAACCCGCCAGCGCATGCAGCAGGTGCTCGATCCGGGCCACGCGCTCCGGGTGCCCCTCGGGCGTCACATGATCCAGCGCATCCGCATGAGTAAAAAGTGCCGTTGTCATCGCGCCCCCCCTGTTTCTTCTCTCCAAAAATACTCAGAAACGCGCCCGGAGGGCGCGACTCCGCCCGACCAAACCGCGAAACGCCCGGGGCCGCAACCCGTCAGTCGGGCGCCAGCATGTATCCCGCCCCGCGCACCGTCTGCAGGTAGCGCGGCTGTTTCGGGTCGGCCTCCAGCTTGCGCCGCAACCGCGTGATCTGGACGTCGACCGCGCGTTCCTGGGCCTGTCCCTTGTCGCGGCCCAGTTCCTCGACCAGTTTCGCGCGGCTCAGCGCCTCGCCCGGGCGGGCGGAAAAGATGCGCATCAGCTGGCTTTCGGTGGCGGTGAGGCGGACCATCTCCTCCCCCTGCCACATCTCGCCGCGCTCGATGTCATAGCGGAAATCGCCCAGGGTCAGCAGTTTGGGCGCGCTATCCTCGGCGCTGGGTTCCGGCATCCTCCGAAGGATCGCGTTGATCCGGAGCAAGAGCTCCTTGGGCTCGAACGGCTTGGCGAGGTAATCGTCGGCGCCGGCTTCCAGCCCCTTGATGCGGTCCTCGGTCTCGGACCGGGCGGTCAGCAGCAGGATCGGCGTCTGAGAGGTTTCGCGGATGCTCTGGGTCAGGCTCACGCCGTCTTCGCCAGGCATCATCACGTCCAGGATGATCATGTCGAAATCCAGTCCCGACAGCAGCCGCCGGGCATGCGCCGCGTCGCGGGCCGCCGTCACCAGGAAACCGTTGCGTACCAGGAATTTCTGCAACAGTCCCCGGATGCGTTCGTCATCGTCCACGATCAGCAGATGCGCGTCGTTCTCGGTCATCCCCTGCCTCCCCTCAGCTTGTGGTACTGCCGTCGCAGTTCGGGGTCCATCATTGCCTCCAGGACCCGGCGAAATCCGGCGACCGCCTCGGGGCCGGCATCGCGAAAGGCGGCGCGCATGCGGCTCCTCTGGGCATCTGACAGTTCGCGTTCCAGCGTCTCGCCCGCCTCGGTAAGGTACAGATGCCTTTCTCGCTTGTCGGTGCGGCCGACCTGGCTTTGCACCAGGCCGTCCTCGATCAGGGTACGCAGCACGCGGTTGAGCGATTGTTTCGTCACGCCCAGGATCGTCAGCAGGTTGTTCACCGTGGTGCCGGGCGCGGTATGGATGAAATGCAATGCCCGGTGATGTGCACGGCCATAGCTGAGCCCGTCCAGGATCCGGTCTGGATCGGCGGTAAAGCCCCGGTAGGCAAAGAACATCGCCTCTGCACCCTGTCGCAACTGCTCGTCGGTAAGGAAAAGCAGGGTCTCGCCCTGCGGGCTGCGCCCCTCTGACATGGTTCCCTCTGCCCCTTGCTGGTTTTGCGCCATTTTAAGTCAGCCTTGTTGACATTCCAAGAGTCAACTGGTAGCGAGTCGCAGATTTAGCGCAACTTTATGTCCGCTCCGGACGCATATCGCGCAACAATCGAAAAATTTGGCCCGCTGCGCATGAGGAGAGAGAAAATGGCAGATGGAGCATATGACGATCGCGACGGCAAGATCTGGCTGGATGGTCAGATGGTGGACTGGCGGGCGGCAAATGTGCACGTACTGACCCACGGGCTGCACTACGCCAGCTCTGTCTTCGAGGGCGAGCGGTGCTACAACGGCAAGATCTTCCTTTCGCGCAAACATTCGGAACGGTTGCATTTCTCGGCCCGCGAGCTGGACTTCGAGATCCCTTATACCGTCGATGAGATCGAGGCCGCCAAGGTGGCCGTCCTTGCCGCCAACGGGCTGACCGATGCCTATGTCCGCGCTGTCGCATGGCGCGGCGCGGGACCGGACATGGGTGTCGCCTCGGCGCGCAACCCGGTTCGCCTGGCCATCGCGGCCTGGTCCTGGGGCAACTACTATGGCGACGCCAAGATGAAGGGCGCCAAGCTCGACATTTCCAAGTGGAAGCGCCCCTCGCCCGAAACCATCCCGGTCCATGCCAAGGCGGCTGGCCTTTACATGATCTGCACCACGTCGAAACACGCGGCAGAGGCCAAGGGCTGTTCCGACGCGCTGTTCATGGACTACCGCGGCTACGTGGCCGAGGCGACCGGCGCCAATATCTTCTTCGTCAAGGACGGAGAGGTGCACACGCCCAAGCCCGACTGCTTTCTCAACGGTCTGACACGCCAGACCGTCATCGGAATGCTGCAGGACAAGCAGATCAAGGTGCATGAACGCCACATCATGCCGGAAGAGATGGAAGGCTTTGAACAGTGCTGGCTGACCGGCACCGCCGCCGAGGTCACGCCCGTGGGCCAGATCGGCGACTTCAACTTCGAGGTTGGCGCGATGACGCGCGAGATCTCGGAAGATTATGAGAAGCTGGTCCGCAGCTGAGCCAGCCATTCCGGACAGGAACACGCGGCGCCCCACCGGGGCGCCGTTTTCATATCAGGCCCGACCAGATCGAGCCGAGGATCAGCACCAGTATGCCGGCCTGCACATAGCCCGCCAGAAGGTAGATGCCGTCGCGGGTCATCACTCCGAACATCATCATCGACACCGCCCCGGCAAAGAACGAGGTCACGAAGGGCAGGAGTTCCAGGATCGGCCAGGAAATCGCGATCAGCGTCACCGAGGCAAAGGCGAAGGGACGCAGCGCGCGCGAGCTGAGCAGCCGCAGGCGCCCGCTGCTGTGCCGGTCCATCCAACCGGCGGGTTTGCTGAGCCAGTTGATGGCGCGGTTCATCTTCCGCGCGCTGATGCTGCGGCGGCAGAGGAATTTCGGCAGCCAGAGGTGCCGCCGCCCCAAGAGCGCCTGTGTCGACACAAGGATGGTGATCAGCGCGCCGATGGTCGGCGTGCCGGGGATACCGGACACGGGCGAGACCAGCACGATGGCCACGACAAGGATCACGGCCACAAAGGACTGGTCGCCGACGCGGCTGAGAACCGTCTCGACAGAGATCCGCTCGGCGCCGTCTTCGGGGCGCATCGCCTCGAGCAGGTCGCCCAGGCTTTGCGGATTGCGCACAGTTTCGGTGTCCGGCGCCTCTTGGGCGTCCTTCATCCTTCGGACGCCTGTTCGGCGGCAAGAATGGCCGCCAGCGCGCTCTGGTAATCGGGATAGCGCAGGGTCACGCCCAGTTCCTCCTTGATGCGCGCGTTGCAGACGCGCTTGCTTTCGCCGTAGAAACTGCGTGCCATCGGGCTGAGTTCCGCCTCCTCGAAGGGCACTTCGGGCGGGATCGGCAAGCCCAGCATCTCGGCGGCGCAGGCGATCACGTCCTGCGGCGGGGCCGGGGCATCGTCGCACAGGTTGTAGGCCGCACCCGGATTGGGCCGCGCGATGGAGGCCCGCAGGACCTGCGCGATGTCCTCGACGTGGATACGCGAAAAGACCTGGTTCGGCTTGATGATGCGGCGCGCGGTGCCCTTGCGCAGCTTGGCGAAGGGGCCGCGCCCGGGGCCATAGATGCCGGCAAGGCGGAAGATGTGCAGGGGCAGGCCGGGGACGGCGGCCCAGGCGGCCTCTGCCTCGACCCGGAGTTGTCCGCGCCGCGTGGCCGGGTCGAGAGGCGTGTCCTCAGTCACCCATCCGCCCTGGTGGTCGCCGTAAACCCCGGTGGTCGACAGGTAGCCCGCCCATTCGATACGTGGCGCGCGCGCGGCGATGGCAGGGCCCACCAGCCGCAGCGCCGGGTCGCCCTCGGCGTCGGGGGCGGCGGACATCAACAGGTGAGTCGCGCGGTCCAGGGCCTCGGACACGCTGTCCTCTTGCCAGAGGATCGCGGTGACGCCAGTGGAGCGCATGGCCTCCAGCTTGGCCGGGTCGCGCGTCGTGCCGATCACCTCCCACCCCTCGGACAGGAGAAGCGGCGCCAGCGCCCGTGCGGAAAATCCGTGGCCAAGAGAAAGCAGGATCTTTGTCATGCGCCCTAGGTGGCGCCGCACGCGTCAAGATGCAAGTCTTGACGCGATGTCGCGGCCCGTGGGGCGGTCGGCACAGCGCCGCCGATCCGCGGTTGCGCGGCGGGCTTTCGCCGACGCGACGTCAGCGGACTCGCGCGGGCCGGGTCTGCGCGCTACGACAGCGCGCACCTTTCGGAGAGACTCGCATGCTGGCCCGTCGCCTGTTCCTTTTGTCGGCTCTTGCCACCGTCGCCGCCTGTTCGACCGGACGGCGTGACCCCGTCGCAGCCGATCCCGCGCCGCGCGCGATCCCGCTGCACCCGAACGAGACGCCGGAACTGCGCGCCAAGATCAACCGCTGGGCCGATCACTACGAGCTGCCCCGTGGGCTGGTCCACCGGCTGGCCATCCGTGAGAGCACCCACAACCCCGCCGCGCGGGCCGGACCCTATTGGGGCCTGTTGCAGATCCTGCCGCAAACCGCCCGCACGATGGGGTTCCAGGGCAAGAACAGTGACCTTCTGGATGCGGACACCAATCTGAAATACGGACTGAAGTACCTCAAGGGCGCCTATATCGTGGCGGACGGGGACTGGGACAATTCGATCAAGTGGTATGCGCGGGGCTATTACTACGAGGCCAAGCGCAAGGGGCTGCTGTACGAAACCGGGCTGCGGACGCGCTAGACAGGCAGGCCGGGCTGCGCTTAGTCTCCGGACCCATGCAGGATGATCCCGATCTGGAAGCGGCCTACGCGCTGCAAACCCCCGACGACAACCGCAGGCTCTATGCCGACTGGGCCGCGACCTATGACGACGAATTTGCCGTCGACATGGACTATATGCTGCCGCTGCACGTGGCAGAGGCTTTTGCCTCTGTGGGTGGACAGGGGCCCGTGCTGGACCTTGGCGCCGGAACCGGCCTTCTGGGGGCGGCCCTGAAGACATGCGGTATCGGCCCGGTGGATGCCACCGATCTCTCGCAAGAGATGCTGGACGTGGCCGGAACCAAGCGGCTGTATGCGCATCTGTTCACCGGCAACCTGCTGGCAACCCTGCCGGTCGATGACGGCGCCTACGCGGGTGCGGCCAGTTCAGGCACATTCACACACGGCCATGTCGGACCCGAGGCTCTGGACGAGGTGCTGCGCGTGGTGCGGCCGGGCGGCGTAGTGGCGCTGTCGATCAATGCGGAACACTGGGAGGCCAAGGGCTATGACGCCCGCCTGGCGGAGCTGGGCCCGCGCATCGCCGATCTGGCCGTGCGCGAAGTCCGTATCTTCGGGCCGGAGGCCTCCGGCCCGCATGCCAGGGATCTCAGTCGGGTGGTGACATTCACCCGGGCCTGACACTCGAAACCTGACGTTCAGGTCGCGTAGTCCGAGCCTTCCTCATCGAGGATCGCCTTGAGTTCCTCCAGGTGGTGATGATCGCCACCGGGGTATTCCTCGATCTCGCAGGCGGTCTTTTCGGCCACTTCGTCGCTGAGGATGTCCAGCGGCTGTCCCGTCTGTAGCGCGGTGACATAGACCTGGGCCGCGCGTTCGAACATGTACATCCGGTTGAAGGTCTCGGCCACCGTGTCGCCGATCACCATGATGCCGTGGTTGCCCATGACCAGCGTCTTGACCTTGGGGTCTGCCATCAGTTCGGCGCAGCGCTTGCCCTCTTCCTCGAAGGCCAGTCCGCCGTACTGGTCATCCACCGCCTGCCGGTTGAAGAACATCGCCGCGTTCTGGTCCAGCGGCGGCAGGCGCTTGTCCTTGAGACAGGCCAGCACCGTGGCGTTGATCGAATGGACGTGCATCGCGCAACGCGCGTGCGGGCAGGCGCGGTGCAGCCCGCCATGCAGGCCCCAGGCGGTGGGGTCCGGCGCGCCGGGGCGGTTCAGGGTTTCGGGATCGTTGGCATCCACCACCAGCATGTCCGAGGCCTTGATGCGCGAGAAATGCTTGCGGTCGGGGTTCATCAGGAACTTGGTGCCGTCCTCGTTGATCGACAGGCTGAAATGATTGGCCACGGCCTCGTGCATGTTCAGCCGGACGGTCCAGCGAAAGGCGGCGGCCAGATCCACGCGTTCCTGCCAATGGTCGATGTTGGCGATGTTCTGCGGTGCGTTCATGAGGGTCCCCCGGTTAGCGTTACCGGGCGACCCTATCAGCGCCCGCAGCTTGCACGCAACGTGTCGTAGGCCAGCTGTGCGTCCCGGGTCTTCCAATGTCCTTTCAGGACGTCCATGTCGCCCGCATCGGCGAGGTGGACCTCGAATCCGATCTCGGCGCTTTCAAGGAGGGTTTCGACCAGGCGTTCGGGGGAATCGCGATAGGTCCAGGCCCATTCCCCGCGTGAGCGGAACAGCACCTTGCGCGGACCCAGGAACAGCGCGTGATCGGCCGCGTCGTCGAAAATTGTGCCATCAGCGAAATCGATGAACATCGACACGCTTTCGTCCAGGTCCACGGTCAGCATCAGGCGGTCGTTGCCGGGCAGGCGCGTGTTCGTGGCCATCCAGCAATAGCCGCGGTCCTCGAAGAGCGCCCAGTTCGCGATACGCTCATGGCGCGTGATCTCTTGCTGTGCCAGTGCAGGCAGGGCCGCGGTGGCGAGGCCCGTCAGGGCGATGATCAAACGGTCGAGCATCAATCGGATCCCCTTGGCCAATAGTCGGGCCGTATGTCGATCATAGCTGTCCGGCCTGCCCGCGCAACGCCTCAGAGGGGGCGCGACGGCACCCAGGCATAGCCGTCGGGACAGATGAGAAAGGCCTCGCGCAGGCCGTGGGGTTTGTCCGTGGGCGGCTGCAGGATCAGCATCCCGTTGGCCTCTGCCTTTTCCGCTGCCGTGTCGGGGTCGCTGTCGTACAGGCGCAGTTCCGCCCCGGCGCCACGCGGCCCTGCCTCGGGCAGGAAAGACAGGTAGGGATTGGCCGCATACGTCCCGTCCGAATGCAGCTGGAACACGGTTGCGCCATAGCGGATGATGGCGAAATCCGCGCTGACCCGATGTGCGGTCATGCCAAAGACGGCCTCCAGCATGGCGGATTGACGGCGCACGTCGCGCACCAGCAGGTTGATGCCCATCCCGCGCAGGGAACCGCCGAAATTCTCGGCCGAAACGGTCTCGTAATCCATGTCAGCACCTATGACCTTTTTCGCCAACTTGAACCCGGCGAACTTACCTGTCAACCTCCGGCCAAAATCAGGGGGTGGTGATGCAGGACACGGCGGAAAATCTAGAGATCGTCACGCCCGATGTGCCGGGGCAGGAAAGCTACGATGACGCCGATCAGGCGGTCGAGCGGCTGTGCGAACTCTACGACGCAGCGGCGATTTTCCTGCGTGACGGGTTCCTCAAGGCGATGTCGGACGGGCACCCGGGCGTGCGCCTGCGGGCCTATTACCCCGAGATCCGGCTGACCACGACGCGCTTTGACAAGATCGACAGCCGGCTCAGCTTTGGTCATGTGACGCAGCCGGGCACCTATGCCACCACGGTCACGCGCCCGCACCTGTTCCGCAACTACCTGTCGCAGCAGATCGGCCTGTTGCTGGGCAACCACGGCGTCAAGATCCGCATCGGCCTGTCGACGACGCCCATGCCGGTGCATTTCGCCGTGGCCAATTTTCCGGACGTGACCGTCCCGCAGGAAGGCGCGGCCAATTTCGCGCTGCGCGATGTCTTTGATGTGCCGGACCTGACCACCACCAACGACGACATCGTCAACGGCCAGGCGCAGCCCGCCGCGGATGGGACCTTGCCCCTGGCGCCCTTCACCGCGCAGCGGGTGGATTACTCGCTGGCGCGGCTGGCCCATTACACCGCGACCGGCCCCGAGCATTTCCAGAACCACGTCCTGTTCACCAACTACCAGTTCTACGTCGACGAATTCGAGGCCTACGGCCGTGCCATGTTGGCCGATCCCAACAGCGGCTACACCAGCTTTGTCAGCACCGGCAATGCCGAGATCACCGACCCGGAGGCGCCGCTGCTGTCGCCCGAGCGGATGCCGCAGATGCCCACCTATCACCTCAAGCGGGGCAAGCAGCAGGGCATTACGCTGGTCAACATCGGGGTGGGGCCGTCGAACGCCAAGACCGCGACGGACCACATCGCCGTGCTGCGTCCGCACGCATGGCTGATGGTGGGGCATTGCGCGGGGCTGCGGAACTCGCAATCTCTGGGGGATTACGTCCTGGCCCATGCCTACCTGCGAGAGGACAAGGTGCTGGACGACGACCTGCCGGTCTGGGTGCCGATCCCGGCGCTGGCCGAGATCCAGATCGCGCTGGAAGACGCGGTCGAGGCCGAGACGCAATTGAGCGGTTTCGACCTCAAGCGCGTGATGCGGACCGGCACTGTGGCCTCGCTGGACAACCGCAACTGGGAGTTGCGCGAGAACGCAGGGCCGGTGAAACGGCTCAGCCAGTCGCGGGCCATCGCGCTGGACATGGAAAGCGCCACGATCGCGGCCAATGGATTCCGGTTCCGGGTGCCCTATGGCACCCTGCTCTGCGTCTCTGACCGGCCCCTGCACGGAGAGCTGAAGCTGCCCGGTATGGCCTCGGATTTCTATAGATCACAGGTCAGTCGGCACCTTCGCATTGGGATTCGTGCAATGGAAGCCTTGCGCGACATGCCGCTGGAACGTATCCACAGCCGGAAACTGCGCAGTTTCGAAGAAACTGCGTTCTTGTGACGTAGCGGAAACGGGCACAAAATGCACAATATAAGGGCCTGACGTGCCCCTAATCGTTGTGTTTTACCCCCATATCCGGTTTTATGTCGGATCAGAGGCCCAATGTAGAGACGGGCGGTGAAGGAGACCATGAAATGGCGAAACCGATGACCAAGACGCAGCTGGTGGCAGCACTGGCTGAAAAGATGGACGCGGACAAGAAGACGGCTGGTGCGGCACTGGACGCAATCGGCGAGATCATCACGGCCGAAGTGGCCGGCGGCGGCGCCGTGACCCTGCCCGGCGTTGGCAAGATCTATTGCCGTGAGCGCCCCGAGCGCATGGTGCGCAATCCCGCGACGGGCGAGCAGTTCAAGAAAGAAGCCGACAAGCAGGTCAAGGTGACCATTGCCAAGGCTCTCAAGGACAGCGTGAACGCCTGATCCCGGCGCGCGCCTTTGCGGCGCGCCATCGGGACCAAGGTCCCGGCAGAAATCTACAAGGGGTCGCTGCGGCGGCCCTTTGTCTTTTTTGGCGGCTTCCCTGTGTTCGGCGATGTGCGGGTCATGTCAGGGGCTGGTCGGCGTATCGGTGCGCGGCGTCCACTCGTACTTGTGACCCCCCGGGCCCTCCATCGGAATGTCCAGCATGGCGGCGCGTTCATAGACGACCTGCGTCGGCACGTTCAGCGTATCGGCGACCAGGTTCGCGCGCCCCTCGTACCAGAGGCTGCAGAACTCCTCGCGCGGCATCAGCAGCATCCGGGCAAAGCGCATCGCCTCTTTCTGGGCGGCACGGTTGGCGGGGCGATGCAGCGCCTGTATCCCGCAGCGCGGGTGTGCCTCGCGCGTGGTGGGGACATGCATGAGCCAGTAGCCGACCCCCATCGCGGCGATGAACCTGTCCTGGCGCGGCTTGCTTATCTTGGGCAGCCAGATACAGGCCTTTCGGTCCAGCGGCACGTCCAGCAGGATCTCATGCGGGGGGCCTGAATATTCCAGGTCGACGTTCAGGGCCCGGCACAAGGGATCCAGCGGCCCGCCGTCGCGTAGGGTCAGACCGGGTGTCTGGGACATCATGTCGTTTATCAGGTCCTCGATCTCGGCATTGGTGACGCCGGTCGCCATCGGCTCGACATAGGCATAGGATGGGTATCTGGACGGCATGGCAGCCTCCGCTAGGGCAAATCTTCGGGTTCATCGGCCAGGTTGCGGAGTTCTGTCACGCAAAGGGTTTCCAAACCCTCAAGAGGGGCGCAGTCCCATAAGATTGCAGGTTCTTTCCGGGTATCAGCCCGTGGCGCAGGCGCTCAGCGATTGCCGCTGCCGCCCGTCGGCGTCGAAATTCGCCGGGGCCAGCCATGTCTCAAAGGCGGTGCGCCGCGCGGGCCATTCGCAATCGATCACCGAATACCATGCGGTGTCGCGGTTGCGGCCCTTGTAGACCAGGGCCTGCCGGAAAATGCCCTCGAAGGTAAAGCCCAGCCGCAGCGCGGCCCGGCGCGACGGCGCGTTCAAGGCGTCGCATTTCCATTCGTAGCGGCGATAGCCGAGGTCCTCGAAGACATGGCGCATTAGCAGGTACTGCACCTCTGTTGCCGCGCGGGTGCCCTGCAACGCGGGCGAAAAGTGGATGAAGCCGACCTCGATGGAGGCGGCCTGCGGGTTGATCCGCAAGAGCGACAGGAACCCGACGGGACGATCATCGACCAGGACCGTGTAGAAAAGCGGATCGCGGCTGTTGGCCTTGGTCGCTGTCCAGGCACGGGCCGCGTCACGGTCGGCAAAGGGCGTCTCGTCGCCCAGGTAGGTCCAGCCGGCGGGATCGGTGAAGACCTCGAAAAAGCCGTCGGCATGATCCGCCGACAGCGGCACCAGCGTCGCAACCTCGCCGCGCAAGGCGGTGTGCGGGGGCAGCGGGCGGGGCAGGTCCAGCGCGACGGGCAGCCCGATGGGCTGCCCGTATCCGTTCAGGCGATGGTCCATTCAGCCAAAGACGCGCCCAAGCGCGCCGTCCACCGCCGAGACGATCTGGTCGATGTCGTCCTTGGTGGCGATCAGCGCCGGGGAGAAGCACAGCGTATTGTTGCGCCCGGGGACAGAGCGGTTGGTGGCGCCGATGATGACGCCCTGGCCCATGCAGTCGCCCACGACGGCCTGTACCTGCGCCTCGGGCACCGGCTCCTTGCTGGTGCGGTCAGCCACCAGTTCGGCCCCCAGGAACAGGCCCTTGCCGCGCACGTCGCCGATCACCGCGTGGCGGTCGGCCAGCGCGTTCAGCTGGTCGGTCATGTAGTCGCCCATCGCCGCGGTATTGGCCAGCAGGCCCTCGTCCTCGATGATGGCCATGTTTTCGATCGCGGCGGCAGGCCCGGCCGTGCAGCCGCCAAAGGTGGAAATGTCGCGGAAGTAGTTCATCGGGTCGTCGGCATCGTCCTTGAACATGTCAAAGACACGTTCCGAGGTCACGCAGCAGGCAATGGCCGCATAGCCAGAGGCCACGCCCTTGGCCATCGTCACGAAGTCCGGTTCGATCCCGTAGTGCTGGTAGCCGAACCAGGTGCCGGTGCGGCCGACACCGCAGACCACCTCGTCGATGTGCAGCAGGATGTCGTACTTGCGGCAGATTTCCTGCACCTTCTGCCAATAGCCCTCGGGCGCGGGGATCACGCCGCCGCCCGCTGTCACCGGCTCCAGGCAGAGCCCGCCGATGGTATCGGGTCCTTCGGCCAGGATCACCTGTTCGATCTGGTCGGCAGCCCATTCGCCGTAGTTCACGGCGGGGGCGCCTTCCTGCTCGTGCTTGCGGTATTCCAGGCAGTGCGGCACGCGCACGAAACCGGGCGTGAAGGGGCCGTATTGCGCGTTGCGCTCATCCTGGCCGCCTGCTGACAGGCAGGCGATCGTGGTGCCGTGATAGTCGCGGTCCCGGTACAGGATCTTGTGCTTCTTGCCGCCATAACGCTTGTGCGCGATCTGGCGGATCATCTTGAAGGCCTTCTCGTTCGCCTCGGAGCCGGAGTTCGTGTAGTAGACGCGGGTCAGGCCCGGCATCTTCTCGATCAGCTTTTCGGCGAACAGGGCGCCGGGCACCGAACCGGCGGCCCCGGCAAAGTAGTTCACCCGCATCAGCTGGTCGTAGACGGCCTTGGCGATGCGCTCGCGCCCGTAGCCCACGTTGACTGTCCAGACACCGCCGGACACCGCGTCGAGGTGTTCCTTGCCCGCCTGGTTCCAGACGCGCATGCCCTTGCCTTCGATGATGATGTTCGGGTCCTTGCTGTCGAAGGCCTTGTGCTGCACCAGGTGGTGCCAGACATGCGCCTTGTCGGCCTCGACAACATGGCTGAGGTCGTTCTGGGAATAGGTTCCGTCCATTCTCTTGCCCTCCTTGGGTCATCTTGCCGGTCTTGCGCGGAATGCTAGCACATGAGCCAGATTAATGGGCAGCCGTTAGGGCCAGATCTGGCGCGCATATAGGGCCAGTTGAGGCGCAAAACGAATGTTCCAAGCCTGCGTTTACAGGGTTTTGTGGGGGTTTCCAGTGGGTTGAATTGTTTTGCCTTTCCGAAATGGGCAGGCTGTTGGCGCCAAATCGGGCAGGCATCGGGGAAAAATCGTTGATCCGTTGCCCATTTTCCGTTCCGAATTGACCAGAGCGCCCGGCACGAGGCGCTGCCGAGCGCACATTTGCGTGCGTGAAGACGCGCCGCCCAGGTGGCGGCAAGACAACACGGGAGAAGCGAAATGACATTGAAGACCACCCTCAAGGGCGCCGCTGCTGCGCTGGCCGTCATGGCGGGCACCACAGCTGTTTCCGCGCAGGAGATCACCGTGGGCTATTTCCTGGAATGGCCGATGCCCTTCCAGTACGCCAAGGCCGAAGGCATGTACGACGAGGCGATGGGCGTGACCATCAACTGGGTCAGCTTCGACACCGGTACTGCCATGTCGGCGGCGATGGCCTCGGGCGACGTGCAACTGTCGGTCAGCCAGGGCGTGCCGCCCTTCGTGGTGGCGACCTCGGCCGGGCAGGACCTGCAGATCCTCGACGTGGCGGTCAGCTATTCTGACAACGACAACTGCGTCGTGCTGGAAGCGCTGGAGATCGACAAGGATTCGGCCATCGAGCTGGAAGGCAAGAAGGTCGCCGTGCCGCTGGGCACTGCGGCGCATTACGGTTTCCTCAAGCAAATGAACCATTTCGGCGTCGACATCACCACGATGGAAGTGGTCGACATGGCGCCGCCGGACGGGGCCGCCGCGCTGGCACAAGGCTCGGTCGACATGGCCTGTGGCTGGGGCGGTTCGCTGCGCCGTATGAAG
This sequence comes from Mameliella sp. LZ-28, assembly GCF_012274245.1. Taxonomy (NCBI): domain Bacteria; kingdom Pseudomonadati; phylum Pseudomonadota; class Alphaproteobacteria; order Rhodobacterales; family Roseobacteraceae; genus Antarctobacter; species Mameliella sp. LZ-28. Next base: position 188,781 of record NZ_JAANYX010000034.1, on the reverse strand, counting down.
GAACACGGCAACGTGCTGCTCACCGGCGCCGAAAAGGAAGACCTGGGCATTCTCGTCTTCGACGTGACCTCGGGCCCGGCGGGCTGGGTGGCCGAGAATTCGGACATCGTGGCCAGCTTTCTTGCCGTAACAGCCGAGGCCAACGCCATGTGGGCGGACCCGGCCAACCACGACATGATGCTGCCTGTCATCGCCAAGGACGCTGGCATGGACGTGGATGCGACCGAGGCGACGATCTCGACCTTCGTCTTCCCCTCGGTGGATGATCAGCTGACCGCCAAGTGGCTGGGCGGCGGCGCGCAGGAGTTCATGAAGGGCGTGGCCGACGTCTTTGTCGAGGCCGGGTCCATCGACGCCGCGCTCGACAGCTATGATGCCAACGTCAACACCGGTCCGCTGAGTTCGGCCGCCGGCGGCATGTAGGATCCGGCTTCGGGGGGCGGCACCGGTCGCCCCCCGGGCACGCGCTCACCACAGAGATTTTGCACGGCGGGCACGCCCTTGCGGTCCCGCAGCCGGATCCAACCGGAAGGCCCCACCATGAGCGGACTCTCCATCGACAACCTGTCCATGCGCTTTGACCTGCCCAACGGCACCTCGGTCCAGGCGCTCAAGGATGTTTCACTGCAACTGGCCGAAGGCGAACTGTTGAGCGTGCTGGGCCCGTCTGGCTGCGGCAAGACCACGCTATTGAACATCGTCGCGGGGTTCCTGGCCCCGACCGAGGGGCAGATCACCCTGAACGGCCATGTCGTCAAGGGGCCGGACGCGGAACGCGGCATGGTGTTCCAGCAGGGCGCGCTGTTCGAATGGATGAACGTGCGCGACAATGTCAGTTTCGGGCCCCGCATGGCCGGCAAGCGGAAACGGGACTGGGGGCAGCACGTCGATCACCTGCTGGACGTGGTCGGCCTGCGCGACTTCAAGGAAAAGGCGGTCTACGAACTGTCGGGCGGGATGCAGCAACGGGTCGCCCTGGCCCGCTGCCTGGCCAACGACCCGGACGTGATCCTGATGGACGAACCGCTGGGCGCGCTGGACGCGCTGACGCGGGAAAAGATGCAGGGCCTCGTGCTGAAGCTCTGGAAGGAGACCGGCAAGACCATCATCCTGATCACGCATTCGGTCGAAGAGGCGCTTTTACTGGGCGAACGCCTGCTGGTCATGGCGCCGCGCCCGGGCCGCATCCACCGTGAATACCGGTTGCCCTTTGCCGACATGGGGGTGAACGCCGACCTGCGCGAGGTCAAGAAACACCCCGATTTCGGGCAAAGACGCGAAGAGATCCTGGGCATGATCTGGGACATGGAAGAGGAAATCATGGGACGGGCGGAGGAAAGCGCATGATCCGGGCGGAGCAGGTGCAATGATCGTATTCGCAATCTACATCGCGATCTTCGTCGTCTCGTTCTTCGTCGTGAAATTCGTCGTCCACAAGACGGTGACGGATTACACCTCTCTCAAGACCGTAACCTTCGGTGACGAAAGCGCCGTGACCCCGAACCGCATCGCCAGCGTCATCTCGGTGCTGTCGATCTTCCTGCTCTGGGGGGCCTTCACCGGGTCATCCTATGTGCCCCGTTTCCTGCACGCGCCGGGGCCCTTCATCGGCGACGCGGTCTTTACCTATACCGCCGAGGCCGAGGGGCAGGCGCCCGATGATGCCACCGTGACGGTGCGTGTCTTCGAGGTGGGAACGGACGTGGACGACCCCAAGGTCGCGCCGGGGGACGGCTGGGCCAAGAACGACGTCGATACCGTGGGCGCCTGGCGTTCGGGGCTGATCCGCGTCGACCGCAACGACGACTTCGGTCGCGACGAGGGCCACAGGGTCGTCGCCGTGAACGGCGAGCCCATCGCTCCGGGCCAGTCTGTACAGACGGAATTCGGCCGTGTCGGCATGTCACCCAAGGGCACGCTGAATTTCGAACCGGCGAAGGGCTGGCAGATGGAGCCGATCTGGCTGCCGCCGCCCGAGGCCGTGTTGGCCCGCCTGGGCGAGATTGCCAGCGAGGGCTACCGCGACTCGACGCTGTGGGAGCATCTCGGCTATTCGCTTTTCCGGGTCGTTGTCGGATTCTTCTTTGGCGCGCTCGTGGGCATCCCGCTGGGCTACGCGATGGGCCTCAGCAACTGGTTCCGCGGCTGGTTTGACCCGATCGTCGAATTCATGCGGCCGGTGCCGCCCCTGGCGCTGATCCCGCTGGTCATCATCTGGGCGGGCATCGGCGAGGTCGGCAAGATCATCCTGCTGTTCCTGGCCGCGCTCTGGATCATGGCCATCGCGGCGCGCGCCGGTGTCTCGGGCGTGGCGATTTCCAAGGTGCACGCGGCCTATTCGCTGGGGGCCTCGAAGTTCCAGATCATGCGGCATGTCATCGTGCCGAATTCGCTGCCGGAGATCTTCACCGGCGCGCGCGTTGCGATGGGGGTCTGCTGGGGCACGGTGGTCGCCGCCGAGCTTGTCGCCGCCGAAAAAGGAGCGGGCATGATGATCATGGTGGCGTCGAAGTTCCAACTGACCGACATCGTCATCATGGGGATCATCCTGATCGGCGTGATCGGCTTTGGTATCGATATCCTGATGCGCATGGCCGAAAAGGCGCTGGTGCCCTGGAAAGGGCGGGTCTGAAGCGCAGCGGCGGCGGCGTCCTGCGCTTGTCGGGGCCTTTGGCCCCAACGTCGCCCCGCCCGCCGTCCCGCCATCGGCGCCAAAGGGCACCGTCGGACCTGCCAGCGAACGGGCCCATCGGGACTGGTGTCAGTCGCCCGCCGGGGGATCGGCGGGTTCCGCCGTCTCGGAGCTCATCTGGTCAAGCTGCTGCATCAGGGCCGTGACCCGGGCATCCAGCCATGTCCGGCCCTTGTTGACCGTTTCGACATAGCTTTGCAGGTAAGGGGCGATCTGCGGGAACTGCGCCGAGAGCCGCGGTGTCGCAACGTAAAGGCCCACGCCAAGCGCTGCCACCATCACCACCAGCATGAAGCCGCGGGCAAAGGGGCTGCCGGTCTGGCGCGGCGAGGTCTGTGACGGGCGACCGGCGTCGCGGTCGACCACACGGGGTTCCGAGGCCGAGCGGAGGGTCTGGTTGATCTCTTCGACATCCGGCAACATGTCGCGCCGCGAGGCGGCCGCCGCAGCCGCTGCGGCGGCGTGCAATGCGGCATCGTCCTGTTCCGGTTTCGCCTTTGGCTCGGGGCGCCTGGGCGGCTCTTGGACGTCCTCGCCCTTGAGCCGTGCCATGCGCTCGCGGCTTTCGCGGGCGCGGCGGGCCTGTTCGGATTCCGCGGGCGGCTCCAACCCAAGGTCGGGCTGCGTTTCCAGCCCTTCGGTGGCCCGCTGGCGCGCTTCGAATTCGCGTTCCTCGCGAAACAGCTCGGCCATTTCCGGGTCGATGCTGCTGCGCGGTGCGGTGTCCGCCGGGATCGGTGCGCTGGTGCCGTCCTCGTCCGGGTCGAGGTCAGGGTCCTCTATGGTGGGCGAGGTCGGGTCCGGCGCGGGTTTGGGCGCACGCTCGGGGCGGGCGGCGGGAGGCTGCGTCACGCGCTTCTGGAACCAGGTGTGCCCGCAGTTCGAGCACTGCACGTCGCGGCCCGCCTCGGGGATCACCTCGAGGGGCACGTCGTATTGAGCGCCGCAATTTGGGCAAACCAGCCGCATTCCGCCTTGTCCCCGTCTTTTCCGTCCCTTGCGGGGCGTCACCGCCCCGCGTGAACCTTAAGCTGCCCGTATCGGCGGGAAAAGTCCAATTCTGCGCGGCTTGCGTTGCAACGGCCCGATGGCTCGGGCAAAACTGCCGGCGAAACTGACAAGGCAGAGGCAGAACCGCCCGTGATCGAGCTGGACAACGTGGCCTATTCCTACAGCGGCGCGGCGATCCTCTCCGGGGTCAGCCTGCAGCTTGCTCCGGGGTCGTTCCATTTCCTGACCGGGCCGTCCGGCTCGGGCAAGACAACCTTCCTGAAACTCTGCTACGGAGCGCTGCGCCCGACCGAAGGGCAGGTGTCGATCTTTGACGAGGACCTGGCCGCGATGGACCGCGACGCGGTGGCGATGGCCCGGCGTCGGATCGGCGTCGTGCACCAGGATTGCCAGTTCCTCGACCACCTGCCGGTGGCCGAGAACGTGGCCCTGCCGCTGACGGTCTCGGGGCAGGCCTCGCCCGACCAGGCCGACAACCTGCGCGAGCTGATGACATGGGTCGGCCTGACCGAGAAGTTCGAGGCCCTGCCGCCGGAATTGTCGGGGGGCGAACGCCAGCGCGCCGCGCTGGCCCGGGCGCTGATCCTGTCGCCGGATGTGATCCTGGCCGATGAACCCACCGGCAACGTCGACTGGGAAATGTCCCAGCGCCTGCTGCGCCTGCTGGTCGAGCTCAACCGGATGGGCAAGACCGTGATGATCGCCACCCATGACCTCATGCTGATCCGCGCGGCCAAGAGCCTTGTGAACGCGCGCAACCTGCGTATAGCCGGCGGCACGCTGCAGGCGGCGGGGGCGGACCTATGAACGCGCTGGACCGGATCAAGACGCTGGCGGCCCGGGACGCGGGCGCGGACCGGGTGGTGCCCCCGGCGGGTTTTACCGTGCGGCTGACACTGTTCACCGCCGCCGCGATGGCCTTTCTGACGGTCTTTGCCCTGGCGCTGTCGCTGGCGGCGGGGCGCTTGGCGACCAGCTGGGGAGAGGACCTGGCCCGCGCCTCGACCATCCGTATTTCGGCGCCCGAGGGACAGCTTGCGGCGCAGACCGCTGCCGTCCTTCGGGTGCTGGAACAGACGCCCGGCGTCGCCTCGGCCCGGGCGCTGTCGCCCGAGGAGCAGCGCGCGCTGCTGGAACCCTGGTTCGGCCCCGACCTGCCGGTCGAGAGCCTTCCCATGCCGCAGCTTGTCGAGGTGCAGGAAACCGGCGACGGCTACGATGCCGACGGCCTCCGCCTGCGGTTGCAGGCTGAGGCGCCTGGCGCGGTCTTGGACGAACACAGCCGCTGGCGGCGGCCGCTGGTGACGGCGGCGGGACGGCTGCGCCTTCTGGGCTGGGTGGCGATCCTGCTGATCGGCGCGGCCACCGGGGCGATGGTGACGCTGGCCGCCAACGCGGCGCTGGCGGCGAACGCGCAGGTCATCGCGGTGCTGCGACTGGTCGGCGCCACCGACGGTTATATCGCGGGGGCCTTTGTGCGCCGCTTTACCCTGCGGACGCTGGCCGGGGCGGCGGCGGGCACGCTGATCGGCCTGCTGGCCCTGCTGGTCATGCCGGCGGGCGGGGACACGGGGGGCATCCTGACCGGGCTGCGCTTTGCCGGGCTGCAATGGCTCTGGCCGCTGTTCGTGCCGCCGCTGGCCGCCGTGGTGGCCTTTTTCGCAACCGAACTGGCCGCGCGCCGTGTCCTGGGAGAATTGGCCTGATGCGATGGGTGATGTCGTTCCTGTTCGTGATCCAGATGTACGCCATGATGGCGATCATGGGGATCGTCTTTCTGCCCTGGGCGCTGGTGTCGCGCCACGGGGCCCGCACGGCCTGCCGCACCTATTGCCGCTGGGTCCGCCTGACCGCGCGCCTTATGGTCGGGCTGCGCACAGAGGTGCGCGGTGAGGTCCCGCAGGGCGAGGTTCTGATCGCCTCCAAGCACCAGAGTTTCCTGGACATCATCCTGATCTTCGGCGCCGTTCCGGCGGGCAAGTTCATCATGAAACGAGAGCTGATGTGGGCGCCGGTGATCGGCCAGTACGCCCTGCGCATCGGCTGTGTCCCGGTCGAGCGCGGCAAGCGCGGGCAGGCCATCGCGCGCATGGTCAAGGACGTGGCACGCGGTGCCGCCGTTCCCGGCCAGCTCATCATCTACCCGCAGGGCACCCGGATCGCGCCGGGGGTCAAGGCGCCCTTCAAGGTTGGGACCGCGATCCTCTACGAACAAACTGGCCAGCCCTGTGTGCCTGCGGCGACGAACGTCGGCCTGTTCTGGCCACGCAAGGGTATCTACCGCAAGCCCGGGCTGGCGGTGGTGGAATTCCTGCCGGTGATCCAGCCGGGGCTGGAAAAATACGCTTTTCTCGAAAGGCTCGAGACAGAGGTGGAAACCGCCTCCAACGCGCTGATGAAGGAGGCCGGGTTCGATGCCGAAAGTCACCACGCTTGAGGAGTTGCACGCGCATTACGAAGCGCCCGTTCCCACCTCGCTCAAGAAGGTTGCGCGCCATCTGACCCCGCTCTACCGCCGCTGGATCGAAGGCGCGCGGTTCGCCGTCCTGTCGACGGTCGGGCCTGAGGGCGTGCATGGCTCGCCGCGTGGCGACGACGGGCCAGTGGTGCGGGTGGCGGATGAACGGACGGTGTTGATGCCGGATTGGTGGGGGAACAACCGGCTCGATTGCCTGCGCGACATCGTGCAGGACGGGCGCGCGGCGTTGCTGTTCCTGGTGCCGGGGACAAACACCACCGTGCGGGTCAACGGGCGGGCACACCTGACCGATGACGAGGACCTGCGCCGCAGCTTTGCCAAGGGCGACCGCCTGCCCGCCACGGTGATCGTGCTGGAAGTGGCAGAAGTCTATACCCAATGCGCCAAGGCACTGATGCGCTCGCGCCTCTGGACCTGCGGGGATCTGTCGGACGGACTGCCCACCACCGGAGAGATCCTGGCCGACATGTCGGACGGCGAACATGGCGGCAAGGACTATGACCGGACCTATCCGGAGTACGCCAAGCCCCGGCTGTGGTGACGAAGTGCGCCGAAAGGTGCGCGGCTGCACAGGCCATGTTCATCAGCACGGAGAGCGAAACCACGTCCTGATCCGTTTCATCCTGTGAACACGATCGAAAGGACATCCGCATGAGCACAGCTTCGACGACGCGCCGCGCCCTTCTGGCAGGCTTTGCCGCCTCTCCTATCGCCGTGGCGGGGGTGGGCGCCTTTCCCCGGGCGGCGCGCGCGCAGGCCCAGGCGGCTGGGCTGATCACGCCCAATGTCTGCATGGTCCTGCCTGAGACGACCGAGGGGCCCTACTACTTCGATCCCGAGCTTGTCCGCCGCGACATCACCGAGGGGCGCGAGGGCGAGGCGATGCGCCTGCAATTGCAGGTGGTCGACGCGGATTGCCAACCGATCGAAGGGGCCCGCGTGGACATCTGGCATTGCGATGCGCGCGGGATCTACTCGGGCTACAGGAACCGGGGCACCGACTTCGACGCGCGGGGCGAGACATTCCTGCGCGGAACGCAGACCACCGGCGACCGGGGCGTGGCGACGTTCGACACGATTTATCCCGGCTGGTATCCGGGCCGCACGACGCATATCCACTACAAGGTCTTCCTGGATGAGCGCAGCGTTCTGACCAGCCAGATCTTCTTTCCCGATGCGCTCAGCGAATACCTGTTCCAGGCAGTCGCCCCCTACAACGAGCGCGAGGACCCACGCGACACGATGAACCGGGACGACTGGATCGCACAACGTGCGGGTGAGGGCGCCTTTGCCGCGATCCGCGAACAGGCGTCGGGATATGACGCGGCGCTGGTTGTCGGGATCGACCCGGGCAACGCGTGACCGGATCAAGCCCGGCGCGGGGGGAGCACCGCGCCGGGCGCAGAGGCTCAGGCCAGGGCCTTTTCGGCCTCGGCCAGCATCGAGCGGGCGCGGTCCACGGCTGAATTGGCCGTGTCCATGATGGCCTGGCCCGCTTCGACATTGCCCTCTGCCTGTTTCGATACCGCCAGTGACATGGCGGCCTCGCTCAGGACCTGCATCCGGCGCAGATGCGCCACGGCGTCCTGCAGCGCCATGCTGAGCGCCAGGGTGCGGGCCTCGGCCTCGGCGTTCTTGGCCAGGTTCGCAGCCTCTGCCGGGGCCATCTGGCGGAGCTTGGTGACGGTGTCCGCGATCTGGCTGTTGACTTCGGCGCCGCCGGGCGCGGCCGTGTCGGATTTATCCGCCATGCGTGTCCCCCGATCCCGAAGCCTGCCCCATCCGTTTCAACGCCGCGGCAAGCGCCGCGTCGGCCAAGACCTGCGTGGCCTCCTGCTGGGCGGCTGCGGCCTGTGTGCTTGTTGCCAGGGCGGCCACCAACCCCTGTGACAACAGCGCCTGCGCCACGGAGCCGGCGGTCCCCAGCGTCATCAGCGTCGTCTGGCTGACTGTATCGGTGACCTGGCTGTTTGCCATGTTCGGCATGATGATCCCCCTTACGGTGTCAGCCCGGCAGCGGCCCGCACGATCACGGCCTGCCGCAAGAGCGTCATGTTGGTAGAGCCGCTCTGCAGAGCAGCCACCCGCAAGCCCGCCGCACTGGACGAGGCCTGAAGGCTGGTGGCGACGGCATGGGCCGCCGCCTGGCCCAAAACGGACAGATTGCTTTGGCTGACGGCATCCGTGACTTGGGGGTTTTCGGTTTCGGGCATGCTCAGGACCCTCCGGAGGCGGGCTTGCCTTTGGTCGGTTCGGATGCGTCCACGGCATCCTGCAGGCTGTGAGTGCCGGACTTGAGGCTGTACATCTGCATGACGCCCTGGTTCGCCGCGGCCTGGGCCAGGATATTGGCCTGCTGCTGGGCGTTCACGGCGTTTTCGAAAAGGATGCCGGTGCTGTGCGACATCGCCTGGTAGAGCGACCCAAGGGCCATTGCGGGCGCTTCGCTGACAACCTTGACGTTGGACTGCGTCACCGCGTCGGTGACTTGTGGATTGACGGTTTCGACCATGATGGCATTCCTTTTCAATCTTTTCCTGGGTTCAGAATCTTCGCGATGGCCTCTGCCGTTTCCTGCAATTGGGCCTGTTGGCGCGCCTGTTGAGCTTCGACGGCTTCAAACATCATCCGTGAGATGTTTTCGGCGGTACGCAGCCCGGCCAGGGCCACGGCCTCGGCAGAGTCGAGATCATTTTCGGACATGTGCTTTCCCTCGCGTCTTGTAACGTTAGGGGAGAGTTGAATTTGCCGAAAGCATTATTTTGGTTGTATTTCGGGGATGAGGGACGCCGCCCAAAGAAAAGACCCGCGACCAAGGGGGCGCGGGTCTGGGGATCGGACGCCCCGGGGGACGTCCGTTTGTGTTGTGTCGATCACATGTGGATCGGACCGTCGCCACAGGCCAGCGCCGCTTCGCGCACCGCCTCGGAGAAGGTCGGGTGCGCGTGGCAGGTCAGGGCCACGTCCTCGGCGGAGGCGCCAAACTCCATCGCCACGCAGATCTCGTGGATCAGGTCGCCCGCGCCCGGTCCGATGATATGGCAGCCCAGCAAGCGGTCGGTTTCCTTGTCGGCCAGCAGCTTGACGAAGCCCTCACCCTGGAACACGGCCTTGGCCCGCGCATTGCCCATGAAGGAAAACTTGCCAACCTTGTAGGCGCGGCCCGCATCCTTCAGCTCCTGCTCGGTCTGGCCGACACTGGCCACCTCGGGGGCGGTATAGATCACGCCCGGGATAACGCCATAATTGACGTGGCCGTGTTTGCCGGCGATCACCTCGGCGCAGGCCATGCCCTCGTCCTCGGCTTTGTGTGCCAGCATCGGGCCGTCGATCACGTCGCCGATGGCATAGACGCCCGGCACGTTGGTGCGCCACTGGCCGTCGGTCTTGATCTGGCCGCGCTCGCTCATCTCGATGCCCAGCTTGTCCAGGCCCAGCCCTTCGGTGAAGGGGCGCCGCCCGGTGGCGCAGAGCACCACGTCCGCGTCCACGGTTTCCTCGCTGTCGTCCTTGCGCAGCTTGTAGGTCACCTTGGCCTTGGTCTTGGTCGCTTCGACCTTTTGCACCGCCGCCCCCATGACAAAGCTCATGCCCTGTTTTTCGAGGATCTTCTTGAACTGGCGCTGCACTTCGGCGTCCATGCCGGGCGTGATCGCGTCGAGGAACTCGATCACCTGCACCTCCGTGCCGAGGCGCGCATAGACCGATCCCATCTCCAGCCCGATGACGCCGGCGCCGATGACGATCATCTTCTTCGGCACCTTGCCCAGCTCCAGCGCACCGGTCGAGGTCACGACAACCTTTTCGTCGACGGTCACGTCCGCGCCGGGCACGGGCGAGGCCTCGGACCCGGATGCGATGATGATGTTCTTGGCCTCGTGGACCTCGTCACCCACCTTGACCTTGCCCGCCTCGGGGATCGAGCCCCAGCCCTTGAGCCAGTCGATCTTGTTCTTCTTGAACAGGAATTCGATGCCCTTGGTGTTCTGGCCGATCACGTCGTCCTTGTAGGCCAGCATCTGTTTCCAGTCGACCGAGGGTGCCTTGCCCTTGAGGCCCATCTTGGCAAAGTTGTGCTCTGCCTCGTGCAGCTGGTGGCTGGCGTGCAAGAGCGCCTTGGAGGGGATGCAGCCCACGTTCAGGCAGGTGCCGCCCAGGGTCTCGCGCCCCTCGACGCAGGCGGTTTTCAGCCCCAGCTGCGCGCAGCGGATCGCGGCGACGTAGCCGCCGGGGCCCGCGCCGATCACGATGACGTCGTATTGTGCCATGTCGTTTTCCTTTCACTGTCGTTGTTCAGGGGAGGCGATGGCGCGTGGCGCCCCGACTGCCGGTGGCAGGCTCCCCGGGATGATTTTTCTCAAAGAAGGGCCGGGCCTGTGTTTTGTCCACAGCGGATATGTCCGATCTGGAAGTGTCACAGCACTGCCAGCAGCAGCATGAGGACAGTGGCGGCAAAACCCGCCAGCCAGATCAGGGACCGCCAGGGCGCCCAGCCGAAGTAGTAGGCCGGCACGTAGAGGATGCGCGCCAGCAGGTAGAGGCCCGAAAGTGCCGCCGTGATCCCGTTGCCCTGGTCCGACCAGGTGATGACGAAAACGGCGATGGCGAAAAGGATCAGCCCCTCGAAATGGTTGTCGAGCGCGCGTTTCAGACGGGCGGTTTTCACCGACAGCTGGTCCTCCAGCGACCCGCCCAGCCGGTCGCGGTCGCGCGGGCTCATGGTCTTTCCCATGCCCAGTTCGAGGTTGGCGGGCACGGACATCAGGACGTATTGCACCACCTGCAACAGCGCGGCGAGGGTGAGGGCGGTCAGCTCGGGCGTCATCGTGTCCCTCCGTCCCGGGCGTGCCCCGGCACCTTCGAGTGGCGGGCCGTTTCGGTCATGCCGGGTCCTTTCTGCGCGTCCAGGCCGCGCGGTTCACAGGGGTCAGCAACTGGGCACGGGTGTCCCTGAACCACGCCTGGCAGGCGGCCTCGGCCTGTGCAATGGCCGGATCACGTCGCCACTCTGCCAGGGTTGCGCGCAGGGCCGGGGCGCGGTCGGCGAGGCGCCTTTCCTCGACCTCGTTGCGGTTGGCGGCGCGGTGCCATGCGCTGTTCAGGTGATATTTCCCCTCGCCCAGCTTGCCCTGGCCGTCGCCGCGATTGTTCTTCATTAGGAAACAGTCCTCGGACCGGATCGCATAGTGAAACAATTGCGCGGTCCTGGCGCGGGCGGCGATGTAATGCGGGCGAAAGCGGGCGCTTTTCGCATTGTAGAGCGTGCGATTGTCCAGCCTTTCTCCATCCGGCGTCATCACCACGGGCTCTGGCACCTGCGGGTCGAGCGGGTTGTGATCCGTGGCGCGGGCAAAACTGGCCAGTTTGAACAGGCACTTGGTCTTGGTCTCTCGCGGGACGGGGCGCGGTTCGGCGCGGGTATTGCGTTCTGACACCAGGTCGCCGGGTGACCAATCGGTCACACCACTGTCGCCGAACGCCCGCCAGGGGATCGCGACGCAATCGGCCTGATCCGTGCGGGCCAGCAGGTCCGCCAGCGTGCCGTCCAGCAGCGCGAGGAACTCGTCGCTGTCGATGTGCAGGACATGGGTGATGCCCTGATCGCGCGCATGAGCCAGGACCTGATCCATACCGCTGTCCTGCGGCGCCGAGCCCTTGGGGACGTCTTGCCGGATATGAGTGACGAGGCCGCGCGCCGCGAGCGCATCCAGCAGCGTATCCGACCCGTCGGTGCAATCGTTCGTCACGACGATGACCTGCTCAAAGCCGAGCGCGCGATGATGCGCCAGCCATTCCAGCACGAAGATTCCTTCGTTTCGCATGCAGGCGGCGAGGGCGATGCGGGCCGATGTCATGTGACCCTCGCCGTGGGACGGAGGCTGACCAGCAGCAGAATTGCTCCGGGAGCCAGTACAATAACGGGGAGAACCCAATACGCGTTCTCAGATAGCCAGCGCTGGATTGCGTGCTGGATTTTTGGATATTTCTCAATCCAGAACAAAAGAAAAAGAATGAACAAAACGATGTCTACCGCGCGTGCAAAGCGCCGTCTTGGCTTTTCGGGACCGCTATCTCGTCCCTGCCCATGTGTCACAAAACCAAAAATCAAAGGCACCAGGTACAAGGACAACAGCGCAAACCCTTGAAAACCCGTCTTGTAAACTGGCTCATCCCCCAACAGCAGAAAGACACCCGCAACGATGGAAACGAGCCCGGACCAGAAGGTGATCTTCCGGACGTGTGACAACGATGTGGGAAAAGGGTTCAGCATGATCGGGGCCTAAGAATAGGCGGGGTTTCCCCCGCCCATCCAATCACAGATCCATCAACAGGCGGCGCGGGTCTTCCAGCGCCTCTTTCACCCGCACAAGGAAGGTCACAGCGCCTTTGCCGTCGACGATGCGGTGATCGTAGGACAGGGCCAGATACATCATCGGGCGGATCTTGATCTCGCCGTTGATGACCATCGGACGGTCCTGGATCTTGTGCATGCCAAGAATACCCGACTGCGGGGGGTTCAGGATCGGTGAGGACATCAGCGAGCCATAGACACCGCCGTTCGAGATGGTGAAGGTGCCGCCCTGCATTTCCGCCATCGACAGCTTGCCGTCACGGGCGCGCTTGCCTTTCTCGGCGATCGCCTTCTCGATCTCGGCAAAGCTCATCTTGTCCGCGTCGCGGATCACCGGAACCACGAGGCCCTGAGGCGTGCCCGCAGCGATGCCCATGTGCACGAAGTTCTTGTAGACGATCTCGTTTCCGTCGATCTCCGCGTTGACCTCGGGCACTTCCTTCAGGGCGTGGCAGCAGGCCTTGGTGAAGAAGGACATAAAGCCAAGCCGTGCGCCGTGCTTCTTCTCGAAAAGGTCCTTGTACTCCTTCCGCAGGGCCATCGTCTCGGTCATGTCCACCTCGTTGTAGGTGGTCAGGATCGCGGCGGTGTTCTGCGCGTCCTTGAGACGGCGGGCGATGGTCTGGCGCAGACGGGTCATCTTGACCCGCTCCTCGCGGCCCGCGTCCTCGGCCGGGACCGGCGCGCGCGGCGCGGAGGCGGGGGCCGATGCGGCAGGCGCGGCGGATGCGGCAGCCACGGCGGCGGCTACATCGGCCTTGGTGGCACGACCGTCACGCCCGGTGCCCTGCACCTGCTCGCGCTTGATCCCGGCCTCGGCGATTGCCTTCTCGGCGGCGGGGCCGTCCTTGATGTCCTTGCCCGGACCGCCGTCGCCGGCGGGCGGGGTCTGGTACTGCTTGCCCTGCGCGGCCTCGTCCGGCGCCGGAGCGGCGGCCACGGCGGCCCCGCCCGAGGACAGGACCGCCAGCTTGGCGTCCGCCTGCACGGTGGTGCCTTCCTCGGCGACGATCTCTGTCAGCGTGCCTGCGGCGGGGGCGGGCACCTCGACGGACACCTTGTCGGTTTCCAGTTCGCAGAGCATCTCATCCTGCGCGACCGTGTCGCCGACCTTCTTGAACCAGGTCGAAACGGTCGCCTCGGACACGCTTTCGCCCAGCGTCGGCACCATGACGTCGACGCTCTCGCCGCCGCCGCTGCTTTCCTTGGCCTCGGCCGCCGGTTCGGGTTTGGCCGTGGGCGCGCTTTCGGCGCCAGCGGCCCCTTCCGAGATATTGGCCAGCAGGGCATCGACGCCCACGGTCTCACCTTCGGCGGCGACGATGTCGCTCAGCGTTCCGGCGACGGGCGAGGGAACCTCGACCGTGACCTTGTCGGTTTCAAGCTCGCAGAGCATTTCGTCCACCGCCACGGCATCGCCGGGCTTCTTGAACCAGGTTGCGACCGTTGCTTCGGTCACCGATTCCCCAAGTGTGGGAACACGCACTTCGGTCATGGTCTTACTTTCCTTCCACTGTCAGCGCTTCGTCAACAAGCGCCTCTTGCTGTGCTTTGTGCTGGCTGGCCAGGCCCGTGGCGGGGCTGGCCGATGTGGCGCGGCCCACGTAGCGCGGGCGCGGATGCGTGGCGCCGATACGGCCCAGCACCCATTCGATATTGGGTTCGATAAAGCCCCAGGCGCCCTGGTTCTTGGGCTCTTCCTGGCACCAGAGCATCTCGGCCCCCTTGAAGCGTTCCAGTTCCTTGACCAGCGAAATCGCCGGGAAGGGATAGAACTGTTCGACCCGCAGCAGGTAGACGTCGTCGATGCCGCGCGCGTCGCGTTCCTCGAGCAGGTCGTAGTAGACCTTGCCCGAACACATCACCACGCGCTTGATCTTGTCGTCCGCCACCAGCTTGGTTTCGCTCTCGCCGGATTCCGCGCTGTCCCAGAGAACCCGGTGGAACGAGGAATTGGTGGTGAACATGTCGGCGTTCGACACGCAGAGTTTGTGCCGCAGCAGCGATTTCGGCGTCATCAGGATCAGCGGCTTGCGGAAGGTCCGGTGCAGCTGACGGCGCAGGATGTGGAAATAGTTCGCGGGCGTCGAACAGTTCGCCACGATCCAGTTGTCCTGCCCGCACATCTGCAGAAAGCGTTCCAGACGCGCCGAGGAGTGTTCCGGCCCCTGGCCCTCGAAGCCGTGCGGCAGCAGGCAGACAAGGCCCGACATCCGCAGCCATTTCGATTCACCCGAGCTGATGAACTGGTCGAACATGATCTGCGCGCCGTTGGCGAAATCGCCGAACTGCGCTTCCCAGAGGGTCAGCGCATTGGGTTCCGCCAGCGAATAACCGTATTCGAACCCCAGCACCGCGTATTCCGACAGGGCGCTGTCGATCACCTCGAACCGGGCCTGTCCTTCGCGGATGTTGTTGAGCGGGTAGTAACGCTCTTCGGTCTCCTGGTTCACGATGCCCGAATGGCGCTGCGAAAAGGTGCCGCGCGTCGAATCCTGACCCGCCAGGCGCACCGGGTAGCCCTCCAGTTGCAACGAGCCGAAGGCCAGGGCCTCGGCCGTGGCCCAGTCAAAGCCTTCGCCGGTCTCGAACATCTTGGCGCGGCTTTCCAGCAGACGTCCCACGGTGCGGTGTACCGGGAACCCGTCAGGCAGGTGGGTCAGGGCGTTGCCGACGTCGGCCAGGGCCTTTTCGGAAATCGAAGTCTTGCCGCGCTGGTACTTGCCCTCTTTCTGCTTGTCGAGGTGGCTCCACCGGCCATCCAGCCAGTCCGCCTTGTTCGGGCGATAGACCTTGCCGGCCTCGAATTCCTCGTTCAGCAGCGCCTGGAAGGCGGCCTTCATGTCCTCGATCTCGCCCTCGGGGATCAGACCGTCCTTGACCAGCCGTTCCGTGTAGAGAGTCAGCGTGGTCTTCTGCTTCTTGATCTTGTTGTACATGATCGGGTTGGTGAACATGGGCTCGTCGCCCTCGTTATGACCGAACCGGCGATAGCAGAAGATGTCGATGACCACGTCCTTGCCGAATTTCTGGCGGAACTCGGTTGCGACCTTGGCGGCATGCACCACGGCCTCGGGGTCGTCGCCGTTGACGTGGAAGATCGGCGCCTCGACCACCAGCGCGTTGTCGGTGGGATAGGGCGACGAGCGCGAGAAGTGCGGCGCGGTGGTAAAGCCGATCTGGTTGTTTACCACGATGTGGATCGTGCCGCCGGTGCGGTGCCCGCGCAGGCCCGACAGGGCGAAACATTCCGCCACCACGCCCTGGCCGGCAAAGGCCGCGTCGCCGTGCAGAAGGATCGGCATGACCTGGATGCGGTCATGGTCGTGGTACTGGTCCTGCTTGGCGCGGACCTTGCCCAGGACCACCGGGTTCACCGCCTCGAGGTGGCTGGGGTTGGCGGTCAGCGACAGGTGGACCGGATGGCCGTCAAAGGTGCGGTCGGAAGAGGCGCCGAGGTGGTATTTCACGTCGCCCGAACCGTCCACGTCCTCGGGCTTGAAGCTGCCGCCCTGGAATTCGTTGAAGATCGCCTTGTAGGGTTTGTTCATCACGTTCGCCAGCACCGACAGGCGGCCGCGGTGGGGCATTCCGATGACGATTTCCTTGACGCCCAGGTTGCCGCCGCGCTTGATGATCTGCTCCATCGCGGGGATCAGGCTTTCGCCGCCATCCAGGCCGAACCGCTTGGTGCCCATGTACTTGACGTGCAGGAACTTCTCGAAGCCCTCGGCCTCGACCATCTTGTTCAGGATCGCCTTGCGGCCTTCGCGGGTGAACTTGACCTCCTTGCCAAAGCCCTCGATCCGCTCCTTCAGCCAGCTGGCCTGTTCGGGGTCCGAGATGTGCATGTACTGCAGGGCGAAGGTGCCGCAATAGGTGCGCTTGATGATCGACAGGATCTCGCGCAGCGATGCGATCTGCAGGCCCAGCACGTTGTCGATGAAGATCGGGCGATCCATGTCGCCCTCGGTGAAGCCATAGGACTTGGGATCAAGCTCGGGGTGGTTCGAGGTGTCGCGCAGGCCCAGCGGGTCAAGATCGGCGGCCAGGTGGCCCCGGATCCGGTAGGCGCGGATGATCATCAGGGCGCGGATGCTGTCCAGCACGGCACGCTGCACCTGGTCGTCCGTGACCTTGACGCCCTGTTCCTCGGCCTTGTCCTTGATCTTCTTGCCGGCGCCCTTGGCCTCGGCCGGAACTGCGGGCATCGGCCATTCACCGGTCAGCGCCCCGGTCAGGTCATCCTCGAGCGCAGGCGGCCAGTCGGCGCGGGCCCAGCTGGGGCCGCTGGCCTCCTTGCGCACGTCCGCCTCTGCATCGCCCAACTGGCGAAAGAACTCGGCCCAGGCATCGTCGACCGCGTTCGGATCGGCGGCATAGCGGGCGTACATCTGTTCGAGGTACTCCGCGTTGTGCCCCTGCATGAAGCTGGAGGCATGGAAGAGGTCGTTGGGGCTTTGGTCGGTCATTGAGGCACCTCGTTGGGGTTGGGACCGTATTCGTTGGGACCGGGGTGAGAGGGTTTGGCAAGCCATCGGAGGATGGCGACCAATGTCTCCAGGTAACCGATGAACATGAAAGGAAGGGCCATCGGGAAATGCTGCCGACCGGCGCGCCACGACAAGGTCCGTTCAGTGAGGAAACAGGTCCTTGTTGCATGGCCCGGTGACGTAGGCATGTTCGTCGTGGCGGCTGTCATGGATGCACCTCGTCTAGCGGGGCGGCATTGCACGACAGGCACAGCGGCGCTCCCGCTGCCCATCCGGCAAGACAGCAGCTGAGCAGCAGCGCACCGGTCGCAAGGTTTACCAGCCGCCAGTGCCCGGAGGTCTCCCGCTTCGGCTGCATGCCTGCCCGGCTCATAACAATCTCTGCGCTCTCCAATTCCGGTCCCAGTATGTCACGGCGGGCGTTCACGTGAAGGCTTGACGGACCGGACAGGGGAGCCGCGGGCATGAGACGATGGAAGACCGGGCTACGGAAGTGCGTCCGGACCTGCGCCAGAAGTTGGGGCGCCGCATGGTGCATGTCTGGGGGGAAATCCGGCGACAGGGCGGCAGCACCGGTTGTCGGTACGACAGCCTCCGGCAATGCGCTGGCCGCGCTGCCGTTCTTCCGCCGATCCGTGACACCGCGTGCCATCTGTCCTCTCCGTGCCCCGGGCCTGCCCCGGGGCCTCCTGATGTGGCGCCCGGTCCGGATCTCTCCGGGCCGGGCCGTTGGGTCAGGTCATGCCGGGCAGGGCGCCCGGCGCCGCGTTCAGCCGATGGCCTTCAGCACGGCCTCGCCCAGCGTCGCGGGGCTGTCGGCCACCACGATGCCGGCGGCGTTCATCGCCTCGATCTTGTCCTCGGCGCCGCCCTTGCCGCCGGCGACAATTGCGCCCGCGTGGCCCATGCGGCGGCCCGGAGGTGCCGTGCGGCCGGCGATGAAACCGGCGGTGGGCTTCCAGCGGCCCTTCTTCTTTTCGTCGGCCAGGAACTGTGCCGCTTCTTCCTCGGCGGAGCCGCCGATCTCGCCGATCATGATGATCGCCTCGGTTTCGTCATCGGCCAGGAACCATTCCAGCACGTCGATATGCTCGGTGCCCTTGATCGGGTCGCCGCCGATGCCGACGCAGGTCGACTGGCCCAGGCCCACGTCGGTGGTCTGCTTGACCGCCTCGTAGGTCAGCGTGCCGGAACGCGACACGACGCCGACCTTGCCGCGCTTGTGGATGTGGCCCGGCATGATGCCGATCTTGCAGGCGTCCGGCGTGATGACACCGGGGCAGTTCGGACCGATCAGGACGGACTGCGAGGTTTCCAGCGCGCGCTTGACCTTCATCATGTCCAGCACCGGGATGCCCTCGGTGATGCAGACGATCAGCTCCATTTCGGCGTCGATGGCTTCGAGGATCGAATCCGCGGCGAAGGGCGGCGGGACATAGATCACAGAGGCATTGGCCTCGGTCACATGCTTTGCCTCGTGGACCGAGTTGAAGACCGGCAGGTCCAGGTGCGTCTGTCCGCCTTTGCCCGGGGTCACGCCGCCGACCATCTTGGTGCCGTAGGCAATCGCCTGCTCGGTGTGGAAGGTGCCTTGCGAGCCGGTGAGGCCCTGGCAGATCACTTTGGTGTTTTCATCGATGAGGACGGCCATGTGCTTTCCTGTCTTTGGGTGATGATCAAGCAGCGCGGCTGCGCGGCGTCGGGTTGGGCCTGCAAGCAGGCGATGAAAGGGGCCGCTGGTCAGAAGGTCTCAATGTGGTCGACCTCCTGTCTTGCGGCGGCTTCGGTGCGTTTCGCCACCGTCATCTCGTCCCACCAGTCCAGCAGGACCTCGATGGCGACACGGGCGACGGCATCGGCCTCGTCGTCCGCCTCCTGCGCCTGTGGCGCGGGCAGCGGGCGCTCGGGGAACAGCGTCTCGCGCTCGGGGAAATAGGTTTCCAGGATCGCCTTCTCATGCGGGGCGTTGCGGCGGCGGATTTCCTGCGCCTGCTCCGGCGTCAGGCGCAGTTTCTCGCGGCCGGCGGCGGCCCCGTCCAGCGCCTGCACCAGGCGCGCGCGGAACCCGGCAGGCAGGCGATCCCCAAGTTCCGGCAGCAATTGGTTCATCCGGACAAGGAAGGGCACGGCCTCGGGCCAGTAGGCTTCGTTGCTGCGCTCCGAGATAGACAGCTCGGCCGGGTTCACACCGAAAAGGCCGAAGAAATCCTGCATCAGGTCGCCGCCGTCCAGGGTGCTGCGGTCGAACAGGCGCACGTGCAGGCGGTCGCGCCCGACATGGGCGGCCCAGCGGTCCAGCACCGTGCGGGTGTCGTAGAGCGCCGGGTTGGTCATGAATTCGTCCAGCGTGTGCGACACGCCCCCGCGCAGGGTCTGGGAATAGCGGCTCAGAATGCGGTCTTCCTGGCGGCGGATGTAGACGAGATAGGTCACTTCGTCGAACCGGGGTTCGATCAGCTCGCGCAGGATGCGGAACTGTTCATCCGTGCGCACGCTCAGCGACAGGTCCTCGCAGGACAACAGCACTGTGCCGGGTCCCTGCAGGTTGGCGACCTCGTTGATCGCGTTGTGCAGCCGTGCCGGGAAGCCCTGCACGAAGGCCGCGCGTTTTTCCGGTGTCTCCAGTGGCAGGCGGCGCGCAATGTATTGTGGCAGGTCATCGCCCGAGGCGAGCTGCACATAGGCCGACAACGAGATCTGCGCGTAGCGCTCGCCGTAGAGGTTCGGAAAGAACAGGCCGCGCGTCTTGAGCAGGCCCCAGTTGGCATGCAGCACGGATTGGATCGCGGTCGTGCCCGTCTTGGACAGGCCGATATGCACGACACAGCGCCGGGTCCCGTCGGAACGGGGGGCGAAGGGGCTCTGTGCGGCGGTTTCGGTCATCTTGCTGGCAGGCTCTTGTTCTGTGTCGTGTCTGTTATCGGATCTATTCTGCGGCCCAGGTCCGGAACTCGGCGCGCCGGTCGGCAAAGCAGTGCCCCTCGATCCAGGCCATTGTCTCGGCATTGCGGTTGGCAATGGCGCTGCGGGTCTCGGCGGAAAGGCTGGGCCGTTTCGGGGCGCGGGTCAGCGGCATCAGCCCGCGCAGCCCGTCCCGGAACGAGGTGTTGAGCCGCTTGGCGCGCGTTTCCATCACGCCGCTCGGCAGGCCCAGGACGCTCGCGAAGTCCTCGACCAGGCCACTGCCGCGCAGCCAGTCTTCGCGAAACAGCCGCACGTCCAGTGCCTCGGGGCCCACGGCCTGTTGCCACATGCCCAGGAGCCGGGCGAAGGGGGCCTGACCGACGCGCTTGGCGAATTCCGCCAGCGACTCGTCCTGGCCGCTTCTGCGCTTGTGATGGCCATAAAGGCTCACCAGCCAGGGTTCGGGGCGGCGGATATAGGCGACATAGCGGACGCGGCCGAACAGCGATGACAGCCAGTCGGCCAGGGCCTGCGTTGCGGCGGGGGTCATGTTCCGCCCCACCAGCGCCTCGCTCGATCCGACCCAGGTGTCGAAACCGCCCTTGGCCACCCTTGCCTCGAAGTCGCGGCGAAAGTCCTCTGCCACGCGGTCCTGGCTGGTGCGATCGGTGATGCCCAGAACGGCATTCATCGGGCGCGCGGGCACGTCCTCACCGGCCAGCGTGCAGGCCAGGACCTGCAACTGCGGATTGGTGCAGACGACGTCGTCACGCGGGTCCATCCGGCGATACCAGATGCCCTGGTCGGCCAATGCAGAGGCCTGATCGCCCAGCCATTGCTGCAGGGCGGTCGAGCCGCATTTGTTGAAGCCGATATGAAGGATGGCGTCGGGGCGGGACATGGGGACGGATCTACGAATTGGGACCGGGGGACATCCCCCATGCCCGGGTTGCGCTTTTGACGTTCCAGAGGACGGCCATTGCGGCGGTCTCCTTGCTCAGGTTCGGCAGGGGGGGCTGCCTTGTGTTCGGGGGCTGCGGGCGGGTGGTCCGCCCGCAGCCAGTGTCACGCGGCCCGTTGCCGGGCCTTGTTCGCGTAGTCGAGCACCTCGTTGCCGAAGTCGTCCAGGGACGTGCTCAACATGTTCCTGGTGTAGCCGATGCCGGCGTCCGGTCGGGACGTCACCATCTTGCTGAAGAACCGCACCCCGGCTGCCTTGTAGGCGTCCGGAGAAACCTGCAGCAGGACGGCATCCCAGCGCCCGTTGTTGGACTTCCCGATGGTGACGGACTGCAGGGCGGACCAGGGGATCTCGTTGCGAAACATCCGGGCGTCCCGAAAGCCGGTGGGCGTCAGGTGCAGGCCTTTCGGCCCGGCCAGGAGCAGGCGCAGTCCCATCAGGAACGGAACCGCGCCGACAACCATGAAGACCAGCCCCACGATCTGCAGGGCCTCCCGGTCGCTTCTGCCGCGCAGGCTCAGGATGTTCAGGGCAAGGCCCAAGCCGATAGCCAAGAGAACAAGGCCGAACAACAGCACATGAATGCCGATACCGGAGGTCTTGATGATCTTCGTTTCCATGACCGGAGGATCAGCCCTTGACCGCTTTCACGATCTTCTCGGCGCCGTCCTTGAGGTCATCCGCGGCGATCACGTCGAGGCCGGAGTTCGAGATGATCTCCTTGCCCTTCTCGACGTTGGTGCCTTCCAGGCGCACGACCAGCGGAACCTGCAGGCCCACTTCCTTCACCGCGGCGATCACGCCCTCGGCGATCACGTCACAGCGCATGATGCCGCCGAAGATGTTGACCAGGATGCCCTTCACGTTCGGGTCGCTGGTGATGATCTTGAACGCCTCGGTCACCTTCTCTTTGGTGGCGCCGCCACCGACGTCGAGGAAGTTGGCCGGTTCCGCGCCATACAGCTTGATGATGTCCATCGTGGCCATCGCAAGGCCCGCGCCGTTGACCATGCAGCCGATCTCGCCGTCCAGCGCGATGTAGTTCAGGTCGTACTTGGAGGCTTCCAGTTCCTTGGGATCCTCCTCGGTGGTGTCGCGCAGTTCGGCGATGTCGGCGTGGCGGTAGACCGCGTTGCCGTCAAAACCCATCTTGGCGTCGAGGCATTTCAGATCACCCGCGTCGGTCACGATCAGCGGGTTGATCTCCAGCATCTCCATGTCCTTCTCGATGAACAGCTTGTAGAGCGTGCCCATGAGCGCGACGCACTGCTTTACCTGCTTGCCGGTCAGGCCCAGGTTGAAGGCGATGCGGCGGCCGTGGAAGGCCTGGTAGCCGGTGGCCGGGTCGACGGAGAAGGACAGGATCTTTTCCGGGGTGCTCTCGGCCACTTCCTCGATGTCCATGCCACCCTCGGTCGAGGCGACGAAGGAGACGCGGCTGGTCTGGCGGTCGACGAGCAGGGCCAGGTACATCTCGGTCTCGATGCCCGAGCCGTCCTCGATGTAGATACGGTTGACCTGCTTGCCGGCGTCGCCGGTCTGCTTGGTCACCAGGGTGCGGCCCAGCATCCGCTTGGCCTCCATCTCGGCCTCTTCCACGGATTTGGCCAGGCGGACGCCGCCCTTCTCGCCGGCGTCGGCCTCCTTGAAGGAGCCCTTGCCGCGGCCGCCTGCGTGGATCTGTGCCTTGACGACCCAGAGCGGACCGTCCAGCGCGCCGGCGGCGGTCTTGGCTTCTTCGGCTTTCAGGACAACGCGGCCGTCCGAGACAGGCGCCCCGTAGCTGCGCAGGAGGGCCTTGGCCTGGTATTCGTGGATGTTCATGGGTCGTCTGTCCCCGTGTTGCTGCGGATTTTCCCTACCTAGGCAGTCTACGGGGTCGGTTAGAACCGATATTTTGCCGCATCGGCGAGATTGGGCCGGTTTTCCGACATTTGTGATCACAGCCCCGAAAGCTGTGATCACATATTCGCAAGCCCTTATGGGAAAGGTGATTCGCAGCGAGCGCTACCAGCCCCGGGCGACCGTCCAGGGGGCCGTCCGCAAAAGCAAAACGCCCGGGCGCTTGGCCCGGGCGTTTGGTTTTTCTGTTCGGACCTGGCTTACGCCAGCGAGCTGTCGATGCCCTTGCAGGCCTCGACCAGGCCCTGGACGGCCTTGACCGAGGTGTCGAACATTTCCTGCTCTTCCTTGGTCAGCTTGATGTTGACGATTTTCTCGATGCCGCCGGCACCGATCACGGTGGGCACGCCGACATACATGCCGTTCAGGCCGAAATCGCCATCGCAGTATGCCGCGCAGGGCAGGACGCGCTTCTGGTCCTTGAGATAGGCTTCGGCCATTTCGATGGCCGAAGTGGCCGGCGCGTAGAAGGCCGAGCCGGTCTTCAGCAGGCCGACGATCTCGGCGCCGCCGTCACGGGTGCGCTGCACGATGGCGTCCAGCTTGTCCTTGGTGGTCCAGCCCATGTCGATCAGGTCGGGCAGGGGGATGCCGGCAACGGTCGAGTAGCGGACCGAGGGCACCATCGTGTCGCCGTGGCCACCCAGAACGAAGGCGGTGACGTCCTTCATCGAGACGCCGAATTCCAGGCTCAGGAAGTGGCGGAAGCGGGCCGAATCCAGCACGCCTGCCATGCCGCAGACCTTGTTCGCGGGCAGGCCCGAGAACTGCTGCAGAGCCCAGACCATCGCGTCCAGCGGGTTGGTGATGCAGATCACAAAGGCGTTGGGTGCGTGTTCGGCGATGCCTTCGCCGACCGACTTCATGACCTTGAGGTTGATGCCCAGCAGGTCGTCGCGGCTCATGCCGGGCTTGCGCGGCACACCGGCGGTCACGATGCAGACGTCGGCGCCGGCAATGTCGGCGTAGTCCTGCGTGCCCTTCAGCGCGGCGTCGAAGCCTTCCGAGGGGCCGGACTCGGCGATATCGAGCGCCTTGCCCTCGGGCGTGCCCTCGGCGATGTCGAACAGGACGACGTCGCCCAGTTCCTTCATTGCTGCGAGGTGGGCAAGCGTGCCACCGATCTGTCCCGCGCCGATCAGGGCAATCTTGGGTCTGGCCATGAATTCATCTCCGCCTTGCGTGAATTTGGCGCTTTGCGTACGCGCAGACGCGCCGCTTCGCAAGGGTGCTGCGCTGCGGCGCTTGGTCCGGAGCCCTTGTAGATAGCGCTAAAGGCACGATAAGAACCTGTCACCGGGGAAAATTTCGCGGAGGCAAGCATGGAACTCTTCACGCCGTCCGTCTTCGCGGTGGCGATCCCGGCGGTGATCTTCGCGGGCATTTCCAAGGGCGGTTTCGGCTCTGGCGTGGCCTTTGCCAGCGCCTCGATTCTGGCGATTGTGCTGGACCCGGGCATCGCGCTGGGGCTGATGTTGCCGCTGCTGATGCTGATCGACGTGGCCAGCCTGCCGGCCTATTGGCGCAAGTGGGATTGGGCGGCGGCGCGGGTGCTGCTGATCGGGTCGATCCCCGGCACCATCCTTGGCGCGCTCTTCTATGCCTGGACCGACCCTGACGCGATCCGCCTGCTGATCGGGCTGGTGGCCTTGTTGTTCGTGGCCTGGCAGATGGCGCAGGCCACGGGGTTGGTTCGCCTGGGCGAAACGAAATTCGGTCCGGGCGTGGGCCTGGTCTCGGGTGTCGTGCTTGGCTTCACCAGTTTCGTCAGCCACGCGGGCGGGCCGGCGGCCTCGGTTTACCTGCTAGGGCAAAAACTGGGCAAGACCGCCTTCCAGTCGACGACTGTCCTGATCTTCTGGGCGGTGAACCTGTCGAAATCCGGCATCTATGCCGGCATGGGCATCTTCACCTGGGAAACGCTGAAACTGGATTTGGTCCTGATCCCTTTTGCGCTGCTTGGCACATGGCTGGGGGTCAAGGCGCATCACATGGTGCCCGAACGCCTGTTCTTCGGCATCGCTTACGTCGCGCTGACCCTGACCGGGGCAAAGCTGGTCTTCGATGCGCTGACCTGAACGGTCATGGAACCGGAACGTCCCGCTGGCCCCCGGTTCCCCGTGGCGTCACGCATCGTCCCCCTTGGGCGGCAGCGCCTCGGCCAGTTCCTCGAAAGATTGCCCGCTGGCCACGAGGCAGGTGATGCCGTTGGCCATCGTCACCGTGATCGTCCAGGAGCCGGATTCGATCGAGGCAAAGACCTCCATCACCGCGTTGTTGGCGCCCAGGCCCATGCTCTGCCGGGTTTCGCCGTACTTCGTGGCCAGGCGGTCGATCACCTGGTCGCGCGGGGCGCAATGGCGGAGGTCCTGCGCCTCGACGTAAGAGGCCGCGCCCAGCACAAGACCTGCCGAGAGCATCGCGAGCTTGATGTATTTCTCAGTCATAGTGTTACCTTTCGGCTGCGCGCCGGGCGGATGATGACGCGGCTTTGCCGCGCGCCCGGCACAGGGTAGGTCCCCTCGATCCCGGCGTGCCGTCCCTGTGGCCCGGCGCGCCTTGCCGCTTTGACGGCATGGGGATGATCGTCCACCCGGACCCGCTACAATCAGGTTAACGCAGCGTGCGTTGCGTCGATTCCGCCCCGCTTTCGGCGCCATTGTGCACCAAAATATACCGAATTGCTGCAATGCGGCGACTTCGGCCTTGAATAATCCCTCCAAAAATGCGCATTACCGCGCAACATTATTTCTCGAGGAGACTCAGATGGACCTGCGCGCACGCCCTTACCGCTCCGTTCTGTACATCCCCGGCTCCAAGGAGCGGGCGCTGGAAAAGGCCCGCGCCATGCCCATCGACGCCATCATCTTCGACCTCGAAGATGCTGTCGCGCCGGCCGAGAAACCTGCTGCCCGCGCGATCCTGGCCGAGGCGCTGACCCGCCCCTACGGCAACCGTACCCGCATCGTGCGCATCAACGGGTTCGACACGGAATGGGGCAAGGCCGACGCCAAGGCCGCCGCGGCGATGGACTGCGACGCCATCCTCTTGCCCAAGGTCGAATCCACTGCCCAGCTGGACGCCCTGGCAGAGCTGACGGACAAGCCGCTCTGGGCGATGATGGAAACGCCCGCCGGCATGTTGGCCGCGAACGAGATTGCCGCCCATCCCCGCCTGCAGGGCATGGTCATGGGCACCAACGATCTCGCCAAGGAGTTGAACTCGCGCTTCCGCGCGGACCGTCTGCCGATGCTGACCGGGCTCGGCCTTTGCGTTCTGGCCGCCAAGGCGCATGGCAAGGTCATCGTCGATGGCGTCTACAATGCCTTCAAGGATGACGCGGGGCTGCAGGAGGAATGCGCCCAGGGTCGCGACATGGGCATGGACGGCAAGACGCTGATCCACCCCGCCCAGGTCGACATCGCCAATGCCGCCTTTGCCCCCGGCACAGAGGAAATCGACCTGGCCCGCCGCCAGATCGACGCCTTTGAGGAGGCCGAGAAGGCAGGGCAGGGCGTTGCCGTGGTCGATGGCAAGATCGTCGAGAACCTGCATGTCGAGACCGCCCGCAAGACCCTCGCCAAGGCCGAGGCCATTGCGGCCCTGGCCGATTAACAGCAGGGTCCCGGCGAACAGCTAGGGAGACCAGCCATGTTTCTATTGATTCTCGGTGTCGCGCTCTGGTGGGCGGCGCATCTCTTCAAGCGGATTGCCCCCGGCCTCCGCGACCCGATGGGCGAAAAGGGCAAGGGCCTTGTCGCGCTGGCACTGCTTGTCAGCGTTGTCCTGATGATCTTCGGCTATCGAATGGCCGATGGTGCCTTCTTTTGGGGCCGTCACCCGGCGACCGTGGGCATCAACAACCTGCTGATCCTCGTCGCCATCTTCATGATGAGCCCGGCGCCGAAAAAGGGGAAGCTGCTGGCCGGGATGCGTCACCCGATGCTGACGGGCTTTTTCCTCTGGGCCGTTGCACACATCCTGGTGAACGGCGACGTGCCCAGCCTTGTCCTTTTCGGCGGCTTGGCCGTCTGGGCCATCGTCGAGATGATCGTCATCAACCGCGCCGTGCCGAACTGGACGCCGTCCAAGCCGGGACCGATCAAGAAAGACGTGATCTTCCTTGTCGCCTCGATCGTCCTCCTGATGGTGATCGGCTATGTCCACAAGTGGCTTGGCTACAACCCCTTCGGATAAGCTCATGAAACTTTATCGCTTTCTCTCCGAGGACGACACCTCGGCCTTTTGCCACAAGGTCACCGCCGCCCTGAACAAGGGCTGGGAACTTCACGGGGCGCCCACCTATGCCTTTGACGCCGCCAACGGCGTCATGCGCTGCGGTCAGGCGGTCGTGAAGGAGGTCGACGGCACCTATACCCCTGACACCAAGCTGGGAGATCACTGACACATGGCCAAGACCAATCCGGGCCGCTTCTTCGAAGACTACACCGTGGGCGAGGTCATCGATCACGCCGTGCCGCGCACCGTGTCCGGGGGAGAACGGGCGCTGTATCACGCGCTCTACCCGATGCGCCACGCGCTCTATTCCTCGGATGAATTCGCGCGGTCGTGCGGTCTGCCGGCGGCGCCGATCGACGATCTGGCCGCTTTCCACATCGTCTTCGGCAAGACGGTCCCGGATGTGTCGCTGAACGCCGTGGCGAACCTCGGCTATGCCGAGGGCCGCTGGCTGAAGCCGGTCTGGCCGGGTGACACAATCCGGTCGCAGTCCGAGGTGATCGGCCTCAAGCAGAACTCGAACGGGCGCACCGGTGTGGTCTACGTCCGCTCGCGCGGGCTGAACCAGCGCGGCGAAACGGTCATGGAATATGCCCGCTGGGTCATGCTGCGCAAACGCAACCTCGACGCGCCCGCGCCCGAGGCGGTGATCCCCGACCTCAAGAACAGCCTCGCACCAGAGGATCTGGTGATCCCCGAAGGTCTGGATTTCACCAGCTACGACTTCACCCTTGCGGGTGAAAAGCACCGGCTGTCCGACTACGAGATCGGCGAGACCATCGACCACGTCGACGGTGTCACCATCGAAGAAGCCGAACACATGATGGCCACGCGCCTGTGGCAGAACACCTCCAAGGTGCATTTCGACGTCACCGCACGGCCCGACCAGCGGCTGATCTATGGCGGGCACGTCATCTCGATGGCGCGGGCATTGTCCTTCAACGGTCTGGCCAATGCGCAGGTCATCGCAGGCCTGAACGGCGGCGCCCATGCCAACCCCTGCCTTGCGGGCAATACTGTCAAGGCCTGGTCCGAGGTGCTGGACAAGGCAGAGACCTCTGCCCCCGGTGTCGGCGCAATCCGGCTGCGTCTGGTGGCGACCAAGGGCGGCGCCCCGTTCGAGCTCAAGGGGCCAGATGGCAAATACCTGCCCGACGTGCTGCTTGACCTCGATTACTGGGCGCTGATGCCGGTCTGAGTCTGCTTCTCCCGGTCACGCCGGTGGCGGGGGGAAAGACCATACAGACCAAAGGCCAATGGAAGGAAATGTGACACCTGGAATAAAGCTTTGCGACATTGCGGCTGCTGTGCCGCCCGATCCGGAGAGCCTGTCCATGTCGTCATTCAAACTGCCCGAAGCCTCGCATGATCTGCTCGAGATTCCGCGTCAGGACATCCCGGCGGTGGTGCATGATCTGATCGGGCGCCGCAGCTTGTCGGCGCTGGTCCGCACCATCCACGGAGAACTTGCCTCGGAAGATCCCGGCCTGCGCCGCCAGGCGCGGATGGCCCTGGACCGGCTGGGCTTCCCCGAGTAACCTGCACTGGCCGTACAAGGGCAAGACGGGTCTTCATCCCGTCCTGCCTTGCGCGCCGATGCAGTCCGCTTTCTCATGTCGAACACGGGGCGGGCCCTCTTCCCCGGTACGCGGTCTTTGACTGGCGGTCAGTTTGTTCGCGTGCTGGCGGGCACCTTGTCGTCATCGCCATTGTCTGCGCCGACTATCCCGACCGAATCCGTCAAAAACTCTTTCGGGAGCCGACCAAACAATCGGCAGGGGAAGGCGTGTCACGTTAGCGCAAATATGTGATCACAGCCCGCGATTGCGTGATCACAAACTGCGCAAATCCGCCCGATTGCGCCAAAAAACCGCAGAAATCCCATACAGGGCCTCGTGACACGGCCCTTGAAAGCATTAAACAGAGAGCGACGGAACCGAAAGGACATCATTCATGGCCGACGTGAACCGGGGCAATCGCCCGCTCTCACCGCACCTGCAGGTCTACCGCCCCCAGCTTACATCGATCAGTTCGATCCTCACGCGCATCACCGGCAATGCCCTGTTGCTTGGCGCGCTGCTGGTGGTCTGGTGGTTCCTGGCCGCCGCCACTTCCGAAGCCTACTTTGCCACCGCCAACGCGGTCCTGACCTCCTGGTTCGGCGACCTCGTCATGCTCGGCTCTGTCTGGGCCATCTGGTATCACACGCTGGCCGGCGTGCGTCACCTGATCTGGGACGAGGCCAAGATGCTGCAGATGGACCAGGCAGAGATGCTGGGCTGGGCCGTCATCATCGGCTCTGTCGTCCTGACCCTTTTCACCATCATCGTCGTCTGAGGAGGCCCCCGAAATGGCATTTCTGACCGACCGCAAGCGCGCCGTTGGCTGGGGCGCGGCCAAGTCCGGCACAGCGCATCACTGGGCGATGAAGAAAAGCTCTGTCGCGCTGCTTATCCTGGTGCCGCTCTTCGTCTTTTCCTTCGGCGGCGCGCTTGGGGGCACCTACGAAGAGGTGACCGCCTATTTCGCGCGTCCCTTCCCGGCGATCATCGCGGCACTGACCATCCTGGTGGGCTTTCACCACTTCAACATGGGTGTGCAGGTGCTGATCGAGGACTACGTTCATGGCGCGATGGAAAAGATCCTGATCCTCGTCATGACCTGCCTCAGCTACGGCGCCGCCGCCGTCGGCCTCTTTGCCATCGCGCGCCTCGCGCTCTGAGGCGCCGGCAGCCCCGAATCGCCAGAGACGGCGCTCACACGGATCGCCGTCCCCCGCACAGATGAACAGGTAAACACCAATGGCAGCATACGAATACGAGACGCATGATTATGACGTCGTGGTTGTCGGGGCTGGCGGCGCGGGTCTGCGCGCCACGCTCGGCATGGCCGAACAGGGCCTGCGCACGGCCTGCGTGACCAAGGTTTTCCCGACCCGCTCGCACACCGTCGCAGCCCAGGGCGGCATCGCCGCCTCGCTGTCGAACATGGGGCCCGACAATTGGCAGTGGCACATGTACGACACCGTCAAGGGATCGGACTGGCTGGGTGACACGGACGCGATGGAATACCTCGCCCGCGAGGCGCCCAAGGCGGTCTACGAGCTTGAACACTACGGCGTGCCCTTCAGCCGCACCGAAGAGGGCAAGATCTACCAGCGTCCCTTTGGCGGCCACACCACCGAATTCGGTGAAGGCCCGCCCGTGCAGCGCACCTGCGCCGCCGCGGACCGCACCGGCCACGCCATCCTGCACACGCTCTATGGCCAGTCGCTCAAGAACAACGCCGAGTTCTACATCGAATATTTCGCCATCGACCTGCTGATGGAAGATGGCGAGTGCAAGGGCGTCCTCTGCTGGAAGCTCGACGATGGCACCTTCCACGTCTTCAACGCCAAGATGGTCGTGCTGGCCACCGGCGGTTACGGCCGTGCCTACTTCTCGGCCACCTCGGCCCATACCTGCACCGGTGACGGCGGCGGCATGGTGGCCCGCGCGGGTCTGCCGCTCCAGGACATGGAATTCGTCCAGTTCCACCCGACCGGCATCTACGGCTCGGGCTGCCTCATCACCGAGGGCGCACGGGGCGAGGGCGGCTACCTCACCAACTCCGAGGGCGAGCGGTTCATGGAACGCTACGCGCCGACCTACAAGGACCTCGCACCGCGCGACTATGTCAGCCGCTCGATGACGATGGAAATCCGTGAAGGCCGGGGTGTGGGTGCCGAAGGCGATCACATCCACCTCAACCTCAGCCACCTGCCCGCCGAGGCGCTGGCAGAGCGCCTGCCGGGGATCTCGGAATCCGCCAAGATCTTTGCCGGTGTCGATGTGACCAAGGAGCCGATCCCGGTCCTGCCCACCGTGCACTACAACATGGGCGGCATCCCGACGAACTACTGGGGCGAGGTGCTGAACCCGAGTGCCGATGATCCGACCGCCGTCGTGCCGGGCCTCATGGCCGTGGGCGAGGCGGGCTGTGCCTCGGTGCACGGGGCCAACCGTCTCGGCTCCAACTCGCTCATCGACCTCGTGGTGTTTGGCCGCGCCGCCGCGATCCGTGCCGGCAAGGTCGTGAACCCCGAAACCGCCGTGCCCGCAGCGCCGGTCTCCGAGATCGACAAGGCCTTCGACCGGTTCGACGGGATCCGCAACGCCAGCGGCACGGTGCCCACCGCCGAGCTGCGGCTGGAGATGCAGAAGACGATGCAGCGTGACGCCGCCGTCTTCCGTACCGCCAAGACGATGGCCGAAGGTGTCGAGGCTATGACAGCAATCGCCGCCAAGATGGACGACCTCAAGGTTACCGATCGCAGCCTGGTCTGGAACTCGGACCTGATGGAGACGCTTGAGCTGACCAACCTGATGCCCAACGCGCTGGCCACCATCGTCGGCGCAGAGGCCCGCAAGGAAAGCCGCGGCGCCCATGCGCACGAGGACTTCTCCGAGCGTGACGACGAAAACTGGCGCGTCCACAGCGTTGCCCGCGTCGAAGGCAACAAGGTGGACCTCAGCTATCGCCCGGTCATCGTCGATCCGCTGACCACCGAGGACGAAGGCGGCATCAGCCTGAAAAAGATCGCGCCCAAGGCAAGAACGTTCTGATGCGGTCCGGTCCAGAGATGAAGCTGTTCGGAGCGAAACAGAAGACCAAGGTAAAGATCGAGCCAATTGGCGCGGTGACTCCTTTGGGGCACCGTGCCACTGGCTTGGGCGACCGTTTGCCGGCAGAGGCGCGTGCCCGTGTCGAACCGGGCTTTCCGCTGGTGGACGGGCCGCACTATCATGATGTCCTGGCCGCGTTGCACGAGGTGCTGACACCTGACTGGTATCTCGAGATCGGGACGTTTCGGGGCGCCAGCCTATCGCTTTGCCCCGGAAAATTCGTGGCCATCGATCCCCAGTTCCTGCTGACTCATTTCAACTGGGCTGGGGCACCGCGCGGACACTTCTTTCAACAGACCTCTGACGATTTCTTTGCCGGCGATTTTCTGCATCGCAACGGCATCCAGCCTCAACTCGGGTTTCTGGACGGGATGCATCTGTTCGAATACCTGCTTCGGGATTTCATCAATTTCGAGCGCGTTGTGGCGCCCGGCGGCGCAGTTGTCCTGCATGATTGTCTGCCGGGAAATTCGCAGATGGAAGCGCGCGACCGCAATGTGGCCGGGGCGGGCGAACCTTGGACCGGCGATGTCTGGAAGGTCTTACAGATCCTTC
The DNA here is from genome assembly GCF_012274245.1 of Mameliella sp. LZ-28. Classification (NCBI taxonomy): domain Bacteria; kingdom Pseudomonadati; phylum Pseudomonadota; class Alphaproteobacteria; order Rhodobacterales; family Roseobacteraceae; genus Antarctobacter; species Mameliella sp. LZ-28. The sequence continues at coordinate 156,529 of NZ_JAANYX010000034.1, read as the reverse complement.
TCGATCATCGCCTGGACCTGACCATCGACGTGGTGGACGCCTTTCCCACAGGGCTGGTGATTGTGCGCGGCCTTGACCCGGACAATGACACGCTGGCCCAGATCTATAACGACACCGTGGCCCGTCTCAAGGACGTGCCCCTGGCCGAATTTGGACCAAACAACTATTTCGACCGGTTCACAATCCAGAGCAGTCACAGCTTCCTCAAGGCGCTGACCGCACAGACATCAGAAAAAGGGACCTAAGGACATGGTACAGTTCACTCTGCCCAAAAACTCCAAGATCCGTGTTGGCAAGACCTGGCCCAAGCCCGAGGGCGCCAAGAACGTCCGCAAGTTCCAGATCTACCGCTGGAACCCCGATGACGGAAAGAACCCGCAGGTCGATACCTATTTCCTCGACATGGACGCCTGCGGCCCGATGGTCCTGGACGCGCTGATCAAGATCAAGAACGAGGTCGACCCGACGCTGACCTTCCGCCGCTCCTGCCGCGAGGGGATCTGCGGGTCCTGCGCGATGAACATCGACGGGATCAACACGCTGGCCTGCATCTACGGCCTGGATGAGATTTCGGGTGACGTGAAGATCTACCCGCTGCCGCACATGCCCGTGGTCAAGGACCTGATCCCCGACCTGACCCATTTCTACGCACAGCATGCCTCGATCATGCCCTGGCTGGAAACCAAAACCAACCGCCCGGCGAAAGAGTGGAAACAGTCCATCGAGGACCGCAAGAAGCTCGACGGGCTGTATGAATGCGTGATGTGCGCGTCCTGCTCGACCTCCTGCCCGTCGTACTGGTGGAACGGCGACCGCTACCTCGGACCGGCGGCCCTGCTGCACGCTTACCGCTGGATCATCGACAGCCGCGACGAGGCCACCGGCGAGCGCCTGGACCAGCTCGAAGACCCCTTCAAGCTGTACCGCTGCCACACGATCATGAACTGCGCCAAGACCTGCCCCAAGGGGTTGAACCCGGCGCTGGCGATTGCCGAGATCAAGAAGATGATGGTCGATCGCGCGGTCTGATCCGCCTCCCATCGCAAGAGTTTGCCCCGGTTGCCCGCGCAGCCGGGGTTTTTCCTTGCTTGACGCAACTTCCCTTGCAGCGGGCGCAATCCAACCTTGCGACCTTGGCTGAGGTCATCGTCGGCGACCGCGACTATGTAGCGGGGCAGGGAGGGGATTTGTCGAACCCGAAAGGCAACCCCGATGCAAGAGCAGCAGAAAACCAGCGCCCAACGTGCCCTCGAAGCCCTCGACCAGGCCTGGGCCTACTTCACGCCCGAAAAACGTGTCGAGAGCAAGGCTCCGGTCTACGAGGACCTGCCGCTGGCCGCTTGACCCCGCGTGACCGGGGATCCTCCCCATCACCCGGATGCCCAAACGCCCGACCGTCAGGCCGGGCGTTTCGCGTTTTAGGATGCGGTTCAGCCACCAATAACGCCCGGCTTTTCGACCGGGCGCGTCAGTGCCTACCTTTGGTGGGGGTGCCCCGCCGTGTCAGATCACCACCACGTCCAGCGGCGGGAACCCGTTGAACCCGATCGACGCATAGGTCGAGGTATAGGCGCCGCAATTGCGGATCACGATCCGGTCGCCTGCCGCCAGGCCGACGGGCAGTTGCACCGGTTGCCTTTCATAAAGAACGTCTGCGCTGTCGCAGCTTGGACCCGCCAGGATGCAGGAACCCATCGGCTCGAAATCCTTGTCGGTCACGAACTGGTAGCGGATCGCCTCGTCCATCGTCTCGGCCAGACCCGAGAACTTGCCGATGTCCAGGTAGACCCAGCGGTGCAGGTCGTTCTCGGTCTTGCGCGACACCAGCAGCACCTCGGCGGCAATCGCACCGCATTCCGCCACCAACCCGCGGCCGGGCTCTGCCATGATCCGCGGCACATCGCCGAAACGCGCGCGCACCAGCCTCATGACCTCACCCGCATAGGCCTCGGGACCCTGCACCGACTGGCCGTAATAGGCCGGGAAGCCGCCGCCGATGTTCAGCAGGTCCAGTTCGAAACCGGCCTCCTGCGCCGCGTGCCAGACCTTTGCGACTTCGTCGAGGACTGGCGCCCACATCGCGGCCCGTCGGGTCTGCGACCCGACGTGGAAGGACAGGCCCACCGGACGCAGGCCAAGCATGACCGCGCGGCCCATCAGGTCCAGCGCCATTTCCGGTGCGCAGCCGAACTTCCGCGACAGCGGCCAGTCGGCTTCGGTCGCCATGACGAGAAGGCGGATGTAGACCTGCGCGCCGGGGGCATTGCGCGCGATCTTGACCAGCTCTTCCTCGGCATCCGCGGCAAAGAGATCGACGCCCGCCTCAAAGGCCCAGGCGATATCCGCCGGGCGCTTCACGGTGTTGCCAAAGCTGATCTCATGCGGCTCTGCACCGGCGGCAAGGCACATCTCGATCTCGGGGCGGCTGGCCGCGTCGAAACGCGATCCGGCGGCCACGAGCGTCGACAGGATTTCCGGCGCCGGGTTTGCCTTGACGGCGTAGTGGATGCGCGCGCGACCCAGGCCCTGTGCCAGGGCTGCGTACTGACGGGCGACCACTTCGGTGTCCAGGACCAGCGTCGGACGGTCGAAACGATGTGCGAGGATGTGGCGCTCGGCACGGGACAGAGTATCGCGGGCGGACAGCCCGGCGGCAAAAGCGTTCATGGTCATCTCCAATCAGACCCGGCCATTCCGGTTTCCCGGCGCAGACCGCTCAGTTCCAAGGGAGACGTTACCGTCGCTACGTAACCGCGTGGGTGCTGTTGCCCACCTCGACAGAGGTGCGTGCGTTGGCGTCTATGGCCGCGCATATGGGGCAGGGGCTCGAGTCGATCAAGACATAAATTCGGCTCGGACTCATTTTTTCCGGTCGGGGAGACAGCGGGCCGCGCGTTGCATTATTCGGACCTTTCCGGCGGGGCTTCGACGTTGGCAGACGGCTTGGGAGGGGCGGGCTTTTCGCCCGCCCGTCCTGCGGTTACACGGAGGCCATGTTCGTCGTCGTCGGCCTCATCATCGCCTTTGTCCTGATCGCGGTCTTTTCCAATCGCGCCACGCGGTATTGTCGCTGGCGCGAACGGCGCGGCGCCGAGGGCAGCACATGGAGCTGCATCCATTGCGGGGCGCAGGTGCAGGGCCTGCGGGGCGTGCCGCCGAAAGACTGCCACAGGGACCGGGCGCCGCCCCGGGGCTGAACGCGCTTGCCAATCCGGCTTCCCGCGTCTTCACTCCGCCCCGAAAGGAACCATATGATGACCCAGCCCCCCGCCGATGCCCAGGCCCGCCGTGCCATCCCCCCGGTGATCTGCTATCCCACGGAAACCCTGCCGCAGCCTGACCTTCCGCTCTACCGCGCCGCACTGTCCGGCGCGGAGGTCACGGACACCACCCTGGCCCCGCCCCGCGACGCCTGCAGCTTTTCCGTTCCTGCCGGGCATTTCTTCCGCATCAGTTCGGTCGATGGGCCCCAGGTCGGGGACCTGAACCTCTGGAACGCCCATGACCTGACCGAGCGTTTCTACTCCGGCAAGACCCGCGCCCTGCACGGCACCCATGTCACCACCGGCGACCGGCTCTGGTCCAGCTTTCCCACGCTGCGCCCGCTTGCCACCGTGGTCGAGGACAGCCTTGACTGGTACGGCATCGACGCATTCGGCGGCTCGGTCCATGACGTGATCGGCACCCGCTGCGATCCCTACACCGGCAACCTGTTGTCGGGCACACAGTACCACCACTGTTGCCACTCCAACCTGACCCGCGCGCTGGCCGAGGCCCGGGATCTGCCGCTGCACGAGGCAGAGCGCCACGTCCACGACGTTCTCAACGTCTTCATGTGCACCGGGTTCACCCGCGACACCGGGCAATATTTCATGAAGGCCAGCCCGGTCCGCCCCGGCGATCATCTGACCTTCTTCGCCGAGATCGACCTCCTGGGCGCGCTCAGCGCCTGCCCGGGCGGGGACTGCTCGTCAGAGCACAGCTCCGATGCAGCCGCCTGTTACCCGCTCAAGGTCGAGGTTCTGACGCCTGCGGCGGGCGCATTGGGCGATTGGCAGAGCCCGCAGGTCAACGGCTATGACCGCACACATGGCACGGACTGACCGGCTGCCTGTTTCTTTGGGCTGAAAATACCTCGGGGAGCGCGAGGGGCTGGCCCCTCGCATTTCCTTTTGGTCATCCGCGCCGGGCAGGGCGGGGTCCCCCCGCCAAGCCCTCATGCAAAGGCGGCTTCCAGCGCGATTTCCACCATCTCGCCAAACGAGCTTTCGCGTTCGTCCGACGACAGGGCCGCGCCCGTCGGCAGGTGGTCCGAGACCGTCAGTACCGCCAACGCCCGCGCCCCGAACCGCGCGGCCACCGTGTATAGTTCCGCCGCCTCCATCTCGACCGCCAGGATGCCGTGGCGCACCATCTGGTCGTTCAGGTCCTGACGCTCGTCGTAGAACACGTCCGAGGAATAGATCCCGCCGACATGGGTCGTGACTCCATGTCCGCGCGCCGCCGCAACCGCCCGTTCCAGCAATCCGAAATCCGCGCAGGGCGCGAAATTCAATTCCCGGAAAAAGCCACTGGATGGAGTCGAAAGCGTGGTCGAAGTCATAGCGATCACGATATCGCGCAGCCCGACATGATTCTGCATCCCGCCACATGACCCGATGCGGATCAGCGTTTTCGCGCCGTAGTCGCGGATCAGTTCATTGGCATAGATCGACAGGCTGGGCATTCCCATGCCCGATCCTTGTATCGTGACCCGGTGTCCTTGCCATGTGCCGGTGAATCCCGACATGCCGCGGACATCGTTTATGCAGGTGGCGTTTTGCAGAAAGTTTTCCGCCGCCCATTTCGCGCGGCGGGGGTCTCCCGGCATCAGTACCGTTTCCGCGATGTCTCCGGGCGCGGCCCCGATATGGATCGTCATCTCAAAGTGCGAGATCGTCGAGCGTCTTGCCTTCTTCGAGCGCCGCGATCACCCAGTTGGGTTTGCGGCCACGGCCCGTCCAGGTTTGCGAGGGATCGGCCGGGTTCGCGTATTTCGGCGCGCCCTTGCTGCCTTTGGGTCCGGCATCCAGAACCTCGTCCAGCGAGAAACCGAATTCTTTCGCGGCCTTTTCCGCCGCGCGTTTCGCCTCTGCGCGGCGGCGCGCATCGACCGATTTCAGGGCTTTTTGAGCGTCGGAAATCAATTGCTGAAGTTCATCACGCGAAAGAGCTTCCAGATCGATATCCATGTCATTTCTCCGTTTTTCAAGATTGGCGGGTTCTCCACCCGATTTTGACAGCTTTCAACTGCTATTTTGTGTCAAAATATGGTGAGTCAAGCGCGCGCCGTAGCGTAACGAAATTTCGATATGCCGGGCGGCGGTTTTCTTCCTATTTCGAAAGCTGTCAAAGACCTGACGCGATATGGCGACAGATGTAAATGGAAAAGGCCCCGCCAGTTGCGCGGGGCCTTTTCAAAGGATCATGTCCGATTTTCGGAATATCTGCCTATTCGGCGGCGACAGAGGCCGGATCGACCAGGGTCACGATATCGCGCATGATCGTGTTCAACTCGAAGTCCTTGGGGGTATAGACCTGCGCCACGCCCATGCCTTTCAGGCGCCGGGCGTCCTCGTCGGGAATGATCCCGCCGACGATCACCGGCACATGGCCAAGCCCCTCGGTGCGCATCCGGGTCATCAGGTCCTCGACCAGCGGGATATGGCTGCCCGACAGGATCGACAGGCCGACCACATGCGCGCCGTCCTTGGCGGCCTCGACGATCTGTTCCGGGGTCAGGCGGATGCCTTCATAGTCGATCTCCATGCCGCAGTCGCGGGCGCGAAAGGCGATCTGCTCGGCGCCGTTGGAATGTCCGTCCAGTCCCGGCTTGCCCACAAGGAAGCGCAGCCGCTTGCCCAGCTTGTCGCTGACCGCGTCCACGGCCTCGCGCAGGTCGTCCAGCCCCTCGGTCTTGTTCGACACCGACCGCGACACGCCTGTCGGGCCGCGATACTCGCCAAAGACGCTGCGCATCTGCGCCGCCCATTCCCCCGTTGTGACACCCGCCTTGGCGCAGGCGATCGAGGCCGGCATGACGTTCTCGCCCGCGGCCGCCGCCGCGCGCAGGTCGACCAGGGCGGCCTTGACCGCCGTGTCGTCGCGTTCCGCCCGCCAGGCGTTGAGTCGCCCGATCTGGTCCTGTTCCACCGCCGGGTCGACGGTCATGATGCCGCCGTCCTCGTCCATCAGGGGGCTGGGTTCGCCCTGCTGGAACTTGTTGACCCCCACGACCGTGGTCTCGCCGCGCTCGATCCGGTTCAGGCGTTCGGCGTTACTGTCGACCAGGCGGCCCTTCATGTATTCGATCGCCTCGACGGCGCCGCCCATGCCGTCGATCAGGGACAGCTCGTGCCGCGCGCCCTCTTTGAGCGCCTCGACCTTGGCATCCACCGCCGGGTTGCCGTCAAAGAGGTCGTCGAACTCCAGCAGGTCGGTTTCATAGGCCATGATCTGCTGCATCCGCATCGACCATTGCTGATCCCAGGGGCGGGGCAGGCCAAGCGCCTCGTTCCAGGCCGGCAGCTGCACTGCGCGGGCACGGGCCTTTTTCGACAGGGTGACGGCCAGCATCTCGATCAGGATGCGGTAGACGTTGTTTTCCGGCTGCTGCTCGGTCAGGCCAAGGCTGTTGACCTGCACGCCATAGCGGAACCGGCGGTATTTCGGGTCTTCAACGCCATAGCGCGTGGCGCAGATCTCGTCCCAGAGGTCGACGAAGGCGCGCATCTTGCACATCTCGGTCACGAAACGGATGCCCGCGTTCACGAAAAAGCTGATCCGCCCGACCAGCCGGGGGAAATCCTCTGCGGGGACGCGGGTCTTCAGCTCGTCCAGAACCGCCGTGGCCGTGGCCAGCGCAAAGGCCAGTTCCTGCTCAGGTGTCGCCCCCGCCTCTTGCAGGTGGTAGGAACAGACGTTCATCGGGTTCCACTTGGGCACGTTGGTATAGCAGTATTCAGCCACGTCTCCGATCAGCTTCAGGCTGGGTTTTGGCGGGCAGATGTAGGTGCCGCGGCTCAGGTATTCCTTGATCAGGTCGTTCTGCACCGTGCCCTGCAGCTTGGACACATCCGCGCCCTGTTCCTCGGCCACCGCGATGTAAAGCGACAGGAGCCAGGGTGCCGTCGCGTTGATCGTCATCGAGGTGTTCATCTGTTCCAGCGGGATCTCGTCGAACAGCGTGCGCATGTCGCCCAGGTGGCAGACCGGCACGCCCACCTTGCCCACTTCGCCCTTGGCCAGAATGTGATCGCTGTCATAACCCGTCTGCGTCGGCAGGTCGAAAGCCACGGAAAGCCCGGTCTGCCCCTTGGCAAGATTGTTGCGGTATAGCGCGTTCGAGGCCTGTGCCGTGGAGTGGCCCGCATAGGTGCGGATCAACCAGGGCTTGTCGCGGGGCGGCATCTGGGTCTCGGTCATCGGGGCCTCCGTGGCGTGAATCGTTGTTCGCAATCTTGTTGCGTCCGGATTGGGATACGCGAAAGATTATGTCGCTGTCAATTCGCCGCGTCGCAGCGCGAGCAGATGCAGCATAGGCGAGGTGCCGGGGCGCGGGAAAGCACGTTGGTCGCGCAGGCCCTGCCTTGCCGGAGGCCGGAAGGGGCGGGCTGACGGGTTTTGTACAAAATGCTGGAAACGGCGTACGTTTTGTACAAAACGTACAAAGCTCCGGTCGGGCTTGTCGCGGGCCTCATGGCCTGCAAAAGTCCCTCGGAATGACCGCACCCGTCACCCTTCCGCTCTGGCTGTTCGCCCTGATCTTCGCCTTTGCCGCGGTGAGTTTCGCGACCCATTTCCTGTTCCCCTCCGTGCGCTGGTTCCTGCGCAGACGGCTGGAAAAGGCCGTGGCGCGGCTGAACGAACGGCTGGAACGGCCCATCGAACCCTTCCGCCTTTTGCGTCGCTATGACCTGATCCAGCGCCTGCTCTATCACCCGGAGGTGACGCAGGCGATTGTCGAGTACGCCGCCAAGAACGGGGTGCGCGAAGACGTGGCCTTTGAAAAGGCCCGCCGCTATGCCCGTGAAATCGTTCCGTCCTTTTCGGCCTTCACCTATTTCGGGCTGGGCCTGCGCGGGGCGCGCTGGCTGTCGAACACGCTGTACCGCGTGCGTCTGGGCCACCACGAGGCCGACGCCCTGAGCACGATCGACCCCGAGGCGACGGTGATTTTCGTCATGAATCACCGCTCGAACATGGACTATGTCCTGGTCACCCACCTTGCGGCCAACCGGTCGGCCCTGTCCTACGCGGTGGGAGAGTGGGCGCAGGTTTGGCCATTGTCGCAACTGATCCGCGCGATGGGGGCCTATTTCATCCGGCGCAAATCGCGCGACGCGCTCTATCGCAAGGTCTTGCGGCGCTATGTGCAGATGGCCACAAGCGGTGGGGTTACGCAGGCCATTTTCCCGGAAGGCGGGCTAAGTCTCGACGGTGCTCTGGCCGAGCCGAAGGTCGGCTTACTGTCCTATATCCTCGACGATCTCGACCTTGCCGCGCGGGACGTGGTTTTTGTTCCCGTGGGTCTGAACTATGACCGGGTGCTCGAGGACAAGGTCCTGACGAAAGCCGGTCAAAGCGGGACGCGGCGTTTCGATGCCTCTGTCAGTCGCGTGATCCGGGGGGTGTTCCACCAGTTCTGGCTGCGTATGACGGGGCGCTTCCACCGCTTTGGCTATGCGGCGGTCAGCTTTGGTGCGCCGCTGTCGCTGAGGGCCAATGTTCCGCTGGCGGGGGACGCGACGGACCTCGCGCGCGACCTGATGTCCCGGATCGCCCGCATCGTCCCTGTGCTGCCGGTGCCACTGGTCGCCTACCTGCTGATGCGGGGTCCGCAAAGCCGTGCGGATCTGGCAGCGGCCTTTTCCGCCGCGCTCGATGCGCTGCCGGATGCGCATGTCCACCTGCCGCGCAACAGCAGGGACTATGCCGTCGAAGTGGGCCTGCGAGCCCTGATCGAACGCGGCATCGTGCACGAGCAGGATGGCCGTCTTGCCATCGTCCCCGACCAGGCCGCGCTGGCCAACTATTACGCACGTTCCATCGAACACCTGTTCTAATCCGATCTCATGCCATCCTCTTTTGGCTGCTCGCAGGTTCTGGCCTGCGGGTTCTGCAGGCGTGTCATGCTGCAGGCGCATTGGGATTTCTGCAGTTGCTGGGTCATAAAATTACAAAATCTGGACAAATGATGTTGCAATGTTGCGCAGCGACGAATATTCCAAGGGTCAGCCCCGCGATTCTGCGCCGCAGAACCGGTCCGAACATCAACACTGGCTTAACAGGAGGCCGTCATGGCTCTGGACACGCAAACAGGCATCGCCCAGTACGATGCACCGGAAAAAGACCTCTACGAAGTCGGCGAAATGCCCCCGATGGGCTACGTCCCCAAGAAGATGTACGCTTGGGCGATCCGCCGTGACCGTCATGGCGATCCGGAGCAGAGCTTTCAGCAGGAAGTGGTCGACGTCTGGGACATCGACAGCCACGAGGTGCTGGTTCTCGTCATGGCCGCCGGCGTCAACTACAACGGCGTCTGGGCCGGCAAGGGCGTTCCGATCTCTCCCTTCGACGTGCATGGCCAGGACTTCCACGTTGCGGGCTCCGACGCCTCGGGCATCGTCTGGAAAGTCGGTGACAAGGTGAAGAACTGGAAAGTGGGCGACGAGGTTGTCATCCACTGCAACCAGGACGACGGCGACGACGAGGAATGCAACGGCGGCGACCCGATGTTCTCGCCCAGCCAGCGGATCTGGGGCTACGAGACCGGCGACGGGTCATTCGCTCAGTTCACCAAGGTGCAGGCCCAGCAGCTGATGCCGCGCCCCAAGCACCTGACCTGGGAAGAAAGCGCCTGCTACACGCTGACGCTGGCCACTGCCTACCGGATGCTCTTCGGCCACCACCCGCATGAGCTCAAGCCCGGCCAGAACGTCCTGGTCTGGGGCGCATCGGGCGGTCTCGGCTCCTACGCGATCCAGCTGGCGAACACCGCCGGTGCCAATGCGATCGGCGTGATCTCGGACGAGAGCAAGCGCCAGTTCGTGATGGACCAGGGCGCCAAGGGCGTCATCAACCGCAAGGACTTCAACTGCTGGGGCCAGCTGCCCACGGTCAACACGCCGGAATACAATGCGTGGCTGAAAGAGGCGCGCAAGTTCGGCAAGGCGATCTGGGACATCACCGGCAAGGGTGTGAGCGTCGACATGGTCTTTGAACACCCCGGCGAGGCGACCTTCCCGGTCTCCACCCTGGTGGTCAAGAAGGGCGGCATCGTGGTGATCTGTGCCGGTACGTCGGGCTATAACTGTACCTTTGACGTGCGCTACATGTGGATGCATCAGAAGCGCCTGCAGGGCTCGCACTTCGCCAACCTCAAGCAGGCCGCCTCGGCCAACCGCCTGATGATCGAGCGCCGTCTTGATCCCTGCATGTCCGAGGTTTTCCCCTGGAACGAGATCCCGGCCGCGCACACCAAGATGATGAACAACGAGCACAAGCCCGGCAACATGTCGGTCCTGGTGCAGGCGCCCAAGACCGGGCTGCGCACGCTCGAGGACTGCCTGGACGCGCGCAAGTAAGAATCTCATCGGTCTGACAGACCTTCCGACGCCCGCGAATCGCCCCCCGGCATCGCGGGCGTTTTACGTTTCCGACTGGCCCTCAACGCTTTCAGTCACTTGGCGCGAGGCCCCCTCGCTATTTCTGGGGAGTTAGATTCCGTGAATTTTGCGCTCTCCCGGCGCATGCTAGAGTTGTCTTAATGAAGCGTTAACCATCTATGCACGAGGCTGATCATGGGACATGACTGGATTTTGGACGTTCTCACCGACCTGAAAACATTCGCACGCGCCAACGGCATGCCGTCGCTGGCCGCGCAACTGGATGATGCCGCATTCGTGGCACAGGCGGAGATCACGTCCCAGGCCGAGGGTAATGGCATTGGGCTTTTTGTCGGGAAACGCACCGCGACTGGACGGGCTGATCGAGCGGCTCGAGTCCGCTGAAGGACTCGAGGATCTGCAGATCCTCATAGAGGAACTGCGCGACAGGTACGGGGTCGATCACATTGTCTATCATTGGGTCAACAGCAATGGCGAACAATACGGGTGCGGGACATATGACCTGGAATGGGTCAACCGCTACCTCGATAAGGGCTATCTGCGTGTCGATCCGGTGGTGGCAGGGTGTTACCAGAGATTCCACCCGGTCGACTGGAAGCGGCTGGACTGGTCCAGCAAGGCGGCGCGAGCCCTCATGCAGGATGCCATCGCCTATGGAATCGGCAACCAGGGCTATTCGATTCCGCTGCGCGGACCGAACGGCCAGTTCGCCCTGTTCTCTCTCTCGCACAATTGCAGCGACGAAGAATGGGAGGACTTCACGATAAGCAACCGGCGCGACCTGATCCTGGTGGCGCATTACTTCAACCAGAAGGCACTGGAATTCGAACCGGGACGCACACCTGACCCAGCTCAGCCCTTGTCCCCGCGCGAGATCGAAGCCATGACCCTCCTCGCCGTGGGCTATAGCCGGGCGCAAGCCGCTGATACCCTTTCGATTTCAGAGCATACCCTTCGGGTCTACGTCGAAAGCGCCCGCCATAAACTGGGTGCGCTGAACACCACTCACGCGGTCGCCCGGGCGCTCAGCCGGGGGGTGATCGTGGTCTGAGGACGCGCTTTGGTAAAGCGTGCGTTCTAGCAGCGCGCGCTCAGGTTGAATCCCGTTAACTATTCCAGCGGCAATCTTTCCCCATCGAATACACATTCCGAGGGGAAAACGAAATGATCCGCTACATCTACGGCACCGACCTGCACAAGTTCCCGAAGCTGGCCGAAACCATGTTCCGCGACCGCGCGGACCAGTTCAAGACGCGCCTGGGCTGGGAAGTCAGCGTCGACGAAGAGACCGGTTACGAGCGTGACGAATACGATGACGAGAACCCGCTTTACGTCATTTGGGAAAACGCCGACGGCACGCATGGCGGCTCCATGCGCCTGTTGCCTACCACGGGCCGCACGATGGTGAACGATCACTTCGTCCACCTGACCGACGGCGTGCGGATCCAGTCGCCTCTAATCTGGGAGTGCACCCGCTTTTGCCTGTCCCGAGGTGCGACACCGGGTGTCGCGGCGGCCCTGATGCTGGCTGGCGGCGAGGTCATGCAGGAATTCGGTGTGGAACATTACGTCGGCGTTTTCGATGCCCGCATGGTGCGGATCTATCGCCGCATCGGGTCCTCTCCCGAGGTTCTGGGCAGCCAGGGCCAGGGCCGCGAACAGATCAGTGTCGGCCTGTGGGAGTTCACGCCCGAGGGCCAGGCCCAGGTGTCGAAGAGCGCGGGCATCACGCCGGAAATGTCCAAGCGCTGGTTCGCGCTGTCCTTTGGTCAGATCGTCCAGCCCAAGGAACTTGCGGCCGCCTGAGAGCGACCGGACAGGGCAGCCGACAGGCGCGCGTGGGCAGACGCCCGCGCGCGCTTTTTCTTGTCCGGACGGTGAGTGCGGCTGGGAAGCGCGGCCCCATAAGTTTTCACCGGGAAGATGTGGCAAAGGGTTCTGGTGGCCGCGCTTGGCGCGGGATAGGGTGCGCCGCATGACAGTTCCCGCTCTTGTATTTTCCGATGATCAGGCCGCCGCCTATGACAGCGTGACCGAGCTTTTGCGCGGCGCGGGCGTTGATCTTGAAGAGGGGCTGTGCCTGCCCGCGCAGGAAGGCCGGTCGCGCGTCATGGCACTGATGGGAAAGGCGGGTAGCGGCAAGACATTGCTTCTGGCCGAACTGGTCAAGGCACTGGAAGCGGTTGGGGTTGAGACCGTTTCTGGCGACTACGAAAGCCGCCGTGCCCGCGAGAAACGGACGCTGGCCGTGCTGGCGCCGACGAACAAGGCAGCCAGCGTGTTGCGGATGCGCGGCGTGCCCGCGACCACAATTCATCGCATCATCTATACCCCGGTCTATGACCCCGAATATGAACGCGTCGCCGAATGGCTGATGGGCAACGAGGACGAACGGCCCGAGATCGAGGGGCTGGCCGATATCGCCCTGGATCGGGCGCTTGCCGTCTACGAACAGCACAAGTCGATCCCGGCGGCGCTGGCGGCGGCGGGGCTGCGCGGCAGCGATTTCATCACCGGCTGGAAGCGACGGGAAGAACCGCTGGACATCGGTTTTGTCGACGAATCCTCGATGCTGGACGAACGACAGTTCGATGACCTCTGCGAGATCTTTCCCAACCTCGTCCTCTTTGGCGATCCCGCACAGCTGGCACCCGTAAACCAGTCGGGCAAGATGGTCTTCGACGGGTTGAAGGACAGCCAGAAACGCGAGCTGCACCGCATCCACCGGCAGGAGGCGGACAACCCGATCCTGGACCTCGCCCATGCCCTGGCGGACCCGGCACTGGGGTTCGAAGACTTCGAGCGCATGATCGAAGAGGCCGCCCGCAAGGATGATCGCGTGGTCTTCGCCAACCGGGTCGAGGTGGACCTGATGGCGCGTTCGCCGGTGCTGGTCTGGCGCAATGCCACTCGGATTCGGCTGATCAATGCGTTTCGCCGGGTGCATGACGCACCCGAGGACAGCCTTCTGCCCGGAGAGCCGCTGATTTGCGACGGGATCGAGCTGCCGCTGAAACATCGGCGCAAGCGGCTGGACCTGGAGGCGCGGGGGCTGATCAAGGGTGCCCAGGTGATCTATCTCGGCCCGGGCAAAAAGCCGGGGTTCTCGCGGTTGCACGTCGTGGGCGCGATCGAGCCGCAGGTTTCGGCCGCTTCGATCGTCAAGATCGAGAAGCCCGAGGAGGAAGAGCCCTTCATTCCCTTCGCGGCGCGGATGGGGGCCACCTTTCTGCATGGTGCTGCGGTCACAATCCACAAGGCCCAGGGCTCGCAGTGGGAGGAGGTGCAGGTCTTTGCGCCGGATCTCTACGCGGCGGCGCGGACCGGTCGGAACGAAGCCGGGCAACCGCTGTGGAAGCGGCTGGCCTATGTGGCGATCACCCGCGCGCAATCGCGGCTTTACTGGGTTGTGCGCAATAGGCTGTCACGCCCGTCTGGGGCGTTGCGTGTCGATGACCTGAGCGCGCCGGCGGCCCCGCTGGAACTGACGGCGGAAGATCCGGCACTCTGACAGGTCGAAAACCCGAAGGTGTCGCCGGGCCGGGACTGTTTGCGGCTGTGCCGCAAAGGCGCCCGCCCGCCGACCCGTGTGAACAGGCTCCGCCTGTTTTCGCCATGCCGCACCCCTGTGCAAGGGCCGGACGCCGGGATGCAGATCAGGCCAGTTGCACGATCTGCTTGCCGGTATTGCCGCCCGTCAGCATCGAGATGAAGGCCGCCGGCGCGTTTTCCAACCCCTGCGCCACGTCCTCGAGAAAGCTGATGTCGCCGGCGGCGACCCTGGGTGTCATTTCCTCCAGGAACGCCGGATAGCCGTCCCAATGGTCGAAGATGATGAACCCGTTGACCGAGAGGCGCTTGACCAGGATCGATCGCCAGACCTTTGGCAACCGGTCCTCTGTGCCGTCGGCGCCGCCGTACCAGGCGATTGTGCCGCAGATCGGGATACGGCCATGCGTGTTCATCAGCGGCATGACCGCCTCCAGCACCTTGCCGCCGGTATTCTCCCAGTAGATGTCGATGCCATCCGGGGCCTCGGCGGCAATCGCCTCGCGCAGGGCGCTGGCGCCGACGCAGGCGCGGTGGTCGATGGCGGCGTCGAAGCCGAAGCGTTCCGTCGCCAGCCGGCATTTCTCGGCCCCGCCCGCGATGGCGACGGTCCGCAGGCCTGCGGCCTTGGCCAACTGGCCGACCAGTGAGCCGACCGGCCCGGTCGCGGCGGCGACGGCCAGGGTTTCGCCTGCCTTTGGACGACCGAAGTCCCGCAGGCCCGTCCAGGCGGTGAAGCCCGGCATGCCGAGAACGCCAAGCGCCGTGGTGGGCGGCAGGCGGTCGTCGAGCTTGCGCAGCCCCTGTGCGGGAACGACCGCGTGGCTGGCCCAGCCGGTCATGCCCGTCACCAGATCGCCTTCGTCGAAGGCATCGTCGCGCGAGGCAATGACGCGGCCAACGCCCTGTCCGACCATCGTGCCGTCTAAGTCGACCGAGGCGGCATAGCTGCCCGCATCGTCCATCCGTCCCCGCATGTAGGGGTCAAGCGACAGGTGTGTGACCTCGACAAGCACCTCGCCAGCGCCCGGGGCCGGCATCGGCGCCTCTTTCAGCGCAAAATCTTCGGGCACGGGCAGGCCGGACGGGCGGCGGGCGAGGGCGATGCGGCGCATCTGGCTGGACATGGGCACTCCTTGCGTCACTTTCTGGAAAAACGGTTGCACGGTGGCAATGCTCGCGCGCAGTCTAACCGGACGCAGGCAGACGGCAAGGGAGGGCCAGATGCAAGGCATGATGATGCATATGCCGTTGAGGATCATCGAGATTCTCGACTACGCGGCACAGGCGCACCCGGGAGGAGAGATCGTCTCGGTCCGGACCGAGGGGGACATTCACCGCGAAACCTATGCCGAGGCCTTTGCCCGCGCCGGGCAGTTGGCGCATGGGCTGTCCGCCCTGGGGGTGAGCGACGGCGACCGCGTGGCGACACTGGCCTGGAACGGCTACCGCCACTTCGAGCTGTACTATGCAATCAGTGGGATGGGCGCGGTCTGTCACACAATCAACCCGCGTCTTTCTGCCGAGCAGATGTTGTACATCATCGGGCACGCCTCGGACCGGGTGATTTGCGTGGATCTGACCTTTGTGCCGATCGTCGAGGCCCTGGCGGACCATTTGCCCGAGCGGCTGACTCTGGTGGCGATGACCGACCGGGCGCATATGCCGGACAGCAAGCTGGACTGGCTGTGCTACGAGGACCTGCTGGAAGGGCAGCCCAGCGCCTATGACTGGCCAGTGATGCCCGAGGACAGCGCGGCGGGGCTTTGTTACACCTCGGGCACCACGGGGAACCCAAAGGGGGCGCTGTATTCGCATCGCTCGACCGTGCTGCATGCGCTTTACCTGGCGGTGACGGTGCCGCGGTCGCTGCATGAGGGCGCGCGTATCCTGCCGGTGGTTCCCATGTTCCACGTCAATTCCTGGGGCCTGCCCTATGCGGCGCCACTGGTGGGGGCCTCGCTGATCATGCCGGGGGGCAAGCTGGACGGTGCCTCTGTCTTCGACCTGATGGAAGAGGAAAAGGTGACGGCCTCCTGGGGCGTGCCGACCGTCTGGTTGGGGCTTCGGGCCGAGGTGGAACAGCGCGACGCGGTGCCCTCGGCGCTGGACCAGCTGGTGATCGGCGGGTCTGCGGCGCCGCGGGCGATGATCGAGTTCTTCGAGAAACGCGGGGTGGATGTCTGCCACGCCTGGGGCATGACAGAAATGAGCCCGGTGGGGACGCATGGACAATTGTCCAAACCGATGCAGGAGTTGCCCTTCGATGAGCGCATGGCGTTGAAGGCAAAACAGGGACGGCGGGTCTTTGGGGTCGAATTGCGGATCGACGGCGAGGACGGCAAGCCTCTGCCTCATGACGGTACATCCTCCGGAGAGCTGCACGTGCGGGGGAACACGATCATTTCCGGCTATTTCGGGGATGAGGCCGCGACGGAAGACGCTTTTGATGCCGACGGCTGGTTCGGTACGGGTGACGTGGCGGTGATCGACGAACGCGGTTTCCTGGCAATACAGGATCGGTCCAAGGACCTGATCAAGTCGGGGGGTGAGTGGATCAGTTCGCTGGATCTCGAGAACATCGCGATGGGGCACCCCAAGGTTGCCAGTTGCGCGGTTATCGCGGTGTCGCATCCCAAGTGGGAGGAACGTCCCTTGCTGGTGGTGGTCCCGCGGCAGGCCGATGATCCGCCGGACCTGGAGGAGATTCACGAGATGATGCTGGAGCATCTGGCGAAATGGCAGTTGCCGGACGCGATGGAATGCGTCGAAGACCTGCCGCTGACAGCGACGGGCAAAGTGTCGAAACTGACCCTGCGCAAGCGGTTTGCGGACTACGTGCTGCCCGATGCTGGCTGACGACCTGAGGGACATGGCGCCGCGCGAAAGCGGCTGGGTGACGCTGGACGCGGCACGGGTCAAGCTGTTCGCCGATGCCACGGAGGACTGGCAGTTCATCCACCTGGACGAGGAAAGGTCGGCGGCCGAAACGCCCTTTGGCGGCTGTGTCGCGCATGGGTTCCTGACGCTGTCGATGCTGTCCAAGATGTCCTACGAGATCATGGAGGGGCTCGAGGGCGTCAGGTCCAGCATCAACTACGGTTTCGACCGCATCCGCTTCGTCTCGCCGGTCCGGGTGGGGCGTCGGATCCGGGGGCGTTTTACGGTGGCCAGTGTCGACGAACGCGAGGGCTGTCTTGACGTGCATTGGGACGTGGAGGTCGAGATCGAGAGCGCCGAGCGGCCGGCGCTGGCCGCCAACTGGATCACGCGGTTGTACTTGGACGGGTAGCGACGAGTACGCCTGGAGCGGCGCGACGCCCATCCGCCCACCCCGTGCGCGCCGCTCCAGGCGCGGGCGGTGAGGGGCTGTCGAGAGGAGGGGACATGGACCTGGGGATGACGGAGCGCCTGCGCCTACTGGTGACGCAGGTGCGAAAGATGATCGACGAGGAGATCGCGCCGCTGGATGCCGAGTTTCATGCGCTTGTCGGCACGCATCCCTCGGGCAACCGCTTTGCCTTGGTGCCGCGGCAACTGGACATCCTGGACGGGCTGAAGGCCGAGGCCAGGGCGCGGGGATTGTGGAATTTCTGGCTGACGGACTCCGACAGGGGTTATGGGCTGACCACGGTGGAATATGCCTACCTGGCCGAGGAAATGGGCAAGGTCGGTCTGGCGGCGGAGGTCTTCAACTGCAGCGCGCCGGACACCGGAAACATGGAGGTACTGGAGCGTTACGGCGAAGGCTGGATGAAGGCGCGCTGGCTGGCGCCCCTGCTGGAGGGAGAAATCCGGTCTGCCTATGTCATGACGGAACCGGATGTCGCCTCTTCGGATGCGACGCAACTGGCCTTCGAGGCGCGGTGGGATGGCGATGACTACGTGCTGAACGGAGAGAAATGGTGGATCAGCGGCGCCGGCGATCCGCGCTGTGGGCTGTATATCCTGATGGCCTGTACCGACCCCGGTGCGGCATGACATGCTCGGCACACGATGTTCGTCATGGATCCGGGGGCCCCCGGGATCGAGATGCTGCGGCCGATGACCGTCTTTGGCCAGGATGATGCGCCGCATGGGCACATGCACCTGAGATTCACCGATGTGCGCCTGCCCGCCCGGAATGTCGTTCTGGGCGAGGGGCGCGGCTTTGAGGTGGCGCAGGGACGGCTGGGTCCGGGGCGCATACATCATTGCATGCGGGCCATCGGCCAGGCAGAGAAAGCATTGGAATTGATGTGCCGCCGGGGCCTGTCGCGCGAGGCTTTCGGCAAGCGCATCGCCGATCTGGGCGCCAATCACGACATCATCGCCAATGCTCGGATGGAGATCGAGATGGCGCGCCTGTTGTGTCTCAAGGCGGCCTGGATGATGGACACGGCCGGTGTGCGCGCGGCGCAGCCCTGGATTTCCAAGATCAAGGTGGTGGCGCCGCTGATGGCGGCCCGGGTGGTGGACGAGGCGATGCAGATGCACGGCGCGGGCGGGATCAGCCAGGACCATGATCTTGCCGCGATGTGGACGCATATCCGCACGTTGCGCTTTGCCGACGGACCCGATGCCGTCCACCGGCGACAGGTGGCGCGGGCGGAACTGCGAAAATATGCCAGCGAGAACCACTGACGGGTTCTGTTGCAGGTGAGTATTTGAAGAGAAAAGAAACAGGGGGGCGGGATGCAGGCGGTGGACTTGGCGCGCGTGGCGGAATGGATGCAGGACCATGTGCCGGGGTTTTACGGGCCGCTGCAGGCCGAGCAATTCGAACAGGGCCAGTCCAACCCCACCTTCCGGCTGGACAGTCCCTCGGGTCGCTATGTCCTACGACGCAAGCCTCCGGGGAAGCTGTTGAAATCCGCGCATGCGGTGGACCGGGAGTTTCGCGTCCAGTCTGCGCTGGCCGGGACTGGCGTGCCCGTGCCGAGGATGTTGGCATTCTGCCAGGACGACGCGGTGCTGGGCAGTGCGTTCTACATCATGGAGCATGTCGCCGGCCGCACCCTTGTCGAACCCGACCTGCCGGGGGAGGCGCTGACCGGACGGGCCGCGATCATGGACGAGATGAACCGCGTTCTGGCTGCGCTCCACTCCCTCGACCCGGTCCGCCTTGGCCTGTCTGATTACGGTGCGCCCGGAAACTACTATGAACGACAGCTGGCGCGGTGGACGGGGCAGTACCGCGCCTCGGAAACCGAACGGCAGCCTGACATGGAGGCCCTGATCACCTGGCTGGAACGGGCCGTGCCTGCCGATGACGGGCAGCGGACGCTCGTGCATGGCGATTTCCGCCTGGACAACCTGTTGTTCGCGCCAGAGGGGGCAGAGTGCAGGGCGGTGCTGGACTGGGAGTTGTCCACGCTGGGCCATCCCCATGCGGACCTCGCCGGGGTCCTGATGCAATGGCAGTTGCCGCCGGGGCCGGAGACGCGCGGACTGGCCGGGGTGGACCGGGCAGCACTGGGCCTGCCCTCGGACCAGGCATTCGTCACCACCTATTGCGCGCGACGCGGGATCGACGGGATCGGCAACCTTGGCTTTTGTGTGGCCTTCGCCTTCTTCCGCATGGCAGCGATCCTGCAGGGGGTCAGGAAACGTGCCCTTGACGGCACTGCCGCGAACCCGGAAAAGGGTTTGAAACTGGGCGCTTATGTGCCGACATTTGCAGCTATGGGGCTGGAGGCCCGGCACGGATATGGATGAGGCTTTCCGCGAGGCACCCTATGCCTATTCCCGGCACATCGGGATGAAGATGACCGAATGGCACGAGGGCTATGCCGCCTTCGAGCTGCCGCTGGAAGATTTCCTGATGAACCGCCACGGCAATCCGCACGGCGGTGTCCATGCCTCGCTGCTGGACACGGTCATGGGCTACGCCGGCTGCTGGACCGGCGATCCCGAGCGCAAGCAGCTGTGCCTGACGCTGAGCCTGAACGTGCAGTATCTCTCGCGCCCGAGGGGCCAATTGCTGAAGGGCGAGGGCTGGAAGACCGGCGGTGGGCGGTCGTCCTTCTTCGCCGAGGCGCAGATCGCGGATGAAACCGGCGAGCTGATTGCCAAGGGCACGGGCGTGTTCAAGTACCGGTCTTGAAGGCGCGGCGGGCTGAACCCCTCCCTACGCCAGGTCCGCGACCAGCGCGGGCAGATCTGCGTGATCCGCGAAACTGGCCCTGTGCGGCAGGTCCCCGACCGGGGTCTTGCGATAGCCCTCCGTGAACAGCAGGAACGGGATGCCCGCGTTCTGTGCCGTCTCGACGTCTGTTTCGCTGTCGCCCACGTAAAGCGCGCGAGAGGCGCCGTCGAGCGCGGCGTGCAGCATGGCCGGGTCGGGCTTGCGCGTGGGCAGGCTGTCCCCGCCGATGACAACCTCGAAGAAGGACGCCAGCCCGGTGTCGCGCAGCGCGGACAGCGTGGCCTCATGTGGCTTGTTGGTGCAAAGGGTCAGCCGATGGCCTGCCTCTTGCAGTGCGGTCAGTGCCTCGCGCGCGCCGGGATAGACCGAGTCCGGGTCGCTGGGCGTGTTGACGTAGTGATGCATGGTGCGGCGCGTCAGCTCGGCGTGATGGTCCTGCGAAACGCCGACGTGATCCAGCACCCGTTCCAGCAGGATCGGCAAGCCCCGTCCGACAAAGCCTTGCGTCGTGTGGCGGTCGATCCCGGGCAGGGACATTTCCGCCAGTGCCGAGGCCACGCCGTGATGGATATGCGGCACGCTGTCGATCAGTGTGCCGTCCAGGTCGAAGGCGATGGTCAGGCTCATGCGGCGAGCGTGGTGGCCGCAGTGCGGATCGCGCGGATGTTCTCGCCATAGGGCGCCGGGTTCTCGACCGATCCGCCGCGGAACACGGCAGATCCGGCCACCAGAACGTCGGCGCCAGCCTCGACCACAAGCGGCGCGGTGGTCGGATCGACGCCGCCGTCGATCTCGATATGCACCGGGCGGTCCCCGATCATCTGGCGCAGGGTGCGGACCTTGCTGGTCATGTCGATGAATTTCTGCCCGCCGAAGCCGGGGTTCACGGTCATGACGCAGACCAGATCGGTCAGGTCCAGCAGGTGTTCGATGGCCTGCGCCGGGGTGCCCGGGTTCAGCGCCACACCCGCCTTCATTCCGGCGGCGCGGATTGCCTGCAGGGTGCGATGGGTATGCGCCCCGGCCTCGACATGGGCGGTCAGGATGTCGGCGCCCGCTTCGGCGTAGGCCTCGATATAGGGATCGACGGGGGCAATCATCAGGTGCACGTCCATGACCGTCTTGACATGTTTGCGGAAGGCTTTGACCGCGGGCGGGCCAAAGGTGAGGTTCGGGACGAAGTGCCCGTCCATCACGTCGACATGGATCCAGTCGGCGCCCTGATCCTCGACGGCGCGGATCTCACGCCCGAAATCGGCGAAATCGGCGGACAGGATGGAGGGGGCGATCTTGACGGTGCGGTCGAAGGGCATGGGTTTTCCTGAAAGCAAGGCGGTTGAACAGGGATTTGGCCGCTGAAGGGCGCCGGGTCAAGTCCGGTACGGGGTCAGTACCCGGCGTCGCGGTCCACGAGGTGCAACAGGGGCTCTCCGGCTTCGCCACGGCGGATGTTTTCGGCGATGACGCGGGCCGCCGTCCCGGGGCGTGTCGTGGAGGCGATATGCGGGGTGACGGTGACATGGGGGTGGGACCAGAAAGGATGATCTTCCGGCAGTGGCTCGACGCGAAAGACGTCGAGCGTGGCATGCGCGATCTGCCCCGCGTCCAGCGCGTCGATCAGCGCGCCATCGTCGATCAGCGGCCCGCGCCCCGGGTTGATGAGGAAAGCGCCGCGCGCCGGCAGCGCCAGCGTCTCGGCGTCGATCAGGTTCAGGGTGGCGGGCGTATCCGGCAGCAGCAGGATGACGATCTGCGCATCGGTCAGGGCCTTGCGCAATCCGTCCTCCCCTGCATGGCAAGTGACACCGGGCAGTTCCTTTTGCGTGCGGCTCCACCCCGTGACCGGGAAACCCAGCGCGGCCAGAGCCTTGGCACAGGCTTGCCCCAGCGCGCCCATCCCCAGGATCGTCACGGGGCGGTCAGCCGACAGCGGCGGCGGGGTCGCGTCCCATTCGCGGTCCGGGTTCACGATATGGGCGTCCATGCCAAGGTGATGGCGCAGCGTATGGCCGGTGACCCATTCCACAATGCCCTGGGTCAGACCGTCCTCGTCGACCATGCGGGCCAGCGGCACGTTCAGGGTCTCGTTCCCGGTGATGCCCTCGACCCCGGCCCAGAGGTTCAACACGGCCTTGAGCCGGGTATAGGGCGCGAAATCCTGCACGTCCGAATTCGGCGCATAGACGATGTAATCGACCTCGGCGGCGGGCAACTCGGTACCGAGCCGATAGTCCAGCCCGGCGGCGTCAAGCGCGCTGCGCAACGGGCCTTCGTAGTCCTCCCATTTCTCGGAGCGGGCGGCGAAGAGGATATTGGTCATGGTCGGGGCTCCGGTCTGCTTTTGACCCCTTAGACCACGCGCACCGGCCAAGGGAAAGCGGGTGCCCCGGGGCCAGGTCCGGCCCGGTTCACCTTGGCCGGTGGATATGCGCGCTTTGCACCAGGCCAAAGGCCAGCATCAGGACCAGCATGGCCGACCCGCCATAGCTGACCATCGGCAGCGGCACACCAACGACCGGGGCCAGCCCCATGACCATCGACATGTTCACGGCGAAGAACAGGAAGAAGGTCAGCCCGATTCCCAGGATCAGCAGTGAAGAGAACCTGTCGCGGTTCTGCAGGGCCGCCACGATGCAAAAGACCAGGATCAGGACGTAAAGCGCCAGCAGGGAAACCCCGCCGACGAAACCGAATTCCTCGGCCAGCGTGTTGAAGATGAAGTCGGTGTGTTTCTCGGGCAGGAAGTTCAGCCGCGATTGCGTGCCCTGCATGAAACCGCGCCCTGTCCAGCCGCCCGATCCCATCGCGATCTTGGCCTGGGTGATGTGATAGCCCGCCCCCAGCGGATCCTGTGACGGGTCCAGGAACGTGTCGATGCGACGGAACTGGTAGTCCGCCAACAGCTGCCAATCGGTGCCGCGGCTCTGGAACACGGCCCAGATGGTGCCGATGCCTGCGCTGATCACGGTGGCAAAATACAGCCAGTGCACCCCGGCAAGGAACATCATCAGTCCGCCTGCCGTCATCAACAGGACCGCGGTCCCCAGGTCCGGCTGCGTCAGCACCAGGCCCGTGGGCACAAGGATGATGAGGATGGGAACGAGCACCCAGAGCGGGCGTGAGGTGCGCGACAGCGGCAGCCGGTCATAGTAGGCGGCCAGCAGCATGACCATCGCGATCTTCATCACCTCGGAGGGCTGCAACCGCATGAAGCCTAGGTCGATCCAGCGCTGGGCGCCCATGCCGACGGCGCCGAACAGCTCGACCATCACCAGAAGGCCGAGCGAGCCGAAATAGGCGACCAGCGCCATGTTGCGCCAGAACCAGATCGGCACCATCGCGACGATGAACATCAGCGCCAGGCCCAGGCCAAAGCGTTTCATCTGCGGTTCCGCCCAAGGGCTGAACGACCCGCCCGCAACCGAGTAGAGCATCAGGAACCCGATGCCCGCCACCGCCGTCAGCAGGACGATCAGCGGCCAGTTCAGGTGCAGGATCTTGCGCCAGCCGGTTGGGACCGTCTTGACGTTGTACTCAAGATACGTCACGCGCTGTCGCTCCCCTGAGCGCGACGTTCGGCGCGTTCGCGCGCCAGCCGTTCCTGCTGGGCCTTGATGCGGCGCCGGTCAGCCGTGGGATAGGCCTCGAGTGGGGGATCGCCCTTGTAGAGCGCCTGCAGCGTGACGTCGCGGGCGATCGGCGCTGCCGTGGTACTGCCGCCGCCGCCGTGTTCGACCACCACCGAGACGGCGATCTGGGGCGCCTCTGCCGGGGCGAAGTTCACGAACAATGCGTGGTCACGCCGTTCCCAGGGCAGGTCGTCGTTCGAGGTGACGCCGCGCGCACGTTCGGCAGCGGTGATATTGCGGACCTGGCTTGTACCGGTCTTGCCGGCCATGCGCATCTCGGCCGCGTCGATGCGCGACCGGTAGGCGGTGCCGTGGCGATGGTTCGACACCGCGAACATGCCGCGGCGAATCTGGCGCAGGTGGTTGGGGTTGATCCCGAGGTCTGCCCCCTCCAGGTGCACGGTCTCGATGCCGTCGACGCTCTTGACGAGGCGCGGCGTGACCGCCTTGCCGGTGGCGATGCGTGCCGTCATTACCGCCAGTTGCAGCGGCGACGACAGGACGAAGCCCTGGCCGATGGAGGCGTTGACGGAGTCCCCGATCACCCACTCCGCGCCGCGGTTGCGCCGTTTCCATTCCTTGTCGGGGATCAGGCCGCCGGTCACCGCCGACATCGGGATGTCATGCGACTCGCCCAGACCCAGACGGCGCGCCATGTCGGCGATGCGTTCGATGCCGACCTTCAGCGCCATCTCGTAGTAATAGACGTCGCAGCTTTCGCGCAGGCTCTGTTCCAGGGTCATGTGGCCGTGGCCGACGCGTTTCCAGCAGTGGAACTTGCGTCCGCCGACCTCCAGGTGGCCGGGGCACCAGACAGTGTCGTCGGGCGTCATCAGGCCCGCGTCCATCGCCGCCAGCGCCGTGACCATCTTGAAGGTCGAGCCGGGCGGATAGGCGTCCTGCACGGTTTTCGAGGCCAGCGGGCGGTGGTCATTGTCGCGCAGCTCGCCGTAGTCGGCCACCGAAATCCCGCGTACGAACTTGTTGGGGTCGTAGGACGGGGCCGAGGCGATGGCCAAGAGGTCTCCGCGGTTGACGTCCATCACCACGACAGAGGCACTTTCCTGTCCAAGGCGGGCCTGGACGTATTCCTGCAGCGCCGTATCCACGGTCAATTGCAGGTCGGCGCCGGCCTCGCCCTCGCGCCGGTCGAGTTCGCGCATGACGCGGCCCACGGCGTTGACCTCGACCCGTTTGGCGCCGGCATTGCCGCGCAGCTGTTCCTCGTACTTGGCCTCGACGCCCACTTTGCCGATCTGGAACCGGGGGATGCGCAGCACGGGCGGCGGATCCTCGTAGCGCGACAGGTCGCGTTCCGAGACCGGCCCGACGTAGCCCGCCACATGGGCATAGAGATCGCGGTTCGGGTAGACCCGGCTCAGGCCCACCTCGGGCGTGACGCCGGGCAGGGCTGGGGCGTTGACCGCGACGCGGCTGATGTCCTCCCACCGGACGCGATCGGCGATGGTGACGGGAAAGAAGGGGGCCGTCCGCTCCATCTCGACCAGGGCGCGGTTCAGGTCGTCCTCGTCCAGTTCCACCAGTTGGCCCAGGCGGCGGATCACCGTGGTCACGTCCCCCGCGTCCTCACGCGTCAGCGTGATGCGGTATGTCTGTTCGTTCTCGGCGATCACCCGGCCTTCGCGGTCGAAGATGCGGCCACGGGCGGGAGGAATCAGCCGGATGTTGATGCGGTTTTCCTCGGCCAGGAGGCGGAATTCATCCGCCTGGTCGACCTGCATGTGACGCATCCGCAGGGCCAGCACGCTGGCAAAGCCAAGTTGCAGTCCGCCCAGCATCAGCCCGCGTCGCGTGATGCGACGGGCACTGTCGGCGGTTTCGCGTGGGCTTCGTCTCATAGCGGGCGTCCCGTGTGATCATATTCTCCCGGCGTGCTGCGGCGCACGCCAAGTGCAAGGTAGCTGATCGCGGCCACCAGGGGGTAGATCGCGACCGTCATACCATATTGCATCACCCATAGAGAAAGCATTCCCGGCGTCACGATCAAGAGTGCGAGAGTGACGCGGTAGATCACGGTGATGACCAGAAGGCCGGTCGCGGCGGTCAGCCATTCGGCGGCAAAAGTGTTCTCGCGCACGTGGCGGCCCCGCACCTTGAGCCATTCCGAGGTCAGCAGCACCAGCAGCGCCCAAAGTCCGGGGGGCCGATGAAAAAGGAAGTCCGCCAGCAGCATGACCCCGGCGATGGACATCATCGGAACGTAGTCGGGCCGCCGCAGTGCCCAGGCAAAGGTCAGTGCCGTCAGGACGTCCGGCCCCGCGATGCGCGAGGGCATGATCTGCAGGGGCAGCAGGTGGACGAAGAAGATCGCCAGGGCGAGCGCCACGTAGGTGGCCCGCATCGTCCAGAGCCGCGCCGGGCTGTTCTCAGCCATCGCCGGGCGTTCCCGGTGCTGCGGGGGGCGGCGGCGCACCGGCGTCGGGCAGGGCCTCCGGCAGGATCAGCGAAGAGGGTGCCTCGACCCGGCGTGCGCCGTGGTCACGCAGGACGCGCAGGAATTCCAGTTGTTCGTAATCGGCGGCCAGGCGCACCCGCAACCGCCCGCCGGGGTCCTGCGCCACCTGGCCGATCAGCAGGCCGGGCGGAAAGACCTCGCCGTCGCCGGTGGTCACGATCCGGTCACCGGGGCGCACCAGGTCGGGGTTTTCCAGGAAGTCGATGGGCGGGGCAGAGGTGTTGTCACCCGCGATGATGGCACGCTGGCCCGAAGGCTGGATTTCCGCCGGGATGCGCGATGTCGCATCGGTCAGCAGGATCACGCGGCTGGTATTGGCGCCCACGCCGGAGACCCGGCCCACCAGCCCGATCCCGTCCATCGTCGCCCAGCCGTCCACGATGCCGTCGCGCCCGCCCACGTTGATCAGCACCGACTGCCGGAACGGAGAGCCGGAATCCGCCAGAACCACGGCGGTGATATAGGTCAGACGCGGGTCCAGACGGACGTTGTTGAGGTCGCGCAGGCGGGCGTTTTCCTGTTCCAGCTGCAGCGCCGCCTCTTTCCAGGCGGTCATCTTGCGCAGCTCGCGGCGCAGCTCCTCGTTCTGTTCATACAGCTGCTGATAGCTCTGGAAATCGCGCACCAGCCGGATGGTGGCCGTCACCGGCGCCATCGCCCAGTCCATGCGCGGAACCACCGCGTCCACGACCTGCGCGCGGAACCGTTCCACGCGCGGACTGTCGATGCGCCACAGCAGGAAGATCCCGAAGAGCACCAACGCAAGGACGACAAGCAACAGCCGCTTGAGCGGGCCGGTAAAGTCGTCGGATGCATTGCGGTCGCTGGCCATGAGACTCGTCGGGTTCGTTTAGCCTATTCTGTATAGATTGGTGCCCGGTTACTACAGTCACGCTTGACCCAGAGCCAGCACAACTTTGCCGACCCGCGACGGTGGCATAGGCTGCATGTGCGGGAAGTCGCCTCCCCTGTCTTTAAGGTGCGGCTGTCTACCGATCCCGTTTCGAGTACATGGAGCTCGCTATGACACCATTCTTTTTGTCGGCCCTTTTCGCCGCAAGCCTTTCTTTTGCGACATTACCCAGTTTTGCCGCGGCGCAACAGATGCTGTCCGACGGGCAGGAAATTGTCGCAACGTTTTCGAAAGGCCCCTTTTCAAGTTTTCAGGGTCGATATGGTACAGGGAAGGTCGGCTTTACCTATCGCAAATCGTCAAACACTCTCGGTCCAGCCAGCATCCTATCACACACGGGCAACGAGATCGTTGCGCGGGGGACCTCAACTACCTGTACGTTCCGCAAAAACGCCTCCGTCAGTTGCAAGAACGGTAGCCGGGGCGTTTGGCAGTTGGCCAAGTAGAACACGACCAAAGCTTGCCGAAACGGGCAGAGGGCAAGCTCTGGCAATCGTGCCGCGCGTTCAGCTGTCGTAGTCGATGGCGTGGCGCAGTTGTTTTTCGTATTCCAGCGCCTTGCCGGTGCCCAGGGCCACGCAGTTGAGGCTTTCATCCGCGATGGACACGGCGAGGCCGGTCTGTTCACGCAGGGCGAGGTCCAGATCCCCCAGCAGTGCGCCGCCGCCGGTCAGCATAACGCCCCGGTCGACGATGTCGGCGGCGAGGTCCGGCGGTGTCGCTTCCAGCGCGGTCATCACCGCCTCGCAGATCGCCTGCACGGGTTCGCTCAGCGCCTCGGCCACCTGGGCCTGGCTGATCTCGGTTTCCTTGGGCACGCCGTTCAGCAGGTCGCGGCCCCGGATCTGCATGGACGAGCCACGCCCGTCGTCCGGCATCCGCGCCGTGCCGATCGAGGTTTTGATGCGTTCGGCGGTGGATTCACCCACCAGCAGGTTCTGCTGGCGGCGCAGGTAGTTGATGATCGCCTCGTCCATCCGGTCGCCCCCCACGCGGACCGAGCGCGCGTAGACGATGTCGCCCAGTGACAGCACCGCGACCTCGGTCGTGCCGCCGCCGATGTCGACGACCATGTTGCCGGTCGGGTCGGTGATCGGCATGCCGGCGCCGATGGCTGCTGCGATGGGTTCCGCGATCAGGCCCGCCTTGCGCGCGCCTGCCGACAGCACCGACTGGCGAATGGCGCGTTTCTCGACCGGGGTCGCGCCGTGCGGGACGCAGACGATGATCTTGGGCTTGGAGAAGGTCGAGCGGCGGTGAACCTTGCGGATGAATTCCTTGATCATCGCCTCGGCGGTGTCGAAATCCGCGATCACGCCTTCGCGCATCGGGCGGATCGCCTCGATGCTGCCGGGGGTCCGGCCCAGCATCAGCTTGGCGTCTTCGCCCACGGCCAGGACTTTCTTCTGGCCATCCTTCACATGGTAGGCGACCACCGAGGGCTCCGACAGGATAACCCCCTTGCCCTTGACGTAGACCAGCGTGTTCGCCGTTCCCAGGTCAATGGCCATGTCCGAAGAAAACAGGCCCAGGATGCCATCCATGCCAAACATATTGCTCTTGCCCCATTGCCTCATTGGCCCGCGACTCTGCGAGCCCGGACCTGCGCCGTTATAGGGCTGAGCCACTGGATGCGGAAGGGGGGCAGGGGGGCAAATCAGCGGGGAATCGCCGCATGCCGCCTTGTCAGGCAGGCGCGATCAGTGTGGCGGGCCGTTTAGCCGGACCTGTGCCGCCTCTGTCGCGGGCGGGACATGCGGCATGTCCCGGGGTTTCTCGGATTCGGGCCGGGCCGGGCGCCCGCTTTTTGCTGCAAGCGCGCGCAAAGCGCCAAGATCGACGGTGTCCAGAAAGCCCAGGATCGCCGGGTCCGGCGCGCGGGTGGTCAGGCGCAGGTCTATGGCGCCGACCCGGGCGACAAAGCCGCGCAGGCGGTGCGGGCGCTGCCCGTCGTCCGCGATCTGGACCGGCCCCAGGATCTCGAACCAGGTCAGGTCCTGGGCGCTGCTGTGTTCGATCAGCGTGTCGATACGGTCGAAATGCGAGTCGATGGCGCGGAGATGCGCCCGCCAAACCGGGTGCGGAATGCTGCGGTCCGGGTCCTCGACGGACAGGACGATCAGGCCGCTCTTGCCGCGATAGGTGCGCGTGGTGTCTGCGCGGTAGCGCTCCAGCGCGGCGACCTCCCGGCGGGGCAAGCCATCGGCGGGGGGCAGTCCCAGTGTGGCGCGGCCCAACTCGCGGTCGCGGGCCGCCGCCTGCGCGGGACTGAAGAGAAAGGCTGCCTGTCCAACGGTGTCGGGTTCCTCCGTCCAGCCCGGAGGAGCCGGCGGCATGGCGTCGCGGACAAGCGAGGACCGGCGCAGAACCCGGCCCATGACGCCGCCGCGGTCGCCGAACCGCTCGATCAGGGTGGTGATGTAGTGCGCCTTGCCGAAGTCGGCCCCGGCACGCGACCACTGTACGGCATAGTCGACACCGAGAGGGCCAAGCCCGGCCAGCCCGGCAAGGGCGAGGATGCCGAAACCTCTGGCGCGTGACATTCCCAACTCCTGTGCAACCCACAGGAGATCAACTGGCCTCCAATCGGGGCACGAGTTTGGCGTCGCGACGTCGAAAGCGGGAAAATCATGCGGACGAAAAGGTTTGACAGGTTCTAGAGCATGAGCGGAAACTAAAATGACCAAGCGTCAACGTGAGAGGCATTTCAATGAAGCGACTGATTTCCATGATCCTTGCCTGCCTGGCGGCCAGCCCGGCATTCGCGGACTCCTGCTGGGATCACAACGGATCCATCATGCGCCTGACGGATCAGGGCAACAACCGCTGGTTCTGGTACGAAACCACGCCGCACAGCTGGCAATACCCGGCGGGCGTGACGCCCGGCGTGTTGCTGTTCAACGGCTGGAAGAACGGTGAGTGGTACAGCGGCACGGCGCGGCGGTTTTCCAAGTACTGTCCCGGCACTCCGCTGGAATACCATGTCGAGGGGCCGGTCCTGCAGAACCCGCTGCGCGTTCAGGTCACAGGGCAATATCAGGTCCAGCAGAACTGCCAGCCGACCGGCGAATGGCGTAGGGATACGCTGGTCTTTACCTACCGATACCAGTGCTAGACTCGGGCGCCTGACGCAGGGGAAAAGCCGCGGCGCCGTCCCGCGGCTTTTTGCATGCCCAGCGATCTTCTTGCGCGTCGTTTTCCCCGCATGACGTGTCGGGCGCGCGCGGCGCCGGGATGTGCGGCGCGGTATTGAGGGGAAAATGAACCCGGAGAGTCGCGTCATGAAAACCCATGTCAAAGCTTTGGTCGTCGGCGGTGGCGCCGTCGGCACCTCGATTGCCTATCACCTGGCCAAGGCCGGCTGGGAAGACGTCATGCTCGTCGAGCGTGACGAACTCACCTCCGGCTCGACCTGGCACGCAGCCGGCCTGTTGCCGCTGTTCAACATGTCCTATGCGACGACCCACATCCACAAATACTCGGTCGATTTCTACAAGACTCTCGAGGAAGAGACCGGGCTGAACGCCGGTTTCGCCGTGGTGGGCAACCTGCGCATGGCGCAGACCGAAGAGCGCATGGACGAATATCGGCTCTATGCCTCGACCGCCGAGACCTGCGGCGTGCCCTATGTCTGGCTGACCCCGGACGAGATCAAGGAGCGCTGGCCGCTGATCAACACCGAGGATCTGAAGGGCGCACTCTACCACCACACCGATGGCTACATCAACCCGGCCGACGTGACCCAGGCGATGGCCAAGGGCGCGCGTCAGCGCGGCGTCGAGATCGTGCGCAAGCTGCAGGCCGACAGCTACAACTGGACCGGCACGCACTGGGAAGTCACCTGCACCAAGATGGTGGAAAAGGGCGGCAACCTGGTCGAAAGCGACGAGACCGTCACCATCACCGCCGAGCATGTTGTGACGGCGTCCGGCAACCACGCGCAGCGCACCGCCAAACTGCTGGGCATCAAGATCCCCGCGATCCCGGTCGAACACCAGTTCATCGTCACCGACGTGGACCCCGCGCTGCAGGCCTGGCGCGCCGAGGGCAACCCCGAGCACCCGGTCATCCGCGACGCCGACGCGCAATCCTACGTCCGCGAAGAGCGTGGCGGCTGGATCCTGGGCGTCTACGAAAAGCACGCGCCCGCCTGCTTTGAATACGGTGTGCCTGACAGCTTCCGCGCCGACCTTTTCCCGCTCGACCTCGAGCGGATCGAGGATCAGTACATGGCAATGATCCACCGGATGCCCTCCTGCGAGGAATCCGGCCTCAAGGACGATTTCAACGGTCCGATCTGCTACACCCCGGACGGCAACCCGCTGGTCGGCCCGGCCCCGGGTCTGCGCAACATGTGGCTGGCAGAGGGCTTTTCCTTCGGCATCACAGCTGCCGGCGGCACCGGCTACTACCTTGCCCAGATGATGGTGGACGGCGAGGCCGAGATCGACATGGCCTCGCTCGACCCGAAACGCTATGGTCAGGGCTGGATGACCACCGAGTTCGCGGCACGCAAGAACGAAGAGTGCTACGACCACGTCTACATCCTGCACCACCCGGACGAGGAACGCCCGGCCTGCCGTCCGCTGCGCACCGCGCCGGCCTATGACCGGCAAAAGGCCAAGGGCGCGCAGTTCGGGTTTGTGAACGGCTGGGAACGTCCCAACTACTACGGTCCGCTGGATGCACCGGAAAACTTCGACCACGACGCGCGCAGCTTCCGCCGCGGCGGCTGGTGGCAATATGCCGTGGACGAGGCCAAGGCCGTGCGCGAAGGCGTGGGCCTGATCGACGCGACCGCCTTTACCAAGCACATCGTCGAGGGCCCCGGAGCGACACAGTTCCTGGACTGGTTCACCTGCAACAAGCTGCCCAAGGTCGGCCGCATCAACCTGACCTACGCGCTGACCAGCCACGGCACCACCCGCACGGAATACACCATCGTGCGCCTGGCCGAGGACAAGTACTACCTGGTCTCCGCCGGTGCCTGGACCTCCTATGACAGCGATTTCCTGCGCAAGGCGATCGAGGACAAGCGCGACGAATTCGGCTGGATCTCCTGCCATGACGTGACCACCCAGTGGGGCGTCTTTGCCATCGCCGGGCCGAAATCGCGCGACGTGCTGAAAGAGATCGTCAAGGATGCCGACCCGTCGACGGCGCTGGGCAACAAGCGTTTCCCCTGGCTGTCGATGCGCCACATCGAACTGGGCATGGTGCCGGTCATGGCGATCCGCGTGGCCTATACCGGCGAACTGGGCTGGGAACTGCATCACCCGATCGAGATGCAGAACAACCTGTGGGACCAGCTGACCACCGCCGGCGAAAAGCACGGGATGAAGCTGGTCGGCGCGCGCGCCCAGAACTGGCTGCGGCAGGAGAAATCCTACCGTGCCTTCGGCAACGAGTTGGGCCGCGACGCCACCCCGCTGGAGGCCGACCTGCCGCGCTTTGTCGATCTGTCCAAGGATTTCCAGGGCAAGGCCAAGCTGGAGGAAACCGGCGTGCGTTCCAAATGCGTGACGCTGCTGATCGACGGGCCGGCGGATGCCGATCCCTGGGGCCGCGAGGCGCTTTATGCGCCGGATGGCACGCGCGTCGGGCGCCTGACCTCGGGCGGCTACTCGGTCGCCTTCGGCAAGTCCATCGGCATGGGCTACGTCAAGCCGGAACTGGCGGTCGAGGGCACCCAGCTGAAGGTCAAGATGCTGGACCAGCTCTGGGACGCGACGATCACCCAGGACAGCCCCTATGACCCGAAGAACGAGGTCATCCGCGTCGACGGCTGACACTGACACTCCGGACGGAGGCCGGAAAACGGCCTCCGCTCTCTGGCCGGGCGCCCCTACCGGGGCCGCCCGGCCATTGCATTTCAGGGAGCGGAAATACCCGGCGGTCGTGCCGCCGCCGCCTTGCAACGGGCGCTGCCACCGATATGTTGACAGGAAACAGGGCGCCCAATGCGCCCTTTTTCATCGAAAGGAACGCGGAATGGGACTGAACGTCTATCTTTCGGGCGAGATTCACACCGACTGGCGCGACCAGATCATCGACGGCGCGCAGGGGCTGGACATCACCTTCAATGCGCCGGTCACCGACCACGCCGCCAGCGACGACTGCGGTGTCGAGATCCTGGGCGCCGAGGACAACAAGTACTGGCACGACCACAAGGGCGCGATGGTCAATGCCATCCGCACCCGAAAGGGCATTGCCGACGCGGATGTGGTCGTCGTGCGCTTTGGCGACAAATACAAGCAGTGGAACGCGGCCTTCGACGCGGGCTATGCCAGCGCGCTGGGCAAGTCGCTGATCATCCTGCAGCCGCCGGAACACGATCACGCCCTGAAAGAGGTCGATGCCGCCGCCCTGGCGGTGGCGCGGACGCCGCAGGAGGTGGTGCAGGTCCTGCGTTACGTCCTGACCGGTGCTTTGCCGGGCTGAGGAGGCTCGGGGCGGGGGAGACCCTGCCCCGAGGCCGGTCAGATCAGCCCTCGCGCGCCGGGATCTTCATGCCGCGCTGCACGGCCGTGCGTTCCAGGAAGCGTTCGAGATAGGCATTGGTGCGGGGAAACGACGTCCAATCGACCACGTCACGCGCACCGTAGAAGTCGAGGATGTTCAGCCACGGCGCGATGGCGATGTCGGCGATGGAATAGTCGCCGGCAATCCAGTCCTTGTCCGCCAGTTGGCCTTCGATCACGTTCAGCAGGCGCTTGGCCTCGTTGACATAGCGCTCGCGCGGGCGCGGATCCTCTATCTCGGAGCCCGCGAACATGTGGAAGAAACCAAGCTGGCCCAGCATCGGGCCCACCCCTCCCATCTGGAACATCAGCCATTGGGTGATCTGGTGCTTTTCACGGGCAGAGTTCCCAAGAAGCTTGCCGCTCTTTTCCGCCAGGTACAGCAGGATCGCGCCGGACTCGAACAATGCCAAGGGGGCGCCGTCCGGTCCGTCCGGGTCGATGATCGCGGGGATCTTGTTGTTGGGGTTGAGGCTCAGGAAGGCCTCGCTCTTGACGTCCGCATCCGCCAGCGTGACCAGGTGCGGCTCGTAGGGCAGGCCGGTCTCTTCCAGCATGATCGAGGCCTTGACCCCGTTCGGCGTGGGAAACGAGTACAGCTGGATGCGCTCGGGATGCTGTGCGGGCCAGCGGGCCGCGACGGGATGGGTGGCGAGATCGAACATTTGCTTGGCCTTTTTCCGGTTTGGGGGAAAGCTAGGCATGTTTTTCCCGGTTTCACAGGGGCCGGGCTGTGCAATGGCGCAGAACGCATGTGGACAGGCGGATACGCCGGAACAGGGACAAGGGTATGTTTCAGGAATTCAGGAACTTCATCGCCAAGGGCAATGTCATGGACATGGCCGTGGGCATCATCGTCGGTGCGGCCTTCACCGCCATCGTGACCTCACTGGTCGGCGACATCATTAATCCGGTGATCGCGCTCTTTACCGGCGGCATCGACTTTTCCGGCTGGTTCTACGCGCTGGACGGCAATGACTATGCCTCGCTCGAAGCCGCCAAAGAGGCCGGGGCGCCTGTCTTTGCCTTCGGCAAGTTCGTCATGGCCGTCATCAACTTCCTGATCGTGGCCTTCGTGGTCTTCCTGCTGGTCAAGATGGTCAACCGAATCAAGGATGCCGCCGCCAAGGAGGAAGAACCCGTTGCCGAGGCACCCAAGGGGCCGACCGAGCTGGAGGTCCTGCTGGAAATCCGCGACGCGTTGAAGCGGGACTGACCGGCGCCCCCGGGTTGCGCAGCCCGGGAGGCTTGGCTATCAGGCCGGTGCGACGCGCCTGCCAGGAGATGTCATGCCAAGAGCCGTGAAAATCGCCCTGGGCAGTATCGCTGTCGGGGTTGCCGTGCTGGCGATCAAGCTACTGGCCTGGTGGCTGACCGGCTCTGTCGCGCTGCTGTCGGACGCACTGGAAAGCATCGTCAACGTGGCCACGGCCATCGCCGCCTTCGTGGCGGTGCGCATTGCGGTGCAACCGGCCGATGCGGATCACCCCTTCGGCCATCACAAGGCCGAGTATTTCAGCGCCGTCATGGAAGGCGTGATGATCGTCGTGGCGGCGATTCTCATCCTGAACGAGGCGTGGGGCGCCTGGAATGCCCCGCGCGACATCGACGCGCCCTTTACCGGTCTGGTTCTGATTGGCCTTGCCAGTGTCATCAACGGGATCTGGGCCGTTGTCCTGATGCGCGAGGGGCGCAGCCTGCGCTCACCCGCGCTGGAAGCGGACGGGCGTCATCTTATGACCGACGTGGTCTCCTCTGCCGGGGTCGCGATCGGCGTGGTGGCCGCCGTGTTGACCGGGGCGCTCTGGCTGGATGCCCTGCTGGCGGCGCTGGTGGCGGTCAACATCCTGTGGTCGGGCTGGCAGGTGTTGCGCGGTTCCGTCGGCGGGCTGATGGACGAAAGCGTGCCCGAGGACGACCTCGAGGCCATGCGCGAACTGATCTCGGCCAATGCCGAAGGCGCGGTCGAGGCGCATGACCTGCGGGCCCGCCACGCGGGGCAGGCGACATTTGTCGAGTTTCACCTGGTGGTGCCGGGGGAGATGTCGGTCGATACGGCGCATGACATCTGCGACCGGATCGAGGCGGCCATGATGGCCGCCTTCGACGGGTGCCGCGTCACGATCCATGTCGAGCCCGAGCACAAGGCCAAGCACAGCGGGATCGTGGTTCTCTAGCAGCGGCGCCTGGTCAGCCCTTGATGACCAGTTGCGGAGAGGTCACGTCGATGCCCTGCGCCTGGCCGACCGCGAAATAGGTCAGCTTGCCCGCGTGCACGTTCAGCCCGTTCAGCAGGTGCGGATCGTCGGCGCAGGCCTGTTTCCACCCCTTGTCCGCCAGCGCCAGCATGTAGGGCATGGTGGCATTGCCAAGCGCGATGGTCGAGGTGCGCGCCACGGCGCCGGGCATGTTGGCGACGCAGTAGTGCATGATGCCGTCCACATCGTAGATCGGATCCGCATGGGTCGTGGCGCGCGAGGTCTCGAAGCAGCCGCCCTGGTCGATCGCCACGTCGACCAGCGCCGCACCCGGTTTCATGGATGCGAAATCGGCACGTTTCACCAGTTTGGGCGCCTCGGCGCCGGGGATCAGAACCGCGCCGATCACCATGTCGGCCTGTTCCAGGTGTTCGGCCAGGAGGCCGGCGCTGGAATAGCCGGTGCCGAAGGTGCCGCCAAAGACATCGTCGAGATAGCGCAACCGGGGCAGCGAGCGGTCCAGCACGGTGACATCCGCGCCCATCCCGGCGGCAATGCGCGCCGCGTGGGTGCCGACGACGCCGCCGCCGATCACCAGCACGCGGGCCGGACCGACGCCGGGCACACCGCCCATCAGCACGCCACGCCCGCCATTGGCCTTTTGCAGCGTCCAGGCGCCCATCTGCGGCGCAAGCCGCCCGGCGACCTCGGACATCGGGGCCAGCAGCGGCAGCCCGCCGCGTTCGTCGGTGACGGTCTCATAGGCGATGGCGGTGCAGCCGGAGGCCAGCAGGTCCTGCGTCTGCGCCGGGTCGGGCGCCAGGTGGAGATAGGTGAACAGCAACTGCCCCTCGCGCAGCATGGCGCGTTCGACGGCCTGGGGCTCTTTGACCTTCACGATCATCTCGGCCTCGGCAAAGATCTCGGCCGCGGTCTCGGCCAGCCTTGCGCCTGCTACGGTGTAATCCTCGTCGACAAATCCGGCGCCGGTGCCGGCGCCTTTCTGCACGATGACCTCGTGACCATGTCCCACCGCCTCGCGGGCGGCATTCGGGGTCAGGCCGACGCGGAATTCCTGGGGTTTGATCTCGGTGGGGCAACCGATCTTCATGTGTTCTCCTCCTCGGGTGTGCACAACAGTATGCCAGCGAAGCCTTGCAAAGGGGTCGCAAGCTCGCGCATTCTGGCGGGGCACGGCGCACGAATTTTCGATGAATGATCGTTTGGGGTGGAGGATCTTGCGTATATGACGCTGGATGAGACAGACAGGCGCATCCTGCGCGTATTGCAGCGCAAGGGGCGCATCTCGAACGCCGACCTTTCCGAAGAGGTACATCTGTCGGCCTCGGCCTGTCACCGAAGGGTTCAGCGCCTGGAAACCGAAGGTTACGTGCGCGACTACGTGGCGCTGCTGGATGCGCGACGGATGGGGTTTCCTTCGACCGTCTTCGTGGAAATCACCCTGACCGCCCAGGCCGACGAGGTGCTGGAGGCCTTTGAAAAGGCGGTGTCACGGGTGCCGGCGATCCTGGAATGCCACCTGATGGCCGGGACGGCGGACTATATTCTCAAGGTCGTGGCCGAGGATACCGAGGATTTCGCCCGCATCCATCGCCAATATCTCAGCCGGCTGCCGGGCGTGGCGCAGATGCAAAGCTCATTTGCCCTGCGCACCGTGTTCCGGACCACGGCCCTGCCGGTGTGAGGGGGCAGGGGGCGCTGCCCCCGTCTCCCTCCGGTCGACTCCCCCGGGTGTATTTTGGCCAAGAAGAAGCCGGAAGGGGGCTGGAGAGGACAGGAGCGTCCGTGTCCCAAGAGGTCTGTTCCGATCCGCCAGGCTGTCCGCGCGCGGACTGGACCTGTCAGTCTTGCTTTGGGCGGTCGTCGTATTCGCCCGACAGGATGCGCTGGGCGTCGCCCTCGGGGTCGTCGTACTGGTTCGAGCGCAGGGTGAAGACGAAAAAGGCCAGACCCGCGCCGCCCAGCACCAACGAGATCGGAATCAGGTAGGTCAGGATGTTCATGACGGGCCTCCTATCGCAGTCTCAGCGCGTTCAGCGACACGGTAATCGAGCTGGCCGACATGGCCAATGCGGCAATCAGCGGCGAACAGAGCCCGGCCACTGCC
This sequence comes from Mameliella sp. LZ-28, assembly GCF_012274245.1. Classification (NCBI taxonomy): domain Bacteria; kingdom Pseudomonadati; phylum Pseudomonadota; class Alphaproteobacteria; order Rhodobacterales; family Roseobacteraceae; genus Antarctobacter; species Mameliella sp. LZ-28. Next base: position 118,321 of record NZ_JAANYX010000034.1, on the reverse strand, counting down.
AGGGGGACCGCGATGATGTTGTACCAGGTTGCCACGGTGAAATTCTCTCGGATGCGGCGGGTGGCCTTGCGGGCGGTCTGCACCGCCTCGGGGATCGGCGCCAGTGAGCCGCCCAGAAGGACGATGTCCGAGGCGACGCGCGCCGCGTCCAGCGCCGAGGCGGGCGAGATCGAGGCATGGGCGGCGGTCAGCGCCGCCGTGTCGTTCAGCCCGTCACCCACCATCAGCACATGCGCGCCGTCGCGGCTCATCATGGCGATGCGGGTGGATTTGTCCTGCGGCAGGGCCTCTGCCATCCACTGCGTGATGCCCAGCCGTTCCGCCAGCGACTCGACCGCCGGGGTGGTGTCGCCGGAAATTAGGATGACCTTGAGTCCGGCCTCCCGCAGGGCGGTGACGGCCTCTTCGGCCCCCTCTCGCAGGCGGTCGGTAAAGAGGAAGGCCTGTGCCGGTCCGTCCCCCACCCGCAGCCAGGCGGCGGTCTTGTCGGTCTGGCCGCCGCCGACCCAGGTTGCCCGGCCCAGCCGGACCTCCTGCCCGCGCCAGATGCCCGTGGTGCCGTGGCCCGGGATCTCGGTCACGTCGGTCAGGGTCTCGGGCTTGATCCCGGCCTCGCGCGCGGCGGCGGCCAAGGATTGCGACAGCGGATGGCTGGAACCATCGGCCAGCGCCAGCGCGAGTTCCAGGTCTCGGCGGGTGAAATCGCCGAGGTTGGTCAGTTCCGGCGTGCCGGAGGTCAGCGTGCCCGTCTTGTCAAAGACGACCGTGTCGACCTGCGCCAGCCGTTCCAGGGCGGTCGAATCCTTGATCAGCAGCCCGCGCTTGAACAACCTTCCAGAGGCGGCGGTTGTGACGGCGGGCACGGCAAGGCCAAGGGCGCAGGGGCAGGTGATGATCAGCACGGCGGCGGCGATGTTCAGGGCCACGCGCAGGTCGCCTGCGTAGATCAGCCAGCCGACGAAAGCCAGCGCAGAGAGGATGTGCACGCCGGGGGCGTAGAGTTTCGCGGCCCGGTCGGCCAGCGAGGTATAGCGCGAGCGGCCGGACTCGGCCACGGCGACCAGATCGGCCATGCGGTGCAACGAGGTGTCGCGGCCCACGGCGCTGGCACGGATGGTCAGCGGACCGGTCAGGTTGACCTCACCGGCACTGACCGTGCGCCCTGGTTCCGCGAAGACGGGCAGGGTCTCGCCGGTCAGCAGGGAACGGTCCAGCTCGGAGGTGCCCGAGACGATTTCGCCATCTACCGGCATCCGCCCGCCGGGGCGCACGCGGATCAGGTCACCGACGGCCAGTTCGCCCACCGGGACCTGCGTTTCGCCCGCGTCGGTGACGCGCCAGGCGCGGGGCACCTCGAGCGCGGCCAGTTCCTCGGCCGCCGACCGGGCCACCGAGCGCGTGCGGTGATCGAGATAACGGCCTGTCAGCAAAAAGAAGGTCAGCGCGATGGCGGCATCGAAATAGGCGTGCTCGCCCGACAGCGAGGTTTCCCAGAGCGAGGTGCCAACCGCCAGCAGGATGGCCAGCGAAATCGGCACGTCCATGTTCAGGCTGCGGGCGGACAGCGCCGTCCAGGCGTTACGGAAGAATGGCATGGCCGAGAAACCGACCGCCGGCAGGACAATCGCCGCCGAGATCCAGTGGAACAGATCGCGCGTCGGCCCTTCTGCCCCGGACCAGACCGCGATCGACAGCAGCATGACGTTCATCGCCGCGAAGCCGGCAACCGCCAACCGCATGAGCAGATCCCGCCCGGCCTTGTCCGTGGCCGTGGCCGAAATCGCCGTGTTGTCGAGTTCATGCGCCTCGTAGCCCGCGCCCTGGACCACCGGGATCACGTCGGCGGCGGTCAGGTCCGGGTCGGCCTCGATGCTGACCCGTTTCAGGGTCAGGTTGACACGGGCCGAACGGACCTGGGGCACCTTGTCCAGCGCGCGTTCCACGGCGGACATGCAGGCGGCGCAATGGATCGTCGGCAGGGACAGGACGATATGCGCCTCCTGCGGCGCCTCATGGTGTGCAAGCGCCTCTGCCGCCGGGGCGGCGGCGCAGGCCGGGCAGGCCGAGGCGGGGGGGCGCAGGGTGGCGGTCATCTCAGTTTGTCACCGTCATTTCCAGCCGCTGTTCGAAAGGCGTGCCATCGAGCGCGGTGGCCTTCAGCCAGACGTCCCAGTTTCCGGGGCGCAGGTCCTCGTAGGCGATGTAGGCGTGGCCGTTGAAGGCGAATTCGGGCTCGCGGTCCTCGCTGACGTTGGTCGGGCGGCCAACCGTCGCGGTCAGCTTGCCCGCCTGGACCGGGCGCCCGTCCTCGTCGGTGATCGAGAGGATCAGCATGTCTTCTTCCAGCCGGGCCTCGACGGTCCAGCCCAAGGCCTCCTGCGCCTCGCGGCGCTTGTCGAAGGTCTGGCTGGCGACGTAGGAGTTCGCCACCTCGAGCCCGGGGAAGGTGCTGACGGCATTGACCGCCAGCGCGATGTTCACCCCGATGATGATGCCGAAGGCGCCGCCGAAGATGCCCAGCACATGCCAGCCGGTCAGCTTGAACTCTTTCCTGGCCATCAGTTCGCCGCTCCGTTGAAGATCGTGTCGCTATGGGCCCGGTCGCCGTTGGTCAGATCCTCGACCCAGAACCGGAATTCGGTGCGTTCTGCCTCTGCCGGCCCGGAATCGGGCGGCGCGATGACGTAGACCCTTTGGAGGTAGGTCTCGTTGGCGGGCACGTCCACGGTTTCATAGGGCGTGCCTTCCAGCTGGACCCGCAGGTATTCGTTTCCGATCAGGGAGATCCGGAACGGACGGTCCTCGCCGTGCTTGTTCAGGAGACGCACGTCGTAGGTGTTCCGGATCGAGCCGTCCGACAGGGTCACGAAGGTCGGGTTGCGGACAGGTGCGACCGTCATCTCGATGTCCGGTCGGATGAAGAGCGCAAAGACAAGCCCGATGCCGACGAGAGACCACAGCGCCGTGTACATCATCGTCCGCACGCGAAAGACGTGCTGCCAGACCGGGCGCGGCGTGTTGCCCTCGCGCTCGCGCGGCTCGTCCGACAGGGCCAGGTAGTCGATCAGACCGCGGGGCTTGCCGATCTTGGCCATCATGTCGTCGCAGGCGTCGATACAAAGCGCGCAGGTGATGCATTCCAGCTGTTGCCCGTCGCGGATGTCGATCCCCATCGGACAGACGTTGACGCAGGCCATGCAGTCGATGCAGTCGCCCAGGTTCTCTGCGCCCTCTGCCTTGCGGTGCTTGCCGCGCGGTTCACCGCGCCATTCGCGATAGCCGACGGTCAGCGTGTCCTCGTCCATCATGGCGGCCTGGATGCGCGGCCAGGGGCAGGCATAGATGCAGATCTGTTCGCGTGCGAAGCCGCCAAAGAAGAAGGTGGTCGCCGTCAGGATCAGCATGGTGGTGTAGGCCACGGGATGCGCCTGCCCGGTCACGAGGTCGACCAGCAGCGTCGGCGCGTCGGTAAAGTAGAACACCCAGGCGCCGCCGGTGGCGAGGCCGATCAGGAACCATATCGTCCATTTCGTCAGCCGCAGCCGCACCTTGCGAAAATCCAGCTTGTCCTGGCGGTGCAGGCGCAGGCGCGCATTGCGGTCGCCCTCGACCCAGCGTTCCACGAGGATGTAGAGATCGGTCCAGACGGTCTGCGGGCAGGCATAGCCGCACCAGACCCGGCCCAGCGCCGAGGTGAACAGGAACAGTCCCAGCCCGGCCATGATCAACAGGCCCGCGACAAAGTAGAACTCATGCGGCCAGATCTCGATCCAGAAGAAGAAGAAACGGCGGTTGGCCAGGTCGATCAGCACCGCCTGGTCCGGCAGCTGCGGTCCGCGGTCCCAACGAAGCCAGGGCGTGATGTAATAGATGCCCAGCGTGATGATCATGATCACCCACTTGAGGTTGCGGAACTTGCCGCTGACCCGCCTGGGGAAGATCGGTTCGCGCGCTGCGTAAAGGGACGGTGGGGTACTGTCGGACACGGGGAATCGCTCCGTTGGACTCGGGTTCGCGAGGGGTTTACCCAGTGCGGCAGGACAACAGCTTTGACCTGTATCAATTTTTGAGTTTGTGACTCAGCTTTTGCCCGCCTCCCGGCGCAGCCAGGTCAGGAAGGCCTTGAGCGGGGGACGCGGCACGCCGGGGCGCGTGACGATGTGATAACCCTTTTTTCGCTTGTCTTCGAAGAGCTTGCGCAGACGCCCGGCGCGGACGTCGTTTTCCACGAAAACCCCTGCGACAATGGCGACGCCCTGTCCTGCGCGGGCGGCCTCCAGCATGTGGTTGCCCGGAAGGGCGGTGAAACCGCGCCCGGCGTCGCGGTCGACGCCGTGCTGGGCAAACCACTCTGTCGCCTCGTTGGTACCGAGCTCCTGGAGCCAGTGATAATCGCGCAGGTCGGCGGGTGACGTGATGTCGCGGGTGCCGACAAGGTCGGGCGCGGCGACCACCACGATGGGCGACCGGATCAGCAGATCCGATTCCAGCCCTGGCCAGTTGCCGTCGCCATAGCGCAGCGCCATGTCGATGCCGCCGGGTTCCAGCGGTTGCACCAGCGCCGAAGGGTCGATCATCAGGTTGATGTCCGGGTGCTTTTCCCGGAACCCGTTCAGCCGCGGCATCAGCCAGGCGGCGGCAAAGGTCGGCGTGACCGAGATCTGCAAGGGACGCGAGGCATCGGCGCCGGTCAGCGCCTCGACAGTCTGGGTGATCGACCCGAAGGCCTCGATCAGGCTGCGGCCCAGGGTCTCTCCCTCGTGGGTCAGGGCCAGCTTGCGCCCGGACCGGTCCAGCAAGGCAACGCCCAGGTGGCTTTCCAGCGCCCGCATCTGCTGGCTTATGGCAGCGTGGCTAACATTCAGTAACCCCCCGGCCGCGTTGACAGATCGCGTTTCCGTGTAGGCTGCAAAGGCGCGCAGGGCGGCCAGCGGGGGCAGGGAGGACCAGTTCATATGTAAGCCAGGGTTACACTGCGGATTTATTCCTGAGTCGCATGAGGCGGTCCCTTCCGTCAAGTTGAGGGCAGAACAGGACACGCAAAGGAGACCGAGATGTTCGGAATTTTCGCCAAGAGCTTTTTCACCGCCACCCGGAACGAGCCGCGGGCACCGCACCGCAACGCGCAGGACCTGCCCAAGCTGGGCTGGCTCGACGAGGACATGCCGTTTCGCAATCACGCCGGACGCCGGAGCGGGCGCGATGATTGACCCGATCGTCTATCGCCCCGACCTTTGGCGGGTGGTCACATTGCCGACCGGATGCAGCGCACCGCGCCCTGATGGTGGAGCGCCTGCGGGAACCTTGCCGGTGGATCGTCGGTGAGGGGAATGAAAAGGGCGCTGGTGTCCCAGGAAACGCGCGAACAGGACAGGACACCAGCGCCATGCCCGACCTTTCAGGCCGGGAAGACTGCGTCGGGTTGGTGTTCCCGACGACCTTGACCCGACAATAACAGGCCGTCGCACGGCAGCCTTGACTTGCATCAAACCGCCGGGCCTCCGCGCGGTTTTTTTGATGTCCAACAATGTTTTTTCGACATGCGGCGAGGGCGGAATAGCCAGACCCTGTGCATGAAAAAATCCCCCCGCCTTTCGGCGAGGGGATCGCTTTGTTTTACCTTGTGCGGGCGATTACTCTTCCGAGGCTTCCCCCCCGCCCAAGCCGTGCACATAGACCGACACGGCGCGGATTTCTGCCTCGGTCAGGTCGGCGCCACCCATCGGGGGCATCACGCCGAACCGCGAGTTGTAGACCGTCTGGTAAAGCGAGTCGAAGTCGCCGCCGTAGAGCCAGATCCGGTCGGTCAGGTTGGGCGCACCCTGGAACCGGTCGCCAGTGCCGTCTTCCATGTGGCAGCCCGAGCAGTTGATGTCGTAGACCTCGGCGCCCGCTTCTGCGGCGGCGGGATCACGCGGCTCCTGCCCGGACAGCTGCATGACGTAGTTGACGACCTGCACGACCTCTTCCTCGACCAGCAGTTCGTCCCGGCCAAAGGCGGGCATCTGCGACCAGCGGGCCATGTCGTCCACCTCGTTGCGGATGCCGTGGCTGACGGTCTCGTGGATCGCCTCGATGGAGCCACCCCAGAGCCAGTCGTCGTCCAGCAGGTTGGGATAGCCCTTGGCGCCCGCTGCGCCAGAGCCGTGGCACTGTGCGCACCAGGTGCGGAAGACCGCGCCGCCGGCGTTGTTGGCGTATTGCAGCAGTTCCTGGTCATCCGCGATGGCGGTCAGCTCGACCGAGGCGAGCTTGTCGTTGATCGGACCCAGTTCCGCCTCGTGGTCGGTGATGGCCTTTTCCACGTTGCCCCGCGTCGAGAAGCCCAAGAGCCCCGGGGTCGCCCCCGAAATGCCGGGCCAGGCGGGGTAAGCGATGGTATAGCCGATCGCCCAGACGATGCAGGCATAGAAGGTCCACAGCCACCACTTGGGAAGGGGCTTGTTGTATTCCTGGATGCCGTCCCACTCGTGGCCCGTCGTCTCGTAGTCGAGATCGTCGTTCTTCTTGTTGTTGCTCATTTTCCCGGCCTCCTCAGTTTGCGGCGGGTGTGTCGTCGCCCGAAGCGGGCGCGGGGCGGTTCTCGTGGCGGAACGGGATGTTGGCCGTGTCCGAGTGGACCTTTCCCGATCCGGGCCGGAAGGCCCAGATCACGATCCCCACGAAGAAGGCGAACATCGCCAGAAGTGCCCAGCTGTCGGCCAGTTGCCGAAGGAAGGAATAGGTTTCCATGTCGGTTCCTCCTCAGCGGCTTGCGTCGGGCGTGAAGGTCGAGAAGTCGACCAGCGTGCCCAGCATCTGGAGGTAGGCGATCAGCGCGTCCGCCTCCGAGACGCCTGGGGCGCCGTCAAAGTTCCGCACGTTCACGTTCTCGCCGTAGCGCTCCAGCAGGCCGTCGTAGTCGCTGTCCGGATCGGCCTGCGCCAGGAAGTCGGCCTGCGCAGCTTCGATCATCTCGTCGCTGTAGGGCACGCCCACCATGCGGTTGGTGCTCATCAGGTCGCCGATATAGGTGCCTTCGATCAGCTTGGCCTCGAGGAAGCCGTACTTGGGCATGACCGATTCCGGCACCACCGACTGCGGGTTGCGCAGGTGGTCGACGTGCCACTCGTCCGAGTAGCGGCCACCGACGCGCGCCAGGTCTGGCCCGGTCCGCTTCGATCCCCACTGGAACGGGTGGTCGTACTTGCTCTCGACCGCAAGGCTGTAGTGGCCATAGCGTTCGACCTCGTCCCGCATCGGGCGGATCATCTGGCTGTGGCAGACGTAGCAGCCCTCACGCAGGTAGACCTCGCGGCCCGCCAGTTCCAGCGGCGTGTAGGGGCGCATGCCTTCGACGTCCTCGATGGTGTTTTCGAGGTAGAAGAGCGGCACGATCTGCACCAGGCCCCCAATCGTCACCACGAGAAAGGCGAAGATGGCCAGCAGGGTGACGTTCTTTTCAAGGACGGCGTGTTTCTGAAGAATGCTCATGTCCGGTCCTCCTTATTCGGCCGGAGTGGCATGGGCCGTGGCGGCGCTGGCTTCGACAGCCGGTGCGCGTTTCACGGTCATCCACAGGTTGTAGCACATGATGAGGCCACCGGCGACGTAGAGCACGCCACCAAGGGCACGCACGACATACATCGGGAACTTGGCGCCCACGGTGTCGGCGAAGGAGTTCACGAGGAAACCGTTCGCATCGACTTCACGCCACATCAGGCCCTCCATGATGCCGGTCACCCACATCGAGGCGGCGTAGAGCACGATGCCGATGGTGGCGAGCCAGAAGTGCCAGGAGACCATGCTGAGCGAATACAGACGCTCGCGGTTCCACAGCTTGGGCACCAGGAAGTAGAGCGCGCCGAAGGTGATCATGCCGTTCCAGCCAAGCGCGCCGGAGTGGACGTGACCGATGGTCCAGTCGGTGTAGTGCGACAGCGAGTTCACCGCGCGGATCGACATCATCGGGCCTTCGAAGGTGGACATGCCGTAGAAGCCGACCGAGATCACCATCATCCGGATCACCGGGTCGGTGCGCAATTTGTCCCAAGCGCCCGACAGGGTCATCAGGCCGTTGATCATGCCACCCCAGGACGGCATCCACAGCACGACCGAGAACACCATGCCCAGGGTCGAGGCCCAGTCAGGCAGCGCGGTGTAGTGCAGGTGGTGCGGACCGGCCCAGATGTAGATGAAGATCAGAGCCCAGAAGTGGATGATCGACAGCTTGTAGCTGAACACCGGACGTTCGGCCTGTTTCGGGATGAAGTAATACATCATGCCCAGGAAGCCGGCGGTCAGGAAGAAGCCCACGGCGTTGTGGCCGTACCACCACTGCGTCATCGCGTCTTGCACGCCCGAGAAGACCTGCACCGACTTCGATCCCCAGATCGAGACCGGGATGGCCAGGTTGTTGAAGACGTGGAGCATCGCGACGGTCAGGATGAAGGACAGGTAGAACCAGTTGGCCACGTAGATGTGCGGCTCTTTGCGGCGGACGATGGTGCCGACGAAAACCGCAAGGTAGGCAAGCCAGACGATGGTCAGCAGCCAGTCGACGTACCATTCCGGCTCGGCGTATTCCTTGGCGTGGGTCGACCCCAGCACATAGCCGGTCGCGGCCAGAACGATCACCAGCTGATAGCCCCAGAACACGAACCAGGCCAGGTTGCCGCCCCAGAGGCGCGCGGCGCTGGTGCGCTGCACGACGTAGAAGGACGTCGCGATCAGCGCGTTGCCGCCAAAGGCAAAGATCACCGCGCTGGTGTGCAGCGGGCGCAGGCGGCCGAAGTTGAGGTAGCCCTGCGCCCAGTCAAAGTTCAGCGCGGGAAAGGCCAGCTGAGAGGCGATGAAAGTCCCGGCGATGAAACCGATCACGCCCCAGAAGGCGGTCGCGATGACGCCGAAGCGGACGACATCGTCCATGTATTCGTTTTGCGGAGCCGGTGCCGCCGGCTCGTCGGTGTGGCGCAGGACCCACAGAAACAGCCCGGCGGAGACCGCCAGGACAATGATCGCATGGATCAGGTAAGCCACATCTCGTGCGTAGTTGATTGCGATCATCGAGAATATCGCAATCAATCCAAGCACGATGAGCTTGAGATAATTCAACATTTTTCGTCCCTTCGTCTGACCCGCGCGATTCGTTGTCCGCAGGGGCGGTTTTAGACTGGGGACGTGTTAGCTATGTTCGCCGAAAGGCATCCTTGATCTGCATCAATGGATGGCCACGCTAACCTTGACGCGGGTCAAGGTGCGACGAAAGGCGCGGGGTTAGCCTCGGGCCACGCAGCGACGGAGACGCAAATGTCCTTCAAATCGATACTGACCGTGGTCACCGACCATGATCTCATGACCTCGACCCTTTCCCATGCCGCCACGGTGGCCAAGATCCATGACGCACATCTTGGCGCCTTGTGTCTTGGCGTGGATCGCACCCAGACGGGGTACTACTACGCCGGGGCCAACGCGATGGTCCTGCAGGAAACCCTGGAACGGGCCACCGCCGAGGCCGAGGCGCTGGCCACCGCCGCGCGCGGCGAGCTGGAAAAGACCGACACGCTGTGGAGCGTCGATCACGGCGTGGCACAGCTGGCCGACATCGGCCGGCATGTGGCCTCGCGGGCACGCTTCACCGACCTCGTGGTGCTGCCGCAGCCCTATGGCGAGGGCAAGGGCGTGGAACTGGAACCCGTCCTCGAAGGCGCGCTGTTCGAGGGCCAGGTGCCGGTCATGGTCGTGCCCGAGGATGTCGAGCCAGCGGCCAAGCCCAAGCGTATCGTGCTTGGCTGGAACGAAAGCAACGAGGCCCTGCGCGCGGTACGGTCCGCCATGCCCCTGCTGAAGCAGGCAGATACGGTGCATGTGGTGGTGATCGACCCGCCGAAACACGGTCCGAACCGGTCGGACCCGGGGGGGATGGTGTCGGAATTCCTTGCCCGCCATGGCGTCAAGGCAGAGGTCGACGTGCTGGCCAAGACGATGCCGCGCGTGTCCGATGTCCTGCTGCGGCATGTGTCGGACATCAGCGCCGACATGGTCGTGATGGGCGCCTATGGCCACTCGCGCTTCCGCGAGGCCATCCTGGGCGGCGCCACCCGCAACATGCTGGAACAGGCGGGTGTGTCGGTCTTCATGGCCCATTGATGCGGATGCCATGACCGGATCGGGGCCGTTCGTGTCGGGAGCACGGGCGGCCCCTTTTCGTGAGGGGGCTCAGGCGGCGGGTGGCACAAGTCGTCCCGAACTGACCGGCACCGCAGAGCCCTGGACATGGATGCTGTCCAGGGCGCCGCCGGTGGCCTGGATACGCAACCCGATTCGGCTGGGGCGGCCCATGTCGACCCCCTGTTCCAGCACCAACCGTGTTTCGCCTTCCGACAGCGCGCCCGAAGCCAGCAGTTGTGCCGCGAGGATGGCAGAGGCCGATCCGGTGGCCGGGTCCTCCGGGATGCCTTCTCCGGGGGCGAACATGCGTGCGGAGAAATCCGTCTCTTGCCCCGGCGCATAAAGGTAATGCGAGCCAAGGCCGGTCGCGGCGCATAGCGCCTCCCATGCGGCGCCATTGGGCCGCGCGGCGGCCAGGGCGGCGCGGTCGCGCACCGGGACGTACCCAAAGGCCGGTCCACCCTGCCAAAGGGCGGGGCGGTGCCCTTCAAATCCAATCTGCTCTGCCGAGAGGCCAAGCGCGGCGGCGATCGCTTTCCTGCTGGGCATCTCGCCGGTGTTGGCCGCGTGTGGCAGGACCGGCGCGCGGAACTCTGCTCCCAGGCGTCCGTCCCGGCGCCAGACTTGTACCGGAACCAGCCCGGCCACTTCTTCCAGCGTGATGCGGGTCTCGAAATCGCCTTCGGGTGCATCCTTCAGTGCAAGGTGGATGGCACAGCCAATGGTCGGATGCCCCGCAAAGGGGATCTCTGCCGTGGGAAAGAAGATCCGGACGCTGGCGGTGTGCGCCGGATCGGCGGGAGACCGGACAAAGATCGTCTCGGACAGGTTGAACTCGCGCGCGATGGTCTGCATCGCGGCATCGCTCAGCCCATCCGCATCCTCGACGACGGCCAGCGGATTGCCGGCATAGGCGGTTTCCGTGAAGACGTCGCAGGTGAAAAAGGGCAGTCCCTCAGACAAGCAGACCCCCGTCCGCGTCGTCCCCTGCCTCGTCCATCAGGCGGGACATGTCCGGCACGGTGACGTGGCGCTTGCCTTCCAGGTGGATCACGCCGTCCTTTTTCAGGGCCGAGATCTGGCGGCTCACGGTTTCCAGCGTCAGGCCCAGGTAATCGGCCATCGCCTCACGGGTCAGCGGCAGGTCAAAGACGATCGGGCCGGCGGCGGCACCGCGCTTGTTCAGGGTGGCGTCGCGGCGGGCAATGATCGACAACAGCGAGGCGATCTTCTCGCGCGCGGTCTTGCGCCCCAGAACCAGCATCCATTCGCGCGCGGCATCCAGTTCGTCCAGCGTCATCTCCAACAGGCGCTGGGCGATATGCGGCGTGCGTGTCATCAGGTCCTCGAAAGGGGACCGGCGGAAACAGCACATGACGACATCGGTCGTGGCCACCACGTCGTAGGCGGCGGTGTTGCGCCCGGGGCGGCCAACGAAATCGCTGGGCAGCAGTAGGCCCACCATCTGCGTGCGACCGTCTTCCATCGCCTGGCTCAGGGTTGCGATCCCGGACACGACGGACCCCACGAAATCCATGCGGTCGCCGGCCCAGATGATCGACTGTCCGGCCTCGAACTTGCGGTAATACTTGATCTGCTCAAGGCGCTCGAGTTCGTCGCTTTCGCATCGTGCACAGACCGCCCGGTGGCGGATCGGGCAATCGCCACAGTCGGGCGCGACACTCAAGCTTCGTTCATTCAGCATATCGCTTGCCTTATGTTGATCTGCGTCAAAGCCCGGCGCTTTTCCGTGCCCTAACCGTACGCTTATGGCGAACCGAACTCAACTCGCGCGGCTTGGACTCTTTGACGCCAAAGTGCCGCGATACACGTCTTATCCGACCTCACCGCATTTCGATGGCGACGTGGGGCCGGCGCGATTCGACGAGTGGATTCGCTCTGTTCCTGTAGATGGTAACATATCCCTATATTTGCATGTACCTTTTTGCCGCAGGTTGTGCTGGTTCTGTGCCTGTCGAACGCAGGGAACGTCGACATTAGGCCCAGTCGAAAGCTATGTGACCGTTCTGGAGCAGGAGCTGGAGCTCTTGCGCGGTGCCTTGCCGCAGGGGGTGCGCCTGTCGCGACTGCACTGGGGTGGTGGCACGCCGACCCTGCTGTCACCTGACCTGATGAAACGCCTGATCGCGGCGACCCGACGGGTCGCCGATTTTGCGGAGGGCTACGAGTTTTCCGTCGAAATCGACCCGAACGAGATCGACGCGGCGCGGCTGGACGCCCTTGCCGAAGGCGGCATGAACCGCGCCTCGATCGGGGTGCAGGATTTCGACCCGCAGATCCAGGGCGCGATCGGTCGCGAACAGGGCTATGACGTGACCCGTGCGGCGGTCGAGCTGATCCGCGCGCGTGGCGTCGCAAGCCTGAATGCCGACATCCTGTTCGGCCTGCCGCACCAGACCCGTGCCCGCATCACCGAAACCGTGCAAAAGCTGCTCAGCTTCGCGCCGGACCGCGTGGCGCTTTACGGCTATGCGCATGTGCCCTGGATGGCCAAGCGGCAGCAGATGCTGCCCTCGGACGCGCTGCCCACGCCACAAGAGCGGCTGGAGCTGTTCGATACGGCACGGCGCCTCTTCGTCTGGGATGGCTATGCAGAGATCGGCATCGACCATTTCGCCACCCGCGACGACGGGCTGGCCGTGGCACAGCGCAACGGCAGCCTGCGGCGGAATTTCCAGGGCTACACCGATGACACCTCGGATGTGCTGATCGGGCTGGGGGCGTCGTCGATCTCGAAGTTTCCGCAGGGGTTCGCCCAGAACGCGCCTGGCACGTCGAAGTACATCGCCGCGGTGAGGGACGGCCAATTCGCCACCGCGCGCGGCCATACCTTCAAGGGCGACGACCGTCTGCGCGCCCGCCTGATCGAGGCATTGATGTGCGATTTCCGCATCAATGCCGCCGAGATCCTGCGCGATTTCGCCATCTCGCGCGAGGCGCTGTTCACCCTGTTCCGTGAGGCCGACGCCCGGTTCGAGAACATGCTGGTCATCAGCGACGACGGGCTGTTCATCCCGCAGGAAATGCGGCCGCTGACCCGTATCATCGCGCGCGCCTTTGACGCCTACGACCTGTCAAAGGCAGGCCATTCCAGCGCGATCTGACGCGGCTCAGGCCGCGTCGAAGGCTGCGGCCAGCAACTCCCGGGTATAGTCCGTCTGCGGCGCCTCGAAGATCGCCTCGGCGGGGCCATATTCCACCACGTCGCCCTGTTTCATCACGATGACCTTGTGGCTCATCGCGCGCACCACCTTCAGGTCATGCGAAATGAACAGGTAGGCGAGGTCATACTTGCGCTGAAGGTTGCGAAGCAGGTTCACGATCTGCACCTGCACCGTCATGTCCAGTGCCGAGGTCGGTTCGTCCAGCACCACCAGCCGGGGCCGCAGCACCATGGCGCGGGCGATCGCGATGCGCTGGCGCTGCCCGCCCGAAAATTCGTGCGGGTAGCGGTGCATGGTCATCGGGTCCAGGCCAACCTCGGTCATGACCTCGGCCACCAGTTCGCGGTGGGGGCGCCCGTCCGGCGCGCCATGCACCTCCAGCCCCTCGGCGATGATCTGTTCGCAGGTCATCCGCGGGCTCAGCGAGCCGTAGGGGTCCTGGAAGACGATCTGCATTTCCGAGCGCAGCTTGCGCAGGCGCTTGGTCGACCAGGCGTTCACGTCCTGGCCGCGATAGGTGATACCGCCCTCGGACTTGATCAGCCGCATGATCGCCAGCGCCAGCGTTGTCTTGCCCGAGCCGCTTTCGCCCACGATGCCCACGGTTTCGCCGGCGCGCACCGCGATGGTCGCGTCGTTGACCGCCTTGACGTAGCCCACGGTGCGTTTCATCAGCCCGCGCTGGATCGGGAACCAGATCTTGAGGTTGTCGGTGCGGGCGATTTCCTCGGCGCCTTCGTCCACGGGGTCCGGTTTGCCGGTGCTTTCCGCCGACAGCAGCATCTGTGTATAGGGATGTTTCGGGGCGGCGAAGATTTCGGACGTCAGGCCCTGTTCGACGATCTCGCCATCCTTCATCACGCAGACCCGGTCGGCGATGCGCCGCACGATGCCAAGGTCATGGGTGATGAACAGCAGGCTCATGTCCTCCTCGGTCTTGAGGTTTCCCAAGAGGTCGAGGATCTGCGCCTGGATCGTCACGTCGAGCGCGGTGGTCGGCTCGTCCGCGATCAAGAGTTCCGGCCCGTTGGCCAGCGCCATCGCGATCATGACCCTCTGCCGTTGCCCGCCCGACAACTGGTGCGGATAGGACCCCAGCCGGCTTTCGGGGTCGCGGATGCCGACCTTGGTCAAGAGTTCGATGATCCGTTCGCGGGCCTTGGCGCCGGTCAGCCCCTGGTGCAGTTCCAGGCTCTCGCGGATCTGCTTTTCCAGCGTGTGCAGCGGGTTGAGCGAGGTCATCGGCTCCTGGAAGATAAAGCTGATGTCATTGCCGCGCACGTCGCGCAGGCGCTTGTCCGCGGCGCCGATCATCTCGGCCCCGTTGTAGAGGACCGAGCCTTCGACACGGGCGGAGTCCCCCAGCAGGGACACGGTCGACAAGGCGGTGACCGACTTGCCAGAGCCGGATTCGCCCACCAGCGCGACGGTTTCGCCCTTCTGGATATCAAAGGACACGCCCTTGACCGCCGGGATGGTCTGCCCATCCTGGCGGAAGCTGACCTTGAGGTCGCTGACCTGAAGCAATGCGCTCATGAGAAGGTTTTCCTGGGGTCGAATGCGTCGCGGACACCTTCGAAGATGAAGACCAGCAGCGACAGCATGATCGCGAAGACCGTGAAGGCGGTGAAGGCCAGCCAGGGCGCCTGCAGGTTCTGTTTCGCCTGCAGGGTCATTTCACCCAGCGACGGCGCGGAGGAGGGCAGGCCGAAGCCGAGGAAGTCGAGCCCCGCCAGCGTCGAGATCGTGCCGGTGACGATGAAGGGCATGAAGGTCAGCGTCGCCACCATCGCGTTGGGCAGCATGTGCCGGAACATGATGGTCCAGTTCGAGACTCCCAGGGCCTTGGCTGCGCGGACGTATTCCAGGTTGCGCGCACGCAGGAATTCCGCCCGCACCACGCCCACCAGCGCCGTCCAGCCAAAGAGGATGGTGAGAAAGACCAGCAACCAGAAACTTCGCCCCAGGATCGCGAAGAGGATGATGATGATATAAAGCGACGGTGTCGCCCCCCATATCTCGATCACCCGCTGAAAGATCAGGTCCAGCCAGCCGCCGAAATAGCCCTGTAGCGCCCCGGCCACGATGCCGATGACAGAGGCGCAAGCGGTGACGATCAGCGTGAACAGGATCGACAGGCGGAACCCGTAGATGACGCGCGCCAGCAGATCGCGCTTGCCCTTGTCGGTGCCCAGCCAGTTCTGCTCGTTCGGCGGCAGAGGCGCGGCGCCGCGCCGGTCCACGGGCGTGTCATAGCTGTAGGGGATCAGCGGCCAGAGGATCATCCCCTTGTGGAAATTGTCATCCGTCAGCACGCCGGCCTCGGCGTTCTCGATCAACCCGTCGGGATCGTCGAAACAGGCATCCAGCCCGCCGGTGATGATGAGGCAGCGCACCTCGGGGTCGCGATAGGCGGCCTCTGTCCGGAAATCGCCGCCGAACTGGGTTTCGGGGTAGAAGTTGAAGATCGGGGTAAAGGTCTCACCGCGATAGCGCACCATGATCGGCTTGTCGTTGGCGATGAACTCGGCAAAGAGCGACAGGCCGAAAAGGATCACGAAGATCCACAGCGACCAGAGGGCGCGGCGGTTGCGCTTGAAGTTGTTCCAGCGCCGCTGGTTCAGCGGCGACAGGGAAAACAACCCCTTTTTCGGCTCCGGCGGCACGGTGACGGCGGGCTGCGTGTCCGGGGTGGTCTCGGGCTGGGGATTCGCGACCATGTCTCAGCCCTCCCGCTTTTCGAAGTCGATGCGCGGATCGACGACCACATACATCAGGTCAGAGATCAGCCCGACGACAAGCCCGATCATCGAGGTGATGAAAAGCGTGCCGAAGATCACCGGGTAATCGCGCGCCACCGCCGCCTCGAAGCCAAGGCGTCCAAGGCCGTCGAGCGAAAAGATCGTCTCGATGATGATGGAGCCGCCGAAGAAGACGCCGATGAAGACGCCCGGCAGACCGGCGATGACGATCAGCATGGCGTTGCGGAAGACATGGCCATACAGAACGCGATCCTCCGACAGGCCCTTGGCGCGGGCGGTCATGACATAGTGCTTCTTGATCTCGTCGAGAAAGCTGTTCTTGGTCAGCAGAGTCAGCGTCGCAAAGGCAGAGATGGTCGAGGCGGTGATCGGCAGGGCGATGTGCCAGAAGTAGTCCGCGACCTTCATGAAGATGTTCAGGTCTTCCCAGTTGTCGGAGACCAGCCCGCGGATCGGGAAGATCTGCCAGTAGGAACCCCCGGCAAAAAGCACCAGCAGCAGGATCGCAAAGAGAAACCCGGGAATGGCATAGGCGACGATGATGATGCTGGAGGTCCAGGTGTCGAAACTGGTGCCGTCGCGGACGGCCTTGCGGATGCCCAGCGGGATCGAGATCAGGTAGGCCAGCAGGGTCGACCACAGCCCCAGCGAGATCGAGACCGGCATCTTTTCCAGCACCAGGTCGATCACGCCGATCGAACGGAAATAGCTCTCGCCGAAATCGAGGCGGATGTAATTCCACATCATGTTCAGGAAGCGTTCCAGCGGCGGTTTGTCGAAGCCGAACTGCCGTTCCAGGTCTGCGATGTATTCCGGTGGCAGGCCCCGGGCGCCCGCATAGGTTTCATCGCCCGGGGTCATGCTGCCGGCATCGGGGGAGTCCGAGCCGCCGGCAAAGCCGCCGAACACGTCGCCCTGGCCCTCGATCTGGGCAATGATCTGCTCGATCGGGCCGCCTGGCACGAATTGGACCAGCACGAAGTTGATGATCATGATCCCCAGCAGCGTGGGGATGATCAGCAGTATGCGTCGGAGAATGTAGGCTCCCATGTCAGTCCAGCTGACCTTCCGCCTTGAGCGCCGCTTCCTTCTCGGGGTTCACCCACCAGAAGCTCAGATAGCCCAGTCCGTAGGGCGGGATCTGTTCGGGGCGTTCGTACATGTCGTAGTAGGCGACCCAGTGGTCGGCGATATACCCGGTCGGGATCACGAAGAACTCGTAGCGCAGCGCGCGGTCCAGCGCCATCAGCGCGACGTCGGTATCCGCCTGGCTCTGGGCGTCGAAACTGGCCTCGATGATCGCGTCGACCAGCGGGCTGGCAAGGCCCGCGGGGTTGAACAGGCTGAACTCGGCCTCGCGCGATCCGTACATCTGCGTCAACCCGCCGCCGGTGGACAGGAAGGCGCCATAGCGGGTGGAGTAAAGCACGTCGTAATCGCGTTCACGGCGGCGCAGCGTGTATTGCGAGGGGTCGATCCGTTCAAAGGTTGCATCGACACCGATCTGGACGAGGTTGCGGACAAAGGACTCATGCATCGCCTCGACCGAGGGTTCGATATTGGTCGGGATCAGCATGTTGACCTTCAGCGTCTCGCCATCTGCATTGCGGCGGATGCCGTCGTCGCCCACTTCCCAGCCGGCCTCGGACAAGAGCCGCGAGGCCGCGCGCAGGTTGCCACGGTCGGGCAGGCGGGCAGGGTCGGAAGAGTGCATCACCCGCACCGGTTCTTCCAGAAGGTCCGCGGGCACGATGTCACCCAGGCTTTTGAGGAACTCCAGTTCCGCGCCCTCGGGCACGTCCTTGGCCTCGACCGGGGTGCCCTCGACGAATGAGCTGCGCGGGGAATACAGCCCGTAGAGCAGCGACTCGTTCGACCACTCGAAGTTGTAGGCAAGGGCAATAGCCTCGCGCACGCGCTTGTCCTGCAACTGCGGCTTGGCCAGGTTGAAGACGAACCCGGTCGGGTTCGGCGGGCTGCCGTCGGGGATTTCCTCCAGCTTGACGACGCCCTCGTCGACCTTGGGGAAGTTATAGGCGGTCGCCCATTGCTTGGGATCGCTTTCCACCTTGAAGGTATAGGTCCCGGCCTTGAACGCCTCGAAAGAGGCGGTCTGGTCGGCGAAATACTCGACCCGGATGCTGTCGTAATTGTAGCGGCCGGCGTTGTAGGGCAGGTCCTTGCCCCAGTAGTCGGGATCGCGTTCATAGACGATGTGACGGTTCACCTCGTAGGTTTCCAGCTTGTAGGGGCCGGACCCCAGCGCCACCTCCAGCCGCGGCTCGTCCAGGCGGCGGTTTTCCGGGTCGGCTTCGAACCATGCCTTTGAAAACACCGGGGTCGAGCCCACGGTCTCGATCCGCGACCGTTTGGTCAGCTCGGGGTTGAAGGTGAATTTCACTGTGTAAGTGTCCAGCGCCTCGGCGCTGGTGACCATGCGACCGACCGCCTGCGCGTAGGACGGAAGGCCCTGGGTGATGAACAGCTTGTGCGAATAGACCACGTCCTCGGCTGTGACAGGGGTGCCATCCCAGAACTTGGCGTCCTCACGCATGTGAAAGATCACCCAGTCGCGGCTTTCGGGGTATTCGATGCTCTCGCAGAGGATGCAGTAGTACTGGCCGACCGAATCCTCGACCGACTCGATCAGCTGGTCATACATCACCGTGGTCAGGGTGCCTGGGCGGCCCTTGCGCGAATAGGGGTTGAGGCTGTCGAAGGTGCCGGTGGCGCCGATCACCAGCTCGCCGCCCTTGGGGGCGTCCGGATTGACGAAATCGAAATGCGCATAGTCCGCCGGGTAGTCCAGGTTGCCGAAATAGGAATAGCCATGCGAGGTGACGATCTTTTCGTCTCCGTCCTGCGCCAGCGCGGCCACGCCCAGCAACGCCACGCCGATGGCAAGGGCCCCGGTGGCGACGAACCGAAGGTCCGGCAGGGCGCGGGCCCGGGTCGTGCTGCGGCGATGTGGTCGTTTGGCCTGGATCGTCATGGTCATCTCCCTGTCAACCGGCGGTTCGGCCCGGTAATTGAGCGGTATTCTTTGTTAATTCTAAGCTAAGTTTTCCGCGCGACCACATTCAAGACGAGATTACGGAAACGTCAACGCCTTAAGGGGGCTCCGCCACCGTGTCGGCGGCAGCCTGCGCGGCAATTGCGCATGAAAAAGGCCGCCCGGTCGGGGCGGCCCTTTGAAAGCGCGCGATGCGGTCGGATCAGCCGCCGGTCGTCTGCAGGTAGGCGATCAGGTTCACGCGATCCTCGGCCTTGGGCAGGCCGGCAAAACCCATCGCGGTGCCGGGTGCGAAGCCGCGCGGGTTTTCGAGGAAGTGGAACAGGTTTTCCGGCGTCCAGACGTCCGCCGCCTGTTCCAGGGCGCCCGAATAGCCAAAGCCTTCCACGGCATCCACCGCGCGTCCAACCACACCGTCGAGGTGCGGGCCGACGGCGTCGGAGCCGTCCAGCTTGTGGCAGGCGCGGCACTTGCCCCAGACGCGTTCGCCCTTGCCGGCGTCGGCCGAGGCCATCAGCGCGGCGAAATCAACCTCTTCCTCTTCGACGGGTTCGCCGTCTTCCACCTGGATCGCAAAGCCCGCGGCGTGTTCCTCGCCGCCGTGGCCGCCGCCGGTGTGGTACAGGCTCTCCGCAGCCCATTTGCCCATCAGGAAGATCAGCAAGGCGCCGCACAGGCCGCCGACGATCTTGGTAAAGGTCATGGTATCGAACATGGGAAGCCCTGTCTGCTTGGATCTCTGTCGGGCGCGTATCTATTGCTTTCCATCCCCTTGGGCAAGCGGTAGAAGGCGCGACCAATCGCCCGCGTGCGGCGGGATTTGCGACGAGGGCCACAGATGACACAGCGGATCGCCTTCCAGGGAGAGCTTGGCGCCTATTCCCACCAGGCCTGCACCGAGGCCCGTCCGGGCGCCGAGGTGCTGCCCTGCCGGAACTTCGAGGACGTGATTTCCGCGGTGCGCGAGGGCCGGGCGGACCTTGCCATGTTGCCGGTCGAGAATTCCACCTACGGGCGCGTCGCGGACATTCACCGGCTGCTGCCGGAATCGGGCCTGCGCATCGTCGACGAGGCCTTTGTGCGCGTGCACATCAGCCTCATGGCACTGCCCGGCGTGCAGATCGAGGAGCTGGAGCGGGTGCGCGCGCACCTGGTGCTCTTGCCGCAGGCGCAGAGTTTCCTGTCGAAATACGGCATCCAGGGAATCGCCGCGGCGGACAGCGCCGGGGCAGCCGCCGAGCTGGCCAAGGCGGAACTGCGCGATGAGGGCGTGCTGGCATCGGACCTCGCGGCCGAGATCTACGGGCTGCACATCCTGGCCCGCCACATCGAGGATCACGCCCACAACACCACGCGTTTCCTGTTGATGGCGCCGGAACCCGACATCTCGCGCCGGGGCAGCCACGGGATGATGACCACCTTCATCTTCCAGGTGCGCAACATCCCGGCTGCGCTCTACAAGGCGATGGGCGGTTTCGCGACCAACGGTGTCAACATGACCAAGCTGGAAAGCTACATGGTCAATGGCTCCTTCACCGCGACGCAATTCTATGCCGACATCGAGGGCCATCCCGAAGATCCCGGCGTCAAGCGCGCGCTCGAAGAGCTCGATTACTTCACCGACATGCTGGACATCCTGGGCGTCTATCCGCGCGACCCCAAGCGCGACTGATCCCGGCCCGTGGCTCAGACCGCGTGGGGCCGGTTGATGCTGGGGGCGGTTGCCGAGGGCTGGGCGGGATCACAAGCAGGATGATCCGGTTTCCAAGGGCAGACATCTTGTGACGTCAGGACATTCCGTCCAGGCCGGGGCGGATACACTCAAATCCGGGTTTATGCCGGGTCGGACAACCAAAAGCGTGTCGATCAGCATGGAAAGGCAGCCGTCACCAATTCTTTGGCGACGGATGGGGCTGCCCCGTCAGATCAGCAATCCGCCCGCCCCCTCGTGACGCAGCAGCCAGACCTTGGTCTCGACCCCGGTGCCGCCGGAAAACCCGCCCAGCCCGTCGCGGCCCAGCACGCGGTGGCAGGGGATGATCAGGGCAATCGGATTGCCGCCACAGCCGCGCCCCACTGCCTGTGGCGGCGCGCCAAGGGTGCGGGCGATGTCGCCATAGGTCAGGGTCTCGCCAAAGGGGATCGCGGCGATCTGTGCGCAAACCTGCTTCTGAAAGGGGCTTGCCGCCACCCGCAGGGGCAGGTCGAAGGTGGTCAGGCGCCCGTCGAAATAGGCGGCCACCTGGTCCGCCGCGCGTCGCAGCAAGGGTGTCGCGTCGCTTGCATCGCTCCGGGTCCAGGTGGCCCGGGTTATGGCGCCATCGGTTTCGGTGATCTCGAAGGGGCCGGTAGGGGTGTCGATGCAGGTCCGCGGCATCAGTCAGCCCAAACCCGGATCGCGGCGTGCCGCCGGCGCTGTGCCAAGGGGGCGAGGCCAGTCAGTGGGTTCTGCCGGGGGCTATTGCTGGGCGACGTCATGCCGAAACGCTAGGGGCCTGCGACGCGGCGCACAAGTTTCATGTCGCAAACGGTGCGGACCGGGCACAGGGTGTCGTCGCAGGCTGGCCGCAAACAGGGAGGAACGGATGCAGACGGGATTCATCGGACTGGGCGCGGTGGGCGCCAAGCTGGCAGGCAACCTGCTGCGCAACGGCGTCGGACTGACGGTATTCGACCTCGACGAGACGCGGCTGGCCGGGATGGTCGCCGCAGGGGCCGAGGCGGCGGCATCGGCGGCAGAGGTCATGACCCGCTGCGACGTGGTCATCACTTCCTTGCCCAGCCCCGCCGCCTCGGAGGCGGTTCTGGCCGAGATGCTGACCGAGATGGGGCCGGGCAAGACCTGGGTCGAGATGTCGACCACCGACCCGGCGGTGATCGTGGCCCAGGCGGCGCGGGTGGCCGAAACCGGCGCCGTCGCCATCGAGGCACCGGTTTCGGGCGGGTGCCACCGGGCGGCGACGGGCAATATCTCGGTCTTTTGCGGTGCGCCGCGCGACAGTTTCGAGGCGATTCTGCCGCTGTTGACGATTCTCGGGCGACAGGTGCTGCACACCGGCGAGGTCGGCACTGCCTCGCGCCTGAAGGTCATGACCAACTACCTGGCCACCGCCAACCTGCTGACGCTGTGCGAGGCCCTGGCGACGATGCAGGCGGCGGGGCTGGACATGGCCACGACCTATGAGGCAATCCGCATTTCCTCGGGCAATTCCTTTGTCCACGAGACCGAAAGCCAGCTGATCCTGTCCGGCAGCCGCGACGTGGACTTCGCGCTGGACCTGGTGATGAAGGATATCGGCCTGTTCCAGGCGCTGGCAGATGAGCATGGCGTGCCGCTGGAACTCTCGCCGCTGGTGATCTCGATGATCCGCGACGGTCAGCAGCGGATGGGCGACCGGGCCCAGTCCGACCGGATGATCGAGCGCCTGGAACACGCGGCGGGCCTGTCCGTACGGGCGCCAGGCTTTCCCGAGGTGCTGGTGGACGAAGAGCCGCCCGCGCGCGGCGCCGAGGTGGTGGTGCGGCGCTAGCCCGGGCGCAACGCGTGCGTTGGGCGCGGCCTAGAGACGACCGAGGCCCCGCAATACCTCGTCGAGATCCGCCTGCCAGTCCGGACGGCCCAGGTTGAAGGCCCGCGTAAGCGCCGTGTTGTCGAGACGCGAGTTGTGCGGGCGGGCCGCCGGGGTGGGGTAGGCGCTGCTGGGAATATCGGCCACTTCGGGCGTCAGCCCCGCACGGGCAAAGATCGCGCGGGCGAAATCGGCCCAACTGACATCCGGCCCGCCGGAAAGATGATAGGTGCCGGTCCTGTCCGGATGCTGACACAGCGCCTCTGCCGCGGTCAGGCAGACCCGCGCGATGGCGGCGGCAGAGGTGGGGCCGCCCACCTGGTCGGCGACGATACTCAGCCGCTGCCGTTCCGCGCCCAGCCGCAGCATCGTCTTGACGAAGTTGTTGCCATGCGCGGAAAAAACCCATGAGGTCCGCAGGATGGCATGGGGGCCGCCCGCCGCGCGGATGCCGGTTTCGCCGGCCAGTTTCGACCGGCCATAGGCATTGATCGGACGGGTGGGATCGTCCGGCGACCAGGGGCGGGTGCCCGACCCGTCAAAGACATAGTCGGTCGAGATATGGACCAGTGGGGTCCCGGTCTCGGCACAGGCGCGGGCCATCGCGGCGGGGGACGCGCCGTTGATCGTGGTGGCCAGCGGCTCTTCGTCCTCGGCCCGGTCGACCGCCGTGTAGGCGGCGGCGTTGATGACGACCCGGGGCTGTTGGCTGCGGATCGCTTCTGCGCAGGCCTCGGGGTCCGCCAGATCGGCTTGGTCGCGCCCCAAGGCGGTGACCTCTCCCAGGCGTTGCAACTCTGTCGCGACCTGTCCGGTCCGGCCGAAGATCAGGATCATGCGCCCACCCCCAGCCGCTCTCCCACCCCTTGCCGGGCCTGCAGGGCCCGCCACCACGGCTCGTTCGCAAGATACCAGTCGACGGTCTTTTCCAGCCCTTCCTCCACCGTCACCGAGGGCCGCCAGCCGAGTTCCTCGCGGATGCGTGTCGGGTCGATCGCATAGCGGGCGTCATGGCCGGGCCGGTCGGTGACGAAGGTGATCAGGTCGGCATGGGACCCGCTGTCGCGCGGGCGCTTCCGGTCGAGGATCGCGCAGAGCGTCTGCACCAGGTCCAGGTTCGTGCGCTCGTTCTCACCGCCGATGTTGTAGCTGCGGCCCACCGCGCCTTTTTGCACCACCAAGAGCAGCGCCTCTGCGTGGTCCTCGACATAAAGCCAGTCGCGCACGTTCGAGCCGTCGCCGTAAATCGGCAGCGGCTTGCCCGCAAGCGCGTTCAGGATCACCACCGGGATCAGCTTTTCCGGGAAATGAAACGGCCCGTAGTTGTTCGAGCAATTGGTCAGGACGACGGGCAGGCCGTAGGTTTCGTGCCAAGCGCGTACAAGGTGGTCCGACCCCGCCTTGGACGCCGAATAGGGCGAGCGCGGATCATAGGGTGTTTCCTCGGTGAACTGTCCTTCCGGCCCCAGAGAGCCAAAGACCTCGTCGGTGGAAATATGGTGAAAGCGGAAGTCCTCGGGCCGGCCCGCGCGGGTCCAGTAGGCGCGCGCCGCTTCCAGCAGGTGAAAGGTGCCCATGACATTGGTGTCGATGAAGGTGCCCGGCCCGTCGATCGAGCGGTCGACATGGCTTTCGGCGGCCAGGTGCATCACCGCGTCCGGGCGATGCTGCGCAAAGACCCGGTCCAGCGCGGCGCGGTCACGGATGTCCGCATGTTCAAAGGCATAGCCGGGATCGTCCGCGACCGAGGCCAGGTTGTCGAGACAGGCGGCATAGGTCAGCGCATCCAGGTTCACCACCTCGTGCCCTGCGGCAATCGCCTGCCGCACCACCGCCGAACCGATGAACCCGGCGCCGCCCGTGATCAGCAGTTTCATGCTGTGCCTTCCCATGCGAACGGGCTGTTGAGCTTGTTGAACACTGGCGCCGCGGCGTCCTTTTCGCTCAGGATCGGAGGCCCCTCCAGGCCCCAGTCGATGCCGATGGCCGGATCGTCGAAACGCACCGCACCTTCGCAGTCGGGGGCGTAGTAATCCGAACACTTGTAGATCACTTCGGTGTCGGGCGCGCGCGTGACGAACCCGTGCAGGAACCCACGTGGCACAAGAATTTGCCGTCCGTTCTCGGCACTCAGCTCCACCCCGATCCAGTTGCCATAGGTCGGAGAGCCCACCCGGATGTCCACCGCCACGTCGAACAACCGCCCGCGCCCGCAGCGCACCAGCTTGTCCTGGGCATGGGGCGGTGCCTGGAAATGCAGCCCGCGCAGGGTGCCGGCCTCGGCCGAGAGCGAGTGGTTGTCCTGCACAAAATCGAGGTCGATCCCGTGTTCGGCCATGCGCTTGCGGTTCCAGCTTTCGCTGAAATAGCCGCGCGCATCGCCAAACCGGCGCGGCGTCAGGATGAGCACACCAGGCAAGGCGGTGGCTTGAACGTCGAGCATAGGGCCCCCATCGGTGCAGAGTTCGACGCCCTTTTAACCAAGTCAGGCGGCAACAGTAAGGCGCAAGCGGGGCGTCAGGGCACTGATTGTTTCCCCTTTCGCCACACTCTTGACAGAGTGGGGGGGCACTAGGGCGGAACACAGGGATTTCAGGGGGTCGCATGACCAGGCGCAAGGGCATCATTCTGGCGGGCGGATCGGGCACACGGCTGTACCCGATCACGATGGGTATCTCGAAACAGCTGGTGCCGATCTACGACAAGCCGATGATCTTCTACCCCCTCTCGGTGCTGATGCTGACCGGCATCCGCGAGATCTGCATCATCACCACGCCGCAGGACCAGGACCAGTTCCGCAGCACGCTGGGTGATGGCAGCCAGTGGGGACTTTCGCTGGACTACGTGGTGCAGCCCTCTCCGGACGGGCTGGCACAGGCCTATCTGCTGGCCGAATCCTTTCTCAATGGCGCGCCCTCGGCGATGGTGCTGGGGGACAACATCTTTTTTGGCCACGGGCTGCCGGAACAGCTGCGCACTGCCGATGCGCAAGAGGCGGGCGGCACGGTCTTCGGCTACCGGGTCGCCGATCCGGAACGCTACGGCGTGGTGGACTTCGGCCCCGATGGCACGGTGCGCTCGATCATCGAGAAGCCGACCAAGGCACCGTCACCCTACGCGGTCACCGGGCTCTATTTCCTCGA
This sequence comes from Mameliella sp. LZ-28, assembly GCF_012274245.1. Lineage (NCBI taxonomy): Bacteria > Pseudomonadati > Pseudomonadota > Alphaproteobacteria > Rhodobacterales > Roseobacteraceae > Antarctobacter > Mameliella sp. LZ-28. The sequence continues at coordinate 92,500 of NZ_JAANYX010000034.1, read as the reverse complement.
CGGCAGCGCGCCGGACCGGGCGCGCGCGGTTGCCCCCTCGGCACGTGGAGAGCTGGAAATCACGTCGCTCCTGGAGATGTACCTGCACGAAGGGCTGCTCAACGTGCAGCAGATGGGGCGCGGCTATGCCTGGCTGGACACCGGCACGCATGGCTCGCTCCTGGATGCGGGCAATTTCGTCCGCACCCTGTCGGAACGGCAGGGCCAGCAGGTTGGCTGCCCCGAAGAGATCGCCTATCAACAGGGCTGGATAGATGCGGATGCCTTGATGGAACGCGCCCGCATGTTCGGAAAATCCGGCTACGGCGCCTACCTGGCGCGACTGGTAGAGACATGAGCGATGTGACGACAGAGCGGCGCGGGCGCGTGCTGCTGGTGACTTTGGACCGGCCCAAGGCCAACGCGATCGACGCCGCCACCAGCATCGCGCTGGGTGAGGCGTTTCGCTGCCTGCAAGAGGACGACACGCTCTCCGTCGGCATCGTGACCGGGGGCGGTGAACGCTTCTTTTCCGCCGGCTGGGATCTCAAGGCCGCCGCCGAAGGCGAGGCGGCGGATGCGTATCAGGGCGTCGGCGGCTTCGCCGGGCTGACCGAATACTGGGACCTGACCAAACCCGTCATCGCCGCCGTCAACGGGCTGGCGCTGGGCGGCGGGTTCGAACTGGCGCTGGCGGCGGACATGATCGTCGCCGCCGATCACGCCGAGTTTGCCCTGCCCGAGGCCACCATCGGCGTCGTGCCCGACAGCGGCGGGGTGATCCGCCTGCCGCGCCGCCTGCCGCGCGCGGTGGCGATGGAAATGCTGATGACCGGCCGCCGCGCCGGGGCCGAAGAGCTGCACCGCTGGGGCGTCGTCAATACCGTGGTGCCCGCGGATCGGCTTATGGACGCCGCGCTGGAGCTGGCAAACCGTGTCGCCGCCTCCGCGCCGCTCTCGCTGCAGGCGATCAAGGAAATCGACCGCGCCACCGACGGGCTGGGCGAGTGCGCAGCCTTTGACCGCATGCGCGCCGGCAACCTCTCTGCCTACGGGCGCGTCTACGCCAGCGAGGACGCCATAGAGGGCATCGCCTCGGTTTCCGAAAAGCGCGACCCGGTCTGGAAGGGCCGCTGATGCTGGAGACCGAAACCTTCCTGCACGATTGGACAGGAGAGATCGCGGCCCCTCTGACCCTTGTCCGCAATAGGGTCAAACCCGAGTGGGTGGACGAATACCGCCACCTGAACATGGCCCACTACCTGACCATCTGCGACCAGGCAAACTGGGCCTTCTGGAACTGGATCAACGCGCCCTTGCAGAGCATCGAGGCGCGGGCGGGCCATGAATACGCCATCGTGGAAAACCACGTCACCTATACCGGCGAACTGGCCGAAGGCGCGGCGTTTTCCATCCAGACGCAGCTTCTGGACCTCGATGCCAAGCGGTTCGTCCTCTTCCACCGCGTGCTGAACGCCGATGGCAGGCCAAGCGCCACCAACGAGGCCAAGATGCTGGGCTTCAACCTCGACACCCGCCGCGCCGAGGCCTGGCAGCCGCAGGTCACCGAAAGGCTGGCGCAGGTGCTGGCGGCACATCGCGCGCTGGGCACCCCGCCCGAGGCCGGGCAGGGGATCGCGCTGAAGCACCGCTGAGGCTTTACAATCGCGCGGCCACGCCCGAGTTTCGTCTCCACGTCAGCAGGAGGAGACGACAGGTGAGCGACAAGGACCTATTCCCGAACGGCTGGGCGCCGACGACGCGCTATCCCGACCCGGCGGTGCAATCGCTCGATCCCGCCTTCGACAAGTACCGCCTGCCGCTGGCGGGGGTCGAACGGCTGGCGACGGGCCTGCGCTGGGCCGAAGGCCCGGTCTGGTTCGGCGACGCCCGCCACCTCCTGTGGAGCGACATCCCCAACAACCGCATCATGCGCTGGACCGAGGAAACGGGCGCCGTCAGCGAATACCGCGCGCCGTCGAACTACGCCAACGGCCACACGCGCGACCGGCAGGGGCGGCTGATCTCCTGCGAACATGGAACGCGGCGCATCACCCGCACCGAACATGATGGCACGATCACGGTGCTGATGGACAGGTTCGACGGCAAGCGCCTGAACTCGCCCAACGACATCATCGTGAAATCAGACGGCTCGATCTGGTTCTCCGACCCGGTGTTCGGCATCCTCGGAAACTACGAGGGTTACCGTTCTGACCCCGAACTGCCCGAGGCGGTCTACCGGCTGGACCCGGAAACGGGGCAGGCCTCCCTGGTGGCCGACGGCATCCTTGGGCCCAACGGCCTGTGCTTTTCGCCGGACGAAAGCCTCCTCTACATCGTCGAATCCCGCGGCACGCCCAACCGCAAGATCCTGGCCTGTGACGTCGGCGCGGACGGGCAGAGCCTGTCCAACCGTCGCGTTCAGATCGACGCGGGGGCAGGCACGCCGGACGGGATGCGCTGTGATGTGGACGGCAACCTCTGGTGCGGCTGGGGCATGGGCGATCCCGGTCTCGACGGGGTCATGGTCTTCGCCCCCGACGGGCGCCCCATCGGGCGCATCGCCCTGCCGGAACGCTGCGCCAATGTCTGCTTCGGCGGGCGCGCCAACAGCCGCCTGTTCATGGCCGCCTCGCAATCTCTCTACGCGCTCTACGTCAACGTCGCGGGCGTCAAGGGCGGCTAGGCCACACCGGGACTACGCAAGTTTCTTTGGGCCGAAAATACCTCCGGGGGTTTGGGGGCAGAGCCCCCAACGCGCCCAAAAGCGAAAAGCCGCGGAAACGCGGCTTTTCTCAACTCTTCAACGCAGGGGCCGGGACTCAGTCCAGCGCCGCATCCGTGATGACATGGGTCCAGGCGCCTTCCGGCTCCTTGGTGATCACCGGGTCGGACCCGCCGGCCAAAAGCGTATCCACGGTCCGCTGGTAATCCGCCGGGTCCAGCGCGCCGTTCGATCCGGCCGTCAGCTTGGCGACCTCGCCCATCATGCGGATCTGGTGGCCCTCGGTCTGGGCGCCGGTCTCGTCATAGTCCAGCACGATCATCGCCGCGTCCTCGGGGTTCTCTTCGGCCCATTTCCAGCCTTTCATCGAGGCGGCCACGAACCGCGCCATCTTGTCGACGTACGCGGGATCCTCGAGGTTCTCCTCCAGCACATAAAGGCCGTCTTCCAGCATCGCCACGCCCTGATCCTCGTATTTGAAGGTGATCAGTTCGGACGGGTCCACGCCCGCGTCGATCACCTGCCAGTACTCGTTGTAGGTCATGGTGCTGATGCAATCCGCCTGGCGCTGCAGCAGCGGGTCGACGTTGAAGCCCTGCTTCAGCACCTCGACCGAGCCTTCGGCCTTGCCGTCGGTGGCGATGTCCAGCTGGCTCATCCAGGCGAGGAAGGGGAATTCGTTGCCGAAGAACCAGACCCCCAGTGTGCGGTTGTCCAGGTCGGCGGGTGCGGAAATCCCGGCGTCCTTCCAACAGGTCAGCATCATGCCCGAGGATTTGAACGGCTGGGCGATATTGACCAGCGGCAGGCCGTTTTCGCGGGCCGAGAGCGCCGCCGGCATCCATTCCACGATCACGTCGGCACCGCCGCCCGCGATCACCTGCGTCGGCGCGATGTCCGGCCCGCCGGGCAGGATCGTCACGTCAAGGTCGGCCTCTTCGTAATAGCCGTTTTCCAGCGCCACGTAATAGCCCGCGAACTGCGCCTGCGTGACCCATTTCAGCTGCAGCGTGACCTCGTCCGCCGCCAGCGCGGGGCTGGCCAGCCCCAGGGCCGCAACGGCGGCGATCCATGTCTGTTTCATCTTCAGTACCTCCTTGGTGCCTAGTGTCTTGTGGCCGGTTTTGTCCGGTCCGGTTATCGGCCGCCCCGGTGCGAGGCGTGCCAGAATGTCATGCGGCGTTCGGCCAGGGCCACGAGCCCGTAGAACACCGTCCCCGAGAGCGCCGACACGAGGATGGCCGACCAGACCATCCCGAGGTCAAGCTGGCCGATGCTGGTCGAGATGCGAAAGCCAAGGCCCAGCGTCGGGCTGCCGAAGAACTCGGCAACGATGGCCCCGATCAGCGCCAGCGTCGAGCAGATCTTGAGCCCGTTGAAGACAAAGGGCAGGGCGGCGGGCAGGCGCAAGGTCCACAGCGTCTGACCCCAGGTCGCGGCATAGGTCCGCATCAGGTCGCGCTGCATCGCGGTGGTCTCCGACAGGCCGGCGACCGTGTTCACCAGCATCGGGAAATAGACCATCAGAACGACCACCGCCGCCTTGGACTGCCAGCCAAAGCCGAACCACATCACCAGGATCGGCGCGGTGCCGACGATGGGCAGGGCGGCCATGAAGTTGCCCAGCGGCAGCAACCCGCGTCGCAGGTAGTCCGAGCGGTCGACCAGCAGCGCGGTCACAAAGGCCGCGCCGCATCCGAAGATATAGCCTGACAACGCCCCCTTGAGGATCGTCTGCACGAAATCGCCCCAAAGCGTACCAAGGTTCTCGGCAAAGCTGGCCGCGATCAGCGAGGGCGGCGGCAGGATCACGGTCGAGACCTGCATGCCCCGCACGATCAGCTCCCACATGCCAAGGATGGTCAGGCCGAAGATCAGCGGCACCGCAAGGCGCACAGCGCCGGTATCCCGCGCAGGCCCGTTCGCCAGCACGACGTTCACGCCAAAGCCCACCGCCCAGAGCAGGACTGCGAAAATCACCAGCGTCATGGCATCATCCCCATCCTGCGCAGCGTGCGCCTTTCCAGGGCCGCGATGGCATAGACCAGCAGCGCCGCCAGCGCCGCCGCCACCAAGAGCGCGGCCCAGATCTGCGCTGTCTGGCCATAGTAGCTGCCCGCCAGCATCCGCGCGCCTAGCCCGCCTTTCTGCACCGGCAGTTCCCCGACGATGGCGCCCACAAGGCTGGCCGCGATGGCGATCTTGAGCGAGGCAAAGAGGTAGGGGATGGACGAGGGCAGGCGCAGCTTCGTCAGCACCGAGGTGGTCGGCGCGCTATAGGTGCGCATCAGGTCCATCTGCATGGCGTCCGGGCTGCGCAGCCCTTTCACCATGCCCACGACCACCGGGAAGAAAGAGAGATAGGCCGAGATCACCGCCTTGGGGATCAGCCCCTGCACCCCGATGGAATAAAGCACCACGATGATCATCGGCGCCAGCGCCACGATGGGGATGGTCTGGCTGACGATGGCCCAGGGCATCACGCTCATGTCCATGACGCGGGAATGCACGATCCCCACCGCCAGGCCCACGCCCAGCAGGGCGCCGATCAGGAAGCCCAGGAAGGTGGCGTTCAGCGTCACCAGCGCGTGGTAAACCAGGCTGCGGTTCGACAGCGTCCCCGACCGCACGATCCCGCGCCGCCCGTTCAGCTCTTCGTCGATGGTCGAGTCGTAAAGCTCCACCAGCACCTGATGCGGCGCGGGCAGTTTCGGACGGTCCGAGCTCCAGCTGTCCCCAAGCGCATGGGTGTTGCGAAGGACCAGAGCCCAGTTGCCCATGTCGCGCCGGTCCACGGCGGAGGGCGGGGACACCTCGACGCCCGCACGTTCCGCCGCTGTCAGCACCTCCTTGACGTTCATCGGGACGACGGCAACGTACCAGATCGCCAGGAGGGCCAGCACCATGCCCAGCACAGGCGGCAGACGCAGCCAGCGGGGCCAACCCGTCCCGGCGGTGGCTCCGGCCTTCGGATCGCTCGCCTCAGCCATGCGTTCCCTCCCGGCGCGGGGCGAGCTTGTTCCGGGTCAGGCCCGGGACGGGAATGCGCTGCGTGACCCTCATTCCTCGTACCCCGCGCGCAGCCCCTCGCGCACGCGGTGCGCGATCTCGATGAATTCCGGCGTGTCGCGGATGTCCAACGGGCGCTCCTTGGGCAGGGGGCTTTCGATCACGTCGGTGATCCGGCCCGGACGCGGACTCATCACGACGATATGCGTCGACAGGTAGACCGCCTCGGGGATCGAGTGGGTCACGAACCCGATGGTCTTTTCCGTCTTGTCCCAGAGCTTCAGCAATTCCTCGTTCAGCCGGTCGCGCACGATCTCATCGAGCGCGCCAAAGGGTTCGTCCATCAAGAGGATGTCTGCATCGAATGCCAGCGCCCTTGCAATTGACGCACGTTGCTGCATGCCTCCGGACAGCTGCCAAGGGAATTTCTTTTCAAAACCCGACAATTCCACAAGCTCCAGCACCCGCGCCACGCGCTCTGCCTGTTCGGCCCGGGAATAGCCCATGATCTCCAGCGGCAGCGCGATGTTGCGCCCGATGGTTCGCCAGGGGTACAGACCGGCGGCCTGAAAGACATAGCCATAGGCACGCGCCCGGCGCGCCTCGTCCGGGGTCATGCCATTCACCGTCAGGCTGCCGCCGGTGGGATGCTCCAGCGCCGCGATACAGCGCAGGAAGGTCGTCTTGCCACAGCCCGAGGGGCCGATGAAGCTGACGAAACTGCCCTTGGCGATGTCCAGGCTGACGTCTTTCAGCGCATGCACCGGCCCGTCATTCGTCTGAAAGGTCAGGTCGAGGTGGTCCGCCCGGATGACGGGGGCAGTGGTGGCGGTTTCCGCCTCCGGCCAGTTCTTTATTTCTTCATCGCTCAACACGCGTGATCCTTGTTTGGCGAAGCGGCAGGGCCGCTGTAGGCTGGACATTCAGGATGTTGGATACCGGGGATCTACCATGACCGACTGCAAAAAGCTGCGCCCGGGGGGCACATATGACGGCAAGCAGGGTTTTTCCTATTTCGAGGGCATCGCGAAGGAGACCGCAGGCGCGCAGGGGATCTGCATGCACCTGCTGACGGTCCCGCCGGGCGGGCGGGCCAGGGCGCATAAACATGCGACCCATGAGACCGCGATCTATGTCATTTCCGGCGGGGCGAAAATGTACTGGGGCGAGCGGCTGGAACATTGCATGGAGACGGGGCCGGGCGACATGATCTACATCCCGGCGGATGTGCCGCATCTGCCGCTGAACGACGGGGACGAACCCGCCGTGGCGGTGATCGCCCGCACCGACCCGCATGAACAGGAATCCGTGGTCCTGCTGCCCGAGCTGGAGGCGCTGGTTCCGGCCTGACGCGGGCACGCTCATTCCGGCATCTCCCAAAGAGCGGGGTCCGCGAATTCCACGCTGTTGCCCGCCGGATCCCGCACATAGACGGATCGCGGCCCGTGCGGCCAGTTGAAATCGCTTTCAATCGCGATGCCGTTATCCGTCAAGTGTGCGACCATCGCGTCCAGATCCGCCCCTGGCACAGAGAAACACAAGTGCCCCGGTCCGCGCGCCCCATGCGGCGGCACGGGCAGGGCGCCCGGCTTGGGCGGCTGCTCCGTGGCCTCCGCGATGAAGGCCAGCACGACCGATGTGCCGCAGCGAAAGAAGACATGCCGCCCCTCGACCCGGATGATCTTTTCCAGCCCAAGGAGATCGCCATAGAACTCCTCGGCGGCGTCGAGGTCATCGACGTAGATGGCGGCTTCGAGGACGCCGGAGAGGGCGGGGGCGGTCATCGGGCCTCCCTCGGCGAAAGGAGATCTCGGCGTGCCCAAAACCGCCAAGCCAGCCAGATAATGGCCGCGACGGCCACTGGTCCAAGAAAGTACAGGTAAAACCTGTCAATCATGCCCCCCGGAGCGTCACAATTGAAAACCATTTGTCCTTCACCACCCGAACCAAGTTCCGGCGGGACGAACGTTGGCGGTTGGCTGCAGTGGATCAAGCCGGAAATGATGTTCTGAACAAGGGAACCCGCAGCCAGAACGGCAAGGCCAATCGACACCCAGACATGCAACCAGCGACGCGATGCCCACATCAAGGCCCATGCCAAGCCGACATATAGCGCCAGCGTGACCACCAAGGATATGAGCATCGCACCAAGCATCACACCCCGCTCGCCGGGATGCCGGTGCGCGTCACCGGGCGCGGCGCGGTCAGTTCCTTCCACTTCGACAGCGCCTTGTTCGTGGGCGTGCCCGGTGTCCGTTTGACGAACTCACCATGCCCTTCGCGCGACCGCAGTTCGCCGTCGTGCACGGCCACATGGCCCCGCGTCAGGGTAAAGCGCGGCAGGCCCTTGACCTGTTTGCCCTCGAAGACGTTGTAGTCAATCGCAGAGACCTGGCTGGCGGCACTGATGATCTTTTCCTTTTCCGGGTCCCAGACCACGATATCCGCGTCAGATCCCACCCGGATCGCCCCCTTGCGGGGGTAGCAGTTCAGGATCTTGGCGATATTGGTCGAGGTCATGGCGACGAATTCCTCGGGCGTCAGGCGCCCGGTGCCCACCCCATGCGTCCAGAGCATCGGCAGCCGGTCCTCAAGCCCGCCGGTGCCGTTGGGGATCTTGGTGAAATCGCCCACGCCATAGCGTTTCTGATCGGTGGTGAAGGCGCAGTGATCCGTCGCCACGACCGACAGAGAGCCGGACATCAGCCCGTGCCACAGGCTTTCCTGGTGTTTCTGGTTGCGGAAGGGCGGCGACATCACGCGGCGCGCGGCATGGTCCCAGTCCTTGTTGAAATACTCGCTTTCATCCAGCGTCAGGTGCTGGATCAGCGGCTCGCCCCAGACGCGCTTGCCCTGCTGGCGCGCGCGCCGGATCGCCTCATGCGCCTCTTCGCAGGAGACATGCACGATATAAAGCGGCACACCGGCCATGTCCGCGATCATGATTGCGCGGTTGGCGGCCTCGCCCTCGACCTGCGGCGGGCGCGAATAGGCATGCGCCTCGGGTCCGGTGTTGCCCTCCGCCAGCAGCTTTTGCGACAGGTCCGCCACCACGTCGCCGTTCTCGGCGTGGACAAGGGCGATCCCGCCCAGCTCGCCGACGCGCTGGAAGCTGGCGAACATCTCGTCGTCCTGCACCATCAGCGCGCCCTTGTAGGCCATGAAGTGCTTGAAGGTGGTGATGCCGCGATCCTCGACGACGGTCTTCATCTCGTTGAAGATCTGCTCGCCCCACCAGGTCACCGCCATGTGGTAGGAATAGTCGCAATGTGCGCGGCCGGACTTGTTGTCCCACATCTGCAGCGCGTCCAGCAGGCCCTGGCCGTCGGGCGAGGGCAGGGCAAAATCCACCACCATCGTCGTCCCGCCGGCCAGTGCCGCCCGGGTGCCGCTGTCGAAATCATCGCTGGAATAGGTGCCCATGAAGGGCATTTCCAGGTGCGTGTGCGGGTCGATCCCGCCCGGCATGACGTAACAGCCGGTGGCGTCCAGCTCCTCGTCGCCTTTCAGGTTCTCGCCGATCTCGGTGATGAGGCCGTACTCGACCAGCACGTCGCCCTTGTAGCTGAGATCCGCCGTGACGATGGTGCCGTTCTTGATGACTGTGCTCATGTGTTTGTCTCCCTGGTGTATTCCGCCCCGGCCCTGAGCCGGGGCCGCGCCCCGGACATCAAGGGATGGCGTGTATCATGTCCTGCCAGTTCGGGTTGAACTCGGTGATCAACTGGTCTTTCCATGCGCGTCGCCACCGTTTCAGGCGGCGTTCCCGGCGCAAGGAACTCTCGAATTCCGCGTGTTCCTCGAACCAGACCAGTGTGTGGATACCATATCGTGCCGTATGTACGGAAAGCCCGGCGCGATGTGTCGCGACGCGGTCGCGCAGGTTGGTGCTGCGACCGATGTAGAGTGCGCCCCCCGGACGAGCGGCCATGATGTAGACGAAATGAGGCACCTGTCCTGAGTGCCGAATTTCGGTAAACAAAGTGTAAACCCCGCCCCGGCCTCCGCGCCGGGGCCTCGCCGGCTCGGAACGGCAGAAGGTCCCGGATCAAGTCCGGGACGGGGTCTCCGGTCCGCGGTGTCACTCCACGATCTCCGCCGTCTCCACCACCGCGTGGAACAGCACATCCGCCCCCGCCTTGGCCCAGTCCTTGGAAATCTCCTCGGCCTCGTTGTGGCTGAGGCCATCCACGCAGGGGCACATCACCATGGCCGTCGGCGCGACCCGGTTGATCCAGCAGGCGTCATGCCCGGCGCCAGAGATGATGTTGCGGTGCGAATAGCCCAGCCGCTCCGCCGCGTTCCGGATCGCCGCAACACAGCCCTCGTCGAAATCCACCGGGTCGAAGCCACCGACCTTCTCGAAGTCCACTTCCAGCCCCATGTGGGTGCAGATCTCCTCTGCCGCCGCCTTCAGCCGCGCCTCCATGTCCTTGATCACCGCCAGTTCGGGCGACCGGAAATCGACGGTGAACACCGCCTTGCCGGGGATCACGTTGCGCGAGTTCGGGTAGACGTCGATATGGCCCGCCGCGCCCACCGCATGCGGCGCATGGCTCAGCGCGATTTCCTCGACCTTCTCGAGGATGCGGGCCATTGCCAGCCCTGCGTTCTTGCGCATCGGCATCGGGGTCGAGCCGGTATGCGCATCCTTGCCCGTCACCGTCACCTGGGTCCACGACAGCCCCTGGCCATGCGTGACCACGCCCACGTCCACGCCCTCGGCCTCGAGGATCGGACCCTGTTCGATGTGCAGTTCGAAAAAGGCATGCATCTTGCGCGCGCCGACCTCCTCGTCGCCCTTCCAGCCGATCCGTACCAGTTCGTCGCCGAAGGACTTGCCCTCGGCATCCTCGCGCGCATAGGCCCAGTCCTGCTCATGCACCCCGGCAAAGACACCCGAGGACAGCATGGCCGGGGCAAACCGCGTGCCTTCCTCGTTGGTCCAGTTGGTCACGACGATCGGGTGTTTCGTCTTGATGTCCAGGTCGTTCAGCGTCCGGATCAGCTCCAGCCCGCCCAGCACCCCCAGCACGCCATCGTATTTGCCGCCGGTCGGCTGCGTGTCCAGGTGAGAGCCCACGTAGACCGGCAGCGCGTCGGGGTCGGTTCCCTCGCGGCGGGCGAACATGTTGCCCATCGTGTCCAGCCCCATCGTGCAGCCGGCCTCTTCGCACCAGCGCTGGAACAGGGCGCGCCCCTCGCCATCGGCGTCGGTCAGGGTCTGGCGGTTGTTGCCCCCGGCGACCCCGGGGCCGATTTTGGCCATCTCCATCAGGCTGTCCCACAGCCGGTCGGCATTGATGGTCATGTTTGCAGCAGGTGCGGCCATGTCGTATCTCCCCGTGAAATTCCCCGTCTCTCGCGGGTGTTCCGATTTGACCAACCGGTCAAATCAACGCTACCAGAGGGAAGGAGTCAGTCAAGCGTCCTGCCGTCAATTCCGGCAGATGCTGTTAAATAGGGCAGGGGCGCGTGGCCATGATCGGAAAATCGGCATCGGAACAAAGTGGAAAAGCCGCGCCGCAGACCCGTATCCAACGGGCCAAGCGCGAGGCGATCCTCGAGGCCGGGCTGACGGTCTTTTCCGAGGCCGGGTTCCGCGGCGCCACGCTGGATCGGATCGCCAGCGAGGCGGGCCTGTCGAAACCCAACCTGCTCTACTACTACCCTTCCAAGGAGGCGATCTACGAGGCGCTTCTGCGCGGTCTGCTGGAAACCTGGCTGGACCCCCTGCAGGCCATCGACCCAATGGGCGAGCCGGTCGAGGAACTGCTTGGCTACGTGCGCCGCAAGCTGCAGATGTCGCGGGATTTCCCGCGCCAAAGCCGGCTCTTCGCCAACGAGATCGTGCAGGGCGCGCCCCGGATCATGCCCGTGCTCGAGGGCGAGCTGCGCGGCATGGTCGACAGGCTGTCGATGGTGATCGAGGGCTGGATTGCCGAGGGGCGGCTGGCGCCGGTCGACCCGCGCCACCTGATGTTCTCCGTCTGGTCGCTGACCCAGCACTATGCGGATTTCGACGTGCAGGTGCGTGCCGTGCTGAACGCGGACGACCCCTATCCCGGGGCCGAGACGCATCTCGAACTGTTGTTCCGGCGTTTGTTGACGCCCTGATGGCCCCCGAAGACCGGACAACGCATTCCGGGCCGGGCCGTTGAGGGGGCGCTGCCCCCGTCTCCCTGCGGTCGACTCCCCCGGAGGTATTTTTGGCCCAAAGAAACATGGGCGCGGACCGGTGTTTCTTTGGGCCAAAAATACCTCCGGGGTGAATGGCGCCGCAGGCGACAGAGGGGCAGCGCCCCTCCTGCCTTACTCCGCCGCCTTGGCCATCGGGTTGTTCGGATGCGTCGTCCAGTTGGCATAGTCGTCCGACACGGTCTTGCCCGTGCGCGGGTCGGTGCTGCCCGCCGCCATCCGCTCCATGGTGATGCAGTCCTCGACCGGGCAGACATCGATGCACAGGTTGCAGGCCACGCATTCCGCGTCGTTGACCTCGAAGACACGGCCTTCCTTCATCCAGATCGCCTGGTGGCTGGTGTCCTCGCAGGCGGCATAGCAGCGGCCGCACTTGATGCAGGCGTCCTGGTCGATCTTGGCCTTGGTGACGTAGTTCAGGTTCAGGTACTGCCAGTCGGTGACATTGGGCACCGCCTTGCCGATGAACTCGGAGGTCGAACGATAGCCCTTCTCGTCCATCCACTGGCTCAGCCCGCGCTTCATCTCTTCGACGATCCTGAAGCCATAGGTCATGGCCGCCGTGCAGACCTGCACGTTGCCGCAGCCCAGCGCCATGAACTCTGCCGCGTCGCGCCAGGTGGTCACGCCGCCGATGCCGCTGATCGGCAGGCCATGCGTTTCCGGGTTGCGGGCGATTTCCGAGACCATCGACAGGGCGATCGGCTTCACCGCCGGGCCGCAATAGCCGCCGTGGCTGCCCTTGCCGTCAATCGTCGGTTCAGGGGCGAAATTGTCGAGGTCGACCGAGGTGATCGAGTTGATCGTGTTGATCAGGCTCACCGCGTCGGCGCCGCCGTTCTTCGCCGCCGCGGCAGGCTTGCGGATGTCGGTTATGTTGGGGGTCAGCTTCACGATCACCGGCTTGTCGTAGTACTGTTTGCACCAGCGGGTGACCATCTCGATGTATTCCGGCACCTGGCCCACAGCCGAGCCCATGCCGCGTTCGGACATGCCGTGCGGACAGCCGAAGTTCAGCTCGATCCCGTCACAGCCCGTCTCCGCCACGCGCGGTAGGATCGCCTTCCACGATGACTCGTCGCAGGGCACCATGATCGAGGCGATCAGCGCCCGGTCGGGGTAATCCGCCTTCACGCGCGCCATTTCCTCGAGGTTGGTTTCCAGCGGCCGGTCGGTGATCAGCTCGATGTTGTTGATGCCCAGAACCCGCCGGTCGGCGCCGTAGACGACGCCATAGCGCGGGCCGTTCACGTTCACGACGGGCGGGCCCTCTTCGCCGAGGGTCTTCCAGACCACGCCGCCCCAGCCCGCCTCGAAGGCGCGGCGGACGTTGTATTCCTTGTCGGTCGGCGGCGCCGAGGCCAGCCAGAAGGGGTTGGGCGAGGTGATGCCCAGGAAATCGGTTGTCAGATCAGCCATCTCAACGTCTCCATTTGATCCGTCGCGCCCCGGATTTGATCCGGGGCCTCTTGCTTGGGTCGGAGGTCCCGGGGCAGGCCCGGGACGGGGTCACTGCGCCATAAGCGTCGCGTGAATGTCCTCTGCGGCGTCGCGGCCCTCGGCCACGGCGACCACGGTCAGGTCCTCGCCGGGCGTGCAGTCGCCCCCGGCCCAAACCCCCGGAACCGAGGTCCGCCCGGCGCCGTTCACCTTGACCTTGCGGCCCTCCAGGTCCAGCCCGTCGACTGGCGCCAGGGTCTGGCCGATGGCGCGGAACACCTGGTCGGCGGGCAGGCGGATGGTTTCGCCCGTGCCCTGCAGCTTGCCGTCCAGAAGGGCGGTGTATTCCAGCTCGATCTCGCGCACCGCGCCGTTGCCGTGCATGGCGACAGGCATCACGTTGAACATCAGCCGCACGCCTTTGGACGCCGCCAGGTCCTGTTCAAATCCGCTGGCGGGCATTTCCTCGCGCGAGCGGCGATAGGCCAGAGTCACGGTCTCGGCGCCCAGCAGTTTCGACTGCACGGCGGCATCCACGGCGGTCATGCCGCCGCCGATCACCACCACGTTGCGGCCCACCGGCAGGGCGGCCAGGTCGTCGCTCTGCCGCAGGTCGGAGATAAAACGCACCGCGTCCTCGACCCCGGCCTTTTCACCGCCCTCGATCTCCAGCAGGTTCACCCCGGCCAGGCCGACGCCCAGGAACACCGCGTCGAAATTCTCGCGCAGCCCGTCCAGGGACACTTCGACCCCCAGCGCGTTGCGGTACTCGATGGTGATGCCGCCGATGCCCAGCAGCCAATCGACCTCGCGCGCGGCATAGCCGTCCACGGTCTTGTAGGCCGCGATGCCGTATTCGTTCAGCCCGCCGGGCCGGGGCCGCGCCTCGTAGATGGTGACCGCGTGGCCCTTCATCGCCAGCCGGTGCGCGCAGGCCAGTCCCGCGGGGCCGGCGCCCACAACCGCCACGCGCTTGCCGGTCTCGGGGGCGCGGTCAAAGGGGTGGCCCTGCCGCGCCATCAGCGCATCGGTGGAATAGCGTTGCAGCCGCCCGATCTCGACCGGCTTGCCCTCGGCGGTCTCGCGCACGCAGGCCTCTTCGCACAGCGTTTCCGTGGGGCAGACCCGGGCGCACATGCCGCCCAGGATGTTCTGTTCGAAGATCGTCTTGGCCGCCGCCTCCGGCTGGCCGGTGGCGATCTGCCGGATGAACAGCGGGATGTCGATTTCGGTGGGGCAGGCGGTCACGCAGGGCGCGTCGTGGCAGAAATAGCAACGGTCCGCCGCCACCGCCGCCTCGTGCGGGTCGTAAGGCGCGTGAAGATCCTCGAAGTTCCGAGCCAACTGATCCTGGCTGAGGCGCCCGGACTGGATGCCGGGGGTCTGCGGGCTGGTCATGGCCTCTCCCTGTTTTTTTCCTGTTCTGTGGACTCAGCCTGCCACAGGTCGGAATTTTATCAAACGGTAAAATTCTGCCCCGGCCAGAAACCCGCTGTTTTCCCGCCCTCTGCCCACCCGCGCAGCAAAAAGGGGGCCGTCCGGCCCCCTTGTCTTCGGCAGGTCGCCCGGCTGGTCAGGCGCCGGGCACCAGCACCAGCTGAACACGGCGGTTCTCGGCGGCATCCGGCGCGCGCGTGTTCTTGAGATAGTCAAAGCCCACGCCCACCGCCTCGATCTGGCCGGTGCCCAGGCGCATGGTGCCCTGGACATAACGCGCGACGGCATTGGCCCGGCGCTGCGACAGCGCCTTGTTGTAGGCCGCGCCCCCCACCGCGTCGGTGTGGCCGATGAAGATCAGCTTGCTGTCCTTCAGCCGCGGATCGCTGAGCGCATTGGCCAGAGTCGACAGTTTCGCCATCGCCTGCGGCGTCAGCGCGTCCGAATCGTAGGCAAAGAGCACCTCGAGGTCGATGGTGGGCAGCGGTTCGGGCTTTTTCGTGCGGTCCTCGATGGCGATGGCCACGCCGGCCCGGGCCGGCGTGGCCGAGGCCGGCGGCTTGGGCTTGCGCTCGACCACGCCCAGGTTGACCACGTCGTCCAGCGTGAACTTGGCCCCGCCGCCGAATTCGGCGTTGTCGCATGCCGTCGGATCGACAAGGCAATCGCGCATCTCCGCGGCGGCGGCATCCGGCTTGGGCGGATCCCCGAGAGAGAAACTGTCCAGCGTCACGGTCGACTGGGCGAAGGCCACGCCGGGCAGGACCAGCGCGGCGGCGAAAAGGGGAAGGATCGTCTTGGTCATGGCAATATCCAGCGTTGGTCAGAAGGAAAGCAGGTATTTCGGCACGATTGCCAGCTGCACCCGGCTGAGTGTCGTGCCTGGGCCAGGGCGGCAAGGATCAGAATGGGAAATGAACGGTGCATCGCGGCCCCCGGAAAATATGGGGACAAGATACCCGAAATCCCCTGCTTTTTCCACTTACCGCATTTTTTCCAAGCGCGCAGGTAGGGATTTGCTATGCTTCCAACGGATTTGTCTGACCAGAGGATTGCCATGCCCCGCGTTGTCCGCCCGTTTGCCGCTGCCTCTGCCATGGCGCTCTGCCTCCTGCCCGCACAGGCCCCGGCCCAGGACGGGATCCAGAAGGAACTGGCCATCGAGGGCTACAACAACGAGGCGATTCACACCTACGCCGAGAGCTCGGACTTCCGCAGGCTGGGCCGGGGCGTCGGCAAGCTGCAGATCCGGACCGACGCGGGCGAAAACCCCTGCACCGCCTTCCTGGTGGATGCCACCCATATCCTGACCAACTACCATTGCATTCCCGGCGTGCTGGAAGACCCGCGCATCGGCGCCACGGAAATCACCTCGGTCACCTGGATCGCCGGGTTCGTCGAGCCGGGCCGGGACGAGGAAACCGCGCGTTTCACCGTCAACCCGGTCCCGGTCGAAAGCTCGGCAGAATTGGACTATTCCGTGCTCGAGGTGACGGGCGTGCCGACCGACCGCTTTCCGCCCTTGCCGCTGTCCGATGCCCCGCCGGTCGAGGGGATGCCCTTCTGGATCATCGGCCACCCGATGGGCAAGTCGCAGCACATCAGCCGCGAGGGCTGCCGCGCCGCGCGTCCACCGCTGGAAAAGGCGCCCGAGGCCCAGTCGGGGCAGCGGGTGCGCCATACCTGCGATACGCTGGGCGGCAATTCCGGCTCTCCGATCATCGACAGTTCCGCCCGCCGGGTGATTGCCCTGCACAACTCCGGAAACCGCAACGTGGGCATCAACTACGGCATCCCGATGGCCGAGATCCTTGGCCGTTCGAAGGTCCTGAAACCCGCGGCTGCTCCGACGCCCAAACCTCTGCCGATGCTCATGTCGGCCTTTCCCGCCAGTCTCGGCGTGGGTGGGGAACTGTCGCTGGTGGCCGACATGCCCGCCGACTGCACGCCGGCCTTTGTCGACATCTCTCCCAGCCTGCAACTGACGCCGATCCCGCTGGAAGTCTTCGAGAAGGTCGATCTTGGTCCCGGCCAGACCCGCTACCAGGTCACCCCGACCAGCCGCTATGCCGTCGTGGTGCAGGAACAGGACGAAAAGGGCGAACACCGCATCGGCTATCTCTGCAGCAGCAGCGGCGTCAGCGATGCCGAACAGTTGAAATCGGCACTGCGGCTGGTGGTGGCCGACCTGAACAAGGGGCAGCTTTCGGGCAAGGTCACACTCGATGGCGGTACCGTCGACTACGCCTTCAAGAGCTACGTGATCGAGTAATGTGCCTGATCCGCGCGGTCCTCGCCGCGACCCTGACCCTGGTCGGCAGCGCCGCCTTTTCTGCCGAGATCACGCTGCGCGATGACCTGCGCCCGCGGCTGTCACAGCTCTGGCCGATCTACGGCGAGGAAACAAACACTGGCCGCAACCGTCCCGTGGTCCTTCCGGCGGGTGAAGAAGATGGATACTATCCCAACGGTCTTCGGATCATCTCGGTCTCGGGTGTGATTGAACCCGGCGATGCCGAGCGGCTTGCCGCGATGATCCGGGTAGCGGTCCCTGTTCCAGCATTTGTCATCGTCTTCGACAGCCCAGGCGGCAATTTCGCGGAAGGGGTCAAGATCGGTCGCCTGCTGAGCCACTATCGTGAGGGAAATTCTGCTCCGAAGCTGCATGGCGTGATCGTCCTTGACGACGCGGAGTGCATGTCCGCCTGCGCCGTGGCATTCACCTTGGCCGCCAAGCTACGCGATTCCGGTCGGTCGGTGCGCTATGTCGAACAGGGGGCGCAGCTGGGCTTTCACATGCCGTACGTCCCGGTGGACCAGCAAGATCGCCAGACTGAAATCGTTGCCGCGATGGACCTCACCTATCAGATCATGTCGGAATACATTCGTTTGATCGGCAACGGCATCGCGCCCTCGGCGTTGGTGCAGAATGCGCTTCACTACCGCCGCCCCGACGCGTTCTTTCTGTTGCGTGGGGGGCTGGTGACGCGGTTCATGGACTTTGTCCCGGTCGCGGGGCCGAAGGGCGGCACGGCACTTGCGCTTTCTGGCCTGACCCAGCGCGACGCGCTCAACATGTGCCAGTATCTGACCTATTCGCAGGGGCGCGACATGGTCGCCGCCGAATACGAGTTCTGGCCGGTCGACATAGGCAGCGAATTTCCCGATGACACCCCGCTCAAGACTCTTTTCGAAAGATACGGCGATCGCCGGCTGGCCAATGACGGGTGCAGTATCGAGTGGCAGCAGGGCGATACACTGGGCATTGCCGCCTTCGGTGACTGTGGCCGCCGGTCCACCGGCAGCGGATGGTGTGCGGCGCCGCGAAACAACAACGGTTACACCCAGCACCGGGGCGACCTTCCGCGCGCCACTGGCGCCCTGCTTGGGGACAGTCTCGGCTGTCACGGCGGAAACCTGACCACCCGCTATTACCGCTGGGACGCGGGCAACCGGTTCTTCGAAGAGGAAGACCCCGAGGCCTACAGCTGGGTCGGAGAACGCCATGACGCGCCCGAAGCGCCGATCCTGTCGATGGACTGGTCCGGCGCGCGGCTCGAAACCAATCTCAACATCCGCAGCGCGCCCGGCGGCGACCGTCTCGCCCGCTGGTCCGAGGGCACCCCGGTCGAGGTGCTGGACTGCACCCTTTCCGCGGACGGGCAGGGGGTCTGGTACCAGCTCCGCAGTGCCGGGCAGACCGGCTGGGCCAGCGCCCGCTACGTCGAGGTGCCGGCGCTTGCGGGATGGGATCTGATGATCCGGCCGGTCGGGTTCGAATAAGGGGCCGGGAGGCGGGTTAACGAAACCTGACCGCTTTGTACGAAATGCTGGAATCGCCGTACGTTTTGTACAAAACGTACAAAACGCGACGGGGGTCAGACGCCCAGGTAGCGGTGCGCCAGTTCCGGGTCCAAGCCATCCAGCGCCCCGGTCCAGGCCGTGCGCCCCCGGTTCAGGATCACCGCCCGGTCAGAGACCTGCGTCAGTTCCTTCAGGCTCTTGTCGATGATCAGAATGGCCATGCCCGTCTCTCGTTTGAGCTGGCCGATGGCGTCCCAGATTTCCTGCCGGATCAGCGGTGCCAGCCCCTCTGTCGCCTCGTCCAGGATCAGCAGGCGGGGGTTCGTCATCAGCGCCCGGCCGATCGCCAGCATCTGCTGTTCGCCTCCCGACAGCGACCGCGCCACCTGTGTCCGGCGTTCGTCCAGGCGCGGGAACAACATGCCCACCTTGCCCATGTCCCAGGGGCCGGGACGGGCGGCGGCGGTCAGGTTCTCCTGCACTGTCAGGTCCGAGAAACAGCGCCGCCCCTCGGGCACCAGACCAATCCCCAGCCGCGCGGCGCGGTGCGCGGGAAGACGGCGCAAGTCCTTGCCGTCAAAAGAAATATGTCCCTCGGCGCGCAGCAGGCGGCAGATGCATTTCACCGTGGTCGTCTTGCCCATGCCGTTGCGCCCCATCAGCGCCACGACCTCGCCCGAGGCGACCTGAAGGTCGACCCCGAACAGCGCCTGGCTGGCGCCGTAGGTGGCTTTCAGCCCTTCGACCTGCAAGAGCGCGCTCATGCCTCGTCCCCCAGGTAGGCTTCGCGCACGGCCTTGTCGCGGCGGATTTCCCCGACCGTTCCACTGGCGATCACACGGCCATAGACCAGCACGCTGACCCGGTCGGCCAGCGCAAAGACCGCGTCCATGTCATGCTCCACCAGCAGGATCGGCGCCTGCGCCCGCAGCCCGTCCAGAAAGCCGGTCAGTTGCGCCGAGCCCTCGGTGCCCAGGCCCGCCATCGGCTCGTCCATGACAAAGGCGCGCGGTTCCAGCGTCAGCGCCACCGCTACCTCCAGCTTGCGCCGCTCTCCATGCGACAGCTCTGCCGCCCGCATCGCCCGTTGCCCGGCCAGCCCGACCCGCTCCAGCGCCGCCTCGGCCCGGTCCCGGATCGCCCGGTCACGCAGCACCGGGCGGAACATGCCAAAGGGGCGTCCCTGCGCGCCAAGCGCCCCCAGCGCGACGTTCTGGAGAACCGTGTCCTCCATTGCCAACTGACTGATCTGAAAGGTTCTTGCCAGCCCGGCGCGGGCGCGGGCCTGCACCGGCAGGCCGGTGACATCCCGGCCATCCAGCACCACCTGCCCGGCATCCGGGGCCAGCGCACCGCTGATCTGCGCGATCAGCGTCGACTTTCCGGCCCCGTTCGGACCGATGATGGCGTGGATCTCTCCGGCCCGCAGCGAGATCGAGACGTCATCCGTCGCCTGCAGGGCGCCGAACGCCTTGCGCAGGTCCCTGGTTTCCAGAACCGCCTCAGCCATGCGCCCGCGCCTTTCCGGCGATCAACCCGATGACGCCGCCGCGTCCGAACAGAACGATGACCAGCAACAGTAGGCCGAACCAGATGTGCCAATAGTCGGACCAGCCGCCGATGTAATGTTCCAGAACCACGAAGAGGCAGGCGCCGACGACCGGTCCGAACAGGCGCGCTGTGCCGCCGATGATGATGAAGACGATGAACTCTCCGGACAGTTGCCAGCTGAACATGGTGGGCGAGACAAAGCGGTTGAGGTCCGCGAACAGCGCACCCGCCAGCCCGGTGATCGCCCCCGAGATCGTGAAGGCGATAAGGCGCAGGCGGAACGGGTCCAGACCCACGGCGCGCACCCGGTCGGGCACCTGTCGCGCCGCGTTCAGCGCAAGGCCGAAGCGCGAGCGCGCCAGCGCGCCGTTGAACCCCAGCGCCAGCACCAGTGCCGCAAGGCAAAGGCCGTAAAACTGGATCGGGATCAAGGTGTTGAGGCCGGGAAACCCGTTGCGGACATAGATCGACATGCCGTCCTCGCCGCCGTAGGCGGACCAGGAAATCGCGAAATAGTAGAACATCTGCCCGAAGGCGAGCGTGATCATGATGAAATAGACGCCGCTGGTGCGCAGCGACAGCAGGCCGATGACCAGTGCCGCCAGCGCCGAGGCGATCACCGCCACCAGCCAGATCACCGGCATGGACTTGGTGCCCTCGATCAGGAAGGGCGCCTCCATCAGCGGCATGTAATTCTGCGCGTGAAAGGCGAGAATGCCCATCGCATAGCCCCCGATGCCGAAAAACACCGCGTGGCCAAGGCTGACGAGCCCGCCGACCCCCAGGGCGATGTTCAGCCCCACCGCCGCCAGCGACAGGATCACGGCGCGGGTGGCCAGCGTGATGGTAAAGGGTTCGTCCGCCAAATGTGCATAGAGGGGCAGGGCAACGAGCCCCGCCAGGACGGCGAGGTTGAACAGGGTTTCACGGGTCATGCGCGTGCTCCGAACAGGCCCGTCGGGCGCCAGATCAGGACCACGGCCATCAGGATGTAGATCGCCATCGAGGAGAGCGAGGCGCCGGTCTGCGTGGCGGCGGCGGGCGCCATGAACAGCTTGAAGAGTTCGGGCAGGAAAACCGAGCCCAGCGTGTCCGTCAGTCCCACCAGCAGGGCGCCCACAAGCGCGCCCTTGATCGAGCCAATACCGCCGATCACGATGGTGACAAAGGCCAGGATCAGAACGGGTTCTCCCATGCCTACCTGCACCGACTGGATCGCGCCCACCAGCGCACCGGCCAGTCCCGCCAGCGCCGCGCCGAGCGCAAAGATGAAGGTATAGAGCCGGTCGATATCGACACCCAGCGCGGCGATCATCTCGCGGTCGTTTTCGCCGGCGCGGATCTGCACGCCGATCCGGGTCCGGGCGATCAGCCAGAAGAGGCCCGCCGCCACGGCAAGACCGGCGAGGATCAGCGTCAGCCGGTACAGCGGATACTCGATGCCGCCGGGCAGGGTCACGGGGCCGGACAGCGCATCCGGCACGTCGAGGTAGAGCGGAAATGAGCCAAAGACCCAGCGGGTGCCTTCCGAAAAGACGAGGATCAGCGCGAAGGTGGCCAGCACCTGGTCAAGGTGGTCGCGATCGTAGAGCCGCCGGATCACCACCAATTCGATCACTGCGCCGGCTGCCGCCGCGCCCGCCAGCGCGGCCATCAGTCCCAGCGCGAAGGACCCGGTTGCCGCCGCCGCCGCAGCCGCGCAAAAGGCGCCCACCATGTAGAGCGAGCCATGCGCCAGGTTGATCAACCCCATGACGCCGAAGATCAGCGTCAGCCCGGCCGCCATGAGGAAAAGCATGATGCCGGATTGCAGACCGTTCAGGATCTGCTCAAGGATCAGGGTAGTGGTCATGGGGAATGTCGTCGGGTCGGACGCCCCGGGACGGCCCGGGGCGTACAGGTGTGTTACATCTTGCAGTCGTCGACGTAGGCGTTTGCGCGGTCTTCCATCGCGGTGGCGACGATCTTGTTGGTATAGATGTCGCCTTCCTTGATGACCTCGCGAACGTAGACGTTCTGGATCGGGTGGTTGTTGGCCGCGAAGGAGAATTCACCCCGCACGCTGTCGAACTCTGCCGCCTTGAGCGCCGCACCGAAACCGGCCTCGTCCGAGATATCGGCCTTGTCCAGCGCCGAGAGCATCAGGTTGGCTGTGTCATAGCCCTGCGCCGCGTAGATCGACGGAAGGCGGTCGTATTTCGCCTGGAATGCCTCGACGAAGGCGGCATTGGCGGCGTTGTCCAGATCCTTGGACCAGGTCGAGGAGTTCTTGACCCCCAGTGCCGCGTCGCCCACCGCCTGCAGGATGCCCTGGTCAAAACTGAACGCCGGACCGACCAGCGGCAGGTCCACGCCCGAGTCCGCGTATTGCTTGAGGAAGGAGATGCCCATGCCGCCGGGCAGGAAGAAGAAGACGGAATCCGCGCCGCTGGCCCGGATCTGGGCGATTTCTGCGGCATAGTCGGTCTGGCCCAGCTTGGTATAGACCTCGCCCGCCAGGTCACCTTCGTAGAAGCGCTTGAAGCCGGTCAGGCTGTCCTGGCCCGCCGGATAGTTGGGCGCAAGGATGAAGGTGTTCTTGAACCCGGCCTGCGTCGCATAGGCGCCCGCGCCCTCGTGCAGGTTGTCGTTCTGGTAGGAGACCGAGAAATACCTGGCATTGCAGCCCCGCCCGGCCAGTTGCGCCGGCGCGGCGTTGGTCGAGAGATAGAACTTGCCCTGAGCCGTGGCCGAGGGCACCACCGCCATCGCGAGGTTGGACCAGACGATGCCGGTCAGCAGGTCGACCTTTTCCGACTGGATCATCTTGTCGGCCAGCTGCACGGCCACGTCGGGTTTGCGCTGGTCGTCCTCGATGACCACCTCGATATCGGTCCGACCCGATTGTTCGATGGCTAGCATGAAGCCGTCGCGCGTGTCGATGCCCAGGCTTGCGCCACCGCCGGACAGCGTGGTGATCATGCCCACCTTGACCTCGGCTGCGGCCGGCAGGGCCAGGGCGGCGCACAGCAGCCCGCCCATCGTCAATGTCTTGAGACTCATGGAATTCTCCCGGTTGTCAGATGTCAGAACGCGCGGAACGTCAGCGTCGTCAGCGTGCGTTCGATCCCGTCGATGTCCAGCAGGTTGTCGTTGATGAATTTGCCCGTGTCCTCTTCCTTTGGGATGTAGATCTTGAGGAGCAGGTCATACTCGCCGCTGGTCGAGTAGAGCTCGGAATGGATTTCGCGCAGGGCGATGTCGCCGGCCACGCGATAGGCGGTGCCGGGGCGGCATCGGATCTGGACGAATACGCAGTTCATGGAACCCTCCTTTCCGGTCGTGCGCCGACTAGACCCGATATCGCGCCATGATTCCAGCCCTTTGACAGGCTCTTGCGCGGAACGGTCTGCGCGGCGAGAGTGACAGGGATGTCTGCAGGGGAGAAAGCCAGTGACCGAACAACTTGCAGGGGGTGCGGCGTTCCCGGACCTGCGCGGCACGTCGGTCTTCATCACCGGCGGCGGCGCGGGGATCGGGGCCGCGCTGACCGAGGCTTTTCTTGAACAGGGGGCTCGGGTTGCCTTTTGCCAGCGGTCGGACGTGACGGTGTTCTGCGACCGGATGGAAACACGGCATGGCAACCGACCGCTGTTCCTGCAATGCGACGTCACGGATGAACCCGCTCTGCGCGCCGCGATGGCCGAGGCCGCCAGCGAACACGGCCCGATTACCGTGCTGGTCAACAACGCCGCCAACGACATCCGCCATGACACGCTGGAAATCAGTTCCGACGAATGGGACGATCTGATCGCGGTCAACCTGAAAAGCTATTTCCTGACCACGCAGATCGCCGTGCCGGGGATGATGGAGGCGGGCGGCGGCGCCATCGTCAATTTCAGTTCGATCAGCTACATGCTGGGCATGGCAGAGATGACGGCCTATACCACAGCCAACGGCGGGATCACCGCCATGACGCGGGGCCACGCGCGCGAATTCGGCCGCGACGGCATCCGCGTCAACGCGGTGGCGCCGGGCTGGGTGCTGACGGAACGCCAGTTGCGGCTCTGGGCCTCGCCCGAGGCGCTGGACGACTTCCTGACCAAGCAGTGTCTTGGCCGTCACCTGGAACCGGCGGATCTTGCCGGCCCCGTGCTGTTCCTGGCCTCGCAGGCCAGCGCCATGATCACCGGACAATGCCTTGCCGTCGATGGCGGGGTTGTCACCACCGCCGCCTGAAGGATCAAAGATGCCCCAACCCGCCACGCTTTCCGCCACCCGCTGCACCCTTGGCGAAGGGGCGTTGTGGCACCCGGACCGGAACAGCTTTCTGTGGTTCGACATCCTGGGTCACCGGCTGTACGAGCATGACGGGCAACAGGAACGTCACTGGCAGTTCGACCGGGCGGTGTCGGCGGCGGGTATCGTGGACGCCAAGCGCCTGCTGATCGCCTCCGAGCGGGACCTGTTCCTGTTCGATTTCGACGTCGCCACCGAAACCCATCTTTGCGATCTCGAGGCCGACAATCCCGTCACGCGGTCCAACGATGGCCGCGCCGATCCGCTGGGTGGGTTCTGGATCGGGACGATGGGCTACGGGGGGGAAACCGGCGCCGGGGCGATCTATCGCTGGTACAAGGGAGAGCTGCGCAGGCTCTTTGCCCCGATCAGCATTCCCAACGCGATCTGCTTCGTCCCTGATGGTGGGCAGGCCTATTTCACGGACACGCCGACCGGGGTGATCCGCCGCGTCGCGCTGGATGCCGAGGGCTGGCCCACGGGCGACGCTGAGGACTGGCTGGACCTGCGGCCCGAGGGGCTGAACCCCGACGGTGCCGTGACGGATGCCGAGGGCAACTTCTGGAATGCGCAATGGGAGGCAAGCCGCGTCGCCTGTTACGCGCCGGACGGGCGTTTCCTGCGCGCACTGGACCTGCCGACGCCGCAGACGACCTGCCCGGCCTTCGGCGGACCGGAGTTCACCCGGCTGATGGTCACCTCTGCCGCCGAAGGCCGCCCGGATGAGGACAGGGCGGCGGGGAACACCTTTGTCTTTGAAACGGACGCGCAGGGCAGGGCGGAGCCGCGCGTTCTTGTCTGACCCCGTCCCCGATGACCTACAGGGATTTGACAATGTCCACATCCATCCATCGCGACCAGCTGCGCCCCGGAGAAACCCTTGCCGAGTTTCCGCCCGCCACCGACGCGGGCTTGCGTTTCATCGGCCGGATCGAGACGCCTTTCAGGGTGCGCGCCGATTGCCCCCGGCAGGGCGACCCCGAGACTGGCCCGGACTGCACCGTGACCGTTGATCCGGTCTATGCGCCCGCGCTGGACGGGATCGAACAATTCGAGTTCATCGAACTGCTCTACTGGCTGCATGAGGCCCGGCGCGACCTGCTCACCCAAAGCCCCAAAGCCGATGGCCGGACACGCGGCACCTTTTCGCTGCGCAGCCCGCTGCGTCCCAACCCCATCGGAACAAGTATCGTCCGGCTGATCGAACGCGACGGTCCCCGGCTGATCGTGCGCGGGCTGGATTGCCTGTCCGGAACGCCGCTGCTCGACGTGAAACCCTATCGCTGCGATTTTGCCGTGCAGGCCCGCGCCAAGCCGGGCGTCTCAACCTGAGAATAGCCCCGCGAAACGCTCGCGCAGGGCGGCTTTCTGAACCTTGCCCATCGTGTTGCGGGGCAGGGCGTCGATGACCTCCATGTGGCGGGGATGCTTGAACCGGGCCAGTTTCGCCGAGACCTCGGCGTCGATGGCGTCAAGGTCGGGCGTCTGGCCGGGTTCAGGAACGATGACTGCCACCGGGGTCTCTCCGAAATCCGGATGAGGCACGCCGACCACGGCGCTTTCCAGCACGCCCGGTTGTTCGTCCAGCAGTTCCTCGATCTCCTTGGGGTAGATGTTGAACCCGCCCGAGATGATCAGGTCCTTGCCGCGTCCGACGATGGTGACATAGCCATCCTCGCTCATCTGGGCGAGGTCGCCGGTGATGAAAAAGCCGTTCTCGCGCAGCTCGGCGGCGGTCTTTTCCGGCATCTGCCAGTAGCCCTGAAACACGTTCGGGCCGCGCACCTCGAGCATGCCGATCTCGCCGCGCGGCAGTTCGGTGCCGGCCTCGTCGCAGACCTTGGCCTCGACCCCCGGCAGGGGCAGGCCCACGGTGCCGGCGCGCCTGTCACCGTCATAGGGGTTCGAGGTGCTCATGTTGGTTTCGGTCATGCCGTAGCGTTCCAGGATGCGGTGGCCGGTGCGCGCCTCGAACTGGCGATGCGTTTCGGCAAGCAGGGGCGCCGAGCCGGAGATGAACAGCCGCATGTCGCCCGCAACCTCGACGCCAAATCGCGGGTTGTCCAACAGGCGGGTGTAGAAGGTCGGCACCCCCATCAGGCTGGTCGCCCTGGGCATCCAGTCGATCAGCGCGTCGGTGTCCAGTTTCGGGAAAAACACCATCGCGCCGCCCGCCGCCAGCATCACGTTGGTCGCCACGAACAACCCGTGGGTGTGAAAGATCGGCAACGCGTGCAGCAGCACGTCGTCCCTGGTGAACCGCCAGAGGTCGACCAGGGTCAGAGCGTTGGACAAGAGGTTGTCCTGGCTCAGCATCGCACCCTTGGAGCGGCCCGTGGTACCCGAGGTGTAGAGAAAGGCGGCAATGTCATCTTTTGCGCGCGGTTCGACGGGGGCCTCTTCGGGGGCTGCGTCTGCCCGTTCGGCCAGGGTGCCGGCCCCATCCGGACCGAATGTTTCGCAATGGGCGCCGCAGCGCGCGGCAACCTCGCCCAGCAGGCGGGCGTCGGCCGGGTCGCAGACCAGCACTCGCGCGCCCGAGTTTTCGACGAAATAGGCGATCTCGTCCCCGGTGTAGCCGGTGTTCAGCGGCAGAAAGACAATCCCGGCCTGGATGCAGCCAAAGACCAGGGCCAGCGCGTCGGCGCATTTTTCGACCTGCAAGGCCAGCCGGTCGCCGGGTTCCAGCCCCAGTTCGCGCAGCGCCCCGGAGAACTGGGCCACGCGCGCGGTGAACCCGGCATAGCTGATCTGCCCACCGTCCGGGAGGTGCAGAAAGACAGAGCTGTTCGCGGTCTGATGACCAAGGAGCGTGTCGTAAAGCGGATTGGACATTGGGCTCTCCTGCTGCGCTGGCCCCTCGTGTTTAAACGCAGCGTGCACAGGGGGTAAAGCGGGCTCAGTGCAACTGTTCTACCGGGCGCAACACGGCGGAAAGTGCGTCGCGCGTCGTCTGCCAGCATTCGGCCAGATCGGCCTGGCGCCCGTCCAGCTCCATTGCGTTCCCGGCCTTGGCCGCCTGCTCGATCTCCTGTAGCAGCGTCATCAGCCGGGCCGCGCCCATCATCGCGGCAGACCCGGCCATGCGGTGGGCCTCCGCGGCCAGGGTCGCCTGCCCGGTGATCCCGGCCTTGGCGAGGTCGGGCATGGCATGCTGAAAATCGGTCATCTCGAACAGGAATCTTTCGTGCAGGTGCCGTAGTCGCGCCGGGGCGAGGTCCTGGCGCATTTCCTCCAGGTGAGCCTCGTCGATCACGGTGGTCTGGTCACCGGGCGCGGGCGGGCGGGTCGCGACAGGGCGGACCGCCACACCTGCTGCCAAGACCTCGGTCAGGACAGTGCGGATCGCGTCAAGCGTCAACGGCTTGATCAACACCGCCTGCATCCCGGCCGCATGAAAGGCCTCAACCTCTTGCGGCAGGGCATGGGCGGTGGTGGCGACCACGGGGGTTGCCGCGTTGATTCCGGCGCTGTGCCGCAAGGCGCGCGCCACGTCGATCCCGTCCATGCCGGGCATCGAGATATCCATCATCACCACGTCGAAACGCCGGGTTCCGAGGGCGGAAAGCGCCGCCTCGCCACTGTTGGCTGTCTCGACCCGGTGGCCGTCGCGTTCCAGGAGGTCGCGGCCCACCAGGCGGTTGATCTCGTTGTCCTCGACCAGCAGCACATCGCAGGCCGGGGGGCGCTCGCAGGGCTCCGGGCTGGGCGCCTCTGGCATGGGTTTCTCTTCCGGCGGGGCCAGCGGGACCCGCAGCCAGAAAACGCTGCCGTCCCCCGGTTCGCTTTCCACGCCCAGCTCCCCCCCCAGGACCGTGGCCAGTCGCAGCGAGATGCCCAGCCCCAGCCCCGTGCCCGAGGTGCTGCGTCCATAGGTGCTGTCGATGGTGACGAAATCCTCGAAGATCCGGTCGATGTCCTCTTCGGCGATGCCGATCCCGGTGTCCGTCACGCGCAGTTCGACCGACTCCAGCCCGGCGGCGCAGTCGGCCTCCAGCGTGATCCGCCCGTTCCATGTGAATTTGATCGCGTTGCCGACGAGGTTCAACAGGATCTGGCGCAACCGGTCAGGATCGCCGTAGACCCGGTGCAATTCGGGGTTTGGGGGCACCAGGATCAGCCGGTTTCCCCGGGCGCTGGCGTGCTGGCCCTGGTTGTCGACGATGTCTTCCAGCAGTCTAACCAGGTCAAAACCGCTCTTGCGCAGTGTCATCTTGCCCGCGTCCAGCCGCGAGATGTCCAGCACGTCGTTCACATGGCCCAGCAGGATACGGCCCGAGTCGCGCACGATCCGCAGGTAGCGTTGGTGACGCGCGTCCAGCGACTGGTCATCGACCAGTTCCAGCGTGCCCAGCATCCCGTTCAGCGGCGTCCGCATTTCGTGGCTCATGACGGCCAGCAGTTCGGCTTTCTGTTTTTCGCCTGCGATGGCGCGGTCGCGGGCGCGTTTCAGCTCGGCCTCGTTGCGGACCCGGTCCGAGATGTCGCGCAGGAACGCGATGTAGATTTCGCCGGCGGGACTTTGCGCCCGGGCCAGGGAAAGGTCGACGGGAAAGACCGTGCCGTCGCTGCGGCGGGCGTCCAGCCGCACGATCCCTTTGCCGATCACCCGCGCGTCACCGTCACGGCGGAACCGGGCCATCCCGCGCCGGTGCGCGGCGCGGTAATGATCCGGTACGATCAGGTCGGCCATGTCCGCCCCCAGCGCCTGGTTGCGATCATAGCCGAAGATGCGCTCGGCGGCGCCGTTGTAGTCCAGGATGCGCCCGGCGGCATCCGAGACCACGACCGCGTCCAGCGACGTGGACAGGATCGTCTCGATCCGCTCGCGTGTCTCGCGGTTGGCACGGGCCTCGGCGTCGCTCTTGCGTGCCAGCCGGAACAGCATCAGCGCCAGAACCGCCAGGAGGATCACGAGGGCGACGGTCAGTAGGCCGACGCGCACCATGCTCCGGCTCAGGCTGTCGCGCTGTTCAAAGCCCTGTTGGGAAAAGAACTCGACCCCGGCCAGGGTGGTGTCGCGCACGGTGGTGCGCACCGACCTCGCATCTTCGGCCAAGTCGGGCAAGGCGGCCCTCAGGGCCTCGTCCGGCCCGTCGATCAAGGGCAGCCAGTTGCTGCGAAACGCCCGGATTTCCTCGATCCGTTCGGGCATCACGCCGATCTGCATCAGGGTTTCGAACCTGTGGCTTTCGGTCAGGGTCTCGACCCGGCTGTAGAAGATGTCATAGCGCAGACGCACGTCGCTCAGCGAGACGTCGCCCGTATCGGCGCGCAGGGCGGAAATTTCCAATGCCATCAGTTCGACCTCGGCCTGGCCCAGGGTCCACTGCATGTTGTCTGCTGCCGACGAGGCCAGCCGGCGTGTCTGCTGTTGCAGGTCCAGGACCAGCACCGCGATGGACACCACGATCATCACAATGACGATCCCCGTCAGCCAGTTCGGCAGGCTGGACATCCAGCCGGGCCCATCGCGGCCCGGGGTGCGTTCGGGTCCCTGGGTCACGCGGTGCTGCCGCCCGAGGACGAGGGCGGGCGACTGCATCTCGGCGTGACCGGGGGGGGGGTGGCTTGGATCATCCGGATCTCCTGGCTGGCCAACGGCCCTCTCCAGAAAAACGGGCCAGAGAGGCGGGCGCAAGGGGCCAAAGCCGGTCAAAGTGTCATCTGACCGGAACTGATGTTTGTAATAGGTAGCGTTTTCTGTATCTTTCAGGGTTCCTGAGGCGCCGTGGCGGGCTAGACTGCCACTGTGCGTGTATCCGCCATCGGCGCAGATGGGACGAGTTGAAAGATGAGAATTCTGGTTGCAGACGACCACGACCTGGTGCGGGACACGATTGCGGCTTATCTGGACGGTGCGGATGTCGAAGAAGTCTGTACCGTGGCCACGCTGCAGGATGCGGTTTCGCTCGCCAAATCGAGCGGCAGTTTCGATCTCGTGCTGCTGGACTATAACATGCCTGGCATGAACGGGCTGGAGGGGTTGGAACGCATGCGCGCCGCGAACGAGGGGCGCCCGGTGGCGATCCTGTCCGGCAGTGCCACGCGCGACGTGGCCACGGCGGCGCTGAAGGCGGGGGCACAAGGGTTCATCCCCAAGACGCTCAGCGCCCGGTCGTTGCTGACGGCGGCCCGTTTCATGGCCGCCGGAGAGGTCTACACCCCGATCGAGTTCCTGAAAACCGGCGGCAAGGGCGAGGATGACATTCTTACCCGCAGGGAACAGCAGGTCCTGCAGGGCATCTGCGAAGGCAAGTCAAACAAGGAAATCGCCCGCGACCTTGACCTGCAGGAGGTCACGGTAAAGCTCCACGTCAAGACGCTCTCGCGCAAGCTGGAGGCGCGTAACCGGACCCATGCCGCGATGATCGGGCGGGACCGGGGACTGATCTGAACGCCGGTTTCGGACACGGGGTCAATCCCGGTGCAAAGACAACCGGATCGGGCCGGAGGCGCCAGTCGGGTCTACCAGGCGCCCTTTCTGGGTGGCGACCAGCGGCAGGGTTGCCGCGACCTGCCGGACGCGGGGCATTAGCGGGCGCCAGTCGCTGGCCAGTGTCTTTGCCGGCTCTGATGCGCACAGGCTCTTGCCGGAGCCTCTTGCGCGGGCCAGATCCATCAGAACTGCGGCGATCTCTGCGTCAGTTGGGGCCATAGCGGCGGCGTTCAATCGTCACCCGTCCCTGTGCATCCGCCCGAACGATGTGAAGATCGCCGTATTCGATGGGCATTGGCTCGGACAGGCCCAGGTCCTCCCAGATCGTGGCGATATTGCCCTTGTTGCCGATCCAGATCAGCGTCTTTCCGGCACCGCTCTGGACCAGACCGGCGGTCGGCGCCTCTTGTGGCAGGCGGTTCACGGCCAACCCACGGGCGCCCGCCAGCGGCGCGGCGGTGTCGAGGTTGCGCTTTATGCCGGGGCTGAAGATCAGGTCGATGTCGAAATCCTTGACCGCCTGCACCAGCGCCCGCGCGCGTTCGCGCCCCCGCGCATTCAGGTCCTCGCCGTCGCGGTCGGCGTGGCGTGTGACGATCAGCGTGGAGTTGGGGGCAAGCGCCAGGGCCTGCCCTGGCATCATGCCACAGGCGGGCACAAGCGCGGCGGCGCCCAACAGGAAGAAACGGCGGTTCATGGCATCCCTCGTCTGTTTTTCTGATAGCCTAACCCCACGTCACCTTTCGGGCAACGCCGGAGGGAAAGGCCCTGGACGGCCATGAAAAAGGCCCGAAGTCCGGCAGGACTTCGGGCCTTGCAGGCTATTCGATGCGCTCTGGGGATCAGTCCAGGGCGGCGTTGCAGCGTTTGCAGGTGGCGGGGTGGGCATGGTGGCCCACGTCCGGCAGGATCTTCCAGCACCGCTGGCACTTTTCGCCTTCGGCTTTTTCAAAGACCACGCCGACGCCTTCGACCTCGGGCATCCGGTAGGCCTCGTTCGGCATCGGGTCGCCGGTCAGGAAGATGTCCGAGGTGATGCAGACATCCTCGAAGGCGACCGATTTCAGCGCCTCCAGCATGTCCGGCTCTCTCACATGTACCACCGGCGCCGCTTCCAGCGAGGCGCCGATCACCTTGTCAGTGCGCTGCACCTCCAGCGCGGCGGTGACGACACGGCGGGCGCGGCGCACCATCTGCCACTTGGCCGCCAGCGGTTCGTCCAGCCAGTCCTTGGGCGTCTCGGGGATGTCCTGCAGGTGGATCGAGCTATCGTCGCCCGGGAAGCGTTCCAGCCAGACCTCTTCCATCGTGAACACCAGGATCGGCGCCAGCCAGGTGGTCAGGCGGTGGAACAGCAGGTCCATGACCGTGCGTGCCGCGCGGCGGCGTGCGGTGTCGCCATCGCAGTACAGCGCGTCCTTGCGGATGTCGAAGTAGAAGGCCGAGAGTTCCACCGTGCAGAAGTTGAACAACTGTTGGTAGACGCCCTGGAAGTCATAGGCGGCATAGCCTTCGCGCACCACGTGATCCAGTTCCGCAAGACGGTGCAGGATATAGCGTTCCAACTCGGGCATGTCCTTGGCGTCGACGCGCTGATCCTCGGTGAAATGCGACACCGCGCCCAGCATGTAGCGCAGTGTGTTGCGCAACCGGCGATAGCCGTCGGCGGTGCCTTTCAGGATCTCCGGCCCGATCCGCAGATCGGCGGTGTAATCCGCTTGTGCCACCCAGAGCCGCAGGATGTCCGCACCGTACTGCTTGGTCACGTCCTCGGGCGCCACGGTATTGCCGAGCGACTTGGACATCTTGTTGCCCTTCTCGTCCAGCGTAAAGCCGTGGGTCAGCGCGCCGCGATAGGGCGCGCGGCCCAGCGTGCCGCAGGCCTGCAGCATCGAGGAGTGGAACCAGCCGCGGTGCTGGTCGGTGCCTTCGAGGTAGAGGTCCGCGATGCCGTCCTCGGAGCCGTCCGGCCGGTCGCGCAGAACGAAGGCATGGGTCGAGCCACTGTCGAACCAGACGTCGAGGATGTCGAAGACCTGTTCCCATTCGCTGGGGTCATAGTCATTGCCCAGGAACCGTTCCTTGGCGCCGGGCTTGTACCAGGCATCCGCGCCCTCGGCCTCGAAGGCCTCGAGGATGCGGGCGTTGACCGCCTCGTCGCGCAGCAGGAAATCCGCGTCCGTCGGCATCGCGGCGCGTTTCACGAAACAGGTCAGCGGCACACCCCAGGCGCGCTGGCGCGACAGCACCCAGTCGGGCCGCGCCTCGATCATGGAGTACAGCCGGTTGCGCCCGGTCTGCGGCGTCCATTTGACCAGCTTGTCGATGCTGGTCAGGGCGCGTTCGCGGATCGTCTTGCCATAGGTGTCCTGACCGTCGCCGACCTCGCGGTCGATGGCGGCGAACCATTGCGGCGTGTTGCGGTAGATCACCGGCGCCTTGGAGCGCCAGGAATGCGGATAGCTGTGTGTCATCCGCCCGCGCGCGATCAGCCCGCCGACCTCGACCAGCTTGTCGATGACGGCAGTGTTGGCCTTGCCTTCCTTGCCCTTGGCGGTGATGACCTCAAGCCCCTTGAACAGCGGCACATGGGGCAGGAACTCGCCCGCTTCGCCGACGTTGTGGGTCATCCGGTCCATCCAGCCGCGCTTGACGAAGGCGTCATAATCCTCCTGGCCGTGGCTGGGCGCAGTGTGGACAAAGCCGGTTCCGGCCTCGTCGGTGACGTGCTCACCATCGATCATCGGCACGTCGTAGTCCCAGAAGTCCTCGCCGCCCTCGACGCCCCGGAAGGGGTGGGCGAGGGTCAGCCCGGCCAGCTCGTCAGCGGACACATCGCGGACACGGGTCCATTGTCCGTCGGACAGGCGGGCCTTGGTCAGCACCTCTTCGGCCAGTGCATCGGCCAGAAGATAGGTATCGCCCACCTTGACCCAGCATTCCTCGGGCGTGCCCGTGACCTCGTAGAGGCCGTAGGAGATCGCCGGATTGTAGGCGACTGCCTTGTTCGAGGGGATGGTCCAGGGGGTGGTTGTCCAGATCACCACGCGGGCGGACAGCAGGTCCGTGTCCATGCAGGCGCCGGTATTCGGGAAGTTCGATGCGGAGACAACATCGAACGGCACCCAGATCGTGTGCGACTTGTGATCGTGGTATTCCACCTCGGCCTCGGCCAGGGCGGTCTTTTCCACCGGCGACCACATCACCGGCTTGGACCCCTGGTAGAGCGTCCCGTTCATCAGGAACTTCTGGAACTCTTCCGCGATCACCCGCTCGGCGTGAAAGTTCATCGTCAGGTAGGGATCGACCCAGTTGCCGGTCACGCCCAGGCGCTTGAACTCCTCGCGCTGGATGTCGATCCAGCCCTCGGCGAACCTGCGGCATTCCTGGCGAAAGTCGACCACGTCGACCTCGTCCTTGTTCTGGCCCTTCTCGCGGTACTTCTGCTCGATCTTCCATTCGATCGGCAAGCCGTGGCAGTCCCAGCCAGGGACGTAACGCGCGTCGCGGCCCATCATCTGCTGCGAGCGGACGATGAAATCCTTGAGGACCTTGTTCAGCGCGTGGCCGATGTGCAGGTGGCCGTTGGCATAGGGCGGGCCATCGTGCAGCGTGAAGGCCGGGCGGCCCTCTTTCTCGCGCAGGCGGTCATAGACGCCGATCTTTTCCCAGCGGGCCAGCCAGTCGGGTTCGCGCTTGGGCAGGCCGGCGCGCATGGGGAAATCGGTTTTCGGCAGGGACAGTGTGGTCTTGTAGTCGGGCACTGTCGTTTCGGTCGTGTCGGCGCACATTTGTGGCGTCCTTTGAATCACTGGTGTTGGTCAGGATGTTGGGGCGGCGCGACGTCTCATACGCCTTGTCCCGGCGGCTCGTATCCTCAGAGCGCCGGGCATGTAATTCGAATGATGAACACATGGTACGTCATCTTGCGCGCCTTATAGGCCCGCCGTGCGGGCGCGTAAAGTGGGCAGGCATCGGCGGGAACCTGCGATGCCGCCCTGCAGCATGGGCGGGAAACGGCTGTCTGGTGACATCCTTGGGTTGTATCCGCCGGAACCCGCCGAGGCGACTCTGCCGTTTCGGCGGGCCTTGACCGATCCGGTTCCGCGTCGGGATCGGCGGGTTTTCCGGGCGCGTAGCTTCCCCATCTTGGTACATGAGCGCCGGCCACTCCCGGCGCGCCAGGAGGAAAGGAAAGCCAGATGACACATCAGACGACAGACCCGTACCTGCGACAACACGAAGCCCGCTATTCGCCCGAAGAGCGCATCGACGATCGCCTTGCCAGTTCGCGCCGTTCCGGTGGGTCGGCACTGGGCATCCTGGTCGCCCTGTTGGTCGGCCTCGGGGTCGTGGCGCTGATCGCTTACGGCTCGGGTTCGACCACGACGCCGGTCGATCCGGCGGCCATTGATCCTGCAGGGGCGCCGACGGCGATGGACCCGACCCTGGGCACCGCCGCGCCCGAGGCAGAGACAAACGCGCCCATCGCTCCGACGGAACCGGCGGTTCCCGCCGAATGAACCCGCCCGGGCGGGTGGCAGCGCCCGGGGCCGGCATTACCGGTCCCGGGCTTCTTTGCGTCAGTCGCCGCGGTTTGCAGGAAATTCAGGCCGCCTGCGGCAGTGCGCCGCTTGCGCTGTCGTGCCTCTCCGGGCTTCCCTGTCGGTTGGGAGGGGCGGCATGTCCAGAAAACTCGACATCGCGATCGCCGGGGCCGGAATGGGTGGCCTGGCGGCGGCCACGGCGCTGCGGCAGTCCGGCCACGACGTGACCGTCTTCGACCAGTTCGAGGCGCCCGCGCCGGTCGGTTCGGGGCTGGTGATGCAGCCGGTGGGCCTGGACGTCCTGGAACAGCTGGGCGCCTTGCCCGCAGCGATGGCCAAGGGCAACCGCATCCACCGCATGTTCGGCCACGAGGCCAACAGCGGGCTCCCTGTGCTTGACGTGGCTTATGACGCGCCGGGTGTGCCCCGGTTTGGCCTGGCGATCCACCGGGCCGCCCTGTTCCAGGCATTGTTCGACACTGCTTTGGCATCCGGTGCGCGGCTGGAGCCCGGGCATCGCGTCACCGGTGAAAAGGACGGCAAGCTGTTGTTCGAGAATGGCAGCGCAGGTCCTTTCGATCTCATCGTGGATGCCACCGGCGCCGGTTCTCCGTTGTCGCCGATGCGCGCCCGGCCGCTGGGCTACGGCGCCCTCTGGGCGACCGTCAACTGGCCGGACAGGACCGATTTGCCACGCAACGAGCTGCGCCAGGCCTATCGCCGCGCCGACCGGATGATGGGCGTCCTGCCCGTGGGGGCCGTTCCCGGGCAGGAGGGATTTCGCAGCGCGATCTTCTGGTCTCTGCCGTCCGGCAGTCATGCGGCCTGGCTGGACCGAGGTCTGGAGGACTGGCAGGCCGAGGCCGTGGCGCTCTGGCCCGATTTCGCGCCCTTCATCAGCCAGATCACCGATCCGGGCCAGATGACGATGGCGCGCTACGCGCATGGCACCCTGAGGCGCCCCTTTCGCGAGCGCGTGGTGCATATCGGCGATGCGGCACATCGCGCCAGCCCGCAGCTGGGGCAGGGGGCGAACATGGCGCTTCTGGATGCCTGGGCCTTGGCGCAGGCTCTGAAGCTGGCACATGATGACCTGCCGCTGGCCGCGCTGACCTATGCCCGGGCGCGGCGCTGGCACGTTCGCAGCTACCAGTTGATGAGCCGGCTTTTCACGCCGCAGTACCAGGGCGACGGCCGCCTGTTGCCGATCCTGCGCGACAGGGTGCTGTACCCGATGTCTACGCTGAAACCGATTCAGGGTATCCTGACGCGGCTTGTCTGCGGGGACCTTCTGCCGCCGTTCGGTTCTCTCGCACCTCCTGAAGCGTGACGCGCCTTGTCCGGGCAGCCTCTGCCCGGCGATCGGATCCCCTGCGTACCAGGCGCAGGACAATGGCCGCGATGCCTATGCTGATCCAGAACACCTGGATCAGGGCCGAAGCCAGGTTGAATTCATGGCTGAGGCCGATCAGCACCAGCGACGCGGCCGCCGTATTGCCGACGAAATAGGTCAGACAATCCCCGGTCACCAGCCGAAAGCTGAGCGCCGCGTACACGCCGACATAAAGGAAGAACCCGCAGAGGCCGATGGCGCGAAAGATGTCCTCTGGCTCGGCGGTGGACAGGAAATCGATCATGGGAAAAAGGGTCCGGGCAAATGGGAATGGGCGGAAACAATAGCGCCATCCTGTGCCGGACTCCCGTTTGGCGCGAGTGAGGTATACCCGACTTTCCCGCGGACTACCCGAACAGCGATCCCACCCAGTAGGCGATCCCCGCGGCTACGCCGCCGATGGCCAGCGTCTCCAGCCCCGACCGCCACCAGGGGGCCAGCGACCAGATGCTTTTCAGCGATCCGATGGCAAAGAAGGTCACCAGCGTCAGCACGCTGGCCACCGTGAACCCATGCGCGAGCCCGATCAGGAAGGGCAGGAGTGGCACGGCGCCCGCCACCAGGAAGGCGCCGAATGTCACCAGCGCGGCGCGCATTGGATGAGGATCGACAGAGCCGATGCCGTACTCGCCTTCCAGCATGGTCTCGATCCAGATCTGGCGGTTCTTCGCGATCTGCTCTACCGCGTCGTCGAGCGTTGCGCCTGACAGGCCTTTCTGGCGCAGGATCTCGCGCAACTCGCGGCGCTCTCCATCCGGGTAAAGGCGGATATGGCGTTCCTCGACCTGGCGCAGGCGCAGCTTGTTGTCGCGGTCGGCCTTGGTGGCCGAGAAGTTCCCGGCGGCCATCGAAAACCCGTCCGCCAGCACGTTGGCCAGC
This sequence comes from Mameliella sp. LZ-28, assembly GCF_012274245.1. Classification (NCBI taxonomy): domain Bacteria; kingdom Pseudomonadati; phylum Pseudomonadota; class Alphaproteobacteria; order Rhodobacterales; family Roseobacteraceae; genus Antarctobacter; species Mameliella sp. LZ-28. The sequence goes on along the minus strand of NZ_JAANYX010000034.1, from coordinate 54,821 downwards.
CCAAGCGCCACGATCACGAAGGGCGATAGTCCGGCGCCCGCCACACCCGCGACGATGGCAAAGGTGGTTACACACCCGTCGATGGCGCCATAGACCGCATCGCTCAGGTCGCCACGGCCCGGCGGGTGGGCCAGGCGCTCGGCGATCTCGCCTTCGGAATGGCCATGTTCCGGCAGGTCCATGTGCCCGCTCTCCCTCGTTCGGCCCCTCTTGGTTGGCGCGCGCGACGCCTGCGGTCAAGGGCGCGGGCGTCGCACCCTCAGGCTTCGGGCGCCGGTGTGGCGCGGGTCTGTGCCCAGCGGTTGACCCATGCCAGCCCCGCCAGCGACAGGCCCAGCAACAGGAAGGAAAACACCCTGACCAAGCCCGCCAGTCCCGAGATGTCGATCAGAAAGACCTTGGCCACGGCCAGCGCGATCACGGCGACGCCGGCCCGGCGCAACCCGTCAGAGCTGCGCGCCAGCGACTGGTAGAACAGCCCGGCCCCGGCCAGCAGCAGGCCGACGGTATAGCTGTACAGCTCGCCGTCGGTGATGCCGTTGGCGGTGTGCATCAACGTGCCGCCCTGCCAGGCGTGACGGATCACCAGTCCCAGCCACAAGAGCGCCAGGAGAGCACCGGGCGCGCCGATCACCACGCGCAGCCAGCGCCGCAGGTGGGTCAGCCGAAGGGCGCCCGCCAACAGAACCGCCGCCGGCAGCAGGTAGGCCGGAATCAGCGTGTTCACCCCGATCAGGCCGTGTATCACCTGTTCTTCGAAGAGCGGGTTGCCCAGGGTGACCCCCAGCGCGAGCCAGATCAGCGACACCAGGCCAAAGACGGCCGCCAGCCCGGCGCGCAGCCAGCGCAGCGCGCCGCCCGCCTTCAGGCGTTCCAGTTGGGCCAGCGCGGTGCCGATCCAGATCGTCGCATAAAGACCCAGCGCCCAATGCGCCTCTTTCGGGACATGGCCCACGTAGGCCTCGATGGCGTGATACAGCGTCAGGCTGACCGTCATGCCGCCCACCGACCAGGCGGCGCTTTCCAGGAAGACCTGCGCGCGGGGGCGTGGCCGGGACTGGCCCAGCATCAGCGCGCCCAGCAGGGCCGCGAGGGTTCCGCCATAGGCGGCCAGCATCTCCAGCACCGGCGCCTCCAGCGCCCAGGGGAGCCCCGGCTGGATCAACAGCCGATAGCCCAGGGCCAGCACGCCCGCCGCGACAAAGCCTGTCATCTGCGGCAGGTCGAACCGCCGGTCCAGCGCAGTGGCGCTGACCACGACAGCCGCCAGTGCCAGGGTAAGGGCGGCATCGGTCAGCAGGACGGTCAGGGCAAAGGCGATGCAGGCCAGGGCCGAAACCGTGGCCAGGGCGGGCCGCAGCCGGTCCCCGGGGTCGGCCTGGGCAAACCGCGCCGCCTTGGCCACCATCAGTCCCGCCAGTGCCAGTGCGTGCAACGCCCAGGGCCAGGCGCCGATCATCATCGCCGGGTGCCAGCCGAATTCCAGCGCCAACCCCGCAAGCGGGGCGATCAGGGCCGCGGCTGCGGCCCAGCCGGCGTGGCCCCCGGGTTGCAGGCTGCGCCAGGCCGCCGCCAGCCCCGGCAGCACCGCTGCCAGCAGGATCAGCGTGAAATCCATCAGCATCCGCTGTTCGGTCAGCTCTTGCCCGGCGATGAACCGCGCTGTCAGCACGTCTTGCGCGGGGGCGTTCAGATCCGGCATTCCGATCAGCGCAAGCAGGGTCAGGACCGGCAGTGCCACCAGTTCCTGCAAGGCGGGCGCCCCGCGTGACCACAGCGTCAGTGCCACGGCCAGGCCCGAGGCCAATGCAAGCGACAACCGCCAGGTCAATGCGCTTTCAGGCGCGGCATGGACGAGGATCGCGCAGGCCGCTGCCAATGTGCCGAGGGCCAGGATCAGCGGAAAACCGGGCCGTCCGCGAGCGCCGGTCTCCAGCACGGATTGCACGAGGCCGGGTCCCTCATGGTCGGGGGCCAAGCCGCGCGAAGGAATCAGCAGGACCATGATCACCAGCGCGACGCCAAAGGCCGCGAGGCCCGCCATCATCGCCTCACCGCCCGACGTGGCCAGCAGCAGCCCGGCGCCCAGCGCCAGCACCACCGACAGCACGCTGACCCAGGCCCAGCGACGCAGCGTGTCGATGCCCAGGCCCATGCCTGCGAGCAGGCCGAAGTAGACCAGGAACCACTCGGGCGCGTCGCTTTGTCCGCCGACGACAAAGGGGGCCCCCATGCCGCCGATCAGCCCGATGGCCGCCAGCAGGGGGCCATGCCGCCAGCCCAGGACCAGCCCGAACAGTGCGACGCCGAACAGCGCCGACAAGGCGAATCCCGGCCCGACGAGGTCATACAGCAGCCGCGCCGCAAGGATGCCGCCCATCAGCGAGACGAGGCCCGCGCCCGACAGCACGGACGGCAGGTAGACGGTCGAACTGCTTTCGTCGTCACCGAACCGCCGTCGGATGGTCTCTCCTCCGCCGATCAGGGCGGCGCCGAACACCAACGCCGCGATCACGCGGGCGGTGGGCGTCAGCAATCCGGTTTCGATCCCGTATTGGACCAGGAAGATCCCGGCCAGCGACAGCGAGACGGCGGCAATGGCGTAGAACCAGTTTTCCTGAAGCCAGCGGCCCAGCCGGTCAAAGGCCGAGGGTGCGGCCGGGGAAGGCGCGGAGGGGCGGGGGGCTTCGGTACGGGCGGGCGCTGGCGGCCGAGCGGGCGGGCTTGCCGGCGCCTGTTTCGCGGGCGCCTTGGGGGCCTCTCCGGGCGCGGGCGACAGGTTGGCCGGCTGCGGTGTGGCGGATCGGGCGGCATCCCGCGGCGCGCTGGCGGTCACAGGCGTGGGCCTTGGCCGCTCTGCCGGGGCTGGACGGGTGGTTTGCGCAAGGCTGCGTTCGAGATCCTGCAGACGGGCCTGCAAGGCGCGCACCTCGCGGCGCGTGCGGATTTGCATGACGACCGTGACGATCACAACGATGGGCAAGGCCAGCAGGCCCAATCCCAGAATAACGAGAAGCGCTTCCATCCGTCGACGGTCTCCGATGTCTTCGGTCGCGCAGTCTAGGACGGGGGGCCGGCGCTGCACAGGTCCGGAATGCCGGACCCCGCGCAAGCCGGCCGTGTCACCCTTTGTCCTGCATCACGAGGCCGCTAAGCGAGCTGCGGATGATCGCCCGGACCGAAGGGCGTTTGCCCTTGCCAAAGGGCAGGGGGCGGCAGACCTCCATCGCCGCGACGCCGACGCGGGCAGTCAGGGCGCCGTTCACCATCCCCTCGCCAAAGCGGCGCGACAGCTTGCCCAGCAGGCCGCCGCCAAGAATGGGCTCCAGCATGTCGTCGCCGATGGCGACCGCCCCGGTGGCGACCAGGTGGGACATGACTGCCCGCGTCAGCCGCCAACTGCCCAAAGTGCCCGACCGCCCGCCATAGATCTCGGCGATGCGGCGGATCATCCGCAGGTTCGCCGTCAGCGCCGCCGCCACATCCGCCAGCGCCAGCGGCACCAGCGCCGTGACAGTCGCCACTTGCCGCGCCGCCGCCTCGACCTCGCGTCGGGCGGCCGTGTCCAGCGGTGCCAGCAGAGAATCTTCGGCATGGGTCAGCAATCCGGAGGCGTCGAAAATCTCGTCCCGCCGGGCTTTCAGCTTGTCCCGGCCCCACCGGGTGTCCTCGCGCCCCTTGTAGAGCGTCACGAGGTCGTCGGTCAGCTTGCGGGCCCCGGCAAGGTCCTCATCGGCCAGCGCGGTTTCGGCGGCATGGTGCAGCGCGTCGATCCGTGACAGGCGCGAAAAGGCCGCGATCTCCTTGATGACGATCATCAGGCAGACCAGGCCAAAAGCGGCGAACAGCGCCGTCACGGCCCAGCCCAGCATCGCGTTGCTGGCGATCAGATCGGTGACAAAACGCCAGGCCGCGATCGAGACCAGCGTACCCACCAGCGCCAGCAGCAGCCGCCAGAACCAGCGCGCCAGCGGCGAGGGATCGCGCGTGGCCAGCGCCGCCACCGTGGTCATGGCCGCGCCTTCGGGCGGGGGCAGGTGCGGTTCGGGGACGGGGGGCGCCTCGGAGGGGGTGGGCGTTGCGCCGTCGTCGTCGAGGTCGATCAGGACGGGACCCTTGGGGGGCTGGCTCATGTCACGGGCTCCTGCAGGGCGCCCGCATCGCGGCGCCATAGGTAATGAATGTCGGGCAAGCCTTCCTCATTGTCGCCATTCGTGCGGCGGGTCTCGGCAAAGCCGTGGCGCAGATAGAACCGCTGCGCGCCCTCGTTCCGTTGAAAGGTCCAGAGTTCCAGCCGGTCGGCCCGGGTCTTGGCGTGGTCCAGCAGCGCGCTGCCCAGCCGCCGCCCCTGTGCCCAGCCCGCCACGAACAACGCGTGGATTTCAGACCCTTCGCGGGCGAGGAATCCCGCCACCTCCGGCCCCAGTTCCGCCACCGTGACCCAGCCACGGTCGATCAGCGTGCCCGCGTGCGAGATGTCCTGCGCCGCCGAATGCAGGCGCGGCTTCCATGCGCGGGCCTCGACCGCCTCTGTGATCATCGCGCCAAGCCGTCCGGCATCGCCCGGGTCCGCTGCGCGCAGGGTGATCGTTTCGGCGGTCACAGCCGATCCCCGATCAGGAATTGTGCCGCGCGGTCCAGCCGGATGTGCGGCGGGCCTTCGCCGGGTTTCAGGGTCAGCGGTGCGGGGGCGAAATTCATCACCGAGTAATCCTGATCGAGCCATTTTTCCGCCCCTTCGCGGGCGCTGCCCAGCAGGTGCGTCGGATCTTCCGGCAATTCACCGGGGTAGAAGGCTGCCTGCTTGCCACTGTCCATGAGGGTGCCGCGCACGCAGGGCAGTTCGCTGCCCTGATGGGGCATCATCTGTTCCGTCGTCGCGCGCAGGGCGGCGATGGACATGGCCTGCGTCTCGGCCCCGGCAAAGCGCGCCCGGTCGCGCGCCTCGCGGGTCAGGGCCTCCATGATGCCGGTCAGGCGACCGTGTTGCAGGTGGTGCAGGTGATCGGCCTTGGTGGCGGCGAACAGGATCTTTTCCACCCGTTTGCCCATCAGGAGGTTGGTCAGAAAGGCATTGGTGCCGGGGCGGAAGGCGGTCAGGATCTCGGCGAGGGTGCGGCGCAGGTCCTCCATCGCGCGCGGCCCGGCATGGACGGCGCCAAGCGCATCCACCAGCACGATTTGCCGGTCGATGCGGCTGAAATGATCGCGGAAAAAGGGTTTGACGACGCGCGATTTGTAACTGTCATAGCGCCGTTCGAACTCGCGGTAGAGCGAGCGCCGCGGGACGCCGTCGACACGCGGCAGCGGCGCAAAGGTCAGCACGGGCGAGCCTTCCAGTTCTCCGGGTAGCAGGAACCGTCCCGGCGAACAGTCGGAAAATCCGGCGGCGCGGGCGGCGTGCAGGCTGTGGGTATAGGCCTCCGAGAGCGCCCGCGCGCGGGCTTCGTCCAACTCGGCACTGGCGTCCTCGGACCGCAGGCGGTCCAGCGTTTCCGGGCCGCCGGGACGTAGTTCCAGCCGCTCAAGCATGTCCTGCGACCACTCGGCATAGGATTTGTCCATCAGCGAGAGGTCCAGCAGCCATTCGCCGGGGTAATCGACGATATCGAGGTGCAGCGTGCGCGGCCCCTGCAGGCCCGCCAGCAGCCCGGCAGGCCGGATTTTCAGCGACAGACGCAGTTCCGAAACGGCGCGGGTGCTGTCCGGCCAATGCGGCGTGCGGGCGGTCAGGGCGCCCAGGTGGGTTTCATAGTCGAAGCGCGGCAGCGTGTCGTCGGGCTGGGGCTGCAGAAAGGCCGAAAGGATGCGCTGTTCGCTTTCGGCCACCAGTTGCGCCATGCGGGCGCGGTCCATCAGGTTCGCCACCAGCGAGGTGATGAAGACGGTCTTGCCCGCCCGCGACAGCCCGGTGACGCCCAGCCGGAGGGTCGGTTCGAAGAAGGTTTCCGACAAGGTGCCGGTGACATTCTCGACGCTCCGGGTGAGCGTGTCGGCGATGGCGCCAATGACCATGAGTTCCGGGCCTTTCCCTTCGGTTCGGATGCGAACTTAGTCATTGCCGCGGTGCGGGGCCAGAGGCGGACAGGGGGAATGTGGGCAATGTTGCGCCCCGCGCGCGGCGCGTCTCCCACGCGCCCATCCCCGTCTTGCCGCGCGCGGGACAGCCCGGCGGGATTGCCCTTGGTCCGGTGTACGGCTAGGAGGCGCGTCATGCCCAGGTATGCGCTTTTGGTGGAATATGACGGCCGTCCCTTCGCGGGCTGGCAGCGGCAGGCGGATCAGCCTTCGGTTCAGGCAGCCATCGAGGCGGCACTGGCCCGGCTGGAACCGCGCGACCATACTATCGCCGCCGCAGGGCGCACTGACGCCGGGGTGCACGCGCGCGGGCAGGTGGCCCATTGCGACATGGACAAGGACTGGGATCCCTTTCGCCTGTCCGAGGCGCTGAACTTTCACCTCAAGCCCGCACCGGTGGCGATCCGCGCGGCATCGGCCGTCTCCGATGACTGGCACGCACGGTTCTCAGCGGTCGAACGGCGCTACCTGTTCCGGCTGTTGATGCGGCGGGCGCCCGCGACGCTGGAGGCGGGGCAGGTCTGGCGGGTCAACCACGAGCTTGACGTCGATGCCATGCGCGACGGCGCGGCCCACCTACTGGGTCAGCATGATTTCACCACTTTCCGGTCCGTCATGTGCCAGGCGAAATCGCCGGTCAAGACGATGGACGAGATCACCATCAGGCGGGTCGAGGGGCTGGCCGGTCCCGAAGTACATTTCTTCCTGCGTGCCCGCAGTTTCCTGCACAACCAGGTGCGGTCTATCGTGGGCACCTTGGAACGGGTCGGCGCCGGTGCCTGGGCACCGGAGGACGTGAAGACGGCGCTCGAGGCGCGGTCGCGCGCCGCCTGCGGCCCGGTCTGCCCACCGGACGGGCTGAGCCTGATGGGCGTGGGCTATCCGGACGATCCTTTCGCCTGAGACAGCCCACCGCCCTTTGAATTGCTGACCCAAGAGGCGCCCGTCGGACCGGATTCAGCGGTTGAACAGGACCGGGAACCAATCCTCGCGCAGGCGCTGGCCCTCGGTCATGTCGTGGCCGGGGAACGGCGGAGAGGTGGGGCCGGGTCGCTTGGTATAGCGCGCGTCATCGCCCACCAGCCGCAACGAGAAGGCACGGCGCCGCGTCGGGCTGTCATTGCCGCGCGCGCCGTGAAGGACGGCAAAGTTGAAGGCGACGGCGTCGCCTGGTTCCAGCGCCCATTCGCGAACTTCCATGCCTTCGGCGTCCGGATCCGGCACCGGCATGTAGGCATCCGCGTCGGGATAGAAATCCTCCTCGGACAGCCAGCGCGTCGGCAGCACGGGCTTTTCCCAGAGGTGGGATCCGGCGACGCAGCGCAGGGTGGCTTCGCGCACCGGGTCCAGCGGGCTCCAGAAACTGACGGTCTGGCGACCCTCGACAAAGTAATAGGGGCCGTCCTGGTGCCAGGGCGTGGGCTTTGACGTACCCGGCTCCTTGACCAGCACATGATCGTGGAACAACTGCGCGCTGTCCGACCGCATCAGGTCCGCGGCGACCTCGGCCACGGCAGAGCTGCGGATGACCTCTTCGAACTCGGGGATGCGCTGCCAGTTGCAGTAGTCATCAAAGAAACGCCCGGCCTCGCCCTCCTTGAGGTTTTCTGCCGCGTAGGGACCCGGTTCGGACATGTTGCGGGCCACGCCGGCGCGCAGCGTTTCAACCTGGTCAGCCCAGAGCCCCCGCACAACGACCACGCCATTGCGCTGGTAATCGTCGATGTCGGCCTGGGTCAGCAAAGGGTGGGGCATGGGACTCTCCTGAATTTTGGCGGAGAGAAGCACGGGGCGCCGGAATGGGCAAGCCGCGCCCGGGTCAGTCGTTGTCGATGTCGCCCGCTCCGGCGCCGGCGCTGCGCGAGCTGTCCGTGGCCGGGACATATGTCAGGGCCGCGAGGGTGGACAGCCGGTCTATCAGCGCCGGATCTGCCGCGATGCGCGGGGGGAGGGTGGGGGCCGCGCCCTGAACGGGGGCGGTGTCCAGACACAACCGTGGCAGGCCGTCCTCGCTTTGGCCGAGCTCGGTGCGCGTGATGTGCAGGGCGGTCAGGCGGGCATAGGCCGGGGCCAGCGCCTCGTCCCCCGGTTGCAGGGTGAGGGTGATCTCAGGACCGGCGAGGTCCACCGCGCGCTGGATGTCTTCGACCAGCAGCGGAAGGCGCAGGATCGGGCTGTCATCAGGATCGGCGAGCGCGTCCAGCAGGGCCTGCGCCTCGCCTCCGCTGGCCAGGAATTGCACCGTCGCGGCGCCGAAAATCTGCGCCTGGTGCGGCGGAAAACCGGCGCCGCGCGCGGCCTTCTGGGCCAGCGTGGCGATTTCATTGGCGGAATAGCTCATGCGCCAAACCCCGCAAGCCACCAGTCATCGGCCCGCGCGGTCCCCAGGTCCTCGGGCAGCGGGGCGCCCTGGGCAAGGGCGATGCGTGTCCAGCGATCGGATTTCGGATCGAACTTGGTGGCGCCGAAAAAGGCGAGCTTGCAGCGCAACATGTCGATGGGCAGACAGCTTTCGGCGATCAGGTTGTCGCGGATTTCGGCATAGGGATGCGCGGCCAGGCAGGCGACCCGGGCAAGGGCCAGTTCATGCTCGGGCCGGGCGGCGCGAAAGGCGCGCAGGTCCGTGACGCCGTCCAGCGCATGCCAGAGCGCCTGCACGCGCCGCGCAATGTCCAGCGGGCTTTCGCGGTCCGCGCCGGGGTCGTCGAAACGATCGCCCAGCCTGGGTTCAAGCTTTTCTTCGGAGACGTACCAGAAGCGGCGTTGCTGTGCGGTCTCTTCGAAATCCAGCCGCAGCACCCAATCGAAATGCGTTTCGATGGCCGTGCGCAGGGATTGGGCGTCGTCGAACCCGTTTACCGGCGGGGTCAGCGGGTCCGTCATGCCCGCGGCGAGGTCGTCCACGATGTCTCCGAAGGGTTCCAGCGCCAGCGCAACGCAAAGCTCCTGCGTGTCGACCGAAAAGGCCTCGGACCGGCGGATCAGCGCGTCGACCGGCGAGTCCTGCGGAAGCTCCTCGACAAAGCCGCGGATTGCGGGCCATTCGGCCCGGATCAGGTCGATCCGCGCCTGGTGGTCGGGGGCTGGCACCTGCCATTCTACAAGGTGCGCGGCCACGCGATCGCACAGGGTGGTCAGCCTTGTGCGGTCTTCGCGTCCCAGCGTGGGCAGGGCGCGAACCCTGGCCAGGGCGGTTTCCCGCGCCTGCATCCAGTTGTTCAGCAAAACGGGATGCGAGACCAGGAAGGGCGCCATGCCCAGCCCGGTGGAATTGCCGATTCCAAGGTGGCGTTTCAGGGCCGGATCCAGGGCCGTGCCGCCCAGGTGCTCGACAAGATCGTGGGTAAAGCTGCGGATCATCCAGACCGTCAGCATCTCGGCGGCAAAGGGACCTTCGATCCCCGGCCGGCCCGCGATCAGCCCCCGGTCGGCGATGCCGAACTTGCCGTTCCCGTAAACCGCCGTTGTCCGCATCAGGTAGCCGACCTCGTTGACCAGCGCTTCATCCGGTTGCCGGCCCTCGCGCAGGCGTTCGATCACGTGGGAAAACAGCCGCACGGATTTGTTGGCACGCGACAGGACCAGGTCCCGTTCCGTGTAGCGGGCGGCCTCCTGTTGCGGAGCGGCGGCGCAGATGCGGGCGATTTCATCGGAGTCGGGCACGCCATCATAAAGGACATAGGCCGTGTCCCAGGCGGTCGCGATCACGCGGTCGGTGCGCATCTCGTCTGGCAGATGGGTCGAGACGGCGACAAGGCTGTAGTCGTGCCCGCCCAGTGCAATGGTATAGACCGCATGGCCAAAACCCTCCGCACCGATGTTCCAGACCGGGCGCCGCAGCCTCGCCCCTTCGGCGGCCAGGCGTCGGGTCAGAACCCGCAGAAAGCTCAATCGTGTCGGAAAGCTTGCGCCCATGCGGTGCAGGCGCATGACCTGCGACGGCGGGCGCAGTCCGGTCCGGGGCGAGGGGCAGACGAGATCCTTCATGCGGTGACTGTGCCACCTAGATCGCGAGCTGGGAAGAGCCTGCCGGGCTTGCATCGGGGGCCTGCGCCGTGAAAGGCTGCTCTATCGGCAAGGGGGAAGGCATGTCCGCAGTGGATGCGATCGACGCAAGCGTATTGCAACGGGCGCGGGCCTTGCGCCATGCGCTGCACCGGGCGCCGGAATTGTCCGGGGCGGAACATGCCACCGCCGTGCGTATCGCCGCGGAAATGCGGGCGCTGGGCGCGTCCGAGGTCATCACCGGGCTGGGGGGGACCGGCGTGGCGGCGGTCTTTGGCAGCGGGCAAGACGGGCTTGTGATCCGGTGCGAACTGGACGCGCTGCCGATCGAGGAAACCGGCGCGCCTGCCTGGCGATCGGAACAGCCGGGGGTTGCGCATCTTTGCGGTCACGACGGTCACATGGCGATCCTGCACGCGGTGGCGCAGGTTTTGTCGCGGTCCTCGCCTGCGGGCCGGGTGATCCTGCTATTCCAGCCTGCCGAGGAGACTGGGGCTGGGGCGCGCGCGGTGCTGGCGGACCCGCGCTTTGCCGCGCTGGGCGCGCGGATGGCGATTTCACTGCACAACCTGCCCGGCTTGCCGCTGGGTGCCGTGGCATTGCGAGAGGGGCCAGCCAACTGTGCCTCGCGCGGCTTGCGCGTGCGTTTGAGCGGGCGCACCGCCCATGCTTCGCAGCCCGAGACCGGCAAGTCGCCCGGCGTGGCGCTGGCCGCGCTGATCCCAGGTCTGGCCGGGCTCAGCCGTGATCTGCCGACCGATGACGTGCGGTTCCGGCTGGCCACCGTGACCCATGCCCGGCTGGGCGTGCCTGCATTCGGCGTGGCGCCCGGCGAGGCCGAGCTTTATGTCACCCTGCGGACACTGCTGGATGACCAGATGGCGGATCTTGAGGCCGAGGCACGGGGCATGATCGCCGGTGCGGCGCGGGGCTTTGGCACGGAGATCACGGTGCACGAGGCCTTTGGCCATTGCGTGAACGCGCCCGAGGCGGTGGCCCTGCTGGAACGCGCGGTCGAAGGACTGCCGCGCAAGGATGCCGCCGTGCCCATGCGTGCCTCCGAGGATTTCGGGCTGTTCGGCAGCGTGATGCCCTCTGCCATGTTTTTTCTGGGGGCCGGGCAAGAGGCTCCGGCGCTGCACAATCCCGACTATGATTTTCCCGACGAGTTGATCGGGATCGGCGCGGCGATCTTCCTGGGCGCCATCGCCGCGCAGGGGGGCTGAATGTACGTCGGGAATACCGGACTGGCACTGCGGGCGCTTCCGGGGTTTCTGGCGCCATGACCGACACGATCTATTTCTACGCCCAGACCGACCCTTACGGAGAGTTCTCGAACTTCGCGCCCTTTGGCGTGGACAAGGAGGGCCTGTGGTGGCGCACGGTCGAACATTATTTTCAGGCGATGAAGTTCCACGACATCACCCACCGGGAACGCATCCGCATGTGTTCGCGCCCGAAGCAGGCCAAGGCGCTGGGCATGACCCGTGACATCCCGATCCGCAGTGATTGGGAAGAAGTCAAGGACGGGATCATGATGGAGGCCGTCTTTGACAAGTTCACCCTGCACCGGGGGCCGCGCGACCTGCTCTTGTCCACGGGGGACGCGCAGATCGTCGAAAACGCGCCGATGGATGCCTACTGGGGCTGCGGCCCGGACGGGCAGGGGCTGAACCGGCTGGGCGAAATCCTGATGCAGGTGCGCGAAGAATTGCGCGGCTGAGGTCAGAACCGGGTGATGACCGTCGCGCCGCGCGCCTGAAAACTGTCCATGTCCATCAACGCAGGCGCCGCCTCTTCAAGGCTGATCCGGTCGCCGACCAACTGGTCTGGGGACAGGGCGCCGCTGGCGATCATGTCCAGCATGGCACCATAACGGTGCGCCTGCATACCGTGGCTGCCGAGGATTTCCAGTTCCCAGCCGATCACGCGATCCATCGGCAGGGGCGGACGGCTCTGGTCGCCCAGCAGCAGGCCGACCTGCACATGGCGGCCGCGCTTGCGCAGGCTGAGGATCGAGTTCGCACAGGTCTCGGGGTGGCCAAGGGCGTCGATCGACAGGTGCGCGCCACCCCGCGTCAGGTCGCGCACTGCCTCTGGCACGTTCCCGGCGCGCGCGTCCACGACCGCCGTGGCGCCCATGCTGCGCGCCATGTCCAGCTTGTCCGCGTCGATGTCCACCGCCAGGACCCGCGCGCCCATCGCCCGCGCGATCATGATGGCAGACAGGCCAACGCCGCCGCAGCCATGTACGGCGACCCATTCGCCGCCGGAGACCCGCCCCTGGTCGACCACGGCGCGGAAACTGGTGGCAAACCGGCAGCCGAGGCTGGCCGCGGTATCGAACCCCATGTCAGGCGGCAGCCCGACAAGGTTCAGGTCCGCCTGAGGCAGCGCGACGAATTCGGCATAGCTGCCCCAATGGGTGAAGCCGGGTTGAAACTGGTTGTCGCAAACCTGCTGATGCCCCGCGTGACATTCAGGGCAGGTGCCGCAAGAGCAGATGAAAGGAACGGTCACGCGGTCGCCCTCGGACCAGCGCGTGACGCCGTCACCAACCGCCGCGACGGTGCCGGCCAGTTCATGCCCGGGCACATGCGGCAGCGCGATGTCCGGGTCGTGGCCCATCCATCCGTGCCAGTCGCTGCGGCAAAGGCCCGTCGCCTCGACCTTCAGCACGACGCCGCCCCGTGCAGGCGCGGGATCGGGGAGGGTGGTGATCTTCGGCGCGGCGCCGAAGGCCTCGTAGAGCATGGCTTTCATGGGGGGTCCTTTCAGGCCGGGTCAGGCGGGGCCAAAGCTCGTCTCGTAGAAACGCAGCCAATTGCCGCCCAGGATGCCATCGGTCTCGACCCGTGAAAAGCCGATCTCTCGCAGCCCGTCGCGGATATTGTCCCAGTCGCGATTGTCCTGGAACCAGTCCGGCATGGGCGGGAACCCGGGCGCCGAGGCAGAGCCTTCGCCGAAGTCCATGTCCTTGGTCCAGCGGCCTACGCGCATCCATTCGACCACGCTGTCCGGCTGGTCCTGGCACAGGTCGCTGCCCATCCCGAGGTTTTCCGCCCCGTAGCGGTCGGCGGCCTCTGCCACCATTTCGCAGAACCCAGTGAGCGAACAGTTCGTGCCGCCCGCCAGGTGATGTGGGTACAGGGAAAACCCCAGCATTCCACCGGAGTTTGTCAGCGCGCGCAGCACCGCGTCCGACTTGTTGCGCAGGGCAGGGTGCCACCAGTCGGGATTGGCATGGGTGATGGCGATGGGGCGGGTGGACTGGTCGATCGCCTCCAGTGTCGAGCGTTCGGCGGAATGGCTCATGTCGATGACCAGACCGACGCGGTTCATCTCTGCCACCACGGCGCGGCCCATGCGGGTCAGGCCGGTGTCCTCTTCCTCGTAACAGCCCGTCGCCAGCAGGGACTGGTTGTTGTAGGTCAGTTGCATGAAGCGCACGCCCAGCTGGTGCGCAATCTCGACGAGACCGATGTCGTCCTCGATGGGCGAGGGGTTCTGAAAGCCGAAGAAGACGGCGGTGCGGCCAGCCTCCTGCGCCGCGCGTACATGCGCCGCCTCGGTGCCGCGCATGATGAGATCGGGGAAGCGTTCGAACCAGCGGTTCCAGCGTTCGAGGTTCAGCACCATCTCGCGGAAACTCTCGTGGTAGGCAATGGTCACATGGATCGCGTCCACCCCGCCGGCGCGAAGCTGGCGAAAGACCTTTTCCGAGAAGTTGCAGTACTGCAGGTTGTCGATGAGAGGCGCTGTCATGACGATGACGCTAGCCGCGCGGGCCGTGGCGCGCAATGCCGTCCGCAATGCCTCGGGGTTTCCCCTTCGTCCCGATGGTCCGGACCGGCGTTCGGAGGAATCCCGGACTTGCCTTGAACACAGGCCGGGGCCGATCCTGAGGCAGACACATCAGAAAGTGCAGGTTGCCATGTTCCATGCCACGCAGGGCCCGGCCGTGGGCGCAAGCCCGGCCCCGAGTGTCGAGGTTGTCGCGAGCGAGCGGGTAAGGCCCCTTCCGGGCACTGACCCTTGGGCGGGCCGTATCCACTGGGCGCCGGGCAAAAGCGTCTGGTGGTTTGCACATGCCCTAAGCGGTGTTCTGGCGGTCACGGCTTTCCCGTCGTGGAGTGGTCTGGCCGTGTTCCTGGTGCTGACGGGGATCACCATTTGCGCCGGCCACTCCGTCGGTATGCACCGCTTGTTGATCCATCGCAGTTTCGAGACCTCAAAGCCTGTGGAATACCTGCTTGTCTGGTTGGGTGTCCTCGTCGGCATGGCAGGGCCTTTCGGCATGATACGTGCCCATGACATGCGGGACTGGCACCAGCGACAGGCCAACTGCCCACCGCATCCGTCACACGGCGCCGGGCCTCTGAAAGACGCCTGGTGGCAGATGCACTGCGAATTCCGCCTCGACCATCCGCCGGTTTTCGAGATCGAACCCGAGATTGCGCAGGACCCGGTCTATCGCTGGATGGAACGCCTGTGGTGGGCGCAACAACTGCCCGTTGCGCTGGCTCTGTTTGCCTTGGGCGGCTGGGGCTGGGTGCTTTGGGGGGTGTCGCTGCGGATCGTGGTCTCGCTGACCGGACATTGGGCCATCGGCCACGCGGCTCACAAGGGCGGGCAGCAGGACTGGACCATCGACGGACTGCCGGTGCAGGGGTACAACCTGCCGGGTCTTGGCCCGATCACCTTCGGCGAGAACTGGCACTGCAATCACCACGCCTTTCCGCATTCCGCTCGGCTGGGTGTCCTTCCGGGGCAGTCGGATCCGGGCTTTCGCCTTATTCAGGCGCTGGATTGGTTGGGGCTGGCCAGCGGTATCCGCCTGCCGCACAGCGCCCCGCCGCGTCCCGGCCTGCGGCGGCTGGACTGAGGTGCCTGCGTTTTATCGCTTTTCTTTCTTCGGCGATCCGTCTATCTGCGCAGCATGATGCACGCGATCCGAACACGACGAGTCTGAGCTCACTGTTCCCCGCGCCCTGACAGGGCGTGACGTCCTGCGTCTTTTCTCCCTTCAAAACATGGCCCTTCTTGACTTGGCCCCCGGGCCTTGCCACCAATCGGGCTTCCACACTTTCGAGGACTGCGACATGATCCCCTCCGTTCTGCCCACCTACAACCGCGCGCCCCTGCATTTCGTGAAGGGCGAGGGCTGCTGGCTGACAGAGGAAGACGGGCGCCGATTCCTGGACCTTGGCAGCGGCATCGCCGTCAACGCGCTGGGCCATGCCAACCCCGACCTGGTCAAGGCGCTGACCGACCAGGCGGGCAAGCTCTGGCATGTCTCGAACCTCTACGAGATCCCGAACCAGCAGGCGCTGGCCGACAAGTTGGTGGAAACCAGCTTTGCCGATACGGTGTTTTTCACCAATTCGGGCACCGAGGCCTGCGAACTGGCGGTCAAGATGGCGCGGAAAAACTGGTACGAGAAGGGCCAGCCGGAAAAGACCACGATCCTGACCTTCGAGGGCTGTTTTCACGGGCGCTCCTCCGCCGCTATCGCCGCCTCTGGGTCGGAAAAGATGGTCAAGGGGTTCGGCCCGGTGCTGGGCGGATTCAAGACCCTGCCGTGGGGCGATCACGACGCATTGCACGCCGCCATCGACGAGACCGTGGGCGCGATCCTGATCGAGCCGGTGCAGGGCGAGGGCGGCATTCGCGTCCTGCCCGACCAGTGCCTGAAGGGGCTGCGCGCGTTGTGCGACGAAAAAGGCATCCTGCTGATCCTCGACGAGGTGCAATGCGGTGTCGGCCGGACCGGACGGCTGTTCGCGCATGAATGGTCGGGGGTGGAACCGGACATCATGATGGTCGCCAAGGGCATCGGCGGTGGCTTTCCGCTGGGGGCCGTGCTGGCCAAGGAAGAGGCCGCCTGCGGCATGACCGCGGGCACGCACGGCTCGACCTATGGCGGCAACCCGCTGGGCTGTGCCGTGGGCAAGACCGTGATGGACATCGTCTCTGATCCGGAATTCCTTGACGGGGTACGTGCCCGGGCGGGGCTGCTGCGGCAAAAGCTCGAAGGCTTGGTTGCGGCGCATCCGGATGTCTTCGAGGGCGTGCGCGGCAGTGGTCTGATGCTGGGCTTGAAATGCAAGGTGACAAACCTGGACGTGGTCAAGGCGGGATATGACGCCGAGGTCATCACCGTGCCGGCCGCGGACAATATCGTGCGCCTGCTGCCGCCACTGAACATCACCGAGGACGAAATCGGCGAGGCGCTGAAACGGCTCGACGCCGCGGCCTCTGCCGTTACCAAGGCCTCTGCCTGAAACCGGCCTTTGGCCGAAAGGGACATCGGGGGTGGCGCCCATCGCGCCCCCGGCTTGCAAGAAGAACAATGACATGAACCATTTCCTGGATATCCACAAAACCGACAAGGCCGCCTTGCGGTCAATCATCGACCAGGCCAAGTCGATGAAATCCGCCCGCAACGGAAGGCCCAAGGCCGCCCCCGACGACGATCAGCCGCTGGCCGGACGGATGGTGGCGCTGATCTTCGAGAAACCCTCGACCCGGACGCGCGTCTCCTTTGACGTGGGTGTGCGCCAGATGGGCGGGCAGAGCATGGTGCTTTCGGGCAACGAGATGCAGCTGGGCCACGGCGAGACCATCGCCGACACTGCCCGCGTTCTGTCGCGCTATGTCGATCTGATCATGATCCGGACCTTCGATGAATCCGTGTTGGAAGAGATGGCGGAATACGCCAGCGTGCCAGTCATTAACGGGCTGACCGACCGCACGCATCCCTGCCAGATCATGGCGGATGTGCAGACCTTCGAAGAGCATCGCGGCCCGATCGCGGGCAAGAAGGTGGTCTGGTGCGGCGATGGCAACAACGTCTGTGCCTCTTTCCTGCACGCCGCCGGTCAATTCGGGTTCGACCTGACCTTTTCCGGCCCGGTTCAGCTGGATCCGGAAATGGAGTTTGTCGGCTGGGCGCGCAACGAGGGCGCGACGATCACCATCGAGCGCGACCCGATGCGTGCGGTCGAAGGCGCAGACCTGATCGTCGCCGATACCTGGGTGTCGATGCACGACGCGCAGAGCGCCAAGGAACGGCGCCACAACATGCTGCGTCCCTACCAGGTCAACGCCAAGCTGATGGAAGCGGCCAAGCCCGATGCGCTGTTCATGCACTGCCTGCCCGCGCATCGCGAAGAGGAAGTGACATCCGAGGTCATGGACGGTCCGCACTCGGTGATATGGGACGAGGCGGAAAACCGTCTGCACGCGCAGAAGGCAATCATGCGCTATTGCCTGGGGGCCTGAAGGCGGGGCTGTCCGGCGCCCCGGCTGCCGCGCCTGCGCGCGTCAGCGGCCCACCCGCCAGCCACGCCCGTCATGTCCCGCGCGGTTTTGCCCGCAACGTGGGGTCGGCCTGTGTCGGGTCCTCGGGCCAGGGGTGCCTGGGATAGCGTGCGCGCATGTCCTTGCGCACGTCGGCATAGGACCCGGACCAGAAACCGGGCAGGTCCATCGTCGTCTGTACCGGACGCTGCGCGGGTGACAGTAGGGTGATCCGCAGCGGGGTACGCCCGACCATTGGATGCACTGTCTGGCCAAAGAGCTCTTGCAGGCGCAACTGGATTTCCGGGTGTTCGCCTGAATAATCGATCGGCACCTTGCGCCCCAGCGGCGTGGTGAAATGCGCCGGAATGCCTGCGTCCAGCGCCTGTGTCTGGGTCCAGTCCAGCCGCGCACGCAGGGCCGGCAGCAAGTCAAAGCGTTTCCAGTCGGCGGCGGTGCGGACGCCGCCCAGGAAGGGCAAGAGCCAGTCTTCGAGCGTTTCCATCAGCGCCTCGGGGGACATGTCGGGCAGGTCCTGCCCGGCTTCGCGGGCGAGGGTCACGCGGGCAGTAAACCGTCGGGCGGCATCTGACAGCGTGATCCCCAGGTCTCGCACCCCGTCCAGCATGGCGCGGGCCACGGCCTCCTCCGGGGCGTCCTTCCAGATGCGGTCATCCAGCGCGATGGCCCCCAGCCGTTCCTGCTGGCGGGCGATGACACGGCGGTCGCGCCTCGACCATTCGCAGAGGTCGTGCCACGCGATCCGGTCGGCAAAGAGTGCGCGCACCTCGGCCAGGGAGATCGCGATGGCTTGGCGAATGCGCGCCTCGCGCGGGTTGCCGTCCGTATCGGTGACGACGATCAGTCGCTCGCCTGCCAGCGGGTCGTGATCCTCCATCACCGCGCCCTTGCCGCCGGACAGCTGGAAACGGGCAGCCTCGCCCTTGCGGCGCAGACCGATGCGATCGGGATAGGCCAGGGCGGCCATTTCGGCGTCACTGAAATCCTGCGCCTTTTCAGAAGGTTTGTCGCGCTTCCTGATGCTTTGCGAGAGGCGTTTCGCCTCTGCGCGGATGCGGTCCAGGGCGCCACGATTGATCTGCTCGGGCCTGCGCTCGGAAAATCCGCGCGGATCGCGCAGCGCATCGAGCCGCAGGGCGAGGTCTGTGGATGCAGATGTGAGCGGATCGCGATCAGATAAGAGTGCAGCCAGATTTGCCGCCTTTGCACCCCCCAGAGTCATCATATGTGCAAGCCGAGGGTGAAGTGGCAATGTGGATAAGATCCTGCCGTGCGCGGTGATCCGGTTTTCGTCGTCCAGCGCGCCGAGGAATCTGAGCAGGGACTGGGCTTCGGCGAACGCGCCTTCGGGTGGGGGCATGAGAAATGGCATTTCCGCCGGATCGGCACCCCAGAGCGCGATTTCCAGCGCCAGACCCGCCAGGTCCGCGGCCTCGATTTCCGCGGGTGGATAGGGTCTTAGCCCGCCTTCCTCACCTTTGGTCCAGAGTCGGTAGGCAATCCCGGGCGCGACGCGGCCTGCGCGCCCGGCGCGCTGGGTCGCCTCGGCGCGCGTGACACGTTCGGTGACCAGCCGGGACATGCCCGAACCGGGGTCGAAGCGCGCCCGGCGGGCCTTGCCGCCGTCCACGACCACGCGAATGTCTTCGATCGTCAGCGAGGTTTCGGCGATTGAGGTCGCCAGAACCAGCTTGCGACCCGACCGTTCCGGGCGGATGGCGGCACGCTGCGCGGCAAGATCCATCGCGCCGAAGAGCGGTCGCAGAAGCGTGTCCTTTGGCAGGCGTGATTTCAGCAGGGCCTCGGTCCGGCGGATCTCGCCCTCTCCGGGAAGGAAGGCCAGGATACCCCCCTCTGTCTCGTCATGGGCCTGAAGGATCAGGTCGGCGAGGGCTTGGTCGAATCTATGCCGCTTGGGCAGGGGGTGCGGCAGCCAGCGGGTGTCGACCGGAAAGCTGCGTCCCTCGGAGGTCACGATGGGCGCCTGCATCAGGTCGGCCACGGGCTGGGCGTCCAGCGTCGCGGACATGGCCAGAAGGATCAGGTCATCGCGCAGGGCATCGGCGATTTCCAGGCAGAGCGCCAGCCCGAGGTCGGCGTTCAGGGATCTTTCGTGGAATTCGTCGAAGAGCACCGCACCGATCCCGGACAACTCCGGATCGGACTGGATCATGCGGGTCAGGATGCCTTCGGTCACAACCTCGATCCGGGTTGACTTCGAGGCCTTCGATTCGCCACGGATGCGATAGCCGACGGTCTGGCCGGGGTCCTCACCCAGTTGCTCCGCCAGCCGTTGTGCAGCGGCCCGCGCGGCAAGGCGGCGGGGTTCCAGCATGACGATCTTGCCGGATGTCAGGCCGGCCTCAAGCATCGCCAGAGGCACGCGCGTCGTCTTGCCCGCGCCGGGGGGCGCTTGCAGCACCGCGCGGGAGCGATCACGGAGGGCAGAGATCAGCCCAGGCAGAGCGTCTTCGATGGGCAGTCTGGTCATGGGCGCGTTATGAGCGACCACGGGGCGCTTGGAAAGTGGGCGCCTGGGGAGAGGTCTGACAGCGACGTCGCGGCTCTGGACTTTTCCACGCGGGCGCGGGAAATGGGCACATGGATATCGAGGATCTCAAGACCCGCATCCTGGCGGGCGAACGGCGTGCCCTGGCGCGTGCCATCACGCTGGTGGAAAGCGGGCGGGCGGATCACCGCGCGCAGGCGCTTTCCTTGCTTGAAGCGTTGAAGGGGCATGGCCGCGAGGCGCTGCGCGTCGGCCTGTCGGGTACGCCGGGCGTCGGCAAATCCACCTTCATTGAGGCCTTCGGCATGATGCTGACGGCGCAGGGACTCAAGGTCGCCGTGCTGGCCGTGGATCCCAGTTCGGCGCGTTCGGGCGGGTCGATCCTGGGGGACAAGACACGGATGGAACGGCTGAGCCGGGACAAGAACGCTTTTATCCGACCCTCGCCGTCGCAATCGCAGCTGGGCGGGGTCGCGCGGCGCACGCGCGAAGCGATCGACCTCTGCGAGGCGGCGGGATTCGACGTGGTGCTGATCGAGACGGTGGGCGTCGGCCAGTCCGAGACGATGGTGGCGGAAATGTCCGACCTGTTCTTGCTGCTGCTGGCACCTGCCGGTGGTGACGAGTTGCAGGGGGTCAAGCGCGGCATCATGGAGATGGCCGACATCCTGCTGGTCAACAAGGCGGACGGGGCGCTCAAGACCACCGCCGTGCGGACCTGCGCGGACTATGCCGGGGCACTGCGCCTGTTGCGCAAGCGTCCGCAGGACCCGGAGGGCTTTCCGAAGGCGATGACCGTTTCGGCGCTGGAGGATTCGGGTCTGCTGACGGCCTGGGAAGAGATGCAGTCCCTCGCCGATTGGCGGCGTGAGACCGGGCATTTCGCGGGCCGTCGCGCCGAACAGGCGCGCTTCTGGTTCGAAGCTGAAGTCCGTGAGCGCCTGCTGGCACGGCTGAAGCGGGAGCCGGTCAAGGGGGCGATGGAGGCACTTGCGCGCGACGTCGAGGCAGGCGGGCTGACGCCTTCGGCGGCAGCAGAGGAGCTGTTGCGCGACTACCTTCAGATGGGATGAGGCTGCCATGCAGGCCGCGGGACGAAAGCCTTGCAACAGGGACTTGACGAAACCCGCGCATCTGCATATGCACCGTCAGACCAGATTCCGGGCGCCCCCCGAATAACCAAAACGGGCGGCGCCCTTTGATATTGGCAGGGTCTTCGATTCGTTTGAACCGGGGTACGCTGCAAGGATGAGACCGGCGGGGCAGAGGCCTTGCCACCAGTGGATGAGGACGAAGCGATGTCGCGTGTCTGCGAACTGACCGGCAAGGGCCCGATGGTGGGCAACAATGTGAGCCACGCCAACAACAAGACCAAACGGCGTTATCTCCCGAACCTGAACGACGTGACCCTGCAGTCCGAGACTCTGGGCCGCGGCATCAAGCTGCGCATCACGGCGCACGCGCTGCGTTCGGTCGACCACCGTGGCGGCCTGGACAAGTTCCTGGCCAAGGCGAAAGATGTCGAGCTTTCGGATCGCGCCCTGAAGGTCAAAAAAGAGATCATGAAGGCACAGGCCGAAGCCTGAAGCTTTCCTGAGGGACAGTGAAGACAGCCCCGTGGCCCCGGCCGCGGGGCTGTTTCCTTTTGTCGCTTTGGGGCGCCCGGACAGGGGGTCTATATCGTTGAAGCGATGCTGAAACTCCGGCCCTTCATAGGCGTCTTGCTGGCGATGGTGCTGGCCCTCACGGGCCTGTCAGCCGCCTATGCGCGCGGGCAGGCGGACCCTGCAGGCAGAATCGTGATCTGTCGCGGTCTGACCGTCGTGACCGTGCTCGTGGACGATGAGGGCCAGCCAGTCGAGCCGCCCCATATCTGCCCCGACGCGGCAACTGTTCTTTTCGTAGAGACAGGCGCCATCGCGCTCCCGCTTGCCCTGGCGCTGACCTGGCGCACCGTGGATTGGGAGCAGCCAGAGACGATTCTGGCCGAGCAGGCAAAGGCTCAAGCCCGGGCCCGGGGACCTCCGCGTATTCTCTGACTGACAGACCACATCACTGACAGAGAATACCGAGGATATTGAAATGACCCTGAAAACCCTCTTTGCCGGCGCCTGCGCGCTGGCCCTTGCCACGCCTGCCTTTGCCGAAATCGTCGTCAAGGACGCCTACGCCCGCAGTTCCGGACCGCTGGCCAAAGCCGGGGCCGCCTTCATGATGATCGAGAACACCGGCGCGGAGGACGACCGGCTGATTGCCGCAAAGTCCGACATCGCCGTGCGGGTCGAACTGCACACGCACAAGGATATGGGCGAAGGCGTCATGCGCATGATGGAAGTCGAGGAAGGCTTTCCCGTGCCCGCGGGTGGTGCGCACATGCTGCAACGCGGTGGCGATCACGTCATGTTCATGGGGCTGAAAGGTCCGATGGAACAAGGTCAGACGGTTACCGTGACGCTGACCTTTGAAAAGGCGGGCGACATGGTCGTCGAAATTCCCGTCGATCTTGAACGCCAGCCGATGCAAGGCATGGGCCACGGTATGGGCCACGGCGCCGGCATGGGCGCCAGCAACTGAAGATGTGATTGGGCAGGCCTTGTGGGCCTGCCCTACACCTGCCGGGCCAGCAGACTGTCCACCCAAGGGGGGACGACCTCTGTCGCCTTGCCCATGCAGTGCCTGGTAAAGGCCCGTGACACCTCGGTCCGTTCCAGGTTCAGTTCCACGGTTTCCGCCCCGGCGAGCGCGGCTTCGACGACGAAACCTGCCGCCGGATAGACCTGTCCAGAGGTTCCGATAGCGGCGAATATCGCACAGTCCTGCAAATGCTCTGCGATCTCGTCCATGTGATAGGGGATCTCTCCGAACCAGACCACGTCCGGTCGCGTCGCGGGGGCGGCACAGGCGGGGCAGGGGTCCTCGGGCAGCATCGTCTCTGGTGCGGTCCAGCGGTGACCGCAGGCCGCGCAAAGCGCCCCGGCCAGCGTACCGTGCATATGGACCGCTTCGCCGCCAGCGCTTTCATGCAGCCCATCGACGTTCTGCGTCACAAGAATCACCTCGCCAGGCCAATACTGTTGCAGGCGGGCCAGCGCTTCGTGGGCGGCATTCGGCGCGGCACCTGCGGATTGGCGGCGTCGGGCGTTGTAGAAATCGTGGACAAGGGAAGGGTTGCGGGCAAAGCCTTCGGGGGTCGCCACGTCCTCGATCTTGTGTTTCGCCCAGAGGCCGTCTTCGTCGCGGAAGGTACCCAGCCCGCTCTCCGCCGAAAGCCCGGCGCCGGTCAGGATGACGATCTTGCCAGTCATATCCTCGGTCCTTGCCCTGTTCCCCACGGCTCGCTAGGACCGTGACATGGCCCATCGTATCCTCTTTGTCTGCCTCGGCAACATCTGCCGCTCCCCTTCTGCCGAGGCGGTGGTCCGGACGCTTGCAGAGGCGCGCGGCATGGCGGTGGACCTGGACAGCGCAGGGACCGGGCGCTGGCACATCGGAGAGCCACCCTATGCGGCGATGCAACAGGCGGCGCATCAGCGGGGATATGACCTGTCGGCTCTGCGTGCGCGGCAGGTCACGGCGCGCGATTTTGCGCGTTTCGACCTGATCGTTGCGATGGACGGGCAGAACCTTCGGGATCTGCGCGTCATGGCGCCGGCAACGGGCGGGGCAGAGCTGCGACTGATGACGGACTATGCCCCGTCGCTTGGCACCGACGAGGTGCCCGATCCCTATTACACGCGTGACTTCGACGGGACTCTGGACCTGATCGAGCGCTGCGCAGAGGGTCTGTTGGATCAGTTGTAGAGCTGACGGGCCACCAGCCAGGACACCGGCGCGGCGACCACGAACCCGGCGATGGCGGCTACGACAATCGGGTAGAGCGTGTCTTGCCCTGAAACCAGCGCGACAATGATGAAGGTCCCCGCCAGGGAGGTTGAAATCAGGGAATAGAGAAGACTGGCAAGACGAAACATGAAACCCTCCGGACGTGCTTGATTTCGCGACACATATCCGGAACCGCATGCGAAATCCTTGATCTGGGTCAGGCACCGCTTGATCGGGATGGACGACTCTCGTAGGTTCGCGCCATCGTATTTGATCCAATGGATAGACCATGCGCAAACTTGCCCTTCTGTCGGCCTGTGTCCTCGCCGTGGCGGGATGCGACCCGACAACCTACATCGCCCAGAGCAGCCGCGCCGAGGCGCCCGAGATTTCCTGCCTGACCCAACCGCAGGGGGGCTGCAGTTTCAGCCAGTCGCCGCTGCGGGTCCTCGACGAGCCGGTTGAGCTGCCGCGGCGCCCGTACAAGTTCTTCCCAACCGCCGATCCGCTGAACTTCGTCGATGCACATGGAAAATCCTGGAACGCTCCGCCGCGGACACTGACGGATGGTGCGTCGATCCCCAAGATCTTCATCAGCATCGTCGGCGATCCGACCTCTCCCGAATACATCAATGCCGCGGCCGTGCATGACGCCTATTGCGGTGTCGGAAACGAACGCGGGCCGATGTTTCACCGCGCGAAATGGGAAGACGTGCACGTCATGTTCTATGACGGGCTGATCGTCGGCGGTACGCCAGAGATCCGTGCCAAGATCATGTTCGCGGCGGTCTGGCTGGGCGGCCCGCGATGGGCCGATCCCAGGGGCGCGGTCGTCTCGACCCAGGGGCAGGGGGCGGCACGCGGGCCGTCCTTCCACAATCCGCTCGACGCGGTCCCAACCTGGGAGAAGCAGGAGGCGATGCGCAAGGCCAAGCGCTATATCGAGCGCAACCGCCCGCCACTGCCGCGGTTGATCGCCTACCTGCGCCGGCTTGAGAATGACCTGGTGCGCAACCAGATGCCCGCACCGGAGGACGAGTTCCAGCACTACGGCGATGAAGGCTATTATTTCGACTTCATCCTGGATGATCCGGCGACGGGCTATGACTATCCCGAGGTCACCGATCCTGGTCTGGGCACCGACGGAACCTGACCCGATCGGACGTCTGGCCTGATCCGGATCAAGGCCACCCGCGTGGTCCTGGCCTATCCTCCTCCTGATGTGCGTAGATCCGGGAGGGGAAAGATGATCACGCTGGACGATATCGAGGACATGACCTGCCTGACACGGGAGGAGATCGAGGCCGTTGCCGAACATGACCGACTGCCGGACGTCAGCGCCTCCTGCCTCGCCGAATACATGATGCACCAGCATCACGGTGCCGCGAAGGTGCAGCAGATGATCTGCGAGGACATCCGCGAGGCGCTGCACCGGGGGGACAAGGCGCATGCCAGGGAGCTTTACGGCGTGCTGCACCATTTCCTGAAAGAGCACCCCGACGCGGCGCGCGGCGCCTCGGCCTGAGGGGTGTTCGCGGGTCAGGTGCCGGGGCAGATATAGACGATGGTCAGCCCCGGCCCGTCCAGCGACAGCGCATAGCTGGTGCCGGTCTCTCCCCGGAAGGGGCTGGGCCGCGGTTCGCTGCTGGGGGCGGGGCCGGGCAGGCTCTGCCCGCTGCTGGCATGGATCACCACCTGTCCAGGACCAAGATTGTAGAGCGTCCAGGTATGCGTGGGCGCCAGTAGCTGGATGCGCTGATCGGGGCTTTTCAGGTCATGCCCGATACACTCCCCCGGTTCCTGCGCGGCAAGTGGGCCGGGTAGGGCGAGGGTAAGCAGGGCGAGTCGAAGGGGCAGTCGCATGAGGCCGGGACATTAGGGGTTTGCGCGTCCGTGGCAAAGGGGGATTCGGATAGGTCGAGAGGTCCTGGGGCGGGACGTGGACGGGGAAGTGAGAGGCTGACAGTGTTGGGTGCCAGCAAGGAGTAGGTTGCCATATACCCGCCATCCGCGCCGCGCGCCTGTGTGTTTGTAGGCCGGTCGCACGGGCGGCGCCTTTGCCCTTGTTTCGGGTTGGCGTTTGCCCGGCGGTCTTTGGTTTAGATTATGGGTCGGTGGTGAAAGCAAGAGTACATACAAATTCTAACTCAGAGAGGCGAGTGACAGTTTCTGCGTTGATGCGCCAACTGTCCGTCAACAGCCTCTTTTATTCTAGTCTATCCGGTATTCTAAGCTTCAGAGCTTTGATTAACACTTCGAAATCGTCCCACGTTGCAGATGCAAGTTTGTTGGCTTCCCTAGAAAGAGAAAGGCGTCGATCGTATTCCTGTTGGGGTACTGTTCTTAGGGGTTTGAAACCAGTCATCATTCTTCCGGCGACAAACTCAGGTGTTGTGTGCTGTGCAATGAAACCATAAAATTCATTGAGAGAAAGGATGAATGAACCGAGCTTTTCATCAAGTGACTGATCGCTAAATTCTAGTTCGCCAATTTCTCGACGATTCAAAAGGGTGCCACATAAAGTGAAGATTTCGGAATCGTGAAACTGAAAAAGATCATCGTCTTTGAGAATGG
This sequence comes from Mameliella sp. LZ-28, assembly GCF_012274245.1. NCBI lineage: Bacteria > Pseudomonadati > Pseudomonadota > Alphaproteobacteria > Rhodobacterales > Roseobacteraceae > Antarctobacter > Mameliella sp. LZ-28. The sequence goes on along the minus strand of NZ_JAANYX010000034.1, from coordinate 28,510 downwards.
TTCTCAGTTGATGTCGATGTAAGTTGATCAGTTCTCCACATATCCGTCGGTCACTTTCTGACGGATCCCAGTTTTGAGCCTCTTCGCTTAACTTGAACTCAGTCGCAATCCAAACGACTAGGCCAACAAGGAACACAAAAAGAGGTTCGGGGTCCCAGAAGGCGATCAAATCATCCGGCCAGAGAAGCCAAACCAATGCACCCATTGACGATAAACCTGCGCCAATTCTGGAAAGTGTTTGCTGAATCCGCACGCCGCTCACCATCAAATAGTTTGTGATCTCCGTTTGGATATGTGGAGACCGATTCGTTTAAACCAATTTTCGCCTATTTTACGCGAGATGGATAAGTGTTCATCTAACTTCAACGGTTTTTTCTTTATAGGTGTGCACGCGCATATTTCTTCCTCAAACACTTCCGCCCGCCATCCCTGAAAATGGACTATTCGTCCATCTTCAGCGCAGAAATAAACGCCTCTTGCGGGATCTCCACCTTCCCGAACTGGCGCATCTTCTTCTTGCCGGCCTTCTGCTTTTCCAGCAGCTTCTTCTTCCGGGTCGCGTCGCCGCCGTAGCATTTCGCCGTCACGTCCTTGCGCAGCGCCGACAGCGTCTCACGCGCGATGACCTTGCCGCCGATGGCCGCCTGGATCGGGATCTTGAACATCTGGCGCGGGATCAGGTCCTTGAGCTTGGCGCACATGGCGCGCCCGCGCATCTCGGCCCGATCACGGTGCACCATCATCGAGAGCGCGTCCACCGGCTCATCGTTCACCAGAATCTGCATCTTGACGAGGTTGTCCTCGCGGTAATCGGTGATCTCGTAATCAAAGCTGGCATAGCCCTTGGTCACGGATTTCAACCGGTCGTAGAAGTCAAAGACCACCTCGTTCAGGGGCAGGTCGTAGACCGCCATCGCCCGCCCGCCGACATAGGTCAGGTCTTGCTGCAGCCCGCGCCGGTCCTGGCAGAGTTTCAGCACGTCGCCCAGGAACTCGTCCGGCACCAGGATCGTCGCCTTGATGCGCGGTTCCTCAATGTGGTCCACCTTGGAGGGGTCGGGCATGTCGGCCGGGTTGTGCAGGTCGATCCGCTCACCATCGCGCATGAAGACGTGGTAGACGACCGAGGGCGCGGTGGTGATCAGTTCGATGTCATATTCACGCTCGATCCGGTCGCGAATGACCTCTAGGTGCAGAAGGCCGAGGAAGCCGCAGCGGAAGCCGAAGCCAAGCGCGGCCGAGGTTTCCATCTCGTAGGAGAAGCTGGCGTCGTTCAGGGCCAGTTTCTCGATCGCGTCCCGCAGGTCCTCGAATTCCGAACTGTCGACCGGGAAAAGGCCACAGAAGACCACCGGGATCGAGGGTTTGAAGCCCGGCAGCGGTTCGGCGCAGGGTTTCTTGTCATGGGTGATGGTGTCGCCGACCTTGGTGTCGCGCACCTGCTTGATGGAACCGGTGAAAAAGCCGATCTCGCCCGGGCCCAGTTCCTTGACGTCCTGCATGGCGGGGCGGAAGACGCCCAGCTTGTCGACGCCGTACTTGCCGCCGGTGCGCATCATGCGGATGTTGTCGCCCTTTTTCAGGGTACCGTCCATGATCCGGATCAGGACGACGACGCCGAGGTAGGGGTCATACCACGAGTCCACCAGCATCGCCTTGAGCGGCGCGTCCGGATCGCCGCCGTGGGGCGGGGGCAGGCGCTTGACGATCGCCTCGAGCACGTCGGGGATGCCGATGCCGGTCTTGGCCGAGATCAGGCAGGCGTCCGAGGCGTCGATGCCGATGACATCCTCGATCTGCTCGGCCACGCGTTCGGGTTCGGCGGCGGGCAGGTCGACCTTGTTCAGGACCGGGATGATCTCATGGTCGGCGTCGATGGCGGTATAGACATTGGCCAGCGTCTGCGCCTCGACGCCCTGAGAGGCATCGACCACCAGCAGCGAGCCTTCGACCGCGCGCATGGAGCGGGAGACCTCATAGGCAAAGTCGACGTGTCCGGGGGTGTCGATGAGATTGAGGACATAGGTGTTGCCGTCCTTGGCCGGGTAGTCGATGCGGACGGTGTTGGCCTTGATGGTGATGCCGCGCTCGCGCTCGATGTCCATCGCATCGAGAAGCTGAGCCTTCATGTCGCGTTCGGCGACAGTTCCGGTCAGCTGGATCAGCCGGTCGGCCAGGGTGGATTTCCCGTGGTCGATGTGGGCGACGATGGAGAAGTTGCGGATGCGGGACAGGGGTGTGCTCATGAGGTGCGATATGCTGTGGAACAGGGGTTTGGTCAAGTGGGGATGGGAGAGAGCGACCTTGGCACGGTGGGGCTGACAGGGCGCAAAGCAGCGACTGCGCACTGGTGCTTGTCGACCCCGGTTTCCTGCCGCGCATAGGTGGCAGTCCCCGCGGTCAATGACCTTCAGAAATCCCGCCGCAGCGGTTCGTTGGCCGCCCAGGCCTTGCGATCCATGATGTAAGGTGTTTCGCCGAAATCAACGGCCCAGGTCTCGACGATGAATTCCTGCCCGGTGTCCTTCTGATAGATCGAGGCGACCGTGTGGGTCCAGAATTCGCGCGTCATGAAACCGATCGTGACGCGTTGGCCGGGGCGGTGAAAGCGCAGGTCGCCAGCATCGTCCAGCATTTTCAGGTAAACGGCGGTGTTGACCATTTCGTCGACGCAGTCCTGCGCCTTGACGCCCATTTGCAGGGTCGATCCGGCCCTGTCGCTGTCATATCCCGTCTTGCGTCCCACCACGACTTCCAGCCGGCGCAGGGTCTCGGCCAGGGCGCGGCGCTCGGCGCCGGGGGTGCGCGGGCGGCTGCGCAGAGGGGCTCTGGCACTGGACCATTCGGCCGGGCTTAGCGAAACGGCGACGCGCTTGCGGCAGTTGTGGCTGCCGCAGACATGGAAGGCAGAGGGCTTGGGATTTGTCACGCCGAAGTGCTGCCGCGCGCGGTCGAGGCTACCGCCATCGACGTCGCAGCCCGTCAGACCGAATGTGCCCAGGAGGCAGGCCAGCAGAGCCAATCGCCGCATCTTCGAGGGTCCTTCTTTGACGGAGGTGTCTTGGCAAACGGACATCCCGGGGGCAACGCTGCACGACTCATGTGATGCGGGAATGGTGAGAAATGGCAACAGGTTGCAGCGGCGGAACGGCACCGCTGGGGGATTTCCGGACTGTGCCGCCGCAATTCGTGCCCATAGGGTCCTCACAGTTGATTGGCGAAGTTTGATGACCCGTATCGTTGCCCTCGCCATTTTTGTCCTTGCCGGCCTCACGGCCATTGCAGTCGAGGCCGCTCCGGAAGCACGCGAGACCACGGATCGAAGCGCCCGGATCGACGGGTTTGCCGGGGCTTCGGGAACGGGCAAATCCGTCGCGGGCGGCTTTGCCAGCGACGGCGGCCTTGGCGGGACGCGCTGATCCCGGGCTTCTGCTTGTTCCGATCACGTTTTGATCTGCCGTCGAGAAGCATTTTGTATAGATTTCTCAACGATCCGGGCGCGGAAACGTGCGAAGCTCCTGTCCCGGCAGGCGCTTTGACAAATGGTTCACGCATTCAACTCGAACGTGCGGCGCCGCGTCAAATTCTCGGTGCCCGGGTTGACATGTGATGTCTTTTGCCAAATTTTTTGTAGGTGTGTTCATCGGGATCTGGGTTTGAAAAATGGCAACGTATGACGCGGGTGGGTATTGGTCATATTCAGGTTCAGCGGGGCTGGCCACGTATTCGTCATCCACCGGCAGCGGCGTCAATTTGGATGATGGCGAGGCAAACGGTACGTTCGAGGTCGGGGACATTCTGATTGGCTCTGACAACGCCTTTGTCGGGACCATCGAGGTCCCGCTCGTGGCGGGCGGTACCATGTGGTTGCCGGTGACGCACAATGGGACCTTCAGCCATATCTGGATCCCTGAAGGCATGAACCTGGGTGACTTCGATGAGCCCAGGACTTTTCGCCTTTTGGACTTGAACACCAGCGATTTCCCGACCTGCTTTCTGGAAGGCACTGGGATCGATACGCCCGAGGGCACCGTGGCGGTTCAGGATCTCGAAATCGGCCAGGTGATCTGTACGGCGACCGGAACGACGAAAGTCAGGTGGATCGGTCGCCAGACGCTCTTTCCCCGGTTCCAGCCCGCCGAAAGGGTGAGGCCCGTCCGCCTCTGTGCCGACGCGCTGGGCCGGGGTGTGCCCCGGCGCGATCTTCTGCTTACTGCCGATCACGCGCTGCACATCGACGGGCTACTTATCAATGCCTCGGCGCTGGTCAACGGCACCAGCATTCTCTGGGAGCCGATCGAGGCCCTGGGAGACAGTTACACGATCTATCATGTGGAAACCGAGGCGCATGAGCTGATCCTGGCTGAAGGCGCCGAGGCGGAAAGCTATATCGACTATGTTGCGCGCAGCTGTTTCGACAATTACGCCGAGTACCTGGAGCTATACGGCGCGGACACCGGAATCACCGAAATGGACTTGCCGCGGCTGAGCGCGGCGCGCCTAATGCCGGAAAGTGTCAGGGTGCGTCTTGAAGGTCTGATGGCGGCCTGACCGTCAAGACGCCCCCTGACGCTCTGGGGACAAATAAGGGCGGGCAATGTTTGTCCCTGAACGCTGGTGGATTCTTGAAGCTGACGGGCAAATCGCGCATGATGCGCCCGAGGGCAGTGCCGGGGCAGACGGAAAATCCGCGTCCGGGCAACGAGAGACAGGTGAGATGAAGCAAGCAGTTATTCTGGCTGCCTGCCTTGGGCTGGCAGCCTGCGGTGGCGGAACAGCATCCAAACGCAGCTATGGGGCAGCGCCGCAGGTGCGCATCAGTTCGGGGCCGATCGCCGATGCCTGCGTGGCGGCGGGCCGACAAGGGGCGACGCGACGGTTGTGCGGATGCGTGCAGGGGGTCGCGGACCGGGATCTTTCGGTCTCGGATCAGAGAATGGCGGTCTCGTTCTTTTCAGACCCGCACCGCGCACAGGAAATCCGCCAATCGGACAACCCGAGGCACGAGGCCTTCTGGCAGAAATACAAGGCCTTCGCCGCCCGCGCCGAACAGGTTTGCCGCGGACAGTAATCCGGATCGTCAGCCGGACTGCGCATGGCCGAGGATCCGCCCCACGAGGCAGTCGAGGCTGTCCGTCCAGGCGATGTCCCGTGGCAACAACGGGGCGGCCAGCGACAGTTCGGTGCAGGCGATGAGGATGTGATCGGTGCGCTCCTGCAGGCGCCTGGCCTCTTCGGTCAGCGCGGGCAGGATCTGTTCGGGCGTCGCGCCGGCCTTGATCGCGCGGATCATCCCAAGCAGGGGCGCGTCGTCCGGCGGCGCGGTGAAGGGCGCATCCAGATAGGTGTCGAATATGCCGGTCAACCGTGTTGCCGGAGAGGCCAGGATACCGATGCGCCCCTTTCCCTCGAGCGACTGCGCAGTGGCGGCCAGCATGTCGAGAAATGGCAGGTCGGTGGCCGCGCGGATACCGGCGGCGTAATGATGCGCGGTGTTACAGGGCATGGCCAGCGCGGTGGCGCCTGCGGCGGCCAGGTCGCGGGCCATGCTTTGCAGGACGGGCAGGGGTGAGGGGCCCGTGCCTTCGATCAGGGCGGCGATGCGCGAGGGGACGCCCGGGTTCTGATGCACGATCACCGGCACGTGGTCGGAGTCATCCTGCGCAGGCACCACGTCCAGCAGTTTCTGCATCAGCAGGATGGTGGCCTGCGGCCCCATCCCGCCAAGAATGCCGACCGCCCTCATGCGCGGGATTTCACATCGAAGGCATGCGTGTAGCCGGTCAGCCCTATGGCGCCGCCGGTGTGCAGGAAGACGACGCGCTCATTGCTCTTGAAATGGCCCTGGCGGATCAGGTCGATCAGCCCGGCCGCGCCCTTGGCCGAATAGACCGGGTCCAGAAGGATCGCCTCGTGTCGGGCAAAGAGGTCGATGGCCTCAAGGGTGCTTTCCGCCGGGATGCCGTAACCGTCGCCGACGTAGTCCGTGTTGGCGACCACGTCCTCGCGGGCGACCACGCCGGGACACCCCAGCTTCTCGGCTGTCTTCACGGCCAGGTCAAAGACGTTTTCTTCTTGTTTTGCCTTGGGTGCGCGGACCCCGATCCCCAGCAGCGGAATACCGGCGTTCATCGCGCTGAGCCCGGTGATCAGCCCGGCCTGTGTCCCGGCAGAGCCGGTGGCGTGAACGATGTGATCGACGCGCAGCCCGGTCTCGACGAACTGGTTCAGCATCTCCAGCGCACAGTTGACGTAGCCAAGTGCGCCCGTCGCGTTCGATCCGCCGCCCGGGATCGTATAGGCGCGCTTGCCATGCTCGCGCATGGTCTCGGCCACGGCCTCCATTTCGGCATTCATGTCCAGGTCCGGCCCGCGATGTTCGATCGTGGCGCCGTGCAGCACGTCCAGCAGGACGTTGCCGTTGTAGCGATAGTTCTCGTGATTGTAGCCGGTGCGGTCCTCCAGCAGGATATGGCATTCCATGCCCAGCTTGGCCGCCGCCGCCGCTGTCTGGCGAGCATGGTTGGACTGCGTTGCGCCCTGGGTCAGGACAACATCGGCGCGCTGCTCCAGCGCCTCGGCCATCAGGAATTCCAGCTTGCGGGTCTTGTTGCCGCCGGTCGACAGGCCGGTGCAGTCGTCGCGCTTGATCCATATCTCGGGACCGCCGAGAAATTCGGTCAGGCGCGGCAGCGGTTCCAGCGGCGTGGGCAGGTGGGCAAGGCGGACACGGGGAAACTTGGCGAGGTTCATCTTTCAACTTTCGTTTGCGGCGCAGGCGCGTGGGGACAGGTTTGCGAGGCGGGCCTCTGCCGTCAAGGCGTGTCCAGTCATGCCTTCGGCCCGCGAGATGACAGACGTGGCATGGGCCAGGGCGGGCAGGGCCTCGCCCCGGGCCTGTTGCCAGGTGACGGTTTTCAGGAACTTGTGCACCGACAATCCGCCAGTGTAGCGAGCGGCGCCTCCGGTGGGCAGTACGTGGTTGGGGCCAGAGGCCTTGTCGCCAAAGGCGACGGTGGTCTCGGCGCCCAGGAACAACGAGCCGTAGCTGGACAGGCGTGACTGCCACCAGGGAAGGTCGGCGCATTGGACATGCAGGTGCTCGGGGGCATAGCGGTCGGCCTCTGCCGCCATCTCCTCACGGCTGCCGCAGAGGGTGATTTCGCCCATCGCCTCCCAGGCCTCAAGGGCGGTGCGAGCATTGTCGCCGCCAAGCCGGGCGCAGGTGCGCGGCATGATCTCCGCAACACAAGTGGCCAGTGGTTCGTGATCCGTCACCAGCCAGCAGGGCGAGGTTGGCCCGTGTTCGGCCTGCCCGGCCAGGTCCAGCGCAACCAACTCCGGATCGGCGGTGGCATCGGCCAGGATCAGCACGTCGGTCGGTCCGGCGAACATGTCGATGCCCACGGGGCCGAAAAGCTGGCGCTTGGCTTCGGCGACATAGGCGTTGCCGGGGCCGGCCAGGACGTTGGCGGGTGGTGTTCCGAACAGGCCGTAGGCCATCGCGGCGATCCCCTGCACGCCGCCCAGGGTCAGGATCGTGTCGGCCCCGGCAAGCTGCATGGCATAGAGCGTCGCCGGGTCGATCCCCAACGCGGTTCCGTCCACGTCTCGGCGTGGCGGAGCGCAGGCCGTGACATGGGGCACACCGGCGGCGCGGGCGGTGGCAATGGTCATCAACGCCGAGGCGATATGCGCGTAACGTCCGCCGGGGACGTAGCAACCGGCCGCCGCGACAGGTAGGCTTTTCTGGCCGGTGGTCAGGCCCGGATGAAGTTCGATTTGGAAATCCCGGACCGATGCGCGCTGTGCCTCGGCAAAACGGCGGATGTTGTCGTGAGCATAGGCCAGCGCCTGTTTCAACGCATCTGGTACCTGGCGGGCGGCCTGATGCAGCTCATCGGGTGATACGGTGATCTCTCCGGTCCAGCCGTCGAGGCGCTCGGCATAGACACGCGCGACCTCTTCGCCGCCGCTCTTGAGGCGGGCCAGCATGATCTGCACGGTGTCGGAAATTTCCGCGATCGAGGCGGGGGGCAGGCCGGGGGCGGATTTGATCAGGCGGGACATGCGTTTTCCTTGACGTAAGCGGACAGGTTTACAAAAACGGAAACTGTGGCCTCGGAGATTCTGCGATGTTGATGAAAGGCGTGACGTTGCGCGGGCTCGAGGTCTTCGAGGCGCTGGCGGAAACTGGCTCGGTCGCGAAGGCGGCCGAGGTGACGGGACTCAGCCAGCCGGCGGTCAGCCAGCAGATGCGCAACCTCGAGGGCGCACTTGGCGTGGATCTTGTGGATCACGGGCGCCGACCGATGCGGCTGACCCCGGCGGGCCGGTCCTTCCTGGGGCGGACCCAGGCGGTGCTGCGGCAGTTGCGGCTGGCGCAGAACGAACTGACGGTGATGGATCTCACCCATCTCAGCACGCTGAGCCTGGGGGTGATCGACGATTTCGACAATGACCTGACGCCGCGTCTTGTCACCATCCTGGCCGAGAGCATGACGCGCTGCCGGTTCAAGCTGATCACCGCGCCCAGCCACGAGATCTCCGAAGAGATCAAGGCGCGCCGCTTGCATCTTGCCATCGCTGCCAGCAGCGGCGAGGTGATGGAGGGGATCGTCGAATACCCTTTGGTGCGAGACCCTTACATCCTTGTTTGCGCCCGCGGAGCGGTCGAGGCGGCGGGCGGGGTCGAGGCGATGATGCAGGCGCTGCCGATCCTGCGCTACGATCGCGCACAGCTGATCGGGCGCCAGATCGAAGCCCACCTGGCGCGGCAGAAGCTGGAATTCGCCGAGAGATTCGAGATCGGGGCGCACCTCTCCCTGATGACGCTGGTGGCGCGTGGCATGGGCTGGGCGATCACCACGCCGTTGGGATACATGCGCGCCGGGCGTTACCACGAACAGATGGAGGCGCATCCCGTACCCTTCAAACCCTTCTCGCGCACCATTTCCCTTTTTGCCGGAACGGACTGGGCGGACCGGGTGCCGCGCGACGTGGCGCGCACCATGCGGATGCTGGTGGGCGACATGGTCATTGCCCCCGCGCTGGCGCAGTTGCCCTGGCTGGACGGCGAATTGAGAGTGATGGAAAGCTGACGGCGCGCGGCATCTGCGCGCGCGCAGCGTATTGATCTGTCGCATGACGCCAGATTGCCGCAAGGGCATGGCCTGTCCACGGGGCAATCGTCTGTTTTCGGAAGGAAATGCCGCAGTTTCGGGAATCGTGAAACTGCCCTTGGCCCGCTACCCTTCGACGTGATCCACGAAAGCCCGAACCGAGGCCTCGAACCCGCGCGGGTCTTCTGCGTGCAGCCAGTGTCCTGCCTTAGGGATCTTGGCAAACCGTGCTTTTGGGAACAGCTCTCGAATACGCGGACGGTGTTCGGCCTGAACATAGTCGGACTGACCGCCCGAAAGGAACAGCGTCGGCCCGTCGTATCGACCCTGGATCTCGGGAAACCCGAGGATCTTGGGCATTTCCCGGGCCAGCGTGTCCAGGTTCAGCTTCCACCGTTTGTTCTGAACGTCCAGAGACTGTGTGAAGAAGCTTTGCAGGGTCTTGTCCTCGACATGCAGTGCCAGCTGCTCAACCGCGTCCGAGCGTTTTTCGACCCGGGACAGATCAACCGCGCGCATGGCTTCGATGAACTGGATCTGGCTGTGTGTATAGGCCACGGGCGCGATGTCGGCGACGAGGAGCGAGGCAAGCTTTTCAGGGTGTTGCAGTGCCAGGACCATTGCCGCCTTGCCGCCCATCGAATGACCGACGACGTGCGCGCGGCCGCCGTGGGCATCGATCAGCTCTGCCAGGTCCCCGGCCAGGTCGGGATAGCTGTGGGTTTCGGTCCGGGGGCTGTCGCCGTGGTTGCGCATGTCCGGGGTCAAGACGTGCCAGCGGTCGGACAGGCGCTTGGCGATCACACCCCAATTGCGCCCCGATCCGTAAAGCCCGTGGACGATGACTAGGGGCGTGCCGCCGGGCGTGCCGTGAGAAAGCGTATTCAACATGGGCTACACATACGATGCACCGTGGGCGAGGGCCAGTGGCGCCGCGTCAGTCGCGCATCCCGGCACCATGCAGGCGCAGGAACAGGCTTTCCTCGTCGTCGTTGCGGAAGAAGGGGACGGAATCGGGGGGTGTTTCGTCCGTTGCGCGCGCCGCAACCTCTGCCAGCACGACCTCGGTGATGAAGGGCATGTCATAGTTGCGGATCTCGTCCACGGCGATCCACTGCAGGTGCGAGAGCTCGTCCGTGGCGGCGTCGAAATCATCCGGATCCGAGGCGAGTTCGTCCGCGTCGAGAAGGAAAAACCGTGCATCAAAGCGGCGCGGTCGTCCCGGCGGGGTGATGGCGCGAAAGATGAACTGCAGTGGTTCGGCCGAGGGGCGGTGCCCGGTACCGGCGAACTCCAGCCAGTCCTCGGGGATCGATTCGGGCCAGGGGGCTGGAACGCCAAGGATCTGGCCGGTCTCCTCCCACAACTCGCGTACGGCGGCGACGGCCAGCGCGCGGGCCATGTCGGGCGAGGAATCCTCGCTCAGCCGCGCCGCGCAGAGCGGGGGCAGGGCGCGGGCCAGCGGGATCTGTGCGTCCTGCGCATCGACCGCGCCACCGGGAAAGACGAACTTGTTGGGCATGAAGGCGGCCTTGGCACCGCGTTGTCCCATCAGGACGCGCGGACGCGTGGCCCTGTCACGCAGGACAACCACCGTGGCGGCATCGCGGATCGCGGTCTTGTCGATGGTCTTGGTCGTCGTCTCGGTCATCTGCGCCCCTCAGCTTGGGGGCGCAAAACCATGCATGCCGCGTGCCCACTGGAAGGCCACGATCGCCCCTTTCAATCGGGGCAGAAGATAGAGCGAGAGTGCGACGCAGCCAACGCCAAAGATCGTGAACAGGACCAGTGGCTCGGGGCGCCAGGTGGTAAAGACCACATGCAGCAGGGGCGCCATGAGGTGCCCGACGATCAGGATCGTCAGGTAGGCCGGGCCGTCGTCCGCCCGGTGATGGTGCAATTCCTGGCGGCAGACCGGGCAATGATCGCGCACGGTAAGGTAGCCCGACAGCATCGGGCCGTTGCCGCAATTGGGGCAGCGTCGCCGCCAGCCCCGCCACAGCGTCGGCCACAGGCTGTCTTTTTCCGGTGTGTCCGGCATGTCGTACATCTCAGTTTTTCGCGTTTCCAGCTTTCAGGATGGGGGCGCGACCGATGCGGTGGAAGGGTGCAAAACGTCATTGCGTCCGGATGTCACAGATCACGGCAGCGTGAAGGCAGTGCTGCGATTTCTTGCGACGGAATTGCCGGGGTGGGCCGTGAAAGACTGCAGAGACGCCCGGAGAGCGGGCGGCTTGGACACCCGAGACTAGCTCTGGAAGGACAAGGAAATGAAAACAACTGCACTCTGGATCACCGGCGCGATGGTTGTGGCGATGGGCACCGCAGGTGTGGCCTCGGCCAAGGGCATGGAGTTCGGCGCCCACGGACCGCGCGGCGCCTTCATGCAGGAAATGTTTGCCGAGATCGACGCGGATGGCGACGGCAAGGTGACCAAGGAAGAGATCGAGGCCTTCAAGACCGCACGGTTTGAGGCCACGGATACCGATGGCGATGGCAAGCTCTCTCGCGAAGAGATCGCGGCGGCCCGCGACGCCCGTCGCGTTGCGCGGATGCAGACGATGGTCGAGCGGCTGGACCAGGACGGCGACGGATTGCTGAGTGCCGATGAACTGGCTGCAGGTCCGGCCCGGCGCGCGCCCCAGGACATGTTCGACCGGCTGGATGCGGACGATGATGGCGCGCTGACGCTGGAAGAGATCGAGAAGGCGCGCGGTGCCTTCCAGCGCGGCGGCAAGTCCCGCTTTGGCCATAAGGACCGTGAGCACGGCCACCGTGGCGGGCATGGTCATCACGGCGGCATGGGCTTTCCGTTCTTCGGTGGCCCCGACATGTCGGACGACAGCTGAGTGATGAGACCGGGCGGCGCTGGCCGCCGCCCGGACCGTTGCACGCGGCGAATTGCCGGGATAGCGCGGAACGATGGACGGGATATGCCTTTCGAAGCCATGAGTGCGGCAGCCGACGAAGACCTGCTGGCGGATTACGCCGCCGGCGACGCCAGCGCGGCGCGGGTTCTGACCCAGCGCCTAGCGCCGCGTGTCTTCGCACATGCCATGCGGATGCTGGGCGGTGACAGGGCCGAGGCTGAGGACGTGGCTCAGGAGGCTCTGTTGCGGCTATGGCGTGCCGCGCCGGGGTGGCGGATGGGCGAGGCCAAGGTTTCGACCTGGCTTTACCGCGTGACCGCGAACCTCTGCATCGATCGCATCCGGCGGCGGCGTGGCGGGACGGACATCGACTCGGTGCCCGAACCTCTGGATGAAACACCCTCGGCAGCGGAGGGGCTGCAGCAACAGGCCCGCGCCGAGGCACTGCAGGGGGCGCTGGACGCCTTGCCCGACCGGCAGCGACAGGCGGTGATCCTGCGTCATATCGAGGGGCTGCCCAACCCCGAGATCGCCGAGATCATGGACATCGGGCCGCGCGCGGTCGAGAGTCTTGTGGCGCGGGGCAAGCGGGCATTGGAGGCGGCGCTGATTGGGCGCCGCGCAGAACTGGGATATGAAGACGATGACTGAGCGCAAGGACAACCAGGACGATGATGCGCTGGGGCTGTTTTTCGCAGCGGCACGCGCCGAGGCTCCGCTTCCCGACGGCGATTTCCTGGCCCGGATCGAGGCGCAGGCGTTGGCCGAGCAGCCGCGCGCGGCGTCCCCGGCGCCGGTTGTGCGGCCGCCCAGGCCGGGCCGGTTGGCGCAGCTGCGCGAAGCCTTGGGCGGATGGATTGGCGTGACCGGGCTGGCGACCGCCTGCGCGGCGGGGATCCTGATCGGGGTCAGCTCTCCGGAAAGCCTGTCGGTATTCTGGGGGGGCGATGCCGCCGGGCTGGGGGCGCTCGGTGTCGATCCCCTCGGCGGTTTCGACCTTGCTTTGATGGAAGGGTAGGCAATGGCGTCGGAAATGGAAACCTCGGGTCGGCCTGGGCGCTGGCTGCGCATCCTGCTGTTCCTGTCGCTGGCGCTCAACCTGCTGGTGGTTGGCGCGGCGGTGGGGTTTTTCCTCAATGGACCGCCAGCGCCGCGCGGCGACCGGAGCGATCCGGTGCTGCCTTACACGCGCGCCTTCGACGAGGATCAGCGGCGCGAGTTGCGTCGAGGGCTCTGGCGGGCGATGCGCAAGGATGCCGGTGCAATGCGGGCAGGCTATCTTGCGGATTACCAGCGTGGACTGGAGCTGTTGCGGCAGGACCCCTTCGACCAGGCAGCCCTTGCGGCACTGCTTGCGGATCAGGCTGCGCGCGGCGTCGAAGTGCGGACGCGGGGCCAGGAGGTCCTGGTGAAATTCCTGGTCGAGATGAGCGCCGAGGAGCGTCGCGCCTATGCCGACCGGCTGGAAGCCGAGCTGGAACGGATGCGGAGCCGCGGACATGGACGGGACAAGGACCGCGACGGACGCCAGCCGCCGAAACCGCCGCGCGACTGAGCGCGGCGGACTTTTGTCAGGTCTGTCCGGCGCGTCGAGCCTCGGCTTCCTTGTCGTCCTTGGAAGACAGGGTTTTGGCCAGCGGCGTCTGGCCGCGCGTCGTAAGCGGGCGTACCGTGTCTGCCATGACCACCGTGTTGCGGCCCTTGTGCTTGGCCGCATAAAGCGCCCCATCCGCGCGTTCGATCAGTTCCAGCGGGCTGGACTCGTGGCCGGGGCGGCCAATTGCGACCCCGATGGACAGCGTCACGGTCAACTGCTTGCCGTCGGGCAAGGTCACCGGCTGGCGCGACATGATCCGGCAAAGCCGTTCCGCCGTACGCTTGGCCGCGGTTCGGTCGGCGTCCGGCATGGCCACCAGGAATTCTTCACCGCCCCAGCGCGAAATCAGGTCAGCGGCGCGCAGGTTGTCCTTTAGCCGCTGGGCCAGGGTAACAAGGACCGCGTCCCCGGCTGCATGGCCGTGGTTGTCATTGACCTGCTTGAAGAAATCGAGATCCGCCAGCAACAGGGCATAGGGGCGTTTCTGGCCCGTGGCACGGTCCGCCAGCCGCGACAAATGCGGCACCGCATAGCGGCGATTGTAGAGCCCGGTAAGAGGGTCGCAGACCGCCGCGCGCAGCCCGTCGCGCATATTGGCGCGCAGCCGGTCATTGGTGCGCTTGCGCTCGACCTGCTTCTTCAACCGGATGGCCAGTTCGTCCAGGTCCAGACCCGAGCTGAGCAGGTCGTTCGCGCCCATGTCGAGCGCACTTGCCGCCTCTCGCTGCTGGTTGGGCTGGGCGATGTAGATCAGCGCCGAATGGCGGGTGTGACGGCTGGCGCGCAGTTGCGGCAAGAGCGTCAGCGCCTCGCCGGAACTGCCCGGCGCCTCGGCGACGACCACGACATCCGGAGCGCGGGTATGCTCGCGCAACGCGTCCTCGGGGTCGACCACCTCGATCCGGTCGGGAATGCGCGCGGCCAGCCCCTCGCTCAGAGCCTTCGTCTCGGGCAGTTTCGGCGGAGAGACCAGGCGGACAAGGCCCGGCGCCACGAATGCAGTCCCCTGTTCGGCAAGGCCGAGCGCGCGCTGAGTGTCGTCGCGCAACTGCAGCTCTGCCTCCGCGTCGCGGGCACGCAGGAGAGAGCGCAGCCGGGCCAGCATGACAAGATCATCGACCGGACGGGTCAGCACATCGTCGGCGCCCGCTGCAAGCGATGCAAGCCGTTCGCCGGGGTCGTCGGCGCCATGCAGGATCACCACGGGAATGCGCACGCTGGCCGGCAACTTGTTGATTTCCGCGCAGAGCGCACGCCCCGTCATGTCGGGAAGGTCGGTGGCGGTAATCACGAGATCGGGCGAGAGTTTGCGCAGCAAGGCCAGCGCGGCCTCTCCGTTGTCGGCTTGAATCACGTCGTAGTAGGCGGCGGACAGTTTGACACGCAGGATGATGCGGTTCGTCGGAACCGAATCCACTATCAATATCCTTCCGGTCATCTTTCGATACCCCCGCATATGCAGGTTAGCCGCAGTTAGCCGCGCTTGCACTTTTCTTTCCGCTCAGCTTTGATGACTATTGGTTAAGAAACCCTTTCGGAGAGAGATCAAAATGGATCTGTCGCGGGAAGCCGCCGAAACCGTCGGCTTGCAGGCGGTGGCCTGGCTGGCCGGAAACGACGAGTTGCTGCCGGTCTTCCTGGGCGCGACGGGGGCCTCGCAGGAGGACTTTCGGGAGGGGTTGCAGGACCCGGTCTTTCAGGGGTCGGTTCTTGATTTCCTCCTGATGGATGATGCCTGGGTCATGGCTTTCTGCGAGGCGGAAGGTCTTCGGCCGCAGGACCCTATGGCCGCGCGGATGGCCCTGCCGGGCGGGGAAACGGTACACTGGACATGACTTTAGCCGCGATCGAGGCGGTGCTCTTCGACAAGGACGGCACCCTGTTCGATTTTGCTGAAACCTGGAACGCCTTTGCGGCGCGCCTGATCCTACGGCTGGCCGACGGAGATGACCTGCGACGGCACGGTCTGGCGCGGGCCCTGATGTTCGATCTCGAGGCGTGCAGTTTCCTGCCTGGCAGCCCGGTGATCGCGGGAACCAACCGCGAGGTTGCCGAACTGATCGCCCCCATCCTACCCGAACGCGGTATCGAAGAGCTCGAATCGCTGATCATCGCCGAGGCGGCCGACGCCCCGTTAAGCGAAGCCGTGGCGCTGGTGCCCTATCTCGCCGGGCTGGCGGCGCGCGGGCTCAGTCTGGGAGTGATGACCAACGACAGCGAATCCGTGGCGCGTGCGCATCTGCGGGCCGCCGGGATCGAGGGGATGTTCGATTTCGTGGCCGGCGCTGACAGCGGTCACGGCGCCAAGCCGTCGCCCCGGCCCTTGCTGGCCTTTGCCTCGGCGACAGGTCATGCACCGGACCGGGTGATCATGGTTGGCGACAGCTTGCATGACCTTGCCGCCGGTCGTGCCGCAGGCATGTGGACAGCCGGTGTGCTGACCGGGATGGCGGATGCGGATACCCTGGCACCGATGGCGGACGTGGTTCTGCCCGACATCGGGCATCTTCCGGACTGGCTCTCTGGTCGCGGAACCTGAAAGCGACCAATTTCGTCGGTTTTGCGAAGGAAGGCGCGTCGCGGGCGCTGTGTGATGGTGGGCACCAGACACGGAGAGCCACCATGCCGGATGCCGCTGACGCTATCTTGACCGCCCAGAAACGCCGCCGGACCGGGGGGCGCGCGGGCAACCGGCGCCGCGGTGGCGCGGCAATCGAACAGATGCCCTGGCGTCTGCCCGTCAACATCGATCGCCCCACGGAACCGCTGACCGAGGAGGGCGTGGAACGCCTACACCATGCGACCATGCGCATCCTCGAAGAGATCGGAATCGAGTTTCTGCACCCCGAAGCGGTCGAGATCCTGCGTGCCGCGGGTTGCACCGTCCAGGGCGAGAACGTCCGCATCGGGCGTGACATGGTCATGGAGATGGTCGCCAAGGCCCCGGCGAAGTTCACGCTCATGCCGCGCAACCCAGACCGCAAACTGACCATCGGGGACGGGCATATCCTCTTTGGCAACGTCTCGTCCCCGCCCAACTACTATGATCTGGAGATCGGCAAGAAGGTCTCCGGCACCCGCCAGCAATGTGCCAACCTGCTCAAGCTGACGCAGTATTTCAACTGCATCCACTTCGCCGGCGGCTACCCGGTCGAGCCGGTGGACGTGCATGCCAGCGTGCGCCATCTGGACGTGGTCTTTGACAAGCTGACGCTGACCGACAAGGTCATGCATGCCTATTCACTGGGCAAGGAGCGGGTCGAGGACGTGATGGAAATGGTCCGGATCAGCCAGGGGATCGGCCACGAAGAGTTCGAGGCGGTTCCGCGGATGTACACCAACATCAACTCGACCTCGCCATTGAAGCATGACTACCCGATGATGGATGGCTGGATGCGCATGGCGCGGCGCGGGCAGGGACTGGTGGTGACGCCCTTCACGCTGGCCGGTGCGATGGCGCCTGTGACGATGGCGGGCGCGGTGGCGCAATCCCTGGCCGAGGGGCTGGCGGCGGTGGTTCTGGCGCAGATCATCAATCCCGGTGTTCCCTGCGTGATCGGGACTTTCACCTCGAACGTCGACATGAAGACCGGCGCGCCGGCCTTCGGCACCCCGGAGTACATGCGTGCCACCCAGATGACCGGCCAGATGGCGCGGTTTTACGGATTGCCAATGCGGTCATCGGGGGTCTGCGCGGCCAACGTGCCGGACGGGCAGGCCATGTGGGAGACAGAACATTCGCTCTGGGCCGCGGTCCAGTCGGGCACCAACATGGTCTATCACGCTGCGGGCTGGCTGGAAGGCGGGCTGGTGGCCAGCCCGGAAAAGTTCATCATGGACTGCGAGGTTTTGCAGCAGATCCAGCGTTACCTCGAACCCGAGGTCTGCGATGTTTCGGACGATGCACTGGCGGTCGAGACGATCCGCGAAGTCGGCCCCAATGGCCATTTCTTCGGGGTCGATCACACGCAGGAACGCTACGAGACCGCCTTTTACCAACCCTTCCTGTCGGATTGGAAGAACTTCGAGGCCTGGGAAGCCGCTGGCGCTGTCTGGACGGCCGAGCGCGCGCATACACAGTTCAAACGTATCATGGACGAGTTCGAGGCGCCGCCCCTGGACGTGGCGATCCGTGAGGAGCTGGAGGACTTCGTCGCGCGCCGCAAGGCAGAGGGCGGGGCGCCGACGGATTTCTGAGACTGGTCTTTGTCCGCAGGCTTCCCCGCGGAAATCCGGGCAATTGTACCTGTTTCCGGATTTTTAATCGCTGACCGCCATGCTCCGACCAAGGCGTTGAGGTATGGCAAGATGCATGGGTTGATCCTGCGGACCTTCCAGGTCTTTGTGGAGGATACATATGGGCCCGGGATATGGGCCGACATTGCCGAGAAGGCGGGCCTCGAGGTGCCCGACTTCGAGGCGATGTTGAACTATGCGCCCGAAACCTACAGCGCATTGATCGGTGCGGCGGAAACCGTGCTGGACAAGCCGGCCGAGGCGATCTGGGAGGATGTCGGCACCTACCTCGTGTCGCACCCCAACAGTGAGGGCTTGCGCCGCCTACTGCGCTTTGGTGGCGTCGATTTCATCGAGTTCCTGCATTCCCTGGACGATCTTCCGGACCGGAGCCGCCTGGTGGTCGCCGATCTCGTCCTGCCTGACCTTGAACTGACGGACAACGGCAACACCCAGTTCAAGCTGCGGGTGGGCGGTGGCCTGCCCGGGTTCGGCTACGTCATGATGGGCGTCTTACGGGCGATGGCCGATGACTACGGCGCGCTGGTTCTTCTGGATACCGAAAGCGGGCACCGGGGCGAACAATACCTGATGGTGACGGTGATCGAGACCGCCTATGCCGAGGGGCGGGAGTTCGAACTGGCTGCGGGCAGTGGCGGGGCGGGCGAGGGATGAGCATGCTGCCCGAGGAAATCCTGCACCTGATCTGCCCGATGCACCTGCTGTTGGAGCCTTCGGGCCATATCCGCCAGGCCGGCCCGACCTTGCACAAGATCAGTCCCGAACCGCTGGAGGGCGCCCGCTTCCTCGAGGTGTTCGAGGTTTTTAGGCCCCGCGCCGTAACCTGCATGAAGCAGCTGTTGCAGACCGAAGGCCGCAAGATCCGTCTGCGGCTGCGCGGCGGAGTCCGCACACAGCTTTACGGCGTGCTTGTTGCCGATGGACAGGGTGGCGCAGTGGTCAACCTGTCTTTCGGCATCCATGTCATGAGCGCGGTGCGGGACTATGCCCTGACCAGTTCGGATTTTGCGCCCACGGATCTTGCCGTCGAAATGTTGTACCTGGTCGAGGCAAAGTCCGCGGCGATGGATGCGTCCCGGAACCTGAATACCAGGCTTCAGGGAGCGATGGTCGCCGCCGAAGAACGGGCCTTCACGGATACCCTGACCGGGCTGCGCAACCGCCGGGCGCTTGACGCGGTTCTGGAACGTTTCAAGCGCGGAAGGGAACCGTTTGCCCTGATGCACATCGACCTGGATTTCTTCAAACAGGTCAACGACACCTTGGGGCATGCGGCCGGGGATCTGGTGTTGCGGCATGTGGCGCGCATCATGACGGACGTTATCCGCAAGGATGATACCGCAGTCCGGGTCGGCGGGGACGAGTTCCTGATTGTCTTCGGTGGCCTGATGCGGCCCGAGCGTCTTGGTGAGATTGCCGCCGATCTCATAGACCGGATCGAGGAACCGGTAAGCTACGACGGCCGGGAGTGCCGGGTTTCCGCCAGTATCGGCATCGCCACCGCCAGCGGCGGCATCGAGAATCCTGACGAGTTGCTGGAGCAGGCAGATATGGCACTCTACGCCTCCAAACGCGCCGGGCGGGCCCAGTTCCGCTTCTTCGGAGAGGCTCCGGCAGAGGGTGGTCCGGCGCAGATGGCGGGTAAGTGAAATTCCTGAAACTTTGGTCTTGATCCCGCTGAAACCTCATCGTAAGTAGCGCGCCACGGTTGGGGTGTAGCCAAGTGGTAAGGCAACGGTTTTTGGTACCGCGTACCGTAGGTTCGAATCCTACCACCCCAGCCAAGTTTCACCGAAGTGAGCGATTATCAATATTCTGAAGAGCCACTGCGGCCCTTCGTGAATTTCCCTTGAGTGAAATAATTTGAACCCGAGGCTGTCCTGCTGTATCGCTCCCGACTCTGGAAACGGGTCTTCTGGGCAGGGCGCAGGATGGAAATACGGTTCGATTTCGGCCCCGGCTATGCGGCAGCAGAATTTGCCAACCCGTCGCGCCTGATCCGTGCCGACAGCGCAGAGGACGTGCCGACGGCACTCGCGGAGCTCGATGCTGCGCGCCAGGCGGGGCAGTGGCTTGCAGGCTATGCCAGCTACGAACTGGGCTATGCGCTGGAGTCGCGCCTTGAAGACCGGATGCCGGACAGGCGGCGCATGCCGCTTTTGTGTTTTGGCGTCTATCCCGCACCCGGACCCGTCTCAGCGCCTCGGGGCGGAGATTTCAGTCTGGGGACCTTCCGACCGGACTGGGATGCGACACGCTACGCCAGCGCCTTTGCGCAGGTTCATGACTGGATTGGTTCCGGGGACATCTACCAGGCCAACCTGACCTTTCCGCTTTGCGCGCCCTGTTCAGGTGACTTGAGGGCACTCTACGGTGCGCTCTCCGCCCGTCAGCCAGTGTCGCACGGCGCGCTGGTCATGCCTGATGATGGCCCGGCTATCCTGTCGCGCTCGCCCGAACTGTTCTTCCGCGTCGACGGGGACGGCCGAATAGCGACGCGCCCGATGAAGGGAACCGCGCCGCGGGGACGAACGGCGAAAGAGGACGCGGATCTGCGCAGTTGGCTGGCTGGGGATGAAAAGACCCTGGCCGAAAATCTGATGATCGTTGATCTCTTGCGCAACGACCTGTCCCGGGTCGCGACGCCCGGAACCGTATCCGTGCCGGAACTGTTCAAGGTGGAGACCTATGAAACCGTGCATCAGATGGTCAGCCAGATCGAGGCGCGGCTGGCGCCCGGCATTGAACTTTCTGATATCTTCCGGGCCCTGTTTCCCTGTGGATCGATCACCGGCGCGCCCAAGATCCGCGCGATGGAAGTCATCAACGACCTGGAGACGGCCCCGCGCGAGGCCTATTGCGGCGCCATCGGCTGGGCGGCACCCGACGGGCGATCGGAATTCAACGTGGCGATCCGGACGCTGTTGGTCGAGAATGGCACAGCGGTACTGAATGTCGGCGGTGGCCTCGTCTGGGACAGCCGTGCAGACAATGAATACGAGGAGGCGCTGTGGAAAAGCCGTTTCGCGACGTTCCAGCAGGAACCGGCCTGATCGAAACCATGCTGTGGCAGCCGGGGCAGGGCGTGGTCCTGGCGCGTCGGCATCGGGACAGGATGTGCCTCGCGGCTCGCAAGCTGGGGTTTCGCTTTGATCCCGGGGCATTTGATGGTGTCTTGGCGGGGATCGAAGGGGCAGACCCGCTGCGGGTGCGCGCCGTATTGCACAGCGACGGGCGGCTCGAGACGACAACGGCGTCCTTGCCGCCCCCTGCGGCTGTCTGGCGTGTTGCCATCGCGCCGGCAACGCTCGATTCGAAAGACCCTTGGCTACGGGTGAAATCCACGCGCCGACGTCTCTACGATGACATGCGCGCAGCACTTCCCCAAGGCGTGGACGAGGCGGTCTTTCTGAATGAGAAAGGGCATGTCTGCGAAGGCACGATCACCAACCTGCTGGTTCGTCAGGGGGATCAGTGGGTGACACCGCCCCTGTCGGACGGGGTCTTGCCGGGGGTCATGCGGGCGCAGCTGTTGTCGACCGGAAAAGTGCGGGTTGGCTGCGTGACCCCGGATGACCTGCTGACAGCCACGGGCCTGCGAATGTGCAATGCATTGCGCGGCCAGATAGAGGCAGAACTGGTGAACTGGCCCGGCTGACCCTGTTACGGCGCAGGTCCTGCCAAAAGCGGTTCCACCCCTGTGCGAGTCTTCGCCGCCATGTCGATTCTCCAGCCTGATTCCCGGGCTTTCAGGCGTCGGATGACAATGCGTTTTGCTCTCTGGGCGCGCGACAACGGTCACCAATCTCATCGGCAAGGGCGGGTCGAAAGCCCAGGCAGCGAGGCTTGCCGCTGAATTTCACTGGCATTGTTAATTGAGCGCTTCAGATCGACCGGTTGTCACCGCCATCCAAGGAGTGGCGGCGGCCCGATCTATCGCGCGAAGAACACGACTGAATGTGCGAGCAAGTGTTTCGTGTTGAGGCGTGTTATTCGAATCAAGTAATTGATTATAAATTAAAAAATATAAATTTCCTATCCGCGAAATTTGTTTCTCTGCGAAGGCAGGCGCCGTTCGGATCGACCGCGCCAAGTGCACGATTCCATCCTCTTCAGCGATGCCCTTTTCCCTTCGGTGCCAAAATTTGGTGTTGACCGTGGGTAAAATAAATTGATTATTGGGAAAGTATTGAAGGTCTAAAAACCGAGAGGATCGTTGAACATGTCGCTCGATGACGTGGGTATCTGGAAGACAGGCCGAGGCAAGGGGCGTCACACGCCGAAAGGCCGTCAGTATGATGACGAAGCACTGGCCGAGGTTCGTTCTCTCCTCGGGGATGCGCCGCGCCGCCGTGACCTGTTGATCGAGCACCTTCACCGGATCCAGGACCACTTTGGACATCTTTCGGCCCGGCACCTGCGGGCCCTTGCCGAAGAAATGCGCCTGAGCATGGCCGAGGTCTACGAGGTCGCGACCTTCTATGCGCATTTCGACGTCATCAAGGAAGACGACACCCCACCGCCCGCGCTGACAATCCGTGTCTGCGACTCGCTGTCCTGCGAACTGGCGGGTGCGGATCAGCTGCGCGCGGCGCTGGAAAAGGGGATGGACCCGACCCAGGTGCGTGTCCTGCGGGCGCCCTGCATGGGGCGTTGCGATACCGCGCCGGTGCTGGAACTGGGGCACAATCACATCGATCATGCCACGCCGGAAAAGGTGCAGGCCGCGATCGCTGCGGGTGAAACCCATGCCCGCATTCCCGACTATGAAACCTTTGACGCCTACAAGGCTGAAGGTGGCTACAAGGTGTTGGCCGACCTGCGTCAGGATGGCGATTGGGAAGCGGTCCAGGACAAGGTCCTGTCCGCCGGCCTGCGCGGGCTTGGCGGTGCTGGTTTCCCGTCCGGCAAGAAATGGGGCTTTGTGCGCGCCAATCCGGGCCCGCGTTACCTGGCGGTAAACGGTGACGAGGGTGAACCCGGCACGTTCAAGGACCGTTACTACCTTGAACGCACGCCGCATCTTTTCCTCGAGGGGATGCTGATTGCCGCCTGGGCGGTCGAGGCGGAAACCTGTTTCATCTACATGCGCGACGAATACCCCGCCGTGCTGGAAATCCTGCGCCGCGAGATTGCCGCGCTGGAAGAGGCCGGTATCGTTACCCCCGGATACATCGACCTGCGCCGTGGCGCGGGCGCCTATATCTGCGGCGAAGAAAGCGCGATGATCGAGTCGATCGAGGGCAAGCGCGGCATCCCGCGCCATCGTCCGCCCTTTGTGGCCCAGGTCGGGGTCTTTGACCGTCCGACACTGGTTCACAACGTCGAAACGCTGAAATGGGTGGCCCGCATCCTGCGCGAAGGGCCGGAGGTTCTGAACTCGGTCGAGAAGAACGGTCGCAAGGGTCTGCGCAGCTACTCGGTGTCCGGCCGTGTGAACACGCCCGGCGTGCATCTGCTGCCGGCAGGCTCGACCATCACCGATATCATCGAGGCAGCGGGCGGCATGCTGGAAGGGCACAGCTTCAAGGCGTACCAGCCGGGTGGTCCGTCCTCGGGGCTGTTGCCCGCGTCGCTGAACGACGTGCCGCTGGATTTCGATACCTTGCAGCCGCATGGCTCCTTCATCGGCTCGGCTGCCGTCGTGGTCCTGTCGGACCAGGACAGCGCCCGCGATGCCGCGCTGAACATGCTGCGCTTCTTCGAGGACGAAAGCTGTGGCCAGTGCACGCCCTGCCGCGCAGGCTGTGAAAAGGCGGTCAAGCTGATGCAGGCCGGCCGCTGGGACCAGGGCCTGCTTGAAGAGCTGAGCCAGACGATGGTCGACGCCTCGATCTGTGGCCTCGGACAGGCCGCCCCGAACCCGATCCGCCTGACAATCAAGCATTTTCCCGACGAGGTCTGAGCGATGAGCGAGACAATCACCTTCAAGCTGGACGGCCAGGACGTCACCGCCGAAAAGGGGATGACGATCTGGGAAGTGGCCAATGGTCGCGGTCTGAAGATCCCGCATCTCTGCCACAAGCCCGCACCGGGGTATCGCCCCGATGGCAACTGCCGCGCCTGCATGGTCGAGATCGAGGGCGAGCGCACGCTGGCCGCCTCCTGTATCCGCGAGCCGTCCGAGGGCATGGTCGTCAACACCGCGAGCAACCGCGCCAAGGCCGCGCGCAACATGGTCATGGAACTGCTTGTCGCGGACCAGCCGGAACGCGAAGTGGCACATGACCGGTCCTCGCACCTCTGGGACATGGCGGATGAAAACGGCATCGACACCAGCCGCTTTCCCAAGCTCGAAGAAGGCCGCATCCCGCTGCTGGACGACAGCCACGTCGCGATGAGCGTCAACCTGGATGCCTGCATCCAGTGCGGCCTATGCGTGCGGGCCTGCCGCGAGGTTCAGGTCAACGACGTGATCGGCATGGCCGGTCGTGGTCACGATGCCTATCCGACCTTCGATTTCGCCGACCCGATGGGCGCCTCGACCTGTGTGGCCTGCGGGGAATGCGTTCAGGCCTGCCCGACCGGCGCCCTGATGCCCTCGACTGTCGTCGACGAGGCGCAGCATGGCGACAGCTCGGATTATGACAGCGAAACCGAAAGCGTCTGCCCCTTCTGTGGCGTCGGCTGCAAGGTTTCGCTCAAGGTCAAGGATGGCAAGGTCAAGTATGTCGAAGGCATCAACGGCCCCGCGAACGAGGGGCGCCTTTGCGTCAAGGGCCGCTTCGGCTTTGACTATATCCACCACCCGCACCGGCTGACCAAGCCCTTGATCCGCCGCGAGGACGCGCCGGCCAAGGGGCTGAACGTCGATCCCGGCAACCTTTTGACCCATTTCCGCGAAGCGTCGTGGGAAGAGGCAATGCAGGCCGCCGCCGGTGGCCTGGCCAGGCTGCGCCAGGCTCATGGCGGGCAGTCGGTGGCAGGCTTCGGCAGTGCCAAATGCACCAACGAAGAGGCCTACCTGTTCCAGAAGCTGATCCGCCAGGGCTTCAAGCACAACAACGTCGACCACTGTACGCGGCTCTGCCATGCGTCTTCTGTTTCGGCCCTGATCGAAAACGTCGGATCGGGCGCGGTGACCGCGACCTTCAACGAGGTCGAGAACGCGGACGTGGCGATCATCATCGGCGCCAACCCGCTGGAAAATCACCCCGTTGCCGCGACCTATTTCAAGCAGTTCGCCAAGCGCGGCGGCAAGCTGATCGTGATGGATCCGCGCGGGCAGGGGCTGAAGCGCCATGCCTACCAGATGGTGCAGTTCCGCCCAGGTGCCGATGTCAGCCTGCTGAACGCGATCATGAACGTGATCGTCGAAGAGGGGCTTTACGACCAGCAGTATATCGAGGCCTTCACCGAGAACTGGGAGGCCGAGAAGGAACACCTCAAGGCCTTTACCCCCGAGGCGATGGAGCCGATCTGCGGGATTGCACCCGACGTGATCCGCGACGTGGCCCGCACCTTTGCCGGAGCCAAGGCGGGCATGATCTTCTGGGGCATGGGTGTCAGCCAGCACATCCACGGCACCGACAACTCGCGTTGCCTGATCAGCCTGGCGCTGATGACCGGCCATGTCGGTCGTCCGGGAACCGGCCTGCATCCGCTGCGCGGTCAGAACAACGTGCAGGGTGCATCGGACGCCGGTCTGATCCCGATGTTCGTGCCCGACTACCGCTCGGTCGAGGATGACGCGGTTCGGGAAGACATCTTTGGCGTCTGGGGCCGGGACGAGGATTGGTCCAACAAGAAGGGCCTGACCGTCACCGAGATCGTCGATCAGGTCTATGCCGGCAACATCAAGGGCATGTACATCCAGGGCGAAAACCCGGCCATGTCCGACCCGGATGTGGACCACGCCCGCGAGGCCTTTGCCAAGCTGGAACACCTGGTGGTGCAGGACATCTTCCTGACCGAGACGGCGAACTTTGCCGATGTGATCCTGCCTGCCTCGGCGCTTTATGAAAAGAACGGGACGGTCAGCAACACCAATCGGCAAGTACAGCGCGTGCGTCCGGCCGTTCCGCCGCCGGGCGAGGCGCGCGAGGACTGGGAGATCACCGTCGACCTGGCGCAGCGCCTTGGCCTGCCCTGGGACTATTCGGATGTCTCCGAGGTCTTTGCCGAGATGAAACTGGTGATGAAGTCGCTGGACAACATCACCTGGGACCGGCTGGAAACCGAAACCGTGACCTATCCTTCGCTCAGCCCGACCGATCCGGGACAGGCGGTGGTCTTTGGCGACGGGTTCCCCCGCGCCGAGGGGCGGGCAAAGTTCACCCCCGCCGCCGTCATCCCACCGGACGAGGCGCCGGACGAGGCCTATCCGATGATCATGACCACGGGCCGCCAGCTGGAACATTGGCACACCGGGTCGATGACACGGCGGGCCAGCGTGCTGGACGCGGTGGAACCCGAAGCGAACTGTTCGCTGCACCCCAGGACGCTGCGCTCGCTTGGCGTGGTTCCCGGAGAGATGATCCGCCTGACCACGCGGCGGGGCAGCATCGAGATCATGGCGCGGGCCGACCGCGCCGTGTCCGAGGACATGGTTTTCGTCCCCTTCGCCTATGTCGAGGCGGCGGCGAACGTCCTGACCAACCCGGCGATCGACCCCTACGGCAAGATCCCGGAGTTCAAGTTCTCGGCCGTGAGGGTCGAGGCCTTGGCAAAAACCGCAGCCGAGTAACCCAAGCTCCAACCCACAGGGACTTAACATGGCACATAAAACGGATATCGAAATCGCCCGCGAGGCCAAGAAGAAACCGATCCAGGAGATCGGCGACGGGCTGGGCATTCCGGGCGAACACCTGCTGCCCTACGGTCACGACAAGGCCAAGGTGAGCCAGGATTTCATCAACTCGGTTCAGGACCGCCCGGACGGCAAGCTGATCCTCGTCACCGCCATCAACCCGACGCCGGCGGGCGAAGGCAAGACCACCACGACCGTGGGTCTGGGCGACGGTCTGAACCATATCGGCAAGAAGGCGATGATCTGCATCCGCGAAGCCTCGCTTGGCCCGAACTTCGGGATGAAGGGCGGCGCCGCCGGGGGCGGCATGGCGCAGGTCGTGCCGATGGAGGAAATGAACCTCCACTTCACCGGCGACTTCCACGCCATCACCTCGGCGCATTCGCTGCTCTCGGCGATGATCGACAACCACATCTATTGGGGCAACGAACAGGAAATCGACCTGCGCCGCGTCCAGTGGCGCCGCGTTGTCGACATGAACGACCGGTCGCTGCGCCAGATCACCTCCTCGCTGGGCGGTGTGGCCAACGGTTTCCCGCGTGAGGACGGTTTTGACATCACCGTGGCCTCCGAGGTCATGGCAATCCTCTGCCTCGCCAAGAACCTCAAGGATCTCGAAGAGCGTCTTGGGTCGATGATCATCGCCTATCGCCGTGACAAGTCGCCGGTCTATTGCCGTGACATCAAGGCCGAAGGCGCGATGACCGTCCTGCTCAAGGACGCGATGCAGCCGAACCTGGTGCAAACGCTGGAAAACAACCCGGCCTTCGTCCACGGCGGTCCCTTTGCCAACATCGCGCACGGCTGCAACTCGGTCATCGCGACGACCACCGCGCTGAAGCTGGCCGACTACGTCGTGACCGAAGCCGGTTTCGGGGCCGACCTGGGCGCCGAGAAGTTCATGAACATCAAGTGCCGCAAGGCCGGTCTTGCGCCGTCCGCCGTGGTCTGCGTGGCCACCGTGCGCGCGATGAAGATGAACGGCGGAGTGGCCAAGGCCGACCTGGGCGCCGAAAACGTGGATGCGGTCAAGAAGGGTTGCCCGAACCTGGGCCGTCACATCGAGAACCTCAAGAGCTTCGGCGTGCCGGTCGTCGTGGCGATCAACCATTTCGTCACCGATACCGATGCCGAGGTCGCGGCGATCAAGGAATACGTCGCCAGCCACGGTGCCGAGGCGGTGCTGAGCCGTCACTGGGAATTGGGCTCCGAAGGCTCCGCGGATCTTGCGCGCAAGGTCGTGGCCGTGGCCGAGGGTGAAAGCGCCAACTTCTCGCCGATCTACCCCGACGAGATGCCGCTGGCCGAGAAGATCCAGACCATCTGCAAGCGCATCTATCGCGCCGACGAGGCGCTGATGGACAAGAAGATCCGCGATCAGCTGAAGCTCTGGGAAGAGCAGGGCTATGGCAACCTGCCGGTCTGCATGGCCAAGACGCAGTATTCCTTCTCGACCGATCCGAACCTGCGTGGCGCACCCACGGGCCATTCGGTGCCGGTGCGCGAAGTGCGGCTTTCGGCGGGCGCGGGCTTTATCGTCGTCGTCTGCGGCGAGATCATGACCATGCCGGGCCTGCCCCGGGTGCCGGCGTCGGAAAGCATCCGCCTGAACGACGCGGGCCAGATCGAAGGCCTGTTCTAAGGCGGATCGCTCCGCCCGACAGGCAAGAGCAACTGAGGGGGCCTGAGCCTCGGGTCCCTGACAGTGCGGGTGCGGCGGCGGAATGCTTCCGCACCCGTCCATCATTTCGGGGCGTGGCATGGACCGCGCGGAACAGGGACTAGAGAGATGAGCGCAACAATCATTGACGGCAAGGCCTTTGCGGCCACGGTCCGCGAGAAGGTGGCGGCGCATGTGGCGCGGCTGAAGGATGAGAACGGCATCACGCCCGGCCTGGCGGTGGTGCTGGTGGGC
>NZ_JAANYX010000033.1:0-433146 GCF_012274245.1 Mameliella sp. LZ-28 | reverse complement strand
CGCCATCCATCGAGTAGACGGATTCGAAGGCGACGATCTTGGGCGCGTTGGCGGGCAGCGCCGCCAGCTTGCGGTCCAGGTCCTCGGGGTCGTTGTGTTTCCAGATCACCTTGCGGGCGCGGGAATGACGGATGCCCTCGATCATGCTGGCGTGATTGGCCGCGTCCGAGAGGATGACCGCATCCGCCAAACGGCTGCCCAGGGTCGAAAGCGCGGCCCAGTTCGAGACATAGCCCGAGGTGAAGAGCAGCGCCGCCTCCTTGCCGTGCAGGTCGGCGAGTTCCGCCTCCAGCGCGACGTGATGCGCATTGGTGCCGGAGATGTTGCGCGTGCCACCCGCCCCGGTGCCGCACTGATCCACCACCTCCTTCATCCGCGCACGAACCGCCGGATGCTGGCCCATCCCGAGGTAGTCGTTCGAACACCAGACGGTCACCTCGTCCGGCGTGTCGGCGTCATGGCTGCGCGCGGCGGGAAAGGCCCCGCAGCGGCGTTCGAGTTCCGCGAAGATCCGGTAGTTGCCCTCTTGTTTGAGCGCGTCGAGCTGGGCGGTGAACAGGGCGTCAAATTCCATGAGGTTCCTCCGGGTGTCGTGTCGTCGTGGCAGGGCGGGGCGCGGGCAGCATCCAGCGCCAGAGTTTCGCATCGGGCAGGGGCAGCACCATCAGCCAGTGTTCCAGCAGCGCCAGCGCGGTCAGGGCCGCCAGCAGGGCGAACCCCGTGGCCGCCCCCGGCGTCGGCGCCGCCACCAGCCGTTCCAGCCAGCAGGCGGTGGCCAGGCTCAGCGCCGTGACCGACACCGGGAACAGCCAGTTGAGCCGCTGCACGCGGAAATGGCTGGCCAGGTGCGACAGCGCCTCGGGGATGAACTCGGTGTTTATCCGGGGCACGCCGAAATAGAGGTTCAGCTTGGCCGAGATGCGCGCGAAATAGAGGATGGTGAAGGTCCAGGGCGCAACGCTATTCGCGGCGTCATGGCCGTGCAGCCAGATCGCGATCAGCACGGCGGCCAGCAGCATCTCGTGGTAGGCGATGGTGCCCCAGGCGCGGATGAAGCGTTCCCATTCCGGCAGGCCACGGGGGCAGGCATAGGGATTGGGGCCGGTGATCGCGCCGGTCATGAAGGACAGCTCGATCCAGCCCCAGACCGCCAGCGCCGACAGGAAGGCCCAGTAGGCGCCGCCGGGGCCTGCCAGCGCCTGGGTGACGTGAATGCCCCAGGCGCCCAGTGCCAGCAGGGGCAGGCCCGCCAGCGTGACCGCCCGCCGCGCCCGCGCCCCGCGCCGGTCCGCCATGCGCACGACGACCAGGATCGCCCCGGTGGAAAACCACCAGAGAAACAGCGCGGCCAGCGCAGCGATCCAGGGCGCGCCCGTCATGACGGGCACACCCGAAAGGCGCTGTCTGCACAGGGGCGCCGGGGGATATGCGCCCGGTCGCTCAATAGGCCGGCTCCAGCCGGGTGCTGGCCGGCAGGCGATGCTTTATCGCCGGGATGAAATAGAGCCCGGCAAAGGCCGTCACCGCCCGCACCTGCGCCGAGATCCGCCGCGCGAACCCGGCCACGCCGCCCTGTTTGCGGGCGCGGTCAAGATCGGCATTGGCCTTTTGCAGCCGCTTCAGCCCGGCCGACCAGCGCGGGCTGTCGATGTCCAGCGTGATCGGAAAGATCTGTTTCGACAGGGCGCTGGTCTTGGCAAAGACCTCTTGCCCGTACCAGTCCGGATCGACGCCAAGCGCCTTGTGAAAGGCGGGTCGCTGATGGTCGCGGACATACATCGTGGCAAAGACCGCCGTGAGAAAGAACTTGATCCACAGCACGTTGACGCCCGAGGTCAGTTTCGGATCGGTCTTCATCAGCAGGGCAAAGGCCTCGCCGTGGCTGAACTCGTCGTTGCACCATTCCTGGAACCACTTGAAGATCGGGTGAAAGCGGTGCTCGGGGTGCGCCTCGAGGTGGCGATAGATGGTGATGTACCGCGCGTAGCCGATCTTTTCCGACAGGTAGGTGGCGTAGTAGATGAACTTGGGCCGGAAATAGGTGTATTTCTTCTTCTGCGTCAGGAAGCCCAGGTTCACCGCCACGCCTGCCTCGCGCAGGGCGTCGTTGATAAAGCCCGCGTGCCGCGCCTCGTCCCGCGCCATCAGCTGGAACAGCTGGGTCACGTCCTTGTTGGTGCCGCGCCGCTTCATCTCCTTGTAAAGCACGCAGCCCGAGAATTCGGCAGTGCAGGAGGAGATCAGGAAGTCGATGAATTCCTTGCGCAACTGCGGCTCCATCCCGTCCCAGTCGATCCGGTCCCAGTCCTCGTTCTTCTTGAAATGGCCCTTGTTCGGGTCGCTGACCATCTGCGCGATCAGCCGGTCCCAGTCGTCGCGCACCGGGCTGACGTCGATGGCGTCCAGCTCGTCGAAATCGGTGGTGTAAAAGCGCGGCGTCAGCAGGGTGTTCTGCATCGCCGTCTCGGTGGCGGCCTTGCTGTCGAATTTCGCCTGTTCCGCCTGGATCGCCAGGCCTTCCTCGGCGGTGGTGGCGTCGGCGCTGTGCATGTTCTGGACGTTCATAGCGTGACCTCCTCGGAGAAGGAGAATTCGCAGAGTTCCATAACCTCGAAATCGCCGGTCAGCCGGGTCCAGAGCCGTTCCAGCCCGGAGGCGCGGACGATCGTCGCCTCGCGCGCCTCGCGGATCACCTCGCCGTAGGGCGCCATGATCTCGGGTCCGTGGACCCGGACGCTGTCGCCGGGGTAGACGGTGGTGCCGTTATCGAAACGCACATGCGCGTGCAGGCTCTCGAACCTGTGCGAGATCTCTACCGTGCAGGGCGCCCTTTCCAATTCATGTGTCAGCCATCCCATTTATTGGCCTCCTTCCCTCATTGCGCCAGCAAACGCCCGAAGGCCCTGGCATTGTCTGCGCCGAACCCCATCAGGTCGGCGCGCCACCCGGTGCTGCTGTCGTGCAGCTCGAGCCTGCCGGTATCGCGTTGCAAGAGCGTGACGGGGGCGTCAGGCGCGACACCATGTTTGCCACGCTCGTGCAGCAGGACCCGGTAGACACCGGAGATGAATCCACCCACTTCGGGCGTAAGATCGGCAATCAGCACACCCTCGGGCGTGTGGACCCGCGCGGCACCGGCCATGTCGCCGGACAGCACGATCTCGCGGCTGAGGGTCACGGCGCCGCCCGGCGGCAGTGCCTCCAGCGGGCGGTCGGTCAGGCGGGCGGCGGTCACCAGTGCCAGCACCGTCAGCATCAGCAGGCCCACCAGCCGCACCATGACGCGCGGGACAAGCTCCTTGTCGTCGGCGGGGCGTCTCAGGCGGGGCGGCATTGCGGTGCGGGACATTGCGAAACCTCTACTCTGCGGCCAGGGTCGCGGGGCGGGCAGGGGTGCCACGGGCCACGCGGGGCGTTGCGATCTCGGCCTCGGCCTGGTCAGCCAGCAGGCGCGCGACGTTTTCGGCCTCGGGGATGCAGCGCAGCGCGGGCTGTGTGCGGCGCAGCACCCAGGGGCGCACATGCGGCCAGCACACCAGGTAGGACAGGCGCACGTCCCCGGGCAGCAGGTCCAGCGCGACGGTCCCGGTGCCCCGGCGTCGCAGCGACAGGTCGGCGCTGCGGATCTGGCTGTAAGGCAGGTTCAGCGTCACCGTCAGCGCGGCGCCGATGCGCATCGCGACCCGGCGATTGGTGATCGTGTAGACCGTGGCCCGGGCCTGGACAAAGCCCACGATCATCAGCAGCACGCAGACGATCGCGCCCAGGACCAGGAAGGGGGACGAGGCCGCAAAGGCCTGAACCGCGCTGCCCTGGTCGACCAGGGTGACAAAGCGCCAGGCCGCCAGCCCCACAAAGTAGAGCGCCACCCATTTCAGGTTCAGCGCCTCAACCGTCAGCGCCCACCAGTCCGGGCGCCCCTGCCAGAGGATCTGCTCTCCCTCCGGTGGGCGTTCGGGCAGGCCGCGGACCGGCTCGAAGGCGAAATCGTCATGGCTCATGGCGCTCTTCCTTTCCCGGTCTCAGCCCAGTTGCGGGGCCTGCCGCGCGGCGCTGGCGTAAAGCGTGCCGCCGCCGTACCAGGCACAGATCTTTTCCTCTTCCAGCAGCGTCACCTGCCGGGGCGAGGCATGTTGCGGCACGCCTGCGAACTGCGCGCCAAAGATCGAGCGCACGCGCACGCTGTCCTTGCGGATGCGGGCCATCGTCATCGGGATCAACCGCTTGCCCGCCTCGTCGTCCAGCGTCACCTCCAGGTAGCGGACCAGCTGTTCCGGCGCGTCCACCCACATGTCGGAAATCTTGCCGACGACGGCGCCGTCCCCGGCCACAACGGGCAGCCCGCGCGGATCGCGCCCGGCGGCGACGTGAAAGGTTCCGGTGGCATTCATCGGCACGATCTTGGGGTGTCCGTGGCCATCCAGTTCCGGCACGTCTCGCCGTGCCGCCCAGGAAGCAGGCCCGACACCATCGGCCATCGGGTCGCCGGTCGGCTCAAAGGGGAACCCGTCCGAGGCGGCGGTGCGTGCCAGCGCCAGGTCGGCCCGTTCCCTGTTCTGGCCCGACGGCACGGTGACGGTGCCGCGCCCGTGGGGCAGCGTAAAGGTCTTGTCGTCGGGAACCGGGAACATGCCCTGGTTGGGCGCCGGGTCGCCGTCGTCGTTTTCGAGCGGATAGCCCTCGCGCATGTTCTCGCGCTGGATGTAGTAGATCAGCAGGGCGAAGAATACGAGAAACAGCCAGAGCGCCAGGCTCGCCAGGTCGAAGTTGCCGAAGAAGGGGTCTGCCATTGGTCTGTCCTTTCCAGGGTGTCCGTGCTCTCGACTCGGGGTCTCAGGTGGGGAAATCCGCAAGTCCGATGCGGGTCTCCGATTGCGGGGTGGGGGGCGGCCTGCGCAGGCGCACCAGCGGGCCAAGGGCCGCGAGGGTCACGAAAAGCAGCCCGATTTCCAGGTGGTAGACAAAGGCATAGCCGGTGGCGGGGGATTGCAGCGCGGTGCCCAGGCCGCCGGCGCTGGCCAGCGCCCCGATCCAGTCGCGCAGGCCTCCGCCCAGGGCGATGGCCAGCCCGGCCCCTGTGGCCTGTGCGGCCCCCCAGGCGCCCAGGGCAAGGCCGTGCCCGGCCCGGCCGGTGGCGGGCATCCGCATCGCCGCCAGCAGGGTCGAAACTGCAAAAAGCCCGCCGCCCAGGCCGATCAGCCCGGCCCCGGCAAAGAACAGTCCGGGCGCTTGCATCGGTGCGGCAAAGACCACCGCGCAGAAACCCGCGATCCCGCTCAGCATCCCGGTGCCCGCCATGCGCATGGCGTCCCGCCCGCGCGCCAGGGCCCGGCCAGCCAGGGCAAAGCCCGCCAGCGCGCCCGCCGCCCAGATGGCGGTCAACAGCGTCGTGGTTGACACGCTCAGGCCCAGGATCTCGCCGCCGTAGGGTTCCAGCAGCACGTCCTGCATGTTGAAGGCCAGCGTGCCCAGGAATACCACCGCCAGCAGCCGCCCGGCCTCTCCGCCAGCCAGCAGGTCGGACCAGGCCTCGGCAAAGCGCGGGCGGGGCGCCTCGCGCTCGGCGCGCGACATCGGGCGCATGTGTTCCTGTTTCCACAGCGCGACCAGGTTCAGCAGGATGCCGACGACCGCCGCGCCCTGCACCACGCGCACCAGCGTCAGGGGGCTGAAGTCCCGCAACAGCCAGCCAATCACCACCGCCGAAACCCCCATGCCCAAGAGGAACATCACGTAAAGCAAGGCAACCACGCGCGGGCGCGTCTCCGCATCGGCGCGGTCCGTGGCCAGCGCCAGCCCGGCGGTCTGGGTCATGTGCAGTCCCAGGCCCGTCATCAGGCAAGCCAGCGCCGCCAGCACCTCTCCGGCAAAGGGCAGCTGGTGCACCGCGTCGCCGGACAGAACCAGCAGCGCAAAGGGCATGACCGCCAGCCCGCCCATCTGCCAAAGCGAGCCGAACCAGAGGTAGGGAATGCGTTTCCAGCCGATCGCGCTGCGGTAGGTGTCCGACCGGAACCCCAGCAGCGCCCGGAACGGCGCGATCAGTACCGGCAGGGCGATCATCGCCGCGACCACCGTGGCCGCCACAGACAGCTCGACGATCATCACCCGGTTCAGCGTGCCCAGCAGCATCACCGTCGCCATGCCGACCGAGACCTGGAACAGCGACAACCGCAACAGCTGGCCCATCGGCAGGCCGGGGCTGGCGGCATCCGCAAAGGGCAACAGCCGCGCCGTCAGGGCCTTGAGATGGGCGGGGCGCAGGATCATGAGGCCAGCTCCATCGCCTGGCTGATGTAGAAGCCGACCGAAACCCGCTCCAGCACCGCCAGCCGCCCGGGCGCCCCGGCGCGTCCCAGCGCGCGCGACAGGCGGGCCGGGGCATGCGGCACCATCACCGGCGACCGGTCGGCGCGCGGGAACAGCTGTCCCATGCGCCACATTGCCATCAACAGGGGCGTGCGCGGCGCCACGGTAAAGACCAGGCGGCCCTCGGTGCGGCGGGCCAGCCCCTGCAGGGCCTGCGCGATGTCGCTTTCGGCGTAGTAGATCAGGCTGTCCATCGCGGTCACATGGTCGAACCGGCCCAGCGCCGGGTCCAGCATGTCGCCGCTGGTGAAATGTACCTGCCCGCGCAGGTC
Source organism: Mameliella sp. LZ-28 (assembly GCF_012274245.1). NCBI lineage: Bacteria > Pseudomonadati > Pseudomonadota > Alphaproteobacteria > Rhodobacterales > Roseobacteraceae > Antarctobacter > Mameliella sp. LZ-28. The sequence continues at coordinate 426,505 of NZ_JAANYX010000033.1, read as the reverse complement.
GATGGGCAGGCGGTCCCGCGCGATCCCGACCAGCGCCGGGGAAATGTCGACGGCCACCACCTCGGCCCCGCGCGCCGCCAGTTCGGCGGTCATCTGTCCGGTGCCACAGCCCGCGTCCAGCACCCGCGCCCCGCGCAGGTCACCTGGCAGGCGCGACAGGATCTGTGTCCGCATCGCGTCCCGTCCGCGCCGCACGGTCTCGCGGATGCGGCTGACCGGCGCATCGCTGGTCAACCGCTCCCATGTGCGGGTGGCGGTGGTGTCGAAATAGGTCTCGACCCGGGATCTGGTGGCCTCGTAGCTCATTCAGTCGAACCCCAGCATTTCAAAGATGTCGCGGTCTTCCATCGGCGCCGGCGCCAGCGGTTCGGTCCCGCGCCAGAGCGTCTCGGCCAGCCGCAGGTATTCCGCCCGGCAGGCGATGATGTCGTCTTCGTCGTCCATCTCGAAAAGCGTCTTCTTCTTCAGCCGCGAGCGGCGAATGGCGTCCACGTCGGGCATATGCGCGATCCGGTCGAAGCCGACCCTGGCGCAGTAGCGATCGACCTCGTCGGTCTCGCGCGAGCGGTTGGCGATACAGCCCGCCAGCCGCACCTTGTAGTTGGCCGACTTGGCCTGCACCGCGGCGATGATCCGGTTCATCGCGTAGATGCTGTCGAAATCATTGGCGGTCACGATCACCGCCCGGTCGGCGTGCTGCAGGGGCGCGGCAAAGCCGCCGCAGACCACGTCGCCCAGGACGTCAAAGATCACCACGTCCGTGTCTTCCAGCAGGTGGTGCTGTTTCAACAGCTTCACCGTCTGGCCCACGACGTAGCCGCCGCAGCCGGTGCCGGCGGGCGGGCCGCCCGCCTCGACGCAATGCACGCCGCCCCAGCCCTCGGTCACGAAGTCCTCGGGGCGCAGCTCCTCGGCGTGGAAATCCACCTCCTTGAGGATGTCGATCACCGTGGGCTGCAACCGGCCCGTCAGGGTAAAGGTGCTGTCATGCTTGGGGTCGCAGCCGATCTGCAGCACCCGCTTGCCCATCTTGGCAAAGGCCGCCGAGAGGTTGGACGAGGTCGTCGACTTGCCGATCCCCCCCTTGCCGTAGACGGAAAAGACCTTGGCCCCCTCGATCCTGGCGTCGGCGTCCTGGTGCACCTGCACCGATCCTTCACCGTCCTGACCGCGCCGCAATTGCGGGATGTCGTCTCTCGGGCTCATGAAGTCCTCCAAACGGGGCGCAATGCCCCTTGTTTCTTTGGGCCGGAAATACCTCGGGGTCCGGGGCAGAGCCCCGGTCCGACCGTGCCGGATGCGCAATGCCCGGTCATTCCGCGGCCACCCCTTCCATCCGGTCCTCCAGCGCATCCGCCGCCTCGCGCAGCGCCGCCAGGGTTTCGGCGCTGGTCTGCCAATAGGCGCGGTCGTGCGCCTCCAGCAGCCGGTTCGCCATCCGGGACGAGGCCGCCGGGTTCAGCGCCGCCAGCCGGTTGCGCATCTCCTCGTCCAGCACGAAGGTCTCGGAAATCCGCTGATAGACCCAGGGTTCGACCGCCCCGGTGGTGGCCGACCAGCCCAGCGTGTTGGTGACGTGGCTCTCGATCTGGCGGACGCCTTCGGCGCCATGTTTCAGCAGCGCCTCGTGGAACTTGGGGTTCAGCGAGCGGGCGCGGGTTTCCAGCGCCACCTGGTCGGCCAGGCTGCGGACCTTGCCCGCGCCCCGCGTCGTGTCCGAGATGTAGACGGCGGCGCCCTGACCGCCGCGCGCGCGTTTCACCGCGCGGGAAATCCCGCCCAGCGTGTCGAAATAATGGTCCACCGTGGTCACGCCCAGCTCGACGGATTCGAGGTTCTGATAGGCCAGGTCGACGCGGGCCAGCGCCCGTTGCAACAGCGCCGGGCGGGCCTGTGCCTTGCCATCGGTGCCATAGCCGAAACTCTTGCGCGCCTCGTAGGCGTCGGCCAGTTCGTCCTCGTCGCCAAAGGCCGAGGAATCCACCATCTGGTTGACGTTCGACCCGTAGGCGCCCTCGGCGTTGGAAAAGACCCGCAGCGCCGCCTGGGCCATGTCGCAGCCGGTTTCCTCGATGCAGGCCAGCGCATGGGCGCGGATAAAATTGCGGTCGGCGGGCTCGTCGGCCTCAGCCGCCTTCAGCGCCGCCTCGGCCAGCATCCGGGTCTGCAGGGGCAGCAGGTCGCGGAAGATGCCCGACAGGGTCATGATGACGTCGATGCGGGGACGGCCCAGGTCCTCCAGCGGGATCAGTTCGGCGCCGCAGAGCCGCCCGAACCCGTCGAACCGGGGCCGCGCACCCATCAGCGCCAGGGCCTGCCCGATGGGCGCGCCGTCGGACTTGATGTTGTCGGACCCCCAGAGCACCACGGCGATGCTGCGCGGCAGGGTCTTGTGCGTGTCCAGCAGCAGGTCTGCCTGCGCCGCGCCGTCGCGGCAGGCCAGCGCGCTGGGCATCCGGAAGGGATCGAAGGCATGGATGTTGCGCCCGGTGGGCAGGATCTCGGGAGAGCGGATCAGGTCGCCGCCCGGCACCGGCGGGGTAAAGCGCCCCTCCAGCGCCCGCATCAGCGCGGGCAGTTCAGTATCACGCCCCAGTTGCGCCGCGATCCCCTCGCGGTCGGCCTCGGGCGGCAGCAGGTCCAGGTAGCTGTTGCACGCCTCGGGCGACATGGCGCGGCCGACCACATGCAACCCCTCGGGGATCAGCGCCTCTTCGGTTTCCAGCAGGCGCAGCCAGAGCGCTTCGGGGTCGGTGTCCACCATGTCCAGCGCCTCTGCCTGGTCGGCGATCAGCGCGGCGATCTCGTCGCGGGCGGGATCGCCGGGGGCGGCGCCGCGCCAGCGGGTCAGGCTGTCCTTCAGCTCGGCCAGCCCCTTGTAGAGCCCCGCCGTCGCCAGCGGCGGCGTCAGGTGAGAGACCGTCACCGCGCCGCAGCGCCGCTTGGCCAGCGTTGCCTCTGAAGGGTTGTTGGCGGCATAGAGATAGACGTTCGGCATGTCGCCGATCAGGCGGTCGGGCCAGCAGGCGGGGCCGGGGCCAGCCTGCTTGCCGGGCATGAATTCCAGCGCGCCATGCATCCCGAAATGCAGCAGAACGTCGGCGCGGAACTGGTCCCGCAGCCAGAGGTAGAACTGTGCAAAGGCATGGGTCGGGGCAAAGCCGCGCTCGAAGAGCAGGCGCATCGGGTCGCCCTCGTAACCGAAGGCGGGTTGCAGCCCGACAAAGACCTTGCCGAAGGTGGCGCCCAGGATGAACACCCCGCGCCCGTCGCTCTGGACCTTGCCGGGGGCGGGACCCCACTGCGCCTCGATCTCGTCCAGCCAGGGGGTGTCGGTCACGATCCGTTCGGCGCCGACGTGGTCGGCCACGTTGGCCTCTTGCCCGTACTGGCGGGCATTGCCCCCTAGCACCGTCTCGCGCAGCGCCTCGACGCTGTCGGGCGGGGTCAGGTCATGGCCGCGGTCCGCCATCGCGTGCAGCGTGTTGAATAGCGATTGGAACACGTCCAGGTAAGCGGCTGTCCCGGCCGCGCCCGCATTGGGCGGAAAGCCGAACAGGACGATGCCGACCCGCCGTTCGGCCACCCGTGAACGGCGCAGCGCCGCCAACCGATCGACCCGGGCGGCCAGCGCCTCGATCCGGTCGTGACAGGGGGCCAGCGCCTTGACGGTCGAGGCCGCCTGGCAGGCCCGCGCACACCCGTCGCAGCCCGACGGCCCGTGGCGCCCGGCAAAGATCGTCGGGTTGGTCGCGCCGTCCAGCTCGGGCAGGGCGATCAGCATGGTGGTCTCGATCGGACCCAGCCCCTGCGCCGAGGCGGCCCATTCGCCCAGCGTCTGGAACTCCAGCGGATGCGCGGCGACATAGGGCACGTCCAGCGCCTGCAACAGCGCGGTGGCGGCGGCGTTGTCGTTGTAGGCCGGCCCGCCCACCAGCGAGAACCCCGTCAGCGACAGCAGCGCGTCGATCCTGGCGCCGTGCTGGTCCTGGAAATAGCCTTCGATGGCGGGTCGCCCGTCCAGGCCCCCGGCAAAGGCGGGCAGGACGCGCAGGCCCCGCGCTTCCAGCGCGTGAATGACGGCGTCGTAATGTGCCGTGTCGCCGGACAGGACATAGCTGCGCATCATCAGCAGGCCGACGGTGGCGCGCGGTGCCGCCGGGCCGGGCAGGGCGGCGGGATCGGTGGCGATGCGGTTGGGTAGGTCGGGGTGATACAGGCCCACCTCGGGATAGTCCTGCGGTGCCGGGGCTTCGGCCCCGCGCCAGTCCGCGTGGCGGCAATAGCGCGAGATCAGGAAGCGGATCAGCGCCTCGACATTGTCGTCGGACGCGCCCAGCCAGTATTGCATGGACAGGAACCAGGCCCGCAGGTCCTGCGCGCGGCCCGGGATCAGCCTCAGGATGCGGGGCAGGCGGCGCAGCATCCGCATCTTGCGGGCGCCGTCCTGCACGCCCGACTTGCCGCTGCCGCGCAGCTTTTTCATCAGCTTCGACACGCCGCTGTCCGGGGCGGCCATGTCCAGCCCGCCCATGCGGGTCAGCTTGACGATGCGCGCGTCCGAGATCAGCCCCGCCATCGCGTCACAGCTTTCGCGCCGCGCCTGCAGGTCGGGTAGGATCGCGCGGATGTGCTCGTCGAGGAACAGGAGGCTGGCGACGATGATGTCGCCCGTGGCGATGTCGCGGCGCGCGGCCTCCAGCGCCTCGGGGTGTTCGCCCCATTCGGCGGCGGCATGGATCGCGACGCGCAGGCCGGGAAACTCGCCCCGCAGCCGATCCGCGGCGCGGGCGCAGGGACCGGCGGCATGAGCGTCCAGCGTCAGGATCACGACGCTGTAGCCGTCCGGGGCGCCGGGGCCGCCTATGAACCCGTCATCGCGCATAATGGGCCTTTGCGTCATAAAGCGTGTCCAGCCCGATCCGGGTCAGCCCGCGTTCGCTGGCATAGGTCTCGGTGTTGCGGCGCGCCTTGCCGCGCACGAAAAAGGGCACCTTGCGCAGCTCGCGTTCCGCCTCGTCCAGCCAGATGACCTCGCCGCCGGTGTCAGGCGCCTCGGCGGGAGCGGGGGCGGGATCGACAACGCGCGGCGTGGCGGCGCCGCCGTGGTGGCTGGCCCCGGCATCGTCGTGAAACTCGAAATCCTCGCGGAACATGGTCAGCAGGTGTTCCTCCAGCCCCATGACCAGCGGATGCACCCAGGTGTCGAAGATCACGTTGGCGCCCTCGATCCCCATCTGGGGCGAGTAGCGGGCGGGAAAGTCCTGGACGTGGACCGGCGCGCTGATGACCGCGCAGGGAATGCCCAGGCGCTTGCCGATATGGCGTTCCATCTGGGTGCCCAGGATCATCTCGGGGGCCAGCTCGGCGATGCGGGCCTCAACCTCGAGGTAATCCTCGGTGATCAGCGCCTCGACGCCATAGTCGCGTGCCAGGGCGCGGATCATCCGGGCCTGTTCGCGGTTGTAGCAGCCCAGTCCCGCCACCTCGAACCCCATCTCGTCGCGGGCGATGCGGGCGGCGCTGGCCACGTGGGTGCCGTCACCGAAGATGAAGACGCGCTTGCCCGTCAGGTAGGTGCTGTCGACGCTGGCGGAATACCAGGGCAGGCGCAGGCGGCTTTCGTCCAGCGCCAGCGACCGGCCGGTCAGGGCCGCGACCTCGCCCAGGAAATCGCGGGTGGCGCCGACGCCGATGGGCACGGTGCGGGTATAGGGCTGGCCCAGCTCTCGCTCCATCCAGCGGCAGGCGGCCTCTCCGGTCTCGGGGTACATCAACACGTTGAAATGCGCGGCCCCCAGCCGGGTCAGGTCCTGCGGGGTGGCGCCGTAGGGCGCGCAGACGTTCACGCCGATCCCCATGTCGCCCAGAAGGGCGGTCAGTTCGGTGATGTCGTCGCGGTGGCGGAACCCCAGCGCCGTCGGGCCGATCAGGTTGCAGGTGACATGGGCCGACCTGTCCATCGGGCGGGCGAGGGCGCGGACAAGCTGGAACAGGGTCTCATCGGCGCCGAAATTCTCCTTGCGCTGGTAGCTGGGCAGGTCCAGCGGGATCACCGGCACCGGCAGGCCCATCGTCTCGGCCATGCCGCCGGGATCGTCCTGGATCAGTTCCGCGGTGCAGGAGGCGCCGACGATCATCGCCTGCGGCCGGAACCTGTCATAGGCGGCCAGGCAGGCGGTCTTGAACAGCTGCGCCGTGTCGGCGCCCAGGTCGCGCGCCTGGAAGGTGGTGTAGGTCACCGGCGGACGGTGATTGCGCCGCTCTATCATGGTGAACAGCAGGTCGGCATAGGTGTCGCCCTGCGGCGCATGCAGGACGTAGTGCAGCCCCTTCATCGCCGTCGCGACCCGCAGGGCGCCCACATGCGGCGGGCCTTCGTATGTCCAGACCGACAGCTTCATTCCGCCGCCTCCAACCGCAGGGCCGCGCGGCGGCGCAGAGGGCGCGAGAAGAGCCCGGCCAGGTCGCCCGCCTGTTCGTAGAAATGCACCGGGGTAAAGACCAGTTCGATGGCCCACTTGGTGGCCAGCCCCTCGGCCTCCAGCGGGTTGGCAAGGCCAAGCCCGCAGACCGTCAGATCGGGGCGCGCGGCGCGGCAGCGGTCCAGCTGACGTTCGACGTCCTGTCCCTCGGCCAGTTGCGGGCCTTCGGCCAGCAGGTCCAGCTCGGGGCCGACGACGGCGCGGTGAATATAGGGCGCGCCGACCTCGATGGCCCGCATCCCGCATTCGCGGGTCAGAAAACGGGCCAGCGGGATTTCCAGCTGGCTGTCGGGGAAGAAGAACACCGACTTGTCGCGCAGGCCCTCGGCGGCCTGGGCCACGGCGCGGGTGGCGCGGGCACGGGGCGCGGCGGTCACGGCATCGAAATGCGCCTGATCAACGCCGAATTCCCGCGCCACGGCGGTCAGCCACGCAGTGGTGCCCTCCTCGCCAAACGGGAACGGCGCGGGAATGTGCCGCGCCCCGCGCCGTTCAAGGGCGGCAAGCGTGCCCCCCAGGAACGGCTGTGTGAGGGCGAAGACGGTGTTCGGCCCGATGGCCAGGCCGCTGTCGGCATGGCGCGCGGGCAGAACGGCGACGTCCTCGATCCCCAGCTTGCTCAGAAGGTCCAGCGCCTGATCCTCGACCACGTCGGGCAGGGCGCCAACAATGACAAGCTGCCGCCGGTCGGTGTCCGGCAGGACCGGGGCCATCGCGGCCAGGCAGGCGTCTTCGCCTTCGGTGAATGTCGTCTCGATCCCCGAGCCCGAGTAATTCAGCACCCGCACCTTGGGGGCATGTCGCGCCGACAGCCGTTCGGCGGCGCGCGACAGGTCCAGCTTGATGACCTCTGACGGGCAACTGCCCACCAGGAACAGCTGGCGGATGTCAGGGCGCCGTGACAGCAGGCGGTCGACCTCGCGTTCCAGTTCCTCTTGCGCGTCGGCCAGCCCGGCGAGGTCCGTCTCTTCGAGAATCGCGGTGCCGAAACGCGGCTCGGCAAAGATCATCACCCCGGCGGCGCTTTGCAGCAGGTGGGCGCAGGTCCGGCTGCCGACCACCAGGAAAAACGCGTCCTGGATCTTGCGATGCAGCCAGATGATGCCGGTCAGTCCGCAAAACACCTCGTGCTGGCCGCGTTCGGCCAGGACGGGGACGTCACGGCATCCTGTTGAGGGGGCGGGTGCACTCATGCGGGCACCGCCGCCTGCAGCCGTGCGGCCCGCAGTTTCAGCAGGAATTGTCCGGCGTTGATGACATAGGCGGCGTAGGCCGCCAGCGCCAGCAGCATCAGCCCGCCCGGTGTCAGGCTGCCCGCCAGCAGCGCCCATACATAGGCACTGTGCAGGGCAATCACGACCATGCTGAAGACGTCTTCCCAGAAGAAGGTAGGCGCAAAGAGGTACTGGCCAAAGACGACCTTTTCCCAGATCGCCCCGGTGACCATGATCAGGTACAGGAACCCTGTCTTGACCAGGATCGAGACGGTCGCCGCCTCATAACCCGCGCCCGTCGCCATGTAGCGCAGCACCAGTGCCAGCGAGATCAGAAAGGCCAGGAACTGCAGCGGCGCCAGGATGCCCTGAACAAGGGTCCAGGCGCTCTCGTCGCGGCGTTGCTTCTGCGCCTGCGTGTAGAGCGTCTCGCGGCCGGCGTCCTCTTGGATCTGTCGCAGCATCTTCGCCCTCCCCAGCGGAGAAATCACCCCCGATGCTAGGGTTCGGACTCGCGAAGTGTCAACTAAAACTTACACCGATGTTGGCAGAATTTCTGGACACTGGTGGGCGGCCGCCAGAAGCTGCAGAGCAGGTCTTGTCCTGTGAAAAAACGCACTATCTCAGATAATGTTCGGTGTTTTCATATGCTTGATGACCGTGAGGGAAACTCGATGTCAATAAAAATTGACAGCTGCCTGTGCCGCCCGCACACTCATAAGATGCGCTGGCGACTCGTTTATAGCGAAAGCCGCCGGCGCCACCATCCAGGAGGGGGGATGGTCGCATGGAGCACAGCATGAGTGGGCGCGACCAGTCCGACGACCGGGACACGGCGATACGGTTCCTCGTCGAGGCGGCGCTCAAATCCGTTGCGGACAAACGCAGAATTCGGTCTCCGCAAACCAAGGATGACTGGATCGACCGTCTCTGCGAAGAGATCATGTCCGCGTCCGAGACCAGCCACCAGGCGGTCCTCTCGTCCCTGATCGCAACTGGCGTGACCTCGGACGAGGTGCTGGGCGATTACGTGCCCGCCGTGGCGCGGCGGATCGGCGAGCTCTGGGTGCAGGACAAGGCCACGTTCGTCCAGGTCACGATCGGCGCGGCGCGGCTGCAGGCCCTCTTCCAGAACCGCACCGACCTGCCCAGGGGCACCTGGCTGGACCGTACCGTGCCGCTGGGACAGTCGATCCTGATGATTCTCCCGGCGGTCGAGGACCACACCCTGGGCGCCTTCGTTGCCGCCGACCAGTTCCGCCGGCACGGTCTCTGGGTGCGCATGGCGATCCGTCTTTCGAACGCCGAACTGCTGCGCGTCGTCGAAGAAGGCCGGTTCTCGATGCTCGGGATCTCGATGGCGACCTACAAATCTGTTGAAAACGTTCAGGAAATCATAAAGAATCTGAAGTCCAGCCTTGATCGGTGCCCTCCGATTGTCGTTGGCGGCAAATATGTTGCTGATTCCGACGGTGTCGAGGTTCTGACCGGGGCTGACCTTGCGGTCCGGTCGGCGCGTGAGGCAATAGAGGGATGCGGACTTGCCTCTGTGGCCAAGTCGCTGACCGTCGACTCGCTTGCGTAGCTACTGCGTTAGGAGCTGACGCATGTAAGACAAGTGAGGATGCACATTGACACGGCAGGATGCGTCATCGGAGTTCGAGCACGTCGGCATCTTGCCGGACGCGTCTTCGGTCGGCCAGATCATCGAGCACACCTCCGACATCGCCGTGCACGTCGACGCCCGGGACATGGTCATCGGCATCTTCGTCAGTCCCGAATGCCCGGCCTTCGGGTGCCTGGATCACTGGGTGGGGCGCAAGTTCGACACTTTTCTGAACGTCGAAAGCAAGGTCAAATACGCCGCCCGCCGCGAGAGCCTGGCCGAAAGCCCGCAGCATTTCGGCGGCCCGCTTGAACTCAATCACTACGACAATGCCGACTGGGAATTCCCGGTGCGCTACGTGCCCCTGCCGGTCAACGGGGGAGAGACGCTGCTGCTGATCGGGCGCGACATGCAGCCGGTGGCCGAGGTCCAGCAGCGGCTGGTCAACGAGCAACTGGCCCGCGAGCGGGACAAACTGCGCATCCGCAGCGCCGAGACGTTTTTCCGCGTGGTGCTGGAGGCGGCCGAGACCCCGCTGATCCTGGTCGACCCGGACACCGGGCGCATCCGTGACGCCAACCGCGCCGCCGCCGCCCTGCTGGGGGCCAAGCCCGACACGCTGCCCGGCAGCGCGCTGAACCAGGCCTTCGAGGGCCGCCGCCGGTCCGAGCTGATGGAGGCGCTGCAGGCGGCGGGGGGGCAGGACGACCGCCCCGGCATCGACCTGGTGGCGCGCCGCAACGACAAGCCCGTGGTCCTGTTCCCCGAGTTCTTCCGCGCCGCCGGAGAGCTGGGCCTGCTCTGCCGGCTTGCCGCGACCCGCGAGGAAGCCAGCGGCGGAACCGAGGTGGGGCAGGCGCTGTCGACCCTCTTTGACGCCACCAGCGATGCCATCGTCCTGCTGGACGTCAACGGCATGATCCGCGAGGCCAACGAGGCCTTCCTTGTCATGGCCGATGCGGCGCAACTGCGTGACGTCAAGGACCGGCCCTTTTCCGATTTCCTGGTGCGCGGCGGGGTGAACAGCCGCCTGCTGATGGACAGCACCCAGCGCGAGGGACGCATCCGCAGCTTCATGGCGCAGTTCCGCAGCGTCGTGGGCACCCGCACCACCGTCGACATCTCGACGGCGCAACTGCGCAAGGGCGGGCGTGACCAGGGCATCGGGCTGATACTGCGCGATGTCTCGAGCGGCGATCTGGCGGTCGACGGGGCCGCCGGGGCGGCGGTCAGCGAAGAGGCGCTCAAGAACGTCATGGACCTTGTCGGCACCGCCTCTCTCAAGGAGCTGGTTTCGGCCACGTCGGACGTGATCGAACGCATGTGCATCGACACCGCGCTGCAACTGACCAAGAACAACCGCGTCGCCGCCGCCGAGATGCTGGGCCTGTCGCGGCAAAGCCTTTACGTCAAGCTGCGCAAGTACGACATGCTGAACGGCGAGCCGTCGGACGCCGGCTCGGGCGACCAGGCGGGCCGGTCGGGCTAGGCCGGCAGGGGTTCGGTCAAAGAAAACCCTTTCTCCGACTCGATGTGTGTAGTTTACTTGACGGTATGGATGTATCGTCAGGTTTACATGCTGCGCGCCGCACCCCGCACCCGCGGGCGGTGCTGACCTTGGTCAAGCCGATCACCTGGTTTCCACCGATCTGGGCCTATCTCTGCGGCGCGGTCTCCTGCGGTGTTGCCGTCAGCGCGGCGCCGGGGCAGGTGATCCTGGGCATGGTGTTGGCCGGCCCGGTGGTCTGCGGCATGAGCCAGGCCGCGAACGACTGGTGCGACCGCCATGTCGACGCCATCAACGAACCCGACAGGCCGATCCCCTCGGGGCGCATCCCGGGTCGCTGGGGGCTGTGGATCGCGCTGGCGATGACACTGCTGGCGCTCTGGATCGGGTCATTCCTGGGGCCCTGGGGCTTTGGCGCGACGGTCTTTGGCGTGCTGGCGGCCTGGGCCTATTCCGCCGAACCCGTGCGGCTGAAACGCTCCGGCGTCTGGGGGCCGGGGCTGGTGGCGCTCTGTTACGAGGGGCTGCCCTGGTTCACCGGCGCCGCCGTTCTGTCCGCCGGGGCGCCCTCGGCGCAGGTGATCGCCATTGCGGCGCTCTATGCAACGGGCGCGCACGGGATCATGACGCTCAACGATTTCAAGGCGCTGAAGGGGGACCGCCAGATGGGGGTGAACTCCTTGCCCGTCACCCTGGGGCCAGAGCGCGCCGCGCGCGTGGCCTGTGTTGTCATGGCGCTGCCGCAAGTGGCGGTGATTGCGCTGCTGACGCTCTGGGGTGCGCCGGTGCTGGCACTGGTCATCGCGGCGTTGCTGGCGGGGCAGGTCTGGGCGATGACCGTCCTCCTGCGTGATCCCGAGGGCCGCGCGCCCTGGTACAATGGCACCGGCGTGCTGATGTATGTCAGCGGCATGATGGTCGCCGCCTTCGCCTTGCGGAGCCTGGGGGCAGGGGCATGACGCTGGGCTGGCTGTCGATTGTCCGGCTGGGACTGGTGCAGATGTGCCTGGGCGCCATCGTCGTTCTGACGACCTCGGTTCTGAACCGGCTGATGGTGGTGGAACTGGCCTTGCCCGCGGTCCTGCCGGGACTTCTGGTGGCGCTGCACTACGGCATCCAGATCACCCGCCCGAACTGGGGGTTCCTGTCCGACATCGGCGGGCGCCGGAAGCGCTTCATCATCGGCGGCATGGCGGTCCTGGGTCTGGGCGCCGTCGGGGCGGCGCTGGGCGTGGCCCTGTTCGACACCGCCTTTGCCGCCGCGCTGATCCTGTCGATCCTGTCATACGCGCTGATCGGGTTGGGGGTGGGGGCCTCGGGCACCTCGCTGTTGGCACTGCTGGCGACGGCGACGGAACCGCGCCGCCGCGCTGCCGCCGCCACCATCACCTGGCTGATGATGATCGCGGGCATCGCGCTGACGGCGGGCGGCATCGGCGCGCTGCTTGATCCCTACAGCCCGGCGCTGCTGCTGCGCATCGTGGCGGGCGTCACGCTGGGCGCGCTGGTGCTGACGGTTCTGGCCACCTGGGGGATCGAGCGCCACCTGGCCCCGCCCGCGCCTCAGGCCGCGCCGCCCTCGCTGATCGAGGGCCTGCGCGAGGTCTGGGCCGAAGCGGATGCGCGCGCCTTCACGGTTTTCGTCTTTCTCTCGATGATCGCCTATTTCATGCAGGAACTGATCCTCGAACCCTACGCGGGCCTCGTCTTCGGTTTCACGCCCGGACAGTCCACCACCTTGAGCGGCGCACAGAACGGCGGCGTCTTCCTGGGGATGCTGGCGGTGGGCGTGGCGGCGACGGGGCTGCGCATCGGCAGCCTTTGTGCCTGGGTCGTGGCGGGCTGTCTGGGGTCGGCGGCCAGCCTGGCGGCGATCACCCTGACCGGCGCCACCGGCAGCGCGGCGGTGCTGATGCCCGCTGTCGTGGCTTTGGGCCTGTTCAACGGCATGTTTGCGGTGGCGGCCATCGGGTCGATGATGGCGCTGGCCGGGCAGGGTCGCGGCGCGCGCGAGGGCACGCGCATGGGCCTCTGGGGCGCGGCACAGGCCATTGCGGCGGGCTTTGGCGGTCTGACAGGGGCGGCGGCGGTCGACCTGCTGCGCCTGATTCTGGTGCCCGACGCCTCTGCCTTCGGGCTCGTTTTCCTGGCCGAGGCCGGGCTTTTCATCCTTGCCGCGCTGATGGCGCTGCGGGTCATCCCGGACCGTCGCCACGTGGCGGTCCGGATCACGCCGGGGGAATAGATCATGTTCGATGTCATCGTGGTGGGCGGCGGCCCCGCCGGGGCCACCGCCGCCGAAGACCTGGCCCGCTCGGGCCACCGGGTTGCACTGCTGGACAGGGCCGGGCGGATCAAGCCCTGCGGCGGTGCCATCCCGCCCCGGCTGATCGCCGATTTCGACATCCCCGACGATCAGCTTGTGGCGCGGATCACCACCGCGCGGATGATCTCTCCCACCGGACGGCGGGTGGATATCCCGATCGAGAACGGCTTTGTCGGCATGGTCGACCGCGAGCATTTCGACGCCTTCCTGCGCGCCCGTGCCCGCCGGGCCGGGGCGCGGCTGTTCTCGGGGACCTTTCGCCGGATCACCCGCGACGCGGCGGGCCCGCAGGTCGTCTACCGCGACAAGGCCAGCGGCGAAGAGCGCCGCCTGGGCGCCCGGCTGGTGATCGGCGCCGACGGCGCGCGCTCGCTGGTGGCCCGGGCTGAGGTGCCGGGCGGCGATCGCATCCCCTATGTCATGGCCTACCACGAGATCATCGACGCCCCCGCGGCCTCCGGGCAATACGATCCGCGCCGCTGCGACGTGGTCTATGACGGGCGGATCTCTCCGGATTTCTATGGCTGGGTCTTTCCGCACGGGGCCTCTGCCAGCGTCGGTATGGGGTCGATGGTGCAGGGGGTGGACCTGAAACAGGCCACCGCCGACCTGCGCGCCGCCTCGGGGTTGAGCGCCTGCCGCACCCTGCGCCGCGAGGGCGCGCCGATCCCCTTGCAGCCGCTGGCGCGCTGGGACAACGGGCGCGACGTGGTGCTGGCGGGCGATGCCGCCGGCGTGGTCGCCCCCAGTTCGGGCGAGGGGATCTATTACGCGATGGTTGGCGGCCGCGTGGCCGCCACCGCCGCCGCCGCCTGCCTGGCCAGCGGCCGGGTGCGTGACCTGCGGCTGGCGCGGCGCCTTTTCATGCGCGAGCACAAGACGGTGTTCCGGGTGCTGGGGTCGATGCAGCGGGCCTACTACCGCTCGGACGAGCGGCGAGAGCGTTTCGTCTCGCTCTGTCATGACGTCGACGTGCAGAGCCTGACCTTCGAGGCCTACATGAACAAGAAGCTGGTCGGCGCCCGCCCACTGGCACATCTGAAGATCGGGCTGAAGAACCTCGCCCACCTGACCCGGCTGGTTCCCTCGGGCTATACCTAGGCGGGCAGGGGCCGCGCCTTTGCCCGCCGTCGGCGCAGTGGCCGGGCGGGGAGGGGCAACCCTGTCATGAAAGGCTGAAAACGGCGGCCGCCGGACGGATCGTGCCGAACCGGGGTGTCAGTCCCGGTCCTCTCGGGGCGTCGCCCCCTTGTTCCGCGCAGATCAAAAGGCCCCCGAGCGGGGTCGTGATCCGGTTTTCAGTGCTAGCGGGGCAGAGGATGCGGCGGGCAGGTTGACGAAAGATGAGCACGGCGTGCGTTGCGCTCAACGGGCCCAGTCGAAGGCCCGCGCCAGCAGCCGCTCCGCGTTTTGCGTGACCACAGGCCCATGCGCCATGACCATCTGGCGCACCGGCCAGGCGCGCAACCGCTTTAGCGAGTGGCGCAGGGCGCGGCGATTGGTAAAGGCGATGCGGAACTTGCGCGGCACCGTGGGCGCGGACGCGGTCATCAGGTCGATGCGTGCCACCGTCGCCCGCCAGCCGCGGTTCATCCCCTCGGGCAGTTGCTGCAACAGGTCGGTAAAGATCGCGGTGCCGCTGGGACGGTGAAAGAATACCACCTCCGTGGTGATCCGGTTGCCTGCAAAGACAAGCTGGTCCAGCGTGTCGGCCCAGTCCGGCGGGGGCACCTCGTCCAGCGGGTGATCGACCGCCACGCCGGGGGATTTCGCCTGCACGCCCGGCGCCGCATGAACCTGCGCCGCCGGGTAGGCCGAGGCCCAGTGCGCCAGAAAGCTGTGATGCAGGTCATTGGGCGCCACCAGGTGCCGCACCGGCCCCAGGCTGGCCAGGTCGCGGGCCAGGGCGGGATCGGGCGCGATGGGCGAATGCACCCACAGACCGCCGTCGGGCAGGCGGGCGACGCACATGCGGGTGGGGAAATCGAAACCTGCGGCGCCCCGGATCGGCGGGCCGTCGACTGTCCAGAGGTCGTGCCCCAGCGGGATCAGCCTTGTCATCACTTGCCTTTAGCGGATGAAATCAGAGAGTGTTTCATCGTATGGCTGTATGATTGACTTTGCAACGGCGTCTTGCGCTGGATGGCAGGAACCCGCCGTTGGGCCGGCGGGTCCCTGCAGGGGCGGCGTCAGATCGCCGCCAGTTCGCCTTCGAGGTCCTTCATCTCGGCCCCGCCGGCCATCAGGCGGCGGATCTCGTCATGGCTGAGCTCTCCGGCCTTGCCCGCGCCGATCACCTGCCCCAGCGCAAGGAAGGTATAGCGGTCGGCCACCAGCTGAGAGTGGATCTCGTTGTGGGTGATGAAGATGATGGCGATGTCGCCGCGCTTGCGCACGCGCTTGATCGTCTTCAGGACCTCCATCTGCTGCTTTTGCCCCAGGGCGCTGGTCGGTTCGTCGAGGATCAGCACCTTGGCGCCAAAGTAGATGGCGCGCGCGATGGCCAGCGTCTGGCGCTGACCGCCGGACATGGTGCCCACCGCCTGGGTCGGATCGCTGAAGTCGATGCCGATTTTCAGCATCTCGTCATGGGCGATCTTGTCCATTTCCGCCATGCGCAGGGTGCCCAGCGGGCCTTTCAGCTCGCGTCCCATGAAGAAGTTGCGCGTGACGCTCATCAGCTGGTTCACGGCCAGGTCCTGGTAGACCGTGCCGATCCCGGCATCCGAGGCATCGCGGGGCGAGCGGAAGTTGACGGGTTTGCCCTCGATGTACAGCTGGCCAGAGGTGGGTTGGTGCACGCCCGCCAGCGTCTTGATGAGGGTGGATTTGCCGGCCCCGTTGTCCCCCAGCAAGGCGTGGACCTCGCCCGGGTAGACCTCGAGGTTGACGCCGTTCAGGGCCATGAAGGGGCCGAATTTCTTCACGACGTTTTCGACGCGGAGATAGGGTTCGGTCATGGGTCAGATCCCCCCCGTGATGCGTTTGCGGATACGTTCGTTGGCAAAGACCGCCGCCAGCAGGACAAGGCCCACGAAGACCCGGTAGAACGACCCGTCGAGCCAGGGAATGTAGAAGACCGCGTTGGCCACCAGTCCGAAGGTCACGGCGCCGAAGGCCACCCCGATCACCGAGCCGAATCCGCCGGTCATCAGCGTGCCGCCCACGACGGCGATGGCGATGGCGTTGAGTTCCATCAGGTTGCCCTTGGCCGCATCGGCGGTGTTGGTGTCATAGACCTGGCAGGCGGCGAACATGGTGGCGCAGAAGGCGGTGAACATGAACAGGCTGATCTTGACCTTGTTCACCGGCACGCCGTTGGCCCGCGCGCTGTCCTTGTTGTCGCCGGTGGCGTAGATCCAGTTGCCCATCTGGGTGCGCGACAGCACGAACCAGGCGCAGAAGGCGATCACGATCCACCACAGGAAGCGCGCGTCGAACCCGTCGACCCATTGCTCTCCGCGACGGTTGATGTTGCCACCCAGCTGGAACCACAGATCGTAGAACCAGCCGAAGACCTCGCCGCCCAGGATCCAGGCGACCCAGCTTTCCTCCTTGAAATCGGGCAGGCCCGAGATCTGGGTGGACTGGTTGATGAGGCGGAAGCAGACCTCTGTCAGGCCGCGCAGGAAGAACAGGAAGGCCAGTGTCACGATGAAGCTGGACAGGCCGGATCGCACGACGATGGTGCCGATCATCCAGCCGATGAACAGCGTCATGCACAGGGTCAGGATGAAGGCGGTCAGCGGCGTCGCCTCTCCCATGCCGAAGGGCAGCCCCCATTTCAGCATCATGGCCATCGACATGCCGGCAAAGCCGATCATCGAGCCGATGGACAGATCGAATTCCCCGGCGATCATCAGCATGGCGGCGCCGGTGGCGATGATGCCGAACTGCGAGATGATGGCGATGTTATTCTTCAGCCCCAACGCGTTGAACGCCTTGAAGTCCGAGGCAAAGGTGATCGCGGTCACGACGACGAGCATGACGATGAAGGCCCCGGCCTCGGGACGGCGCACAAGGCGCATCAAGGTGGATTCCTGCGTCAGTCGGTCCGCTTCGCTGCGGTCAGACATGAGACCCCCCATTCTGTAAGGATGTATCGAAAAAGGGGACAGGTGTTGCCGCCTGTCCCCGCGATGTTTCCGAATGTGCCCGCGATCAGCGGTTCACGCCCGCCTGCGATTTCACGTCGGCGGCGTTCGAGGCATCCACGAAGCCCGGGCCGGAGGTCACGTTGGCACCCGGCAGCATCCCTGCGTTGGTATTGTAGAGGTGCAGGACGATGACCGGCATGTAGCCTTGCAGGCGCTGCTGCTGGTCGATGGTGAAGGAGACGTGGCCCGCCTCGATCAGGTCCATCACGCCGGGAGAGAGGTCAAAGCAGGACAGGTGCACGTCGGCACCCACTTCCTCGACCGCTTCCCAGGCGGCTTCGCAGACGTGGGGGCCAACCGCCAGCAGGCCGTCGATGCTCTCATCCGCCTGCAGGGCGGCGGCGGTGCGGGTCTTGATCTGGGTGACGTCGTTCGACACGTCGATCTGGTTCAGTTCCTGTCCGAAGGCATCGAAATAGCCGGTGCAGCGGTCCACCAGCGCGGTGTTGTAGGCCTCCTGGTTGAGGCAGAGACCGTTGGTCACGCCTTCTTCCTTGGCGCGCTCACCGGCGGCCTTGCCGGCGTCGTATTCCGGCTGGCCGACGTGCATCAGCGCGCCCACGTCCTTGGAGTTCTCAAGCCCCGAGTTGATGGTGATGACCGGGATGCCCGCATCGACGGCATCGCGGATCGCGCCGCCAAGCGCATCGGCATCGGGCAGCGAGACGATGATGCCGTCCGGGTCGGTCGCGGCGGCGGCCTCGATCAGCTTGGCCATCGCCGACATGTCGCCCGAGGGGTCGAAGTTGTATTCCAGCGTCGCGCCGACGGCGGCGGCGGCGTCCTTTGCGCCTTTCTCGACCACCGGCCAGAACGGGTCGGTGCCCTGGGTGTGGGTGATCATGACATAGCGTTCGGCCGACGCGGCGGATGCCATTGCGGCAAGGGCCGCGGTGGCAAGCAGGATCTTTTTCATGGTGTCTCCTCCATTGGACAATTGCCCGTTTTTCCGGGCATTTGGTGCGGATCGGCTCTCTTCCGGAGCTGTTTTCCGGTAGAAAGCCTAGCAACGCCCCGGGGAGTTGTCAGCAATGGATTGATGCCTCCTCCCGTCCCCCCGCGGCGGGTGGCGTTATCGCTAACGACCCAAGGTCGCTGCGTCGAGGATTTCGGGCCGGTCGGCGGCAAAATTCCCTCATGGATGAGGGGCTGTGACCCCGCATCCTGAGAGGATTCCATCATTTCAGGCAGAAGTGGCGGAAACCCTTGCCTCGCGCCCGATGAGCGGCGGCGCGGCGTTCAGCGTCTCGATGGCGAAACCGGCAGCGGCCTTGTAATCGGCCAGGAAGGCCTCGCGCTCGGCCGGGGGGATCACGGCGTCGATGTCGTCGAAATGCCCGCCGCAGCGTTCGTCGACAAGGTTGAGCAGGCCAAAGGGACCGGCGCCGCGATTGCGCAGGATCAGCTTGGACACCGGTTCGCAGAGGCGGGCGTCATAGGCCTTCAGCGCGGCAGGTCCGGTGCCGTGCTCCAGCAGGCTGGCGCCCAGTGTGCGGGCGTCGATGACCGCCTGGCTGGCCCCGTTCGATCCGGTGGGATACATGGCGTGCGCCGCGTCCCCCATCAGCGCCACCCGGCCCTGCACCCATGTCGGCACCGGGTCACGGTCGATCATCGGGTTTTCAAAGGCGCGCGAGGCGCCCCGGATCATCGCCGGCACGTCCAGCCAGTCATAGCGGAACTGGTCGAAGTGATGCACGAAACTGTCGATCGGCACCTCGCGGAACCAGCCGGTTTCGGTCCAGTCCTCGTCCTCGCCCAGGGTGCGTTCGGCGATCCAGTTGATCTCGGCCAGCCCGTTCTCGTCGGGGGCGGAGATCGGGTAGATCACCATGCGGTGCCGGTGCGTGCCGAGGCCGACAAAGCTGGAACCGGTGCGGATCGGTTTCGCCCGCGTTGTGCCCCGCCACATCAGCGCGCCGCCCCAGTGGATCGGCGGCTGGTCGGGATGCATCTGCGCGCGGATCGCGGAATGGATGCCTTCGGCGCCGATCAGCAGGTCGGCGGTGTCGGTGCGCGTGCCCCCGGCGCATTCCAGGTACAGCGTCGCGCTGTCCTCGGTCTGCGTATAGCCCGCCGCGCGGCTGCCCGTCTGCACTGCGTCGGGGCCAAGCCGGTCCAGCACGAGGTCGTAAAGCGCCATGTGGAACCGGCCACGGTGGACGGCGTATTGCGGCCAGTTGTACCCGGCCTCCAGCCCGCGGGGTTCGGCATGGATGTCGGCTCCGCTGAGCCCGACCAGCGCCCATTCGCGGGCGGGGACGCCGCAGCGGTCCAGCAGCTCTTCGCCGATGCCCAGGTCGAACAGCTCGCGCACCGCGTTGGGTTGCAGGTTGATGCCCACGCCCAGCGGTTTGAGCTCGCGCACTGCCTCGTAGACGGTGCAGGACAGGCCGATCTGGTGCAGCGTCAGCGCGGTGACAAGACCACCGATGCCGCCGCCTGCGATGATGACACGGGTCATTGCGCTCTCCGTTGCTGGGCGCTGATCTGGTATGCCAAAAATCCAGCCGAAGCAATTGGTTGCTACGTCGGGGCGAGTTGTGCGCCGCCCCGTGCAGCCTGCGCGTGTGAGGGTGGCTCAGCCGGCGGTCTGGATCTGTTCCATCAGCGCCAGCGACCGCAGCAGGTGGTCGCGCATCCGGGCGCGCGCCGCCTCGGCATCCTGCGCGGCGATGGCCGCGACGATGGCGGCATGTTCGGTGATCGAGCGTTCGCGGTTGCGGTCGCCCGTCTCGCCGGGCGCGGCGGGCAGGGTGAGCCGCATCCGCGGGATCAGCAGCGGGCCAAGGTAGTCCAGAAGGTCGGACATGTAGGCATTGCCGCTGGCCGCCGCGATCTGGCTGTGAAACCGGAAATCGGCCTGCGCGGTCTCGGCGGGCGCGGCATGGGCAAAGGCCTCTGCGGCCGCCTCTATCGCGGCCAGTTGCGCGGGGTTGCGCCGCTCGGCGGCCAGCGAGGCGGCGACCGCCTCCAGCCCCAGCCGCAGTTCCAGCACTGCCTTGACGTCCGAGAGGGTCTCCGTGGGCGGCAGCGCGAAGGCTTCGGCGCGGGGCGGCAGATCGGCCACCACGGGCGCGCCATCCGCGCCTGGGCGCAGCAGGCCCCGCTCCGTCAGGTCGTCCAGTGCCTTGTCGATGACCGAGCCGACGGTCACGAATTCGGCCATCAGCGCCTCGCGGCTGCCGGGGCTGTCGCCCGGCGCCAGTGTCCCGGCGCGGATCTTTTCGGCCAGCGTATCGGCGACCTGGTCCGCGATCTTTTGCATCCAGAGCGCGCGGCGGGAGGTGGCGTGACTCATCCGTTGCCCTCCGCCCGGCGTTCATGCCGGATCGAGGCCAGCAGCGACAGGCCGATCAGGCAGGCGCCCAGAAGGCCGGTGATGACCTCCGGCACATGGGTCAGCGACTGGGCGAACATGATGATCGACAGCACCAGCACGGAATAGAAGGCCCCGTGTTCGAGGTAGCGGAACTGCGCCAGCGTCTTGCGTTCGACCAGCATGAGGGTCATCGACCGGACGTAGAAGGCGCCAATGCCCAGGCCGATGGCGATCAGGAACAGGTTCTGGGTCAGGGCAAAGGCGCCGATCACCCCGTCGAAACTGAACGAGGCATCCAGCACCTCGAGGTAGAGAAAGGCCCCGAGGCCCCCGGTCGCGGCGGTGCTGCGGCTTTGTTCGCTGGCATCCAGCACATGGCCCACCAGTTCCACGGCGAGGAAGGTCAGAAGCCCGCAGACCGAGGCAAAGAGGAACTCTGCCCCCTGGCCCGCCGGAAGGCTGACGGTGAATCCGACGGCGACGGCCAGCACCAGCGCCACCTCGATGCCACGGATCTCGGACCAGTCGCGCAGGCGGCTTTCCAGCGCCTTGACCCAGTCGACCTCTTTTTCCTCGTCCATGAAATAGCTCAGCGCGACCATCATCAGGAAGGTGCCGCCGAAGGCCGAGATCGACAGATGCGCCCCTTCCATGATGTGCGCGTATTCCTGCGGCTCGCGCGCGGCGAGGATCAGTGCCTCGATCGGGCCGATGCGGGCGGCGATGACCACCACCAGCAACGGAAAGACGATGCGCATCCCGAAGACGGCGATCAGGATGCCCCAGGTCAGGAAGCGGTGCTGCCATTCCGGCGTCATGTCCTTGAGCTTGTTGGCATTGACGATGGCATTGTCGAAGGACAGCGAGATTTCCAGCACCGCCAGCACCGCGCCGATCATCAGGAAGGACAGCGCGCCGCCCAGGTGGCCGGTGCTTTGCCAGCCCAGCCAGAAGGACAGGATCAGCCCGATCACGGTAAACCCGACCGGCCATTTGAAATAGGGCAGGAGGTCTTTCATGCGACGCTCTCGGGCAGGGTGTAGACCGGGTTCAGCAAAGGCTGACCGGCGAAATGCGCCCTGAGGTTGTCGACGACCGTCTGTGCCATCGCGTCCCGCGTTTCCACCGTGCCGCTGGCGTGGTGGGGGTAAAGCGTGACATTGGGCAGGGCGGTCAGCGCCGGGTCGGGGTTGGGTTCGTTCAGGTAGACATCAAGGCCCGCGTTGCCCAGCGTGCCGGAGGTCAGCGCGGCGATCAGGTCGGCCTCGTTCACCACGGATCCACGCGCGACGTTGATCAGCGTGCCTTGCGGTCCCAGTGCCTCCAGCACCTCGGCATTGATCATCCCCTCTGTTTCCGGCCCGCCTGGGACGATGACGATCAGGATGTCGGCCCATCGGGCCAGCTCCGTCACCGTCTCGAAATAGGCATGATCGACGGGTTTGGGCCTGCGGCTGTGATAGCCTAGGCAGACCCGGAAAGGGGTCAGGCGGCTGGCGATCGCTTTGCCGATGGTGCCCAGCCCGGCGATGCCCACCTTCTTGCCCTTGAGCGCCGACAGAAGCGGGTACATCCCCTTGCGGCCCCAGTCGCCGGATTTGACATAGTCATGCGCGGCCACCAGATCGCGGCGGCAGGCCAGCGTCAGCATCACGGCGGTATCGGCCACGTCGTCACAGAGCGCGTCGGAACTGTTGGTCAGGGCGATGCCTTTTTCACGCAGCGCCGCGTCGTCGATGGACTCGAACCCCGCCGAAGAGCAGCAGACGATTTCAAGGTTGGGCAGATGTTCAAGGTCGGCGCGGGTCAGCGCGGCATGGCCGTTGGTGACGATGCCCCGGCAGCGCGGACCGTGTTCCGCCAGGAAGCCCGCCTTGTCCTCGGCCTCGTCGAGCCGGTGCAGGGTATAGGCGGCCTCCAGCTGTTCCATCGCCCTGGGCCGGGCGGGGTAGAGAACCAGAACGTCTTCCTTGCTCATCACGAGGCCTCCTTCATTGCGTCCCGCGCCGCGCGCCGTTCGGCCTGTACCTCGGGGTCGGGGTGCAGCGAGGCGGCCATGAGGTTGCGGGTATATTTCATGCGCGGCGCGTCGAAGATCTGGGCGACGGGGCCCTGTTCGACGATCCGCCCGCCCTGCATCACCACCACCCTATGCGCGAAATCGCGCACCAGCGGCAGGTCATGGGCGATGAAGAGATAGCTCAACCCCAGCTCATCCTGGAGCCGGGTCAGCAGCTCGATCACCTGCGCCTGGATCGACACGTCCAGCGCCGAAACCGCCTCGTCGCAGACGATCAGTTTGGGTTCCAGCGCAAGCGCCCGGGCGATGGCGATCCGCTGCCGCTGTCCGCCCGAGAACTGGTGCGGGTAGCGATACATGTGATCGGCGCTCAGCCCCACCTGTTCCAGGAGGTCGCGCACCCGTTCCTTCCACCGCGGTTTGGGAAGGATGTCGGGATGGATGGCCCAGGCCTCGGAGATGATCTGGTAGACCGACATGCGCGGGTTGAGCGATTGCGTCGGGTCCTGGAACACCATCTGGATGTCGCGGCGCATCTCGAAGAGGTCGCGCGCGGGCATGGTGACAAGGTCGCGGCCCTGCCAGAGCGCTTCGCCCATGCTGGCCTCTTCGAGACGCAAGAGGCATTTCGCCAGGGTCGACTTGCCCGAGCCGCTTTCGCCGACGATGGCCACCGTTTCGCCGGGCAGGACCGTCAGGCTGGCGTTGTCCAGCGCGGCGAAGGCGCCGTAGTGCTTGCTCAGCCCGTTGATCTCGAGGATCGGCGCGATGCCGGTGTCCAGCGGCTGGGCCATGTCGCCGCCGCCGGGCACGGCGCCGATCAGTTTTTTCGTGTAGGGGTGGGCGGGGTTGCGATAAACCTCTGCCGCGCTGCCCGTCTCGACGATCTGGCCAGAGTTCATCACCACCACGCGGTCGGCGATTTCCGCCACCACGCCAAGGTCATGGGTGATGAGCAGAAGGCCCATGCCGGTCTCCTGCTGCAACTCCTCCAGCAGGGCGAGGATCTGCGCCTGCACGGTCACGTCCAGCGCGGTGGTGGGTTCGTCCGCGATCAGGATGTCGGGTTTCAGCGCCAGCGCCATCGCGATCATCAGGCGCTGCCGCTGGCCGCCGGAAAACTGGTGCGGGTAGGCGTCGACCTTGGTGGCGAAATCCGGGATGCCGACCCGTTCCAGCAGTTCCAGGCACCGGGCGCGCGCCTTGTCGGCGGGCCAGCCGTGCGCCGTCATGATCTCTTCGATCTGGAAGCCGACGGTATAGACCGGGTTCAGGTGGCTCAGCGGGTCCTGAAAGATCATGGCGATGCGCTTGCCGTTCAGTTGGCGGCGCTCTTCGCCGGACTTCTTCAGCAGGTCGGCGCCCTCGAAGAGGATCTCGCCCGTGACGATCTCTCCCGGCGGGCAGTCGATCAGGTTCATGATCGCCGAGGCCGAGACGGATTTGCCCGAGCCGCTTTCGCCCAGGATGGCCAGGCATTCGCCGCGGTCGAGGTGCCAGCTGACATCGCGGACGGCATGGACGGTGCCTTGGGCGGTGTGGAAATCGACGGTGAGGTTTCGGACCTCCAGCAGGTGGCTCATTTCTTCTTCCTCGCGATTTCAAGCCGCCAGCGTTGCACCGGGTCCAGCGCGGTGCGCATCCAGTTCGACAGCAGGTTCAGCGACAGGGTGGTGAGGATGATGGCAAGGCCGGGCATGAAGGACAGCCACCAGGCGTTGGTCAGGTAGGGGCGGCCCTGGGCGACCATCAGGCCCCAGGTGATCTCGGGCGGCTGGATGCCGATGCCGAGGAAAGAAAGGGACGACTCGGCGAGCATGACAAAGGCGAAATCCAGCGTCGCGATGGTCACCAGCGTCGGGAAGACGACGGGCAGGATGTGGCGAAAGACGATCCGCCAGGTCGAGGCGCCCATGACCTGGGCGGCCTGCACGAACATGCGTTCGCGGATCTCCAGCACCTCGGCACGGGTGGTGCGCAGGTAGACGGGGATGCGGGTGATCGCCAGCACGATGATCAGGTTCGTGACCGAGGGCGACAGCATGTAGAGCACGATCACGGCGAGCAGCAGCGAGGGGAAGGACATGATCACGTCCGCCAGCCGCATGATGACCTGGCTGCCCATTTTCGAGGTGTAGCCGGCGATCAGGCCCAGCCCGGTGCCGATGGCCATCGAAAACAGGACCGCGCCGGCGGCCACCATCATGGTGTTCTGCGCCGCAACGATGATCCGGGCCAGCAGCGGGCGGCCCAGGGCGTCGCCGCCCAACCAGAATTTCCAGTCCTTCGAGAAGTCGAAGGGCGGCGCATTGCGGCCGCGCAGGTTGTTGCGCATGGCCTGATCTTCAAGGAACATCGGCCCGAAGATCGCGCAGAGCACGATGACCGTCAGGAAGATCGCGGCACAGAGCGCGAACTTGTCACGCCAGAGCATCTTGAGGATCGACAGCCAGGCGGGCGGGGTCTCGGGGATGGTCCCGGAGTTCTCGGAGACGGCCATTGGATCAGTACCGGATGCGCGGATCGAGCACCGCGTAGAGGATGTCGATCAGGATGTTCATGAGGAAGATGGCGACGGCGGTGACGAAGATCGCTGCCAGCACCACGGTGAAATCGCGCTGCAGGATCGAGTCGATCATCAGCTTGCCGACGCCGGGAAAGCCAAAGACCGTCTCGACCACCACGGCGCCGTTCAAGAGTGCCGCCGCCTGATCGCCGATGACGGTGATGACCGGCAGCATGGCGTTGCGCAGCGCGTGGACAAAGATGATCGGGCGGTTCCTGACGCCCTTGGCGCGGGCGGTCTTGACGTAGGCCGAGCTGAGCGCGGTGATCATCGAGCCGCGCACGATCTGCAGGATCAGGCCGAAGGGGCGGATGAACAGGACCGAGATCGGCAGGATCCAGTGCCAGACCGATCCCGTGCCGGAGGTCGGCACCCAGCCCAGGTTGACCGAGAAGATGACGATGGCGACGATGGCGATCCAGAAATCCGGGGCGCTGGCGCCGATCAGGGAAAAGAAGGTGGCGATGCGGTCGAAGAGGCCGCCGACCTTGAAGGCGGCAAGACTGCCCAGGACGATGGCCGCGGCGGTGACAAGCGCCATCGTGATCACGGCCAGTTGCAGCGTCCAGACAAAGGCGCGCAGGACCGCGTCCAGCGCCGGTTCCGATCGGCGGATCGACTCTCCGAAATCGAGGCGGATGAGGTCGCCGACATAGCGGCCGAACTGGACGATCAGCGGATCGTTGAGCCCGTGCAGCTCGCGGAACTGTTCGCGCGATTCAAGCGAGGCATCGACCGGCAGGTAGAGCGTGGTCGGATCGCCGGTCAGGCGCGAGAGGAAGAAGACCAGGACGATCAAGGCGACAAGCGAGATGGCGCTGGCAATGGCGCGTTGTCCGAGAAAGCTTTTCATGGGGGCGGCCTTGATGCTGTGCCGGGGGCAGGGGACCCGCCCCCGGCGTTGCGGGAACCTTACTTGAAGGCGATCTGCGACAGCTGGAGTTCGCTGTTCGTCTTGATGGTGGGGGCAAAGTCCAGGCGCGTGTTCACGCGGGAAAAGCCGACCATGTGGAACAGCAGCACGTCGGTGACGGCCTCGCCGTGGATATAGGCAAAAAGCTCGCTCCACAGCTGTTCGCGCTTGTCGCCGGTTGCGGCGGTTGCGGCGGCGATCATGTCGTCGATCGTGGCGTCGGTGGTGCCGGACTGCAGGCCGTCCGAATGGTACTTGAAGTACATCGAGAAGACCGGGTCGCCGTTGGCGTTGTCATGCATCGCCTGCACCATCGTAGGGCCGCGATCCTCGGCGAAGGGCTTGGAGTAGAAGTTCTCCCACTCGGCCACCTCGTACATCTGCAGCTCCATGTTGAAGCCCACATCCTGGAACATCTGGAGCATCGCCTCCATCGTCTCCAGCACGTTGCCGAAGTTGTTGGTCCGCCCGATCAGGGTGATGGTCTGGTCGACCGGCACGCCGTCGGCCTCGGCCTCTGCCAGCAGGGCCTTGGCCTTGTCCGGGTCATAGGCATAGGGCGTCAGGTCGTGGTTGTAGCCAATGGTCGAGGGCGGTGTCATGCCCGTGGCCAAGAGGGTGCCATCGGCGAGGATCGTGCCGATGAATGCCTCGCGGTCGACGGCATGGTTCAGCGCCTGGCGCACCCGCACGTCGTTCAGGGGAGCGGTCATGTTGTCGACCCGCAGGTAGACGGTTTCCGAGTTCGGATAGGAATAGTCCATGTCCGGATCGGTGGCGTCCTGCAGGGCGATGTTCGGCGCGATGTCGGCCTCGCCGGTTTTGACCATCGCGGCGCGCACGGCGCTGTCCGAGCGGAAGACATAGGTCGCGCTTTGCACCACGGGCGCGTCGCCCCAGTAGTCGTCGCGCACGCTCAGCTTGATGTTCTGGCCGACGTTGTATTCGTCGAAGGTATAGGGACCGGTGCCGATGGGCGTGTCGACAAAGCTGTCCATCGGGGTTTCCGAGGGCACCACCGTCATGGTCGACATCAGCAGCGGCAAGATCGGCTGGGCCGGGTCCGCGGTGATGTCGATGGTGTGTTCGTCGACGATCTCGGTGGTGATTTCCATGCCGCCAAAGAACTTGGCGCCGATCTCGCAGACGATGGCGTCGCCGGTGGTCCGCGCGATGGAATGGGCCACGTCCTCGGCGCCGAATGTGGTGCCGTCCGAGAAGGTCACACCCTCACGCAGGGCAAAACGCCAGGTGCCGCCGCCCATGTCTTCCCAGCTGGTGGCCAGGCGCGGTTGCAGGCCCTCGCCCGGAACCAGCTCGGTCACGGTTTCAGAGATGTTCTGCTGGATGACGCGGCCGATGTTGGACCGCGAGGTCATGCAGGGTTCGACAACGTCCAGTTCCTCGGACAGGACGATGGTGACGGAATTGTCCTGCGCCAGCGCCGAACCGGCGATGGTTGATGCAAGAAGCGCCGCGCTGATGCGGCCGAACTTGTGGGTCATGGTTCTCCTCCCTATTCCCCGAATACCGGCACCCCTGACGGGCGCCTCTTTTCCGACCCGGTTCACTGCCGGGATCGGTATTTCATTCAGGGTACGCCTCTGCGCCCCGATGTATATTCCAATCTTGAATTGATATGATCCACAAATTGGATCACTGTATGGCAACACGCTGCAAGGCTGCAGGAGGCGTCGTCTTGGCCAGGGCCGGTTTCGATCTTTACCAGTTGCGCTGTTTCGTGGCGGTGGCCGAAGAGCTGAATTTTCGCCGCGCGGCAGAGCGTTTGAACATCACCCAGCCGCCCTTGTCGCGGCAGATCCAGATGCTGGAACACGCGCTGGGCGAACAGCTGTTCGAGCGGTCCAACCGCGCGGTGCGCCTGACCCCGGCGGGGGACAGTCTGCTGGCCAGCGCCGGTGACATCCTGCAGCGGGCCGAACACGCGGCGCTGATGGTGCGTCAGGCCGCGCGGGGCGAGGCGGGGGACGTGGCGCTGGGCTTTGTGCCCTCGGCGGCCATCGACTTTGTGCCCCGCCTGGTCTCGGAGGTGCGCCGGACCCTGCCGCATGTCACGGTCAAGCCGATCGAGATGATGAGCTACGAGATCAACCAGGCGCTGCTGTCCGGGCGGCTGGACCTGGGGCTGACGCGAACCGCGCGCCGCCATGCCGAGATTGAGAGCACGCTGGTGGTCAGCGAGCCCTTCGTGCTGGCGATTCCGGCCGATCATCCGCTGGCCGGCAAGGCGCAGCCCGGTCTGGGTGATCTCGACGGGCTGCCCTTCGTCGGCTATTCCGCCGACCGCGGCGGGTTCCTGCGCGAGATGCTGGGCGCGGCTTTGGCGACCGAGGGGGTGACGCCCACGACCGTGCTGGAGGTCAGCCAGACGATTTCCGTGCTGGCCCTGGTCAACCGGGGGCTGGGGCTGGCGCTGGTGCCCAAGTCGGCGCAGACGGTGCAGATGGCCAACCTGGCCTACCGCGAGATCGTGACACCGGACCAGCTGCGCTCGACCCTTTATCTGACTGCCGGGCCGAAGCGGCTGGAAACGCCGCTGTACCACCGGCTGAAAGCGGCGACGCTGCGGTCTCTGGAGCCGTTTCGCTGAGGCGCTGCTCATAGGACGGGCCGCCGGCGCGCGCTTTGCGCCATCAGGATGGTGGCGACGAAGATCACCAGTGCCCCGATCCAGGTGGACATGGCCACCACCTGCCCGAAGAACAGGTAGCCCAGTGCCGCCACGAAGGGCAGGCGCAGGAAATCCACCGGCCCGATCAAGGAGGCCTCGGCGTAGTAAAAGGCGCGGGTGACGCAGGTCATGGCCAGCGCCCCCAGCACACCCTGCACCGCCAGCAGCCCCCATTGCGCCAGCGTCGGGTTGGACCAGACGAAGGCGGCGGGAATGGCGGCGACGGGCACGGTGGCGATCAGGTTCCAGGCGACCAGCGTTTCCGTCGAATCGCGGGCGGACATGGGTTTGAGGATCAGCTGGATCAGCGCCGTCAGCAGGGCGCCCAGCAGCGCGAATTGCAGCCCCAGGGAGATGCCCGTGTCGCTGCCCGGGTTCAGCACGATCAGCACCCCGGCGAATCCCACCGCCACCGCGGCGATCCGCAGCGCGCGGGGCCGTTCCGACAGGAACAGCCAGGCCCCGATGGTGACAAAGATGGGTGCGGTAAAGGCGATGGCGGTCACGATCGCAAGCGGCGCTGTGGCGAAGGCCACGAAATAGGCCAGCAGCGAGGCCAGTTTCAGCGCCGCGCGCAGGAAGTGCCGGAAATGATAGTTGGATTTCAGCATCCCGGGCCGTGACAGAATCCACGGAAGGACCACCAGCAAGCCAAAGAGTGAACGTGTAAACCCCATGACGAAGGGGTGCACCTCTGGGCTGAGTTGCCGTACGAGCACCGCGTCCACGGCCCCCAGCGCCGAGGCCAGCATCATGAGGCTGACACCCAGCAGCTCTTTCTGATCGCTTCTCAACCCCCACCGGCCTCCTCCTGCCAGGCTTGGCAGCGGGCGACGGATGGGCCGCCCGGCTGATGGCGCTGACTGTCACAGCGTTGCCTTGAATTGTCAAATTATTTCGAGAGAGGAGGTGGATTGAGAAATTTTTACTCAGAAAGAGTGTTTAAAAACAATGTTTTGTGTAATGCGTTCCCGGATTTCTGCGCTGCGTGAGCGCCTCATTCAACTTGACAACTTTGGAAAATTGGCTGAACTCTTGCGCCTATCGAGGCCCCGGAGAAAGGACGGCGAGATCATGCAAGCCACGCCCACCCCGCAGGAAATCGCCTCTGGCATGGACGGGCTCCTTCGGCCCGATTCGGCTGGTGGGGCGCAGGCGCTCCTGCCCTCACCCTGTGTCCAGAATCACGCCGCGTTCCTGTCGCTGGGCGATGACGGTCTGTCCTGCCTCTGGTTCGGCGGCTCGTTGGAGGGGAAATCGGATATCTCGATCTGGCGGTCGCTGCTGCGTGACGGGACATGGAGCGCGGCGGAGAGACTGACCGACGATCCCGACCGGTCCGAGCAGAACCCGGTGCAGTTCGACGCGCCGGACGGGCGGCGGCTGATCCTGCACACGGCGCAGCCCGGCGGAAACCAGGATCAATGCGTCGTGCGGATGCGCGAGGAGGGCGGGGCGCCACGCGACCTGTCGCTGCCGCGCGGCACCTTCATCCGCGCGCCCATCGTCGTGCGCGGGGACGGCGCCTGGCTGATGGGACTGTTCCGCTGTGTCTCGCGCCCCGGCGAACGCTGGACGGGCAGCCATGACACTGCCGCCTTGGCGATCAGCGAGGACGCGGGCGAGACATGGCGCGTGGTGGATGTGCCCGGCTCGATGGGGTGTGTGCACATGACGCCGGTGGTGCTGGGGCCGGATCACCTGGCCGCCTTCTTTCGCCGGCGCCAGTCGGATCACGTCTATCGCACCGAAAGCCGGGATGGCGGCGAAAGCTGGAGCGCGCCTGTCGCCACGGATGTGCCTAACAACAATTCCTCGATCTCCGTCATCCGCTTGGCGGACGGGCGGCTGGCGATGGCCTGCAACCCGGTCAACGCCGAGATGTATCCCGAAGCGCGACGCGAGTCGCTCTATGACGAGCTTGGCGCGGGCGACGACCGGCCCAATGCGGCGGGCGGCTGCAACCCGATCTGGGGGGTGCCGCGTGCACCCATGGTCGTTGCCCTGTCCAGCGATGGCGGGTTGACCTTCCCCGACCGGCGCGTGGTCGAAGAGGGACCGGGCGCCTGCCTGTCCAACAATTCCATAGACGGCGAGAACAGCGAGATGTCCTATCCCGCGCTGCTGCAGGACGCGGACGGCACGCTGCATCTCGCCTATACATACCACCGGCGCGCGATCAAATACGTGCGGCTGGGCACAGACTGGCTGGAGGGCTGAATGATCGGCATCACGATGGGCGACCCGGCGGGGGTGGGCCCGGAAATCATCCTCAAGGCGGTGGCGGCCATGTCGCCCGAGGAGCGGGCGCAGACCCGGATATTCGGCTGCCTGACCACGCTGCGCGCGGCAGAGGAGGCCGTCTATTCCGGCCTTGACCTGGATAGCGACGTGGCGGTGACGGACATCCCCGTAGAAGGCGCGCCGCTGCCCTGGGGGCAGGCGGATGCGCGCGGCGGCGATGCGGCCTTCCGCTTCATGCAGGCGGCGGTGGCGGCGGCGCTGACGGATGAGATCGGCTGCATCGTGACCGCACCGCTGAACAAGGCGGCGCTGAACGCGGCGGGGCATCACTATGACGGGCATACGGGCATGCTGGCGCATCTGACCGACACGCCGAAGGCCTGGATGATCCTGGCCTCCGAGCGGCTGAAGGTGGTGCACAACTCGACCCATGTGTCCCTGCGCGACGCCATCGACCGCGCCACGCCCGAGGCGCTGCTGGAGACGATCCGGGTGGGCAACGCGCATCTCAAGCGGTTGGGCTATGACGCGCCGCGTATCGCCGTGGCGGGGATCAACCCGCATTGTGGCGAAGGCGGACTTTTCGGGACAGAGGACGACACGCAGGTCGTTCCGGCGGTCAAGGCGGCGCAGGCCGAGGGCATCGACGTGGCCGGCCCGGTGCCCGCTGATACGCTGTTCCACCGCGCCTATTCGGGCGAGTTCGATTTGGTCGTCGCGCAGTATCATGACCAGGGGCATATCCCGGTCAAGCTGGTGGCCTTCGACACGGCGGTGAACGTCTCGCTGGGCCTGCCCATCGACCGGACCTCTGTCGATCACGGCACCGCCTTCGACATCGCGGGCAAGGGCATCGCGAGCCACGAGAACCTTGAAAAGGCCATCGCCTACGCGCGCAAGTTGGCCGCGGGGAGGGGACAATGACCCATGCCATAGAGGGGGTGCATTGCGCCGCCGCCACGCCTGTCACGCCCGAGGGGCAGCCGAACCTTGCGCTCTTTGCCGAGCACTGCCGGTTGCTGCTGGAAGAGGGCTGTCACGGCATCGCCATGCTGGGCACCACGGGCGAGGCGAACAGTTTCGGCATCGCGGACCGCATGGCGCTGGTCGAGGCGGCGGTCGACCATGGCGTGCCCGCCGGGGCGCTGTTGCCCGGCACGTCCTCGCCCTCGGTCGCGGACACGATCACGCTGACGCGGCACGCGGTGGAGGCGGGCTGCAAGGGCGTCGTCCTGCTGCCGCCCTACTACTACAAGGGGGTCAGCGACGAGGGGCTGTTCCGTTTCTATGCCCGGGTGATCGAAGGCATCGGTTCGGACGCTTTGCGGGTGGTGCTCTACCACATCCCGCAGGTGACGCAGGTGCCGCTGGGGCATGAGTTGATCGCGCGGCTGATGGATAGCTTTCCGGGGATCGTCTGCGGGATCAAGGACAGTTCCGGCGACATGGACAACATGACAGAGCTGTGCCGCCGCTTTCCCGATCTCGGTGTTCTGGCGGGCGCGGACCCGTTGATGCTGCCCCTGCTCAAGGTCGGCGGCGCGGGCTGCATCACCGCCACGTCGAACCTGCGGTCCGACGCGCTGCGCGTCGTCTGGGAGGGGTGGAACGATCCGGCGAAGGCCGATGAGGTCGCTGCCGCGCAGGACCGGATCAACGACTGGCGGACATTGACCAATGCCTATGTCCAGCTGCCCACGGTCAAGGCCATGCTGGCGCGCTCGCGCGATGACCTGGGCTGGCTGAACCTGATGCCGCCCCTCGTGGAACTGGGCGAGGCAGAGCGGCGGGCGGTCTGGCTCAAGATGGAACAACTGGGCGGCTGAGGGAGGCACTCATGGAACTTTCACGCGCAATCACCTTGCATCTGCCCAAACGCTTTGAGGTGGGGCAGGGCACGGCGGCCCGGCTGGGCGCCTGGGCCGGTGAGGTCCGGACGCTTGTCATCGCGCAGCCTGTGACTGCCGGGATGGTGGACAGGCTGGGCCTGGCGGGCGCTGTGCAGGTTTTCGACGGGGTACAGCCCGAACCCAAGGATACGGACCTGGACGCGGCGCTGGTGGTGGCGCGCGACTTCCGGCCTGACCTCGTGGTGGGGTTGGGCGGCGGATCGGTCATGGATGTGGCCAAGCTGGTGGCGGCGCTCTGGGATTCCGACCAGGGGCTGACCGAGGTGGCGGGGCCGAACAAGGTGGCGCAAAAGTGCTCGCTGCTGGCGCAGGTGGCGACGACTGCCGGGACCGGGTCCGAGGGCGGTATCCGCGCGCTTGTGACCTCGACAGAGACGGGCATGAAGGTGGCGGTCGAAAGCCCGCACATGGCCGCCGACATCGCCATCCTGGACCCCGACCTGACGATGACAGTGCCGCCCGCGGTGACCGCCGCCACCGGGGTGGACGCGCTGGCCCATTGTGTCGAAGCCTTTACCAACATCAACGCCCATCCGCTGATCGACGATTACGCCCGCATGGGTATCCGGCTGGCCGGGCAGTTCCTGCGCCGTGCGGTGACGGATGGCACCGACGGCGAGGCGCGGGCCGGGATGCTGCTGTCGTCCTTTTACGGCGGGCTCTGCCTTGGGCCGGTCAACACCGCCGCGGGACATGCGCTGGCCTATCCGCTGGGGACGCGGGCGGGGATTCCGCACGGGCTGTCGGTGGCCTTGCTCTTTGCCGATGTGCTGGCCTTCAACGCGCCCGCCGTGCCGGGCAAGACGGGTGAAGTGCTGGCGGCACTCGGCCTGCCTGCCACCGACGACCCGGCACAGATCCGGGCCAGTGTCGCGGGCTATTGTGCGGACCTGGGGATCGAGATGTCGATGCAGGCCAACGGCGCCAAGGAAAGCGACCTGCGCGCCTGGGCCGAAGAGGCCCACGGCATCCGCCGCCTGATGGACAACAACCCGCGCGACATGAGCGTCGACGAGGTCGAAGCCATCTATCGCGCGGCGTTCTGAGCCCTCAACCAGCCTCACCGCGATGCGGGCGGCCGGTGAACAGCCGGTCGCGTGAGCCTTGCAGGTGGGCGCGCATCAGGGTGCGGGCCTCTTCGGCGCGGCGGTCGCGGATCGCCTCGTAGATTTCCCGGTGCTCGGCATAGACGGCGGCCAGGCCGTTGTTCGACGCCTTGAGCGAGATGCCGTGGAACTGCATCCCCACGGCGATATGTTCCTCCAGCGCTTCCATCGCGGTGGCGAAATACTGGTTGCCGCTGGCGCGTGCGATGGCGCAGTGAAAGGCGAAATCCGCGTCCTCGCGGTGGCGCGACTGTTCGGTGGCGTCGCGCATCAGTTTCAGCGCGGCCTCGATCGCCGCCAGCCCGGCGGCATCGTGGCGGTCCGCGGCGCTGGCGGCGGCCTCGGGCTCCAGCGTCAGGCGGAATTCGTAGCAGCGTTCCAGGTCGGCGATGCTTTGCAGGTTGCCGAAACCCAGCGGTTCGCGCAGGCCGGACTGGCGCACGAAGCTGCCCGCCCCGCGCCGGGAATAGATGAACCCCTGTTCGCGCAGCTTGCGCAGCGCCTCGCGGATCGTGGGGCGCGAGACCTGGAACTCGGCGGCGAGGTCGTTTTCCGTCGGCAGACGCTCGTTCTCGCCATAGGCGCCGGACTTGATCGAACGCACGAGCTTGTCAAAAACGTCCTCGGACAGGCTCTTGCGCTTGGTGCGGGTGGTCTTGTCAGCCATGCGCCCGCGCTCCTTCAGTCATGGCGGCAAGGCGCAGGAACGTGTCGGGGGTGCCGAAACCGCCGGACTTGGTCACGATGCTGCGGGGACCGACCCGGCAGCAGGGCAGGCCGGGCAGGATCTCGCCCGCCACGGTCATGACGTCGATGCCCATTGCATCCAGCGCCGCCTCGGCGGTGGCGCCGCCGGTGATGACCACCGTGCCCGCCCGGTCGAGCCAGGGCGCGAGGCCGCCGGCAAAACGCTGGGCAGCTTCGGCGGGCGGAGTTTCGGGGCCGTCCGTCATCTGGATCAGCGTCACCGGCGCAGCGTTGTTCGGGGGCGGCGGAACGACCCCGGCGGGCGCCGTGACATGCACAAGGGCGGGCCGCGCGGCGCGCACGGCGGCGACCTGTTCCAGCGTGATCGGATCGGTAGAGCCGACGGCGATGGTCAGCGGGCCATCCAGGTGCTGCACGGGCGCAGGCGGCTGGTCGCCGCGCAGCGCCAGCGCGAGGCCGCGCGCGCCGACAAGGATCGTGCCGGGGGCTGCGGCGGCAAGGGCGGCGCGCATGTCCTCTGCCGTGAGGGTGTCGGGGATCGTGGCGGGCCGTCCGCCAAGGGCGGCGGCCACGTCGATGGGGGTGTCCACGCCAAAGCCGCTGACCTGGCCCGCGCGCACGATCCGCCCGAAATCGGGGATCGCCGGGGCCACCAGCAGCGGGCGGTCCGGAAGGGCCGAAAGCTCTGCCGCGATGTTGCCCTTGAGCCGCGAATCCACCTTCTTGAACAGGCGGATGCCCCCGGGCAGCGAGGCCAGCACACGGGCCACCCTTGCGCGCGCCTGCTCTGCCGGGATCTCGCGGGAGCGGGTCGAAACGGCGAGGATATCGTGCGGATGTTCCAACGCCCGATCCAGCGCCGCGACGCTGGTGGCGACAACGACCCGCGCAGGCCCGGCCAGCGGCGCCGCGCTGTCGAGCGCGCCGGTCAGGTCGTCGGCGATGATGGCGGTGTCCTGCATCTGCTACGGGCCAGGTAAATTTGTCTGATCTTCTTACGATTTTGTTTTTAGGTCAAGGCCTTGTTGTCTTGAATGTGTAAGGTTTTCGGGCAGCTGTCCCGGCTCAGTTCATGTAGGTTCCGCCATTGGCGTTGATCGTCTCTCCGGTGATGAAGCCCGAGGCATCGGAGGCGATAAAGGCGACGATCTCGGCGATCTCTTCGGGTGTGCCCAGGCGGCCCAGTGGCACCCGCGCCGTGACGGTCTTGCGGTACTCCGCACTCCACTGGTCGGACATATCGGTTTCAACCGGACCGGGGCAGACCGCGTTCACCCGGATACCATTCGGCGCCATTTCCTGCGCCAGGTGCATGGTCAGGTAATTGACCGCCGCCTTGGAGGCGCCATAGGCCGGGGCGGCGTTGCGATGTGGCGTCTTGGCGGTGGTAGAGCTGACGTTGACGATGCTGCCGTGCCCCTGTGCGATCATCGTCGGCAGGACCGCGCGGCAGAAATGCAGCGTTCCGTTCAGGTTCACGTCCATGACCCGCTGCCAGTCGTCCAGCGGCATTTCCAGCGTGGAGGACCGGGTGTTGATCCCGGCGTTATTCACCAGCACGTCGATCCGTCCGAACCGAGCCAAAGTGGCTTCGACGGCGCGGCTCGCCGTTTTTGGGTCAGCCACATCACCGGCAAGGATCGCTGCCTGTGCGCCGTATGCGGTGACCTCCTGGGCTAGCTCTTCCAGCTTGGCGGTATCGGTGCCATGTAACAGAACATTCATGCCTGCCCGGGCCAGTCTCAGGGCAGAGGCCCGCCCGATGCCCCGGCTGGCGCCGGTGATGAGTGCCACGTCTGTCATGGCCTGCCTCCCCAGCCGTGCCGATCACCGGAGCGTATCGGCCCGGTGACCGGGGGCAAGGCCCAAAGCCCGCGCGGCGCCTGTGGCGCGCGGGTTGGGGTATTTTTGCCAAGAAGAAGCCCGGGGCCGCCTCAGAGGCTCAGCAGGCGCTTGGCGTTTTCCTTGAGGATCAGTGGACGCACTTCGTCGCGGATGTCCAGCTCCTCGAAATCCTTCAGCCAGCGATCCGGCGTGATGGCGGGCCAGTCCGAGCCGAAGAGCATCTTTTTCTTCAGGATCGTGTTGGCGTATTGCACGAAGATCTTCGGGAAATACTTGGGCGACCAGCCGGACATGTCGATGTAGACGTTGGGCTTGTGCTGGGCGACCATCAGGCCCTCTTCGGTCCAGGGGAACGAGGGATGCGCCAGCACGATGGGCGTGTCCGGGAAATCCACCGCCACGTCGTCGACATGCACCGGGTTCGAATATTTCAGCCGCATCCCCATGCCGCCGCGCATCCCCGATCCGACGCCGGTCTGGCCGGTGTGGAACAGCATGACCGCGCCTTCCTCGGCAATCGCCTCGTACAGGGGATAGGCCCAGCGTTCGTTGGGGTAGAAGCCCTGCATCGTCGGGTGGAACTTGAACCCCTTGACGCCGAACTCCTTGACCAGGCGGCGCGCCTCGCGGGCGCCGGCCTTGCCCTTGGAGGGGTCGATGCTGGCAAAGGGGATCAGGATGTCGTCGTTCTCGGCGGCGATCTGGGCCACTTCCTCGTTCGAGTAGCGGCGGAAGCCGGTCTCACGTTCGGCATCGACGGGAAAGATCACCGCGCCGATCTTGCGTTCGCGGAAATACTCGGCCGTCTGCTGGACCGAGGGCAGCATGCCGGAGGCGCCCGCCGGGTTCTTGAAATACCTGGCCATGCCGGCCTGGAACTCGTCATAACCGTCGTCGCGGGGGCCACAGCAGGGTTCCTCGGCATGGGTGTGGATGTCGATGGCAACCAGGTCGTCAACGTTCATCATGGTCTCTCTCCTATGCCTTCGGTCAGCTGGTGGGCGCCTGCACCTTGGCGGCGCGCTTTTCCAGGAAGTCCTTGAGGCGCTGCTTGGCCTCGGGCGTCATGGTGGCCAGCGAGGCGACCATCGCCTCTGTGAAGAGCCCGTCGTCGGCGGACATGTCCGCGATGCGGGGCAGGGCGTTGAGGATGGCGTAATTGGTGAACTCGGCGTTTTCCGCCATGCGGTGCGCGATCTCACGCGCGCGGGTCAGGGCCGTGCCGTCCTCGACGACGTAGGACACGCCGCCCCAGCGTTCCATGTCACTGGCCGAAACCGACCGCCCGGTCAGCATCATGTCGCCCATCCGCGCCGGGCCGATCAGACGCGAGATGCGGACAGAACCGCCGCCGCCGACGAAGATGCCGCGCGTCCCCTCGGGCAGGGCGAAAAAGGCGCTTTCCTCGGCCACGCGGATATGGGTGCTGGAGGCCAGCTCGAACCCGCCGCCGACGGCCGCGCCGGTGATGGCGGCGACGAAGGGGATCTCGCCCAGTTCGATGCTCTCAAAGGTGCGGTGCCAGAGGCGCGACCCCTTGACCGCCTCGAACAGCGGTTTCTCGGAATGCTCGGCCAGGTCCAGCCCGGCGCTGAAGTTCTTGCCGTGACCGTGGATCACGCCTGCGCGGGCCTCGGTGGTGGCGCGGGCCACGGCCTGGCCCAGCGCGATCACGAAACGGTCGGAGAGCGCATTGCGCTTGTCCGGGCGGTTCAGCCCGATGACGGCGATGTCGCCGTCCAGTTCATAGGTGATCAGGCCGTCGCCCATCGTTTCCGGTTGTGCCGTCATGTCGGAAAACTCCTCCCCAGGGTGCCGCGCTGGCGGTAAATTCGTTTCCAAGTAAACAATTTCCACCGCCGGAGTCAATCGGGCTTGCGCCTTGGGCTGTTGGCATAACCGCTTTTCCTTGCGGGGCTTCTGGTATACCAAAACGCGCAAGACGCGGGCATCATCCGCCCGACGGGAGGAACCATGACCGAATTGAAACTTGCCGCGGGCATGTCGCGGCTGGGCACTGAATCCGCCTTTGTCGTGCTGGCGCGGGCCGGAAAGCTGGCCGCCGAGGGGCGCGACATCATCAACCTGGGCATCGGGCAGCCGGATTTCGCCACGCCCGAGCACATCGTCGAGGCCGGGATCAAGGCGCTGCGCGACGGCCATCACGGCTATACGCCGGCCAATGGCATTCCCGCCCTGCGCGAGGCGGTGGCCGCCGACCTGCACCGCCGCCACGGGGCAGAGGTGAACCCCGACAACGTGGTTGTGGTGCCGGGTGGCAAGCCGACCATGTTCTTTGCCGTCCTCATGTTCGGCGAACCGGGGGCGGAGATCATGTACCCGAACCCGGGATTTCCGATCTACGAAAGCGTCATCAAGTATTCCGGCGCCACGCCGGTTCCCATCGCGCTGAAAGAGGAAAACGATTTCGCCTTTTCCGCCGAGGAGGTGCTGGGCCAGATCACCGACAAGACGCGGCTGATCATCATCAACTCGCCCGCCAACCCGACCGGCGGCGTGACGCCCAAGGAAGAGATCGACAAGCTGGTGGCCGGTCTGGCTGACCATCCGCATGTGGCGCTGATGTCGGACGAGATCTATTCCAACATGCTCTATGGCGGGCGTCAGCATGTGTCCTTGCTGAACTATCCCGAGATCCGTGACCGGCTGATCATGCTGGATGGCTGGTCAAAGACCTATGCCATGACCGGCTGGCGCATCGGCTACGCGGTCTGGCCGGATGCGCTGGTGGATCACGCCACGCGGCTGTGCATCAACGACCATTCCTGCGTGAACGCTGCGACGCAATACGCGGGGATCGCCGCGCTGGAAGGGCCGCAGGACGCGGTGCGCGAGATGGTCGCCGCCTTCGACGCGCGGCGCGAGGTGATCGTGCGAGAGCTCAACGCGCTGCCCGGCGTGCGCTGTGCCGATGCGGCGGGGGCCTTCTATGCCTTCCCGAATGTCGAGGGCACGGGGTTGACCTCGAAAGAGGCCGAGACACGCTTTCTCGAAGAGGCGGGCGTGGCCACGGTGGCCGGCACATCGTTCGGCGCCTGGGGAGAGGGCTATCTGCGCTTTTCCTACGCCAATTCGACCGAGAACATCCTGGAGGCGCTGGCGCGCATCCGCAAACTTCTGTGACGAAAGGCCAATGCCATGAGCGATACGCAACTGCTGATCTGCGGAAAAAGCTTCAAGCAAGACGAGCGTGACCGGCTGAGCACGGCCTATCCGGCGGTCTTCGTCGACGGGCCGGGCGACATGGCGGGGCTGGATTCGACCCTGCGCGCCAGCATCCGCGCGGTGGCCTACAAGGGGCATGCGCCCTTCGGGGCCGAGCAGATGGACCTGTTCCCGCAACTGGGCGTGATCGCCAATTACGGTGTCGGCTATGATGCCATCGACGTCGAGGCCGCCAGCGCCCGCAGCATCGCGGTGACCAACACGCCGGACGTTCTGTCGGACGACGTGGCCGACCTGGCGGTTGGGCTGATGATCGCCCAGGCGCGGACGATGATCCGGGGCCATGCGCATGTCGCCTCGCAGCGCTGGGCGAAGGAAGGAGAGATCCCGCTCAACCGCAAGGTGTCCGGCTCGAGTGTGGGGATCGTGGGTCTGGGCCGTATCGGGCGCGAGATTGCGGACCGTCTGGCGGCCTTCAAATGCGAGATCCACTATTCCTCGCGCTCCGAGAAGGAGACACCGGGCTGGACCTATCACCCGGACGTGGTGTCGCTGGCGCAAGCGGTGGATTTCCTGGTGATCGCGCTGGTCGGCGGGGCCGAGACCAAGGGTCATGTGACCCGCGAGGCGATCCAGGCGCTGGGACCGCGCGGCGTGGTCATCAACATCTCGCGCGGGACGACCGTGGACGAGGGCGCGTTGCTGGATGCGCTTGAAGCGGGCGAGATCGCCGGGGCGGGGCTGGACGTCTACGAGAACGAGCCCAATATCGACCCGCGCTTCCTGAAGCTGGACAATGTGGTGTTGCAGCCGCACCAGGGGTCGGGGAGCGTCGAGACGCGGACCGCGATGGCGGAACTGCAACTGGCCAACGTGGCAGCCTTCCTCAAGGGTGAACCGCTGGTGACGCCGGTCAACTGAGGGCGTTCGGAGGGGTGGGTTGAAACAACCCACCCTACGGTGACGGATCCGCCGGGTCTCACATGACCTCGGTCAAGGCAGCGGGTCGCCTGTTGCGCCATCTTGCGCGCAACAGGAGGGACGCCCATGAAAATGCTCATCGCCTATGCCTCGACAGAGGGGCAGACCCGCAGGATCGCCCGGTTTCTCATGGACCGGCTGGCCGATCAGGGACATTCGGTCGAGCTGTTGCCCGTTACTGAGGCCGGGGACATCGATCTGGCCCGGTTCGACCGGGTGATCCTGGCGGCCTCGGTCCACCTCGGGCAATACCAGAAGGACATGGGCGAATTCGCGGCCAGGCATGGGGCCGCGCTGGACCGGTTGCCGGTGCTCTTCGTCTCTGTCTCGCTGGCCGCTGCCGGGCATGACGCCGAGGAATGGGCCGACCTCGACCGGATCGTGTCGGATTTCGCGCAGGCGACCGACTGGCACCCGAAGAAGGTGGTGCAAGTGGCGGGCGCCTACCGGCCTTCGGAGTACGACATCTTTCGCCGTTTCGTCATGCGCCGCATCGTGGCGGCCAAGGATCCGCAGGCCGACCCGGACAAGGATCACGAATACACAGACTGGCAGGCGCTGGGCGCGGCCCTGGATGACTGGCTGTCCGCCAAGGGCTGACACCCAGGGGGCAGAATCGGTTAGGCTTGCCCCTAGGAACCCGCGCAAGGCGGGGGCACAAGGGGAGGAAGACCATGACACAGCGCAGCACCGAGGGCCGGGGGCGCCGCTACGACAGCGTGCTCGACACGATCGGAAACACACCCGCGATCCGCATCAACCGCATCGCGCCGGACCACGTCACGGTCTATGTCAAGTTCGAGTCCTTCAACCCGGCGGGCTCGGTCAAGGACCGTCTGGCCATCGGGATCATCGAACAGGCCGAACGGGATGGCACGCTGAAACCGGGGCAAACCGTGGTCGAGGCGACCAGCGGCAATACCGGGATCGGGCTGGCGATGGTCTGTGCCGCCAAGGGCTATCCGCTGGTGGTGACGATGGCCGAGAGTTTCTCGGTCGAACGGCGCCGTTTGATGCGGTTCCTGGGGGCCAAGGTGGTGTTGACGCCCAAGGCGCTGAAGGGCTTTGGCATGTATTCCAAGGCCAAGGAACTGGCCGAGACGAACGGCTGGTTCCTGGCCAGCCAGTTCGAGACCGCAGCCAATGCAGACATCCACGCCAGCACCACCGGGCGCGAGATCATGGCCGATTTCGACGGCGAGCGGCTGGATTACTTCGTCACCGGTTACGGCACCGGGGGCACGGTGACCGGCGTGGCCCGTGTGCTGCGCGCGGAACGCCCGGACACCAAGATCATCCTCAGCGAACCGGCGAATGCGGCGATTGTCGGGTCTGGCTATACGAACACCCGCAACGAGGCGCATCAGCCCACCGAGAGCCACCCGAATTTCGAACCGCACCCCATCCAGGGCTGGACCCCGGATTTCATCCCTTGGGTGCTGCAGGAAAGCATCGACAAGGGGTATTACGATGACCTGGTGCCGGTGCCGGGACCCGATGGCATCGCCTGGTCGCGGCGGCTGGCCGCGGAAGAGGGGATCTTTACCGGCATTTCCGGCGGGGCCAGCTTTGCCGTGGCGATGAAGGCGGCAGAAAGCGCGCCGGAAGGCTCTGTCATGCTGGTCATGCTGCCGGACACAGGCGAACGCTATTTGTCGACGCCGCTGTTCGAAGGGCTGCCGGAGGACATGACCGAAGAAGAAATGGCGATCTCGCTGTCGACCCCCACGGCGCAGATGGCCGCGGAATAGCAACGTGGTGCGCGCCCCGGGCATGACCCGGGGCGCCCGGATTCCGCAGGGGCGCGGCGTGGGCTCGTCGGCGGATTGTCGCGGATGTCGGTCAAAAGGCGCGCTGAGGCCAAGACCCTGGCGCGGTCAGTCCAAGACTGCCGCGCGACCGCAGGATTAAGATCTGGGAACCAATTCACTGTTCCCAGGAGCATTCATGCAACGATTTTCGACACTTGCAGCCGCAGCCCTGATCTGTTTCTCGGCTCCGGCCTTCGCAGAGGACGCCCCCGAGAAGTGCTGGCAGTCGGCGGTCAGTACCATCCTGTCCAATGACAACGACAATCACACCGGATACGCGACCTGTCTTGCCTCCTGCGAGGCGGACGAGGCCTGCGCGGCCTGGAATTTCCGCCCCCACAGCTTTGACTCTTCGATGGCCGGGCACTGCCAGTTGCTGGGCGATGTCTACAAGACCGAAGCCTCAGACCGCGCCTTTTGCGGCAAGATCGCACGCTGAACCGAGAGGAAACCGACCATGTTCCGCACGCTTTTCCTGATGGCCACGGTCTGCATGACCGCTGTGCCGGCCCTGGCCGAGGACTACGAGCACTGCAAGCTATTGCCCGGGTCCACCTCTGCCGTGTTCAACTATGAGCAGGTCGGCCCCGCCGCCTGCGAGCAGCTTTGCCGCGATACCGAGGGCTGCATCGCCTGGTCCTACACGCCGCACAACTTCAATCCGAAGTCGGCGCCCGGCGAGTGCCGGACCCTTGCGGACGTTTCGGATGACGAAGGCAGCGATCGCGACTACTGCGGTTTCCTGGATCCGGATGCCAATATCTGAAACGCGGCGCAGCCGATGCCGTGTTAACCTAGCGTCATGACGGAGATTCGGTCCGATACGAAGCTGGCCGGGGCGCCGCCTGTGCGGTTCTCGGCCAGTCACCTGCCGCCCGCGCACCGGATGGAAATCTGGCGCGAGGTCTTTGGCCGCGAGGTGATCCGGCTGGACATGGCGCCGCTGGAGGACGGCCCGATCTTTCATGACGCGGTGTTCCGGGATTTCGGCTCGGCCGCGCTTGGTCTGGGCGTCGTTTCCTCGATCAGTTGCGAGCGGACA
The DNA here is from genome assembly GCF_012274245.1 of Mameliella sp. LZ-28. NCBI lineage: Bacteria > Pseudomonadati > Pseudomonadota > Alphaproteobacteria > Rhodobacterales > Roseobacteraceae > Antarctobacter > Mameliella sp. LZ-28. Next base: position 382,864 of record NZ_JAANYX010000033.1, on the reverse strand, counting down.
CCCGAACTCTTGGGCGATGGCAACAACGATATCATCCTGTTGATCCCGATCGAAGGCACCGTCAGCCTGCAACAGCGTGGGGCAGAGCTGGTGGCCCGGTCCGGTGATGTGCTGGTGCGGCGGTCCGACGATGCGGGCCGCACCCTGTCCAGCAGCGGCCGTTACATGACCGTCACCCTGCCGGCCCGAGCGATGGAATGCCGGGTGGCCGACATCGACCGGCTGACCATGACCGTGCTGCCCCGTGGAACCAACGGGCTGAGCCTTTTGACCGGCTATGTCCGGATGCTGATGGCAGAGGACCGGATCGATCCCGCGACGCTGGAGATGATCAGCCTGCATATCGCGGACCTGGCCGGCTGTGCCATCGGTGCCCGCCGCGATGACTGGCATATTGCCAACCAGCGCGGCCTGGCGGCCGCCCGCCTGCGCCAGATCCATGCGGCGATCCGGTTCGGCGCGGCGAACGAGGGGTTCGGCATCGCCGAGGTGGCAGGCGCCATGCGCGTGACGCCGAGCTATATCCGCAAGCTGCTGGCCAGCGAGGGCGATACTTTCACCGCGCTTGTGCTGGCGCGCCGCCTTGACCTGGCGTTCGAAGCCCTGTCGGACCCGGCCCGGGACGCCGTCCCGATCAGCCGCATCGCGCTGGAGGCCGGGTTCGGGGATGTGTCCTATTTCAACCGGGCCTTCAGGAAACACTATGACGCCACGCCGCGCGACATCCGCGCGGCGCGCAAGGGGTAGCGGTCCGGGCGATCAGATGGACCCGGCCTCGACCATGTAGTTCGACGCGGTGCACATCGCGCTGTCGTCGGAGGCCAGGAACAGCGCCATCCGTGCCAGGTAGACCGGCTCGATCAGGTCCGGCAGGCATTGCCGCTGACGGTGCTTGTCGATGGCCTCGGCCGTGACCCAGAGTTCTTTCTGCCGTTCGGTCATGATCCAGCCGGGCACGATGGCGTTGACGCGGATGTTGTGCTCGCCGAGGTCGCGGGCCATCGTCCGGGTCAGCCCGTGCACGGCGGATTTCGCGGTGGTGTAGGCGGGCATTCCGCCACCCGCTTCCCACCAGCTGTTCGATCCCATGTTGATGATCGAGCCGCCGCCGGCCTCGATCATGCCGGGCGCGACGGCCTGGATGGCAAAGAACTGGTGGCGGATGTTGGTGGCCATGCGCTCGTCCCAGTATTCGGGGGTCACGTCCTGCCATGTATGGCGGTCGTCGCGGGCGGCGTTGTTGACCAGCACCGTGGCGGCGCCCAGTTTGTCGGCGAGACGGGCAAAGCTGGCCTTGAGCTGGTCTATCTCGCGCAGGTCGCAAAAGTCGAAGATGACCTCTCCGTCGGTCTCGGCGGCGAGTTTTTCGCCGGCCTCGCGGTCGAAATCGACAAAGCCGGTGCGGGCGCCCTGCGCGGCGAAGGCGCGGACCATCTCGGAGCCGATGCCCGAGGCGCCACCGGTGATGAAGACGGTCTTGCCCTTGAGGCTGGGATAGATCGCGAAATCTGGCATGTTGTTCTCCGTGGTTGGCGGGGAAGGGGGCGTTGCCCCCTCTGCGCGTTCCGCGCATTCACCCCCAAGGTATTTTTCAAACCAAAGAAACCCGGGGCCTGTTTCAGGCGGGCAGGTCGTCTTCGAGGAAGTAGCGGATGTTGTCCTCGAAGCTGGTGTCCGGTTCGAGACCGAGGCGCGCGGCCTTTTGCGGGCGGATGTCGTTGCGCCAGCCCTTGAGGATGCCCGCGATCTCGGGCTGGGGCTCCCAGGTGATGAGTCTGGCGGGTTCCGGTCCTGCAACGGCGGTCATGGCGTCGATCATCTGGCGTATGGTCCAGACCTGGCCGGGCATGGTCATGCAGTGGTTCATTCCCAGGTCCTCGCGCGGGATTTCGGCGCCCTTGACCAGGTTTTCCACGCATTTGCGGGGGCTGAGGTAGAAATGGTGGAAATCCATATCCACCGGGCAGTTGGCGGCCTGGCCCTGCAGTGGTTCGCGAAAGATCGAGGACATGAAGCCCGAGGCGGCGCGGTTCGGTTTGCCGGGGCGGACCGTGATTGTCGGCAGGCGAAAGCCGCGCCCGTCGATGAAGCCGCGCCGGGAGTAGTCGTTCAACAGCAGTTCCCCGATGGCCTTTTGCGTGCCGTAGCTGATCTGTGGGTTGAGGAAGCTGTCGTCGGTGAAGGGCTGGGGCACCTCGCCGCCGTAGACGGCGATGGAGGAGGTGAAGACCACCACCGGCTGTGTCCCCAGCGCGCGGGCGCGTTCCAGCACGTTGAGATGGCCGTGCAGGTTGACCTTGTAGCCGAAGTCGAAATCCTCTTCGGCATGGGCCGAGACGACCGCTGCCAGCAGGTAGATCACGTCGGTGTCCGGCGCGATGGCTTCGGCGGCGGAAACGGGATCGGTGATGTCGGCCTTCTGGTACGCGACCTCGAAGGGGGCGTCGATTTCGGCGGGGGTGACGACATCGGCCAGGGTCAGGCGGGTGACGGGCTTGCCGCGCAGCGTGCCACGCTTTGCCAGCAGGCGGGCGAGTTTCTGGCCGACGAGACCGGCGCCGCCGATGATGAGGATGTTCATGGGGTCTCTCCTTGGTCGAAGATCTGCGGCGCCAGCGCGCCGGGGTGCTGGATGACCTCTGCCGCCAGATGGGCGGCGCGGGACATGGCGGTGCCGAGGCTGGCGCCGGTGGCGCGCGCGGCCAGGAACCCGGCGCCGAAACTGTCGCCCGCCGCCGTGCTGTCGGTGATTTTCGTCACCTCGGGCGGGGTGGTGGTGACGCTTCCGTCCGCCTCGGACCAGCCGTGGCAGGGCGCCTCGCCGTTCTTGATCACCACGCAACTGGCCCCGGCGGCACGATAGCGTTGCAGCGTGTCCTCGGGCGTGGCGTCCTGGAAGGCCAGTTGTTCCTCGTCGAAACTGGGCAGCACGGTATCCGAGACGGCAGCGCCCATGAGCAGGCCCGAGCGCATCGCCTCGGCGCTTTCCCACAGACGCGGGCGCAGGTTGGTGTCAAAGGCGATATGGGCGCCCGCCGCCCGCGCCCGTCCCAGCGCGGCGCAAAGCGTCCTGCGGGCCTCGGGTGCGAGGATGGCCAGGGTGATCCCCGAGAACTGGATCACGTCGCGTTCGGCCATGACCTCGTCCAGCCAGGCGGGATCATCGGCGAGCGTCTTGGCCGCGGACTGGCCGCGCCAGTAGGAAAAGCTGCGTTCGCCGTCGCGGGTCTGGATCATGTAGAGGCCCGGCGTCCGGGTCGGGTGGCGGCGGATGGCGTCGTTGGAAATACCCTGCGCGCCGATGAACCGGGCCAGGTCATCCGACATGGCGTCCTCTCCCAGCACGGTGCCATAGCTGACGGTCCATGTGGCGGGCAGAAGGCGGCGCGCGTACCAGGCCGTGTTGAAAGTGTCGCCGGCATAGCCCAGCCGGAACAGGCCGGGGTTTTGCGGCGCCGGGGCCATTTCGACCATGATTTCGCCAAGGGAAAGAAAGCGTGTCATTCGGCGGCCCTTGCCTGCGGTTGGGCGGGCAAAAGCTTGCCCGGGTTGAGGATGCCCCTGGGATCGAAGGCCTGCTTGATGGCCTGCATATAGGCCAGCGCCGCGCCGTGTTCGGCATCCATGAACGATTGCTTGCCGATGCCGATGCCATGTTCGCCCGACACGGTGCCGCCCAGCCGCAGGGCGGTTTCGCCAAGGGCATGGGTGAACTCATGCGCGCGGGCCATTTCATCCGGGTCATTGGGATCGACCGACAGGCCGGCGTGGAAATTGCCGTCGCCGACGTGGCCGACGATGGTGGCGGTCAGGCCGAGGCGGGTGGCATCGGCCTGGCTTTGCGCAACGGCCTCGGCCAGGTGAGAGATCGGCACGCAGACATCCGTGGGCCAGATGTGTTTGCCGCGGCCCAGGGCGGCAGAGGCGTAATGCGCGTTGTGACGCATGGCCCAGAGCGCGTTGCGGTCCTCTGTCGTGGTGGCGGTCTGCCAGCCCTCGGCACCGAAATCGGCCGCGATCTCCTCGAAACTTGCCATCTGTTCGGCGACCGCCTGCGGCGCGCCGTGGAATTCCAGGAACAGGTGCGGTTTCTCCGGCAGGCCCGCATCGGCATAGGCGTTGAAGCCGCGCACCATCATGTGGTCCAAGAGCTCGATCCGGGCCATCGGGATGCCGCACTGAATGGTGGTGATGACGCATTGCACCGCCTGTTCCACGTTCTCGAAACGGCAGGTGGCGGCGGTCACGGTCTCTGGCGTCCCGTGCAGGCGCAGGGTCAGTTCGGTGAGGATGCCGAGTGTCCCCTCGGAGCCGATCAGCAGGTGCGTGAGGTCATAACCGGTCGAGGATTTCCGCGCGCGCGACCCCGAGCGGATCACCGTGCCGTCGGCCATGACCGCCTCGATCGCCAGAATATTGTCGCGGATCGTGCCATAGCGGACGGCGGTAGTGCCAGAGGCGCGGGTGGCCGCCATGCCGCCGATGCTGGCATCCGCGCCGGGATCGACCGAGAAGAAGAGGCCGGTGGCACGCAGCTCTTCGTTCAGGGCCTTGCGGGTCAGGCCGGGCTGCACGGTGCAGGTCAGGTCCTCGGGGTCGACCGCCAGAACGCGGTTCATCCGGCCCATGTCCAGGCTGATGCCGCCGTGCAGGGCCAGGTGCTGGCCCTCCAGCGAACTGGCGGCGCCATAGGCGGTGACCGGGCAGTCCTCTGCGTGGCAGATCTGCAGAATCTGCGAGACTTCCTCGGTTGTCTCCGGGTAGGCCACCGCGTCGGGCGGCGTATTGGGGTAATAGGTCTCGTTCTGGCCGTGCAGCGTGCATTCGGCGTTCGAGGTGCTCAGCCGGTCTCCCAGCAGCTCCTGCAGCCTGGCGATGGCGGTTTCATGGGGCATTGGCAGCGTCTCCGGCGGCGAAGATGGCAAGAACCACGACCGCCAGCATCGAGGCGGCCATGACGTAGTTGATCCGGCGCTGGTCCCTGTCGGACAGGTTCAGCCGGTGCAGCGTGGCCCCGGCCAGAAGCCAGCCCAGGTGGATCGGTATCCAGATCGTATTGACGATGAGCAGCTTGGTCACTGTCTCGAACATGATGTTGTCGGGCGCGTAGGGAAAGCCCGCAAAAAGCGTGGTGTTGACGGCGTAGGCCTTGGGGTTGATCGCCTGCAAGAGGATGCCGGCCATCACGGCCGGGGGCGCCTTGGCCTCGATGAAGGCGATCTTGCTGCCGGCAAAGGCGATGCGCGCCGCGAGGTAAAGCAGGTAGGCGATCGAGGCCACCATCAGCACAGTGCGCACCACCGGCACCGACAGCACGACGGCGGCGACGCCGGAAATCACGGCAAGCGCCACGAGGTTGGTGCCGATGAAAAGCCCCAGCACATAGGCCAGCCCGGGACGGAACCCGTAGGCGGCGCCCAGCCCGGCGGTCGACAACACCCCGGGACCCGGCGTGATGATCAGGAAAAGGACGGCCAGCGCAAAGGTCAGCATGGGGCAGGCGCCCGTGTCGCTGTCATGTTCTCCTCCTGATCCGGCTGATGTCCGGCCTGCTTGCGTGGCGGCCGGTTTGGTATACCATCTGCAATCAAACCAGCCGGGGCGGGAATGTCAACGGCGTGCGGGACGGCGGGAGGCCGTTTGCGGCCAGGTGCCGCCTTGCCCCGTGCGCCGACTCGCCCCGGCGCGCTCAAAAAGGGGAGGAAGCGCATGTCTGACAAGGTCAAGGTCGGGTTCATCGGGGTGGGTCTCATGGGCCACGGGATGGCGAAGAACCTGCTGGAAAAGGGCCACCCGTTGGTCGTCAAGGGCAACCGCAACCGTGCCCCGGTCGAGGACCTGGTGGCGCGCGGCGCGGTCGAGGTGGCGACCCCGCGCGAGATGGCCGCCGCTTGCGATGTGATTCACATCTGCCTTGGCAACGCGCCGCAGGTCGAAAGCGTCTTTCGCGGCGAGGACGGCATCCTTGCGGGGATGCGCGACGGTCTGATCGTGGTGGAATGTTCCACCTCCGATCCCAACGTGACCCTGGCGCTGGCCGCCGAGCTGGGCGAACGCGGCGGGCACATGGTGGACGCGCCGCTGGGCCGTACCCCCAAGGAGGCCGAGGCCGGCACGCTGGACGCGATGGTCGGCGCCGACCCGGAGGTCTTCCAGCGCATCCTGCCGGTGCTGGATTGCTGGGCCGGCAACATCAACCACGTCGGCCCCGTGGGCGCGGGCCACAAGATGAAGCTGATCATGAACACCATCGCCATGAGCTATGCCGCGCTTTATGCCGAGGTGACCTCTCTGGGCGCCAAAGTCGGCATCCCGCCTGCCACGATCCAGCGGGTCATCGGCTCGTCCCGGCTGGGCAACGGGTTCTTCGACACCTTCATGGACTACGCGGTGAATCGGAACCGCGACGCGCACAAGTTTTCCGTGGCCAATGCGTCGAAGGATGTGCGCTATGCCCTGTCGATGGCGGCAGAGGCGGGGGCGTTGTCGCCGATGGCCTCTGCCACGCGGCAGTATTTCACCCAGATCGAGGCACAGGGCCATGCCGAGGACTACGTGCCCTGGATCGCCGATCACATCGCGCGGATGAACGGGCTGGACCTGGAGGAAGAGGCGAAGAAGGGCCGCGACTAGCCCGTCGCGCGGCGGATCAGCTGGTAGCCCAGGTCGATCCGCGTTCCCTTGATGTCCTCGCCGTCGCAGGCGGCGAGGGTCAGGCGCGCGGCCTCGCGCCCGATGGCCGCACCGTCGATGCGCACGGTCGTCAGGTCCAGCGCGGCGGCCCCCGCCACGTCGATGTCGCCAAAGCCGGTCACCGCCAGGGCGCCGGGCACGTCGATGCCGCGCCGCCGCGCCTCGCAGAGCGCGCCCACCGCCAGCGCATCGCTGACACAGATCACCGCGTCCGTATCGGGCCAGCGTTGCAGGACCTGCGCCAGCCCCTCGGCCCCGTAGTCCGGCCCGCCCTGGTCCTCGCGGGGCGGCACCGAATGGATGCGCGGCGCGTGCCCCTCCAGCGCATCCAGATAGCCTTTCTCGCGCATGTCGGCGCGGGTGTCGCTGGCGCGGTCTGTCCGCAGAAAGACCGGCGCGCGGCGCCCCGAGGCGATCAGGTGGCGGGCCATGTCGCGCCCCGCCTGCCGGTTCGAAAAGCCGACGGCGGCGTGGATCGGCACCTCCGGCAGCTCCCAGAGTTCGATCACCGGCAGGCCGGCGCCGGACAATAGGCGGCGGGTGTCCTCGGTATGGTCGCTGCTGGTCAGGACCAGCGCATCGGGCCGGCGGCCCAGCAGGGTCGAGACCATCAGCGCCTCTTTCTCGGGCTGGTAGCGCGTGCTGCCCAGCAGCAGTTGCAGACCGCCCGCGCTCAGCCCCTCTTCAAGACCCCGGATGGTCGAGGCAAAGACCGGCTGTTCCAGCGTCGAGACCAGCGCCCCAACGACGCGCGAGCGCTGGGAGGACAGCGCGCCGGCGGTCTCGTCTCGAACATATCCCAGCTCCATGACCGCCTTCTGCACCTTTTCCAGCGTGTCGGCGCTGACCTTGGACGGGGTGCGCAGGGCGCGGCTGACGGTGATCTTGCCCACCCCCGCCGCCCGCGCCACGTCGCCCATCGTCACCCATTTGCGGTTCATGTCCGTTCCTTCGTTTGACAGCGCTCAGGATAGGGTGGTATCGATACCACGCAAGTCATGGTATCGATACCATCTGTCGAGCCATCAAGCGTGCAACAGGGGAGGAGACGCGATGCTGAGCCGCGAACAACAGGATTTCTACGCCGAGAACGGCTATCTCAAGGTCGAGCAGGTGGTGACGCCCGAGGAATTGGCAGAGCTGCAATCCGTGACCGACGGGCTGATCGACGCCTCGCGGGGCATCACCGAAAGCGACGAGCGTTTCGACCTCGATACCGGCCATTGCGCCGACACTCCGCGCCTGACCCGGATCAAGCTGCCGCACAAGCAGCACCCCGTTTACGACCGCATCCTGAAACATTCGAAGGTGACGGAGGTGCTGAACGACCTCCTCGGCCCGGACACGGTGCTGAACACCGCCAAGCTGAACTGCAAGGCGCCGGGTGGCGGCGCGGCGGTGGAATGGCACCAGGACTGGGCCTTTTACCCGGCCACCAACGACTCGCTCCTGGCCTTCGGGCTGATGCTGGAGGATGTGACCGAGGACAACGGTCCGCTGCTGGTGATCCCGGGATCACACAAGGGGCCGGTGCTGAGCCATCACGCGGGCGGCGTGTTCTGCGGGGCGATCGACCCGGACGATCCGCTGTTCGAAAAGGACAGGATCGTCACGCTGACCGGCAAGGCGGGGGACATGACGGTGCATCACGTGCGCCTGCTGCACGGCTCGGCGCCCAATGTCTCGGACCGGGCGCGCAAGATCCTGTTCTACGAATGCGCCAGCGCAGATGCCTGGCCGCTGCTGGGCGGGTCGAGCTACATCCATTCGCTCGGACAGCGTAAGTTCTGGGAGGATTTCCAGGACCGGATGATCACCGGCGCGCCGGTCTTCACGCCACGGCTGGCGGATGTGCCGGTGACGCTGCCCTTGCCCCCGGCGCCGGACAATACCTCGATCTTCAAGACCCAGATGAGCGGCGGCGCCAAGAGCGCCTTTGCCTGAGGGTCCTGCGTGCTGAGACACGCGGGGGAGGGGCGTTGCCCCTCTGCGCTTTGCGCATTCACCCCTGGGTATTTGGGCCAAGAAGAAGCTTCAGGCGCGTCCCTGATGTTTCTTCTTGGTCCAAATACCCTCGGGGGAGTCGACCAGAGGGAGACGGGGGCAGCGCCCCCTTACCCGATTTCCACGGCCGAGCCGTCCGCCAGCATCGCCTCGATGTCCAGTGGCGCCTTGAAGCCGTCCTTGACCTTGGCCTCAAGCTCGGACTCGAGCTTCTGAACCTCTTGGACGCGGCCAATGACCTCGTCGATCCGCGCAAAGGGGATCACCACGACGCCGTTGCGGTCGGCGACGATCATGTCGCCGGTGGCGACATGGCAGCCGCCGACGGTCGCGCTTGCCCCCAGGGTGCCGGGACCCGATGTATAGGGCGAATTGGGGTTCAGCCCGGTGCACCAGGCGGGCAGGCCGGCGGCGACGATGCCGGCGTAGTCGCGCATCGGCCCGTCGGTGACGAAACCGGCGGCGCCCGCGTTTTTGAGCATCCCCGAGAGCTGGTCTCCGATGGTGGCGCGGTCCTGGTTGCCGTGGGCCGCATGGACCACAATGTCGCCCGGCGTCAGCAGGTTGACCGCTGCGAGTGTGGCGATGATGTCCGCGGGGCCGCTGTCGGCCACCAGTGCGGGGCCCGCCGCGTGACAGTCGAGGTCACGCCCGAAGCCGATGGGCGCGATGGGTGTTGCCATTGCCCCCATGCCGCCCATCGCGTCGCAGAGGAAGGCGGTCTCGACTCCTTGCAGGGCGGCAATCTGCGCCTCTGTCGGGCGGGGGGCACCCTTGACGATGGTCAGGCGGGGCGGTTCTCCGATCATTGGTCAGTCTCCTTGGCAAGTGGTGTGTCCGGGTCGGGCAGGCGCCAGAGCAGGCGGATATAGGCCAGCCCCGAGGCGGTGGCGGTACAGCGGGCCTTCTGCAGCTGGATTTCTTCGGCGGGCAATTCGCGCAGAAGGGCCAGTTCCTCCATCCGGTCGCATTGCACCAGCGAGGAGAGCAGGTCGTATTTCACCTCGATCCCGGCAAGTGCTGCAATGCGTTCAGGGGCCTTTTCGCCCAGATCCGCCATGCGCGTGGCGATGGCCTCTGACCATTCCTGCCGCGTCTCGGCAAAGCAGAGGCCCGCCACGGCGGGGGTTTCGGTCGAGATTTCAAGGCAGGGCGCGTGCGCAATGTCCACGCAGGCGGTGGGGGCCTTGCCCAGGTCCACCGCCGTCTCGACGCAACTGCGCAGGTTGTCGAGGTCGAGACGCGGCTCAGCCTGCAGGGGGGCTGCCAGCAGCAGCGCGGCCAGCGTCAGGGGCGCCATCCGCTGCGCGGCGGGGCGTGTCGTCATGGTCAAGTCCTCCCGGCCTGGGGGCGGTTTGCGCCCTCTCTTGCCCGGCCTCCCGCCGAGCGGCTTGCATTTGGTATACCAAATTGGAACACTCGCACAAGAGAACAGACCTGCCAGAATCGGCAGGCGTGCCAGGGGAGGAAGGACATGTCAGATACCCGCGCCAACAAGCGCTTCCGATCGCAGGAGTGGTTCGACAATCCCAACAACCCGGGCATGACCGCGCTTTATGTCGAGCGTTACCAGAACCAGGCCTTTACCCGCGAGGAACTGCAGGGTGAAAAGCCGATCATCGGCATCGCCAATACCGGCAGCGATCTGGCGCCCTGCAACAAGATCCACGTCTTCCTGATGGACCGGATCAAGGCGGGCATCCGCGAGGCGGGCGGCATCCCGATGGAGTTTCCTGTCCACCCGATCCAGGAGACCGGCAAGCGGCCCACAGCCGCGCTGGACCGCAACCTGGCCTACCTGAGCCTTGTCGAGGTGCTGCACGGCTATCCCATCGACGGCGTGGTGCTGACCACCGGCTGTGACAAGACCACGCCCGCCATGCTGATGGGCGCGGCGACGGTGGATATTCCCGCCATCGGGCTGAACGGCGGGCCGATGCTGGACGGCTGGTGGAAGGGCAAGCGCGCGGGTTCGGGCACCATTGTCTGGGAAAGCCGCCGCCTGCTGGCCGAGGGCAAGATCGACTACGAGGAATTCATGGGCCGCGTCTGTTCCAGCGCGCCCAGCCTGGGCCATTGCAACACGATGGGCACCGCCAGCACGATGAACGCCATGTCCGAGGCGCTGGGCATGACCCTGACGGGCTCCAGCGCCATTCCCGCGCCCTTCCGCGAGCGTATGGCGATGGCCTATGAGACCGGGCAGCGCATCGTCGAGATGGTCTACGAGGATCTCAAACCCTCGGACATCCTGACCCGCGAAGCCTTCGAGAATGCCATCGTGGTCAACAGCGCCATCGGCGGATCCACCAATGCGCCGCCGCACCTGCAGGCCATCGCGCGCCATGCCGGGGTGGAACTGAACGTCAAGGACTGGGAGACCATCGGCTTTGACGTGCCCTTGCTGGTCAACATGCAGCCTGCGGGCGAATACCTGGGCGAGAGCTTTTTTCGCGCCGGGGGCGTGCCGGCTGTCATGGGTGAACTGATGAGCGCCGGGCGGTTGCACGCCGGGGCGATGACGGCCACGGGCAACAATGTGGGGGTGAACCTAGCCGGGTGTGACAGTCTGGATACCGAAGTGATCAAGCGCTACGACGCGCCGATGCGCACGAATGCCGGGTTCAAGGTGCTTTCGGGCAACCTGTTCGACAGTGCCTTGATGAAGACCAGCGTGATTTCCGAGGACTTCCGCAAGCGTTTCCTGTCGGAACCCGGCAACGAGGGGGTCTTCGAGGCCCGCGCCGTGGTTTTTGAAGGCCCCGAGGATTACCACGACCGGATCAATGACGAGAGTCTTGGCATCGACGAACGCACGGTGCTGTTCATCCGCAACGTGGGCTGCGTCGGCTATCCCGGCTCGGCCGAAGTGGTGAACATGCAGCCGCCCGATGCGCTGATCAAGGCGGGGATCACCCATCTGCCGACGGTGGGGGACGGGCGCCAGTCCGGGACCTCGGAAAGCCCGTCGATCCTGAACGCCTCACCGGAAGCGGTGGTGGGCGGCGGGCTGGCCTTCCTGCAGACGGGTGACCGGGTGCGGCTGGACCTGAATGCCAGCCGCATGGATGCGCTGGTTTCGGACGAGGACTGGGCCGCGCGGCAAGCGGCCTGGGAGGCGCCGGAGATCGTCAGCCAGACGCCCTGGGAAGAGATCTATCGCACCCATGTCGGCCAGCTTGGCGACGGCGGCTGCCTGGAACTGGCGACGGCCTATCAGCGCATCGCCAAGGATCTGCCCCGCGACAATCACTGAACACGGTTCGGGGCGGTGACGCGGGAGGGGGGCTCTGCCCCCCGCCTTCGGCTCCCCCCGGAGGTATATATTTGCCCAAAGAAACATGGGGGAGGGACATATGAGCCAGACAATCATCATCACCGGCGGGGCGCGCGGGATCGGCAAGGCCTGCGCCGAGACCTTCCTGGCGGCGGGCTGGAAAGTCGGGATCGTGGGGCGGACCGAGGCATCGGTGGCCGAGATGGCGGGTAGCCACGAGAACGCGCTGGCGCTGCCCTGCGACGTGGTGGACGAGGCACAGGTGGACGCGGCTTTCGACAAGGCGTTGTCGGAATGGGGCCGGATCGACGCGCTGTTCAACAACGCGGGCGTGTCGGTCATGGGCGGTCCGGTGGACGAGATCAGCGTTGATGACTGGCGACGTTGCATCGAGATCAACCTGACCGGGTCTTTCATCTGTGCGCGCGCGGCCTTTGGCCGGATGCGGGCACAGGACCCGCAGGGCGGGCGGATCATCAACAACGGGTCGGTCTCGGCCCATGTGCCGCGCTGGGGATCGGCGCCCTACACGGCGTCGAAACACGCGATCACCGGGCTGACGCGGTCCCTGTCGCTGGACGGGCGGCCCTACAACATCGCCTGTGGGCAGATCGACATCGGCAACACCTTGACCGACATGGCCGAGAAGATGACCAAGGGCGTGCCGCAGGCCGATGGCTCCATCGCGGTGGAGCCGGTCATGGACGTGTCGAACGTGGCGAAATCGGTGCTGCACATGGCGTCCCTGCCGCTGGAGGCCAACGTGCAGTTCATGACCGTCATGGCAAGCGCGATGCCCTATATCGGGCGGGGCTGAATACTGTCCCGGGCCCATGTTTCTTTGGGCCCGAAATACCTCCGGGGGTCCGGGGGCAGAGCCCCCGGCGCATCTACCGCGTATGCGGCACCGGGCGGCGTACCCTCCCGCGCACCACGCGCTCGCGCTGCCAGATATAGAGACCGGATGCGATGATGATCGCGCCGCCGCCCAGCGTCCAGACCGTCGGCCAGGTGTCGAAGAGCAGGATGCCGGCGACGGCGGCCAGGAAGATCTGGATGTAGATCACCGGCGCCAGGATCGAGGCATCCGCCCAGCGGTGCGCGATCACGGCCGCGATGTGGCCGCTGGCCCCGAAGATGCCGATCAGGCAGAAGGCGATCCAGACCGGTCCCTCGGGCCAGACCCAGCCGCCCAGAACGAAAGGCAGCAGCGCCAGCGCGGCAAAGCCGCTGGACCAGATCTGCTGCGTGGCGTTGCCTTCGATCCCCGCCAGGAGCCGCGTCATGATGAAGTAGAGCGCCGCCATGCTGAGCGCCCCGATGGAGAGGAACATGGCGGGGTGGAAATCGACGCCCCAGGGCTGCATCACCACGATCACGCCGAGGAAACCCACGCAGACGGCGATGATCCGGCGCAGGCCAACCTTTTCGCCAAGGATCGGGATGGCCAGCAGGGTGACGACGATGGGACCGGCAAAGGTAATGGTCGTGGTCACGGTGATCGGCAGGTATTTCAGCGCCGAAAAGTTGAACACGGTGCTGCCCAGCAGGAAGAAGCTGCGCAGGAGTTGGCGCCAGGGCGCATTCGAGACGAAGGCCTGGCGCCCCTCCCGCGCGCCGTAGATCACCACGGCAACCAGGAAATGCCCCGCGTAGCGGGCAAAGACCACCTGCAGCGCGGGCAGCCCCGCCAGCATCAGCCATTTTGCCGTGCTGTCGATAAAGGTGAACCCCAGCACGGCCAGGGCCATCATCAGCACGCCGGCGGCGGTGCGGTCTTCGCGGGGGAGAGCTTCGGACATGGGGAGTACTTGGCGGTTGGGCAAAGGAAAGGGCTGGGCGGATGCGGTCAGCCGACCGCCCATCCGCCATCGATCACATGCGCCTGTCCGGTGGTAAAGGCGCTTTCGTCGGACCCGAGGTAGATGGCCAGATGGGCGATCTCCTCGGGTGTGCCGATCCGTCCCATCGGCTGGCGCGCGTTGAAGGCCCGGCGCGCTTCCTCGTAGTCGCCCATTGCCCGCAGCCGGTCATGCAATGACGGGCTGTCGACGGTTCCGGGGCAGATGCAGTTCACGCGGATGCCCTTGGTCACATAGTCCAGCGCCACGGATTTCGTCAGTCCGATCACAGCGGCCTTGGAGGTGCCGTAGATACAGCGGTTGGGCGCGGCCACGATGCTGCCCGCGATGGAGGCGATGTTGACGATCGACCCGCCGCCGCGTTCGATCATGCCGGGCAGGGCGGCCTGCATGGAATGGAATTGCGACCGGACGTTCAGCATCATGGCAAATTCGAAATCCGCGTCGGTCGCCTCGAGCAGCGTGCCCGCATGCACGAAGCCCGCGCAATTGACCAGGATGTCGGGTTGGGCGGCCTCGATGGCGCGGGTCAGCACGGGCTTGTCGGTCACGTCCAGTGCGAAGGTGGTGCCGGTCAGCCCCTCCAGCAGGTCGGGGTTGAGGTCGGTCGCGGTGACTTCGGCGCCTTCGCGGGCATAGCCTTCGGCGATGGCGCGGCCAATGCCCTGGCCCGCGGCGGTGATGAAGGCGCGTTTGCCGGCTAATCTCATGTCAGAACTCCTGTGAAATCTCCCGGAACCTCGCCGCGCCTGACGGGGCGGTGCGTCTGTCCGGACAAGGCGGTGGCCAGCGTCATTTCCAGCGCGGCGATGCCGTCCCTGGGCTGGCAGAGATTGTCGTCGGCGCCGGTTTCAAGGAAAGCCGTAAAGCGGTCGATCTGGACCAGCAGCGGGTCGACCTTGTCGAAGCCGGGCGGGTCAAAGCGTTTGAGCGGTTTCGACCATTCCACCTCGCCCGGGCCGGAGGCGCCCCAGCGGGTGAGCGAGGGGAAGGACAGCGCGCCCAGGGTGCCGGTGATGCGGATGTAATCCTCGCCCGAGGCGGCGATGGCGGGGTTCTCGGCGCTGGCGGCCTCGAAGGACCAGGGCGAGGCGCCCGCGTCCGAGATCAGGAAGGACCCCAGCGCGCCGCTGTCGAAGCGGAAGGCGAGCGCGGCGGTGTCCTCGATCACATGGCCGCGCGCGGCGTTGGAGGTCAGCGCAGTGACCTCAACGGGCAGGCCGGCAAAGACGTTCAGCAGGTCGATCTCGTGGCTGAGGTTGGTGGCTAGCGGGCCGGCGCCGGGCAGGCGGCGCCAGGGCACGTCGTAATAGGTGTCATGCTTGCGCAGCGACCACATGCCCTGCAAGCCGACCAGTTGCCCGATCTCGGGCATGGCGGCGCGAGTGGCCTGCACGAAGGGATGGCACCGGCGATGATGACCGACGATCAGGGGCATGCCCTTGGCCGCAGCCGTCTCCGCCATGAGCTGCGCGTTGTCGAGCGTGTCGGCGATGGGCTTTTCCACCAGCACCGCCCAGCCACGCGCCAGCGCGGCGAGGGTCGAGGGACAGTGGTCCGGTGTCGGCGTGGCAATGACACAGGCGCGGGTCTCTGCCGGGGCGTCGTCAATCGTAGCGACGGCGGGCAGGCCCTCGGTGGTGAGCGTCGCGCGCGTGGTTGCGTCCGGCTCCACGATGGCCGTGATCCGGATCGCGGGCGAGGCGCTGGCCACCTCGATGTGGCGGCGCCCGATGGCACCCGCGCCGATGATGCAGAGGGGGAGGGGGACACTCACGCGGAACGTCCTCGCCTGCGCGGGCAAAGCGAATTGGAAATCGCTTTCAAGCCTTTTCTAAATGGCTTGCCCATCACATCACCGCCCCGATCTGCCAGGGCACGAACTCGTAATCGCCCAGGCCCTGCGCTTCGGACTTGGTCTGTTCGCCAGAGGCCATGCGCAGCCACATCTCGTAGATCTCGCGGCCCACCTCCTCGACCGATTTTCCTTCGGTCAGGATGGTGCCGGCGTTCACGTCCATGTCCTCGGTCATGCGGTTGAACATCTCGGTGTTCGTGGCGACCTTCATCGAGGGGCTGGGTTTCGCCCCGAAGGCCGAACCGCGCCCGGTGGTGAAACAGACGAGGTTGCAGCCCGAGGCAATCTGGCCGGTCACGCTGGCCGGGTCGTAGCCGGGGCTGTCCATGAAGGTGAATCCCCGGGCCGTCACCGGCTCGGCGTATTTGTAGACGCCGGTCAGAGGCGTGGTGCCGCCCTTGGCCGCCGCGCCAAGGGATTTTTCGAGGATGGTCGTCAACCCGCCCTTCTTGTTGCCGGGAGAGGGGTTGTTGTCCATCGAGCCCTTGTTGCGGGCGGTGTAATCCTCCCACCAGCGGATCAGCTCCACCAGTTTCTCGCCCGTGGCGCGGTCGACGGCGCGGGCCGTCAACAGGTGTTCGGCGCCGTAGATCTCGGGCGTTTCGGCCAGAACGCCGGTGCCGCCCTGCGCCACCAGCAGGTCGCAGGCATGGCCCACGGCGGGGTTCGCCGTGATGCCCGACCAGGCGTCCGAGCCGCCGCATTGCAGGGCGACCATGAGGTCGGAGGCGGGGCATTCGGTGCGCGTGGCCTCGTTTACCACGGGCAGCATGGCCTCGATCTTCTTGATGCCCAGTTCGACGCATTTGCGCAGCCCGCCCACGTCCTGGATGTTCATGGACTGGAACAGGGGGCCGGGTGTCAGCCCATAGGCCTCGACCAGCCAGTCGATCTGGTTCATCTCGCAGCCGAGGCCCGCCATCAGAACGCCACCCACATTGGGATTGCGGGCATAGCCCCACATGACCCGCTGCAGCGCCTCGAACCCCTCGGACCCCTGACCGGCCATGCCGCAGCCGGTGCCGTGGACAAAGGCCACGACGCCGTCGACATTGGGATAGGCAGCCAGTTTTTCGTCGGTGAAATGTTCGGCGATCTTGCGGGCGGCGGTGGCGGAACAGTTCACCGATGTGAGCACGGCGATGTAGTTGCGCGTGCCGACGCGGCCCGTCGCGCGGCGATAGCCCATGAAGGTGTCCGGCGTGTCGGCAGGGGTCGCGGGCCGCAGGTTGGTGCCGTAGTCATACTCGGTATCCACGTTGCGGAATTCGAGGTTGTGCGTATGGACATGGGCGCCCGGCGCGATGTCCTCGGCGGCATAGCCGATCACCTGCGCGTATTTGATCACCGGCGCGCCTTTGTGGATCGCCTGCGTGGCCAGCTTGTGCCCGCGCGGGATCAGCTGTGTCGCGCCTTCCTGGCCGATTTCAAGCGGGGTGACGGCGGTGACGACATTGTCGGCGTCGGAAAGGCGGACTGTCTTTTTCATCTTGGTCTCTCAGGTGGCTGATCGGCCCCGGTGCCGGGGCGTCATGGCACGAGGCCCCGGCGCGGGGCCGGGGCGGGTGTTTCCGGTGGCGGTCACGCGCAGACCGGGCTGTCGCCCGACCAGCGGTGAATGGGGATATGCGGTGCCGGCGCCAGCCGGGCGCGGGCCTCTTCCCACATGGTCTTCCACTTTTTCCAGTCGCGCAACTCTGCCTCCGGGGCGCTGCGCGAGCGGGCGATGAAGGCGGGAAAATGGGCGCGGCCCGTGGGTTGACCGGTGACATTGTAGCGGATGTCAAAGCTCCAGCGAAAATTCTCGGAGCGGTTCTCCAGCGAGGCATGGGGCGTCAGCGGATGGAAGAGCACCGCGCCGCCCGCCTTGACCGGCAGGGCCACGGCCTTGTCCTCGTCCAGGTACCCGGGCGCGATGGCGGTCTGTTTCTGCGGGCAATGCGGGTACATCCGCGGTTTGCCCGGCACCACCGTCAGGCAACCGTTTTCGACGGTCGCGTCCGAGATGGCCAGCCAGACGGTGACCATGCGGGTCTCGTCGCCCTCTTCATGGGCCACGGCGCGGTCCTGGTGCCAGGCGGTTGCGGTGACATGGGCGCGCGGCTCATCCGCGTGCAGATGGGTGGCGGGGGGCTTCAGGCGGACATGCTGGATCGGGTTGGAGGTCAGTTCGGGGCCGATCAGATCCTCGACCATGTCCAGCAGGCGGGCATCGGTCAGCATGTCAAATACGGCTGGGCCGAAGTGAAAGGGCGTATCGGCGGCGATCTCTCCGCCGGGCAGGGAAATGTCCATCGGCTGGAACCAGTCGCAGCCCGCCTTGTAGGAGGTCAGCAGCTTCTGCCAGAAATCCATGCCCTCGGCGGCGGGCACGCGGCCCTCGTCCTGCCAGCGGGCATAGAGCGCATCCAGCAGCGCGGCATATTCGGCCTTCACCGATGCCAGCAGATCGGGGTTCAGAACATCCTCGACCACGAGATACCCTTCGCGGTCGAACTGCGTGACCTGGTCCTGGGTCAACATCAAGGGCATGGGCTGTCCTTTCGCTAAGGGGCGCGGGGGGAGGGGGCTCTGCCCCCGCCGCGGCAGGGCCGCGGCCCCCCGGGGTATTTTCGCCAAGAAGAAGCCCGGGGGTCGCAAGGGGACCGGACCGGGGCGCGGGGGCCTCGGTCCGGTCCGGGGTCACAGGAAGATCGTGACGATGGGCGGCCAGGCCAGCAGCACCGCCAGCGCGCAGAGTTGCAGCGCGATGAAGGGCAGGAAGCCGCGGAAGATGTCGGTGAGCGAGATATGCGCCGGGGCCACCGATTTCAGGTAGAAGGCGGCCGGCCCGAAGGGGGGCGACAGGAAACTCACCTGCATGTTCATGCAGAAGACCACGCCGAACCAGATCGGCACATAGCGTGCGTCCACATGGGCGAACCAGCCGATCTCTTCCGCCGGCAGGCGGACGACGATGGGCAGGAAGACCGGCATGACAAGCAGCACGATGCCGACCCAGTCCATGAACATCCCCATGATGAGGAAGATCAGCATCATCACCAGGATCACGCTCATGGTGGGCATGTCGGCGCCGACGATCATGTTGGCGACATATTGCGGCCCGCCCGCCAGCGTATAGGCGGCGGCCAGCGCCGCGGCGCCGATGGTCACCCAGATGATCGTGCCGGTGGATTTCAGCGTCCGCATCAGGCTGTCATAGACGATGTCCCAGGTCATCTCGCGCCGGATCAGGCCGATGACGAAGACCGCCACAGCACCCATGCCGGCGGCCTCGGTGATGCCGGTGATGCCGCCGTAGATCGACCCCAGCACGACGCCGATGACGACGATGGGTGCGATCAGGCCCTTGCCCATCTCCCAGCCCGCGGCGGTGCGTTCACGCCCGACCACGAAGAAGACGATCAGCGCAAAGATCACCAGCGCGCCCGCAAGCCAGGGAATGTCCGAGACCATGCCGAGCAGGATCGGATCGACCCCCTCGACCACCTCGTTGACGCCGGTCACGGTGAAGAAAAGCGCGCGCAGGATCAGCACGCCGGTGATCCAGATGCCGAAGCGGGACAGGAAACCAAGGAACATCAGCCCCTTTTCCCCGCCCTTGGGCGCGTCGGGATCCTCGGGCGGCAGCGGCGCCTTTTCCGGCGACAGCTGCGTGGTCACGATGATGTAGATGATGAAGAAGGATGCCAGCATGAAACCGGGCAGGAAAGAGGCGGTGAAGAGCGCCTTGATCGAGGTTTCCGTCACCAGCCCGTAGAAGATCAGGACGATCGAGGGCGGGATCATGGTGCCGAGGCTGCCGGAGGCGCAGATCGTGCCGATGGCGAGGTTCTGGTTGTAGCCCAGCCGCAGCATCTGGGGCAGGGCGATCAGGCCCAGCAGGACCACCTCGCCGCCGATGATGCCGGACATGGCGGCCATGATGACTGCCATGACGGAGGTCACGATGGCGATGCCGCCGCGCACCCGGCTGAGCCAGACGTTCAGCGAGGAATACATGTCGCGCGCGATGCCGGATCGTTCCAACAGCGCTGCCATGAAGATGAAGAGTGGTACTGATATCAGCACGTAGTTCGTCATCTGTCGGTAGACGGCCTGGCCCAGCACGCTGAGCGGCCCCTGTCCCCAGGTTCGGAACAGGATATCGACGTCGAATTTCAGGACCAGCGTGACCACCGCGAGGAAGGCCGAGGCAAAGCCCAGGGGCATCCCGATGGCCAGCAGCGCGAACATCGCCAGCAGAAGGATCAGGGAGAGGGTGCCGATGTCGACCATTACTTCTTGTCCTCTTCCAGGGTGCGGCGCAGGGCCTCGATCTCGTGCTCGTCGATCTCGTCGGCCGGGTTGTGGTGTTCGGGTGCCTTGTTCCAGTCGGCGATCAGGTTCGACAGGGCCTGGATGGCGACCAGCACGATGATGAACAGGATGGCGGGTTTCACCGTCCCCGGAATGGGCGGATCCCAGGCGGTGCCAAAGGTTTCCATCCGCAGCATCCGGCGCATGGCGTCGTTGTAGCCGCCCCAGACCAGGCAGAAGGTGAAGACCCAGATCAGGAAGACCGAAACACAGTCCGCGGCCTTCTGCATCCAGCGGGGCATCATGTCGTAGATGACGTAGATGCGGATGTGGCTGCGTTGCTGCATCGCGTAGAGACCGGCCAGCAGGAAGAGAAAGCTGGCGATCCAGAGCGACAGTTCGTTGGCCCACATGGTCGGCTGGTTGAAGACGTAGCGCGACACCACCTCGTAGAACATGACGATCACGATATAGGCGATCGACATCATGGCCAGGCGGGCGCAGACCAGTGAGAGGATGTCGAAGGGCCCCGTGCGGTCGACCTCGATCGTGCCCTTGTCATCGCTGAGGAAAAGCGCGGTGAACAGCAGCGCAAGCGCGAGGCTGAACAGCGTCACCGTGACGATCGGTTTGCCCTGGGGGCGGATCATGTCGTGCATGCCGATGGCATCGGACGAGATGAACTGGTTGAAGACGAGAAAGATGAAGAGTGCGATGGTCAGGCCCGAAAACCCGATCATGGCCATTTGAACCGGCTTTCTGAGCGGTCCCAGCCAGACGCTGTCCTGTTGCATGCGCGGTCACCCCGATGTGAAGAGTGGCAGTTGGCCTGTCGCCCGTGCCGTCCCCCTGGCCGTTCCGCGTCCTGCGTGCGGGCGCATGTGGCAGAGACGAAAACGGCGAGCCTTGCGAAAGGCTCGCCGCGAGGTCACGAGGCGGTCAGCCCGGCGATCACTCGGCGATCAGGCCGAGCGCCGTCAGGTACTCGCGGTGGCTTGCCACCAGGGCAGCCGCTTCGGGCGTCTTTTCGGCCCAGCGGTCCCAGGAGGTCTGCGCCGCCTTGCGGAAGTCCGCGCGGTCCTTGGCCGACCAGTTGTGAAGCGTCACGCCCTTGGCCTGCAGCTCTGCCGCGGCTTCGGCGTTCTTCTTCTCGTTCGACAGGGCGGTGTGCAGGGTCAGTTTCTGCATCGCGGTGTCGATGATGCGCTGGTGCTTTTCGCTCAGACCGTCCCAGACGGCCTGGTTGCAGGCCAGGTGGTCCGACGGCATCGAGTGGAAGCCGGGGTAGGTGGCATGGCTGACGATGTCGTAGAGGCCCAGGCCAACGTTGTTGTAGAGGCCCGAGGCGTCTGCACCGTCGATGATGCCGGTTTCCAGCGCGGTGAAGATCTCGGTGAAGTCCATCACGATGGGCGTGGCGCCCATTTCGGTGAAGATCTCGGTTTCCAGACCCGGGGGCGAGCGGAACTTCCAGCCTTTCAGATCGTCCGGGCCGGCCAGCGGCTTGGACGACGACAGCGACTCCTGGCCGTAGAGCCACCAGCCGATCAGCTGCATGCCCTGCGCGTTGTACAGTTCCTGCGCGGCATCGTAGCCACCGCCGTAGTACAGCCAGGAAATCTGCTGCCAGGGGGTGTCGTAGCCGCCCATGATGTCGCCGACGAACTGGAACGCCGGGTTCTTGCCGGTCTGGTAGGCGCCGCCGGTCATGTCGCAGTCGAGGATGCCGTTGATGGCCGCGTCGAAGGTTTCCGTCGTGGCCACGACGGACGAGCTGTAGAACATCTCGATGGCGATTTCGCCGCCGGACATCACCTGCACGTCATCCGCGAATTGCGCCGCCAGCACACCCGAGGGGTGCTCGGACGCATAGTGTGTCTGGATGCGCAGGGTCACGTCCTGCGCGTGGGCCGCGGATGCGGCAATGGCAACGGCCGCGGCCGTCGTCAGGATCTTTTTCATATGTTCCTCCCTGTGGCGGGCTCCCCCCCGCCGATGGTTATCGGGGTCGGACCCCGTACCCGGATGGTATACCATCCCGTAAAGGCAAGCTAACCAAAGCAATGTCGACAGGCAAGGATTTTTGGTATACCAAATTTGCTTCATGGGAGGCCGCCCTTCCGGGTGGAAAAAAGGTGCGGATTCAGGGAGGTGAACTGCGCCATGACGGATGAGACTCTGCCCGAACAGATCGCGACTCGGCTACGCCGGGACATTCTGCGGGGCGTGCTGCCGCCGGGCACGGCGGTCAAGGAACGCGACCATGCCGCCGAACTCGGCGTCAGCCGCACACCCCTGCGCGAGGCGATTCGGATACTGGCGAAAGAGGGGCTGGTGCAGCTGCGCCCGGCGCGGTCGCCGATCGTGGCCAGGCCCAGTTTCGAGGAAGTGGCGCACAACATCGAGGTGATGTCGGCGCTGGAGGTGCTGTCGGCCCGGCTGACCTGCGAGCGGGCCAGCGCCGAAGAGATCGAGAGCATCGCCGAGGTCGCGGACCGCATGGACCGGCAATACGACAGCCTCGACATGCTGGACATCTTCGAGATCGACATGAGTTTTCACCTCGCCATCGCGCGCGCGGCGGGCAATCCTGTTCTGGCAGAGGTCCACCAGTCATTGCTGGCGCGTCTGTGGCGGGCGCGGTATCTGTCTGCCAGTCGCAAACGTTCGCGCGAGCGGGTGCTGCGCCAACATGCCGAGATCGTCGCCGCTCTGCGAGCGCGCGATGCGGAATCCGCCCAGGCCCAGGTGCAGGCGCATCTGGATCACCTGCTGATCAACGTGGCCGATTTCTTCGAGTCCGTGAAGGACGAAGGCGGCGAGGCGCCGGAGCCGGTCGAATGAGCGGCCAGAGAAGAAAGACCAAGGAACAAGGATTGGGAGATCAATGAAACTACTGCGTTTTGGCCCGGCGGGCCAGGAAAAGCCCGGCATGCTGGACGGCGACGGCCAGGTGCGTGACCTGTCGGCCCACGTGACCGATTTTGCCGGGGCCTCCGTCTCGCTGGAAGCGCTGGAGGCGCTGCGGGCCATCGACCCGGCCAGCCTGCCGCTGGTGGCCGAGCCGGGCCGCATCGGCTCATGCCTGGCCTCCGTTCCGAACTTTTTCTGCATCGGTCTGAACTATGCCAAGCATGCCGCCGAAACCGGGTCGGAGCCGCCGAAGGAGCCGATCCTCTTTTCCAAGGCGAGCTCGGCGCTGTCGGGACCCTATGACCCCGTGGTGATCCCGCGCAACTCGGTCAAATCCGACTGGGAGGTCGAACTGGGCGTGGTGATCGGCAAGGCCGCCTCCTACGTCAGCGAGGCGGACGCGCTGAGCCATGTCGCGGGCTACTGCGTCATCAACGACATGAGCGAGCGCGAATTCCAGATCGAGAAGGGCGGCCAGTGGATCAAGGGCAAGTCTGCCCCGACCTTCGGCCCGACCGGCCCCTGGCTTGTCACGGCCGACGAGGTGCCGGACCCGCAGGCGCTGAAGCTCTCGCTCGACCTGAACGGCGAGACGGTTCAGGACAGCGATACCTCGGACATGATCTTTGGCGTGGCCGAGATCATTTCCTACATGTCGCAATTCATGATGCTGCAACCGGGCGACATCATCGCCACCGGCACGCCTTCGGGTGTCGGCATGGGCATGAAGCCGCAGCGCTTCCTGAAGCCGGGCGACGTGATGGAAGTGCGTGTCGAGGGCCTGGGCGAACAGCGGCAGGAAACGGTCGCGGCCAGCTGAGCCGGGGCATCCAAGCGGCTTCGAAGCCGCTTGGAAACGCTTTTGGAAAAGCGTTGAGAAAGGGCCTTTGAAGGCCCTTTCCTTTTAGTGGATCAGCGAACCGCCGTTCACGTCGACCTCGGAGCCTGTGACATAGGCCGAGAGCTCCGACGCCAGGAACAGGCAGCAGCCCGCCACGTCGCTGGCCTGTCCCGCGCGGCCCATCGGGATACCGGACAGGATCTGTTCCATCATCTCGTCGGTCAGTGCCCCGCCGGTGATGTCGGTGGCGATGAAGCCGGGACAGATCGCGTTCGACCGGATGCCGTCGGGGGCCAGTTCGCGGGCCATCGCCTTGGTCAGGCCGAGGATGCCCGCCTTGGCCGCCGAGTAATGTGGCCCGCCGAAGATGCCGCCGCCGCGCTGGGCCGAAACGGACGATATGTTGACGATGGAGCCGGTCTTGCGCGCGCGCATGTGCGGGATCAGCGCCTGGCTCATGTAGAGCGTGCCGCGCAGGTTGACGTCCGTGACCGCCTCGTAATTCTCGGGTTCGATCTGCATCAGTTTCAGCGGCTGCGTGATGCCGGCGTTGTTGACCAGGATGTCGACCTGGCCCAACCCGTCGATGGCCGATTTGGCTGCCGCTTCGCACTGGGGCTTGCTGGTGACATCGCAGGCCAGGCCGATGTGGCCTTCGCCAGGCAGGTCGGCGGCGGCGGCGCGGGCGGCCTCGCCGTCGAGGTCGAGGATTGCGATGCGGGCGCCGTGTTCGGCAAAGAGTTGCGCCGTGGCCTTGCCGAGGCCTCGGGGGCTGGCGGCGCCGGTGATAACGGCGGTCTTGTCCTTGAGAAGCATGTGGGTGTCCTGTGGTTGTCGGGGGCAGGGGGCTCTGCCCCCTCTGGCCTGCGGCCATTCACCCCCGAGGGTATTTGAAAAACCAAAGAAGATGCGGCGTCAGAGCCTTGTCTTCACGCGGGCCGTGATGGCGCGCACGCTGAGGCCATACTGGTCGTGCAGCGTGGGTAATGCGCCGGCGTCGAGGAACTCGTCGGGCAGCGCGATCGAGTCGAAGGCGGGGTGGATGCCGGCCCGCATCAACTCGGCCGCGACCGCCTCGCCCAGGCCGCCGACGATGGTGTGGTTTTCCAGCGTCACGACCAGGCGCCCGGTCTTGGCGGCTTCCTTGCGGATGGTTTCCGTGTCGAGCGGCTTCAGCGTCGGCACATGCAGGACGGCGCAATCGGTGCCCTCGGCCTTCAGCGCCTTGGCGGCGTCCAGCGCGCGCATGGTCATGAAGCCGGTGGAGATGAAGAGCACGTCACTGCCGCCGTGGATCACCTGCGCCTTGCCCAGCTGGAACCTGTAGCCGTATTGGCCTAGCACGTCCGGCACCTTGCCCCTCAGGAGGCGCATGTAGACCGGGCCGGGAAAATCCGCGATGGCGTGGGTGGCCTGGGTGATCTCTGTCGCATCGCAGGGATCGACGATGGTCAGGTTGGGCATACCGCGGAAGATCGCGAGGTCCTCGGTCGCCTGGTGGCTGGGACCGTAGCCGGTGGTCAGGCCGGGCAGGGCGCAGACGATTTTCACCGGCAGGTTTTCCTCGGCAATGGCCATGATGATGAAATCATAGGCGCGGCGCGAGGCGAAGACGGCGTAGGTGGTGGCGAAGGGGGTAAAGCCCTCGCGCGCCAGCCCGGCGGCGGCCGAGATCATCACCTGTTCGGCCATGCCCATCTGATAGAACCGGTCAGGGTAGGCATTGGCGAAAACGTGCAGGTCGGTGTATTTCGACAGGTCCGCCGTCAGGCCGACGATGTCGTCCCGCTTCGCTGCCAGGTCGCAGAGCGCGTTTCCGAAGGGGGCGGCGACGGTGTCGCGGCCCTCGGCGTCCAGCGAGGCGATCATGGCGGAGGTGGTCAGGCGCTCTCCATCCTCGGAGACGGGGACGGCGCGGGGGGTGTATTTCGACTTGCGGCGCGAGGTCGGGCCGATGGGGGCGTCTTGCATGTCTCTGGCTCCTTGTCGGTCCGGCTCAGGCCGGGATGGCGTCGTCGAGGATGGCGATAGCGCGCGCCCATTCGGAGGGGGCCACGCGGACGAAATGGGTGATCTCGCGCTCTTCGAGGAAGGGGACGCCCTTGCACATCTGGGTCTTGCAGATGATGACGCGGGGGCGCGGGTCAGACAGGGTGCGCGCGGTGTCGAATGCCGCCACCAGCGCGTCCAGGTCGTTGCCGTCCACTTCTTGCGCGTGCCAGCCGAAGGCGGCCCATTTCGGTGCCTCGTCGCCCCGGGCGAGCGCCTGCGTGGTCGGCCCGTCGGCCTGCTGGTCGTTGAAATCCACCACGCAGATCAGGTTGTCCAGTTGGTGGGCGCTGGCGGACATGACCGCCTCCCAGGTCGAGCCTTCGCCCAGTTCGCCGTCCGACATCAAGTTGTAGACGAAGGCGGGGTTCTTCTTGCGCTTCAGCCCCAGCGCCGCACCCACGGCGATGCCAAGGCCGTGGCCCAGCGAGCCGCCGGTGATCTCCATGCCCGGCGTGTAGGCGGCCATGCCCGACATGGGCATCCGGCTGTCGTCCATGCCGTAGGTTTCCAGCTCGTCCTCGGGCAGGATGCCGGCCTCGATCATCGCGGAGTAGAGCGCGATCGCGTAGTGGCCGATCGACAGGTAGAACCGGTCGCGCCCTTCCCATTCCGGGTCTTCGGGCTTGTAATTCAATGCGTGGAAATAGCTGACGGCCAGCACGTCGGCCACGCCGAGCGCCTGCCCGATATAACCCTGTCCCTGCACCTCGGCCATGCGCAGCGCCAGCCGCCGGATGGACCAGGCCCTGCGCGCGAGGCTGACATTGGCGCCCGCGTGTTGCGTTTCGGTGGACATGGTCTCCTCCCTCGTCCGATTTGGTATACCATTTTCCAGAAGACGCTACGTCAAGGCAAGAGCTCTTCGCCTGCTTTGTCGCATTCAGGAGAGGATCGGGCGTTTTCGGTTTGAGGGTCGCGCCAAACTCGACTTGGATGGGGCCAAAGCAGGGAGGGCGCGATGCAGTTCGGATTGAGCGACGAGCAGGAGATGATCGTCTCGACGGTGCGCAGCTTCGTCGAAAAGGAAATCTATCCTTTCGAGGCCGAGGTCGAACGGAGCGGGGAGGTGCCGCCGGGCCTGGGCGAAGAGATCAGGCGCAAGGTGATCGATCTCGGTTTTTACGCCTGCAACTTCCCCGAGGAGGTGGGCGGCGCGGGGCTGGGCCACCTCGATTTCACGCTGGTCGAGCGCGAACTCGGGCGCGGCAGCATGGCGCTGACGCATTTCTTTGGCCGGCCGCAGAACATCCTGATGGCCTGCGAGGGCGCGCAGCGCGAGCGATACCTGTTGCCTGCCGTGCGGGGCGAGCGGATGGATGCGCTGGCCATGACGGAACCGGAGGCGGGCAGCGATGTGCGCGGCATGAAGTGCACCGCCCAGCGGCAGGGCGGCGACTGGGTGGTGAACGGGACCAAGCACTTCATCTCGGGCGCCGATCACGCGGATTTCTTTATCGTCTTCATCGCCACGGGGGTGGACGAGACGCCGAAGGGGCCGAAAAAGCGGATCACCTGTTTCCTGGTGGATCGCGGCCATCCGGGGTTCGAGGTGCGCGATGGTTATCGGTCTGTCAGCCACCGGGGTTACAAGAACAGCATCCTGGAGTTTTCCGATTGCCGGCTGCCGGATGCCCAGGTGCTGGGCGAGGTCGATGGCGGGTTCGAGGTCATGAACACCTGGCTCTATGCCACGCGGCTGACCGTGGCGGCCTTTAGCGTGGGCCGGGCGCGGCGCTGTTTCGACATGGCGGTGGATTACGCGGCACAGCGCAAGCAGTTCGGGCAGGCGATCGCGAAGTTCCAGGGAGTGTCCTTCCAGGTGGCGGACATGGTGACCGAGATCGACGCTGCCGACTGGCTGACCCTGGCCGCGGCTTGGCGGCTGGACGAAGGCCTGCCGGCGAACCGCGAGATCGCCTCGGCCAAGGTCTACGCGACCGAGATGCTGGCACGGGTGACGGACACGACCTTGCAGATCTTCGGCGGCATGGGGCTGATGGATGATTTCCCCATCGAACGCTTCTGGCGCGATGCGCGGGTGGAGCGGATCTGGGACGGGACCAGCGAGATCCAGCGCCACATCATCGGGCGGGAGATCTTCCGCCCCCTGGGGGCGTGATGGCGGCGGGGGGTGGTGGGTCGATGACCCACCCTACAGGGGTCGGACGATTGTCGCGGCTGTTGCGCCCGCAAAGCATCGCGGTGATCGGCGGCGGGGGCTGGTGCGCGAATGTCATCCGCGAATGCCGCCGAATGGGGTTCGGCGGGCCGATCTGGCCGGTGCATCCGACGCGCGCCGAGGTTGGCGGACTGCCGGCTGTGGCGCGGATCGAAGACCTGTCAGGGTCGCCGGACGCGGTCTATATCGGCATCAACCGGTCGGCCACGGTTGCGGCGGTGCGGGTGCTGTCTGAACGGGGGGCGGGCGGCGCGATCTGCTTTGCCTCGGGCTTTGCCGAGGCGCAGGCGGAACTGGCGGATGGCCGGGACATGCAGGCGGCGCTTCTGGACGCGGCGGGGGAGATGCCGGTGCTGGGGCCGAACTGTTACGGGATGTTGAACGCGCTCGACCGGGTCGCGCTCTGGCCCGATCAGCACGGGCTGGTGCCGGTGGACCGTGGCGTGGCGATCCTGTCGCAAAGCTCCAACGTGGCGCTGAACCTGACGATGCAGCGGCGCGGCCTGCCGATTGGCTTTCTGGGCACGGTGGGCAACCAGGCGCAGGTGGATCTGAGTGCCCTTGGCACGGCGCTGCTGGAGGATCCACGGATCACGGCGCTGGGGCTTTACATCGAGGGGATCGCGGATGTCCGGGGATTCGAGGTGCTGGCGGCGCGGGCGCGGGCGCTGGGCAAGCGGATCGTGGCGCTGAAACTGGGGGCCTCCGAACAGGCGGGGTTGGCGGCGGTGTCGCATACCGCGTCCCTGACCGGCAGCGACGCGGGTGCGCGGGCCTTTTTGCGGCGGATCGGGGTCGCGCAGGTCTCTTCCTTGTCGACCTTGCTGGAATGTTTGAAGATCCTGCACGTGGCCGGGCCTTTGCGGTCCAACCGGCTGGTCTCGGCCTCGTGCTCGGGCGGCGAGGCGAGCCTGATGGCGGATACCGGGCTGGGTTATGACATCGCGTTTCCGCCCCTGGGCGCCTCCCAACGTGAGGCACTGCGCGCGGCGCTTGGCCCCAAGGTGGCGCTGGCCAACCCGCTGGATTACCACACCTATATCTGGGGCGACGTGCCCGCGATGACGGCCTGTTTCGCCGGCCTTCTGCGGGGAGAAGACCTGGGCGCGGGAGTGGTGGTGCTGGATTTCCCGCGCGGTGACCGCTGTTCGACGGCGGATTGGGAACCGGTGATCGAGGCCCTGGCCCGGGCGCGGGGCGATGTTCCGCTGGCGGTGCTGTCGAGCCTGGTCGAGACGCTGCCGGAGGATGTGGCGGAACGGCTGATGGCACTTGGGATCGTGCCGCTCTGCGATCTGCCGGCGGCGCTGGCGGCGCTGGCGGCGGCGGCGTTCCTCGGGCGGGCGGTGGACCCGGCGCCGGTGTTGTTGGCGCGGGGGGAGGGGGCGCTGCCCCCGTCGCGTTCCGCGACTCCCCCGGGGCATTTTTGCCAAGAAGAAGCCGGGGGCGTCATGCAGGAGGCCGAGGCGAAGCGGATTCTGGAGGGCGCGGGCCTTTTGGTGCCGTCGCACGTGCGCGCCGCGACGCCCGGGGCGGCGGCGGAGGCGTCGGCGCGGATCGGTTTCCCGGTGGTTCTGAAGGGCGAGGGCTTTGCTCACAAGAGCGAGGCGGGAGCGGTGAAGCTGAACCTGGCTTCGCCGGAGGCGGTGCGGGCGGCGGCGGAAGAGATGGGTGCGCAGGGTTACCTCGTCGAGGAAATGGTCGGTGGCACGGTGGCGGAACTGCTGGTCGGCGTGGTCCGCGATCCGGCGCACGGGTTTGTCCTGACGCTGGGGGCGGGTGGTGTCTGGACCGAGATCCTGGGCGACACGCAGGTGCGGTTGTTGCCGGTGTGTGAACCGGAGGTGCGCGACGCGCTGGCGGGCCTGCGGATCGCGCCGCTTTTGGCAGGCTATCGCGGTGCGCCGGTGGCGGATGAAACGGCGGTTGTGGCCGCCGTTCTGGCGGTGCAGGCTTTTGTCGCGGACCATGCCGACAGGATCGAGGAACTGGAAATCAACCCGCTGATCGTCACGCCCGACCGGGCGGTGGCGGCGGATGCACTGATCCGGTTGAGGACGGAAAGACAGGAAGGAGAGGGCGATGCCGCTTGAGATGTTGAGAGAGGTCTTTGTCACCTGCGCGGTGACAGGATCGGGCGGGACGCAGGACCGCAGCCCGCATGTGCCACGCTCCCCCAGGGAGATCGCCGAAAGCGCCATCGAGGCCGCGAAGGCGGGTGCGGCGGTGGTGCATTGCCATGTGCGCGACCCGGAGACCGGGGCGCCCTCGCGGGAACTGGCCTATTACCGAGAGGTGACCGAACGCATTCGCGATGCGGATGTGGACGTGGTGCTGAACCTGACGGCGGGCATGGGGGGCGACATCACCTTTGGCTCGACCGAGGCGCCCTTGCCGGTGAACGCGGCCGGGACCGACATGATCGGCGCCGCCGAGCGCGTGGCGCATATCGCCGAGTGCCTGCCAGAGATCTGCACCCTGGATTGCGGCACGATGAATTTCGCAGAGGCCGATTACGTCATGACAAACACGCCCGGCATGTTGCGCGACATGGGCGCGCGCATGACCGCGCTGGGGGTCAAGCCGGAGATTGAGGCCTTTGACACCGGACACCTGTGGTTCGCCAAGCAACTGGTGAAGGAGGGTGTGCTGGAGGGGCCTGCGCTGGTGCAGCTTTGCATGGGCGTGCCCTGGGGCGCGCCGGACGATCTCAATACCTTCATGGCAATGGTCAACAACGTCCCCGATGACTGGTGTTTCAGTGCCTTTGCGCTGGGGCGCAACCAGATGCCCTATGTCGCTGCCTCGGTGCTGGCGGGGGGCAACGTGCGCGTCGGGCTGGAGGACAACCTGTTCCTGGACAAGGGCGTATTGGCGACCAATGCCCAGCTGGTCGAGCGTGCCGTGGGGATCGTCGAGTCTCTCGGTGCCAAGGTCATCGGTCCCTCAGCGGTGAGAGAAAAACTGGGTCTGACCGAGCGCGCGCCCAGATAACGCTTGTCGCCCCGATGGTCGGCGCCGCAGGGTTGTCGCGCGCTGACATCGGGGGAGGGGGCATGGCCAGCATCGGGATCGGAATCGTCGGCGGCGGATACATGGGCAAGGCGCATTCCGCCGCCTTCGCCGCCGTTGGCACGGTGTTCGAGACAGGGTTGAAACCGCGACTTGTTGCGATCGCCGGGTCCACGCCCGAAAGCGGGGCCCGCTATGCCGAGGCCTATGGTTTCGATCGCGCTGCCCGCGACTGGCGGGCGCTTGTCGAGGACCCAGAGGTGGAGGCGGTGGTGATCGCCTCTCCGCAGTCGACGCACCGCGAGATCGCCGAGGCCGCCTTTGCCCTGGGCAAGCCGGTGCTCTGCGAGAAGCCGCTTGGGCTGTCGCTGGAGGAGGCACGGGCCATGCTGGCGGCGGCAGAGCGCGCCGGGGTCGCGCATATGGTGGCCTACAACTATAGCCGGACTCCCGCCACAGGCTTTGCCCGACAGTTGATTGCCGGGGGTGATCTTGGGCGGGTGCATCACCTGCGCATCGAACATACCGAGGATTTCCACCTGACCTCGATCCTGCCGCCCTGGCGATCGCAGGGCGCGGCCAACGGCTGTCTTGGCGACCTCGCACCGCATCCGATCAATGCCGCCCTGGCGCTGGGCGGAAAGATATCCGAGGTTTCGGCAGTGATCGAGACGGTCTTTCCCGAACGCAACGGCGTGACCGTGACCAATGACGACCAGGTGCTGATGACCCTGCGCTTTGAGAACGGGGCCAGCGGACAGCTTTTCGCCAGCCGCGTCGCGACGGGCCGGAAAATGGGCTATGCCTACGAGGTGACCGGGGAAAAAGGCGCGATCCGATTTGACCAGGAGGATCAGAACGCGCTCTGGCTTTGTGACGGGACGGCCCCGGCGGAACGGGCGGGGTTTACCAAGATCCTGACCGGTCCGGCGCATCCCGACTACCGGGGATTCTGTCCGGGGCCGGGGCATGGCACCGGCTACCAGGATCAGATCATCATCGAGGCGAAGGATTTTCTGCAGGCCATCGACGGCGGGACGCCGGTCTGGCCGACGTTCGCTGACGGGGTCGAGGTGCACCGGGTGATGGCCGCGGCGCGCGCGGCGGCGGTGTCGGGGACCTGGGCGCGGGTGGCGGATTTCTGAGACCGGGAGACGAGGGAATGGGAAAACTGAACTGGGGCATGATCGGCGGCGGCGAGGGCAGCCAGATCGGCCCGGCCCACCGGCTGGCCGCCGGGCTGGACGGGGCGTTTGATTTCGTCGCCGGGGCGCTGGATCACCGTGCCGAGGAGGGCCGCGCCTTTGGCCGGCGGCTGGGGCTGGCCGCGGACCGGGCCTATGGCGATTGGCGCGAGATGCTGGAGAGCGAGCGGGGGCGCGCGGACCGGGTGGACCTGATGACCGTGGCCACGCCCAATGCCACGCATTTCGAGATCACCAAGGCCTTCCTGGAGGGTGGGTTTCACGTTCTGGTCGAAAAGCCCATGACAATGACGGTCGCTGAGGGCGAGGAACTTGTGGGCCTGGCGCGCGAGACGGGGCGCATCTGCGCGGTGAACTATGGCTACTCGGGCTATGCGCTGGTCCGGCAGATGCGGGCGATGGTGGCGGCGGGGGATCTGGGCCGTGTGCGCATGGTGGTGGCGGAATTTGCCCACGGCCATCACGCGGATGCGGGGGATGCGGACAACCCGCGCGTGCGCTGGCGCTATGACCCGGCGCAGGCCGGGGTTTCGGCGCAGTTTGCCGATTGCGGCATTCATGCCCTGCACATGGCCTCTTTCGTGATCGGGCAAGAGGTCGAACGGCTGTCGGCGGACACGGTGAGCTGTATCGAAAGCCGGGTGCTGGAGGATGACGCCCAGGTGAACCTGCGCTTTGACGGCGGCGCGGTGGGGAGGCTCTGGACCTCGTCGATTGCGCTGGGGCGGCAGCATGGGCTGACCTTGCAGGTCTTTGGCGAAAAGGGTGGGTTGCGCTGGGCACAGGAGCAGCCGAACCAGCTGTATTGGATGCCGCTGGGCGGGCGGCTGGAGGTGATCGAACGCGGTGGGCCGGGCCTGTCGCCCGAGGCCACGCGGGCCAGCCGGGTGACGGTGGGCCACGCCGAGGGGATGCCGCTGGCCTTTGGCAACATCTACGCCGACCTGGCCGAGGCGATCCGGGCGCGGGCCGAGGGGCGCGCGATCGACCCGGCGGCGGATCTCTATCCGCGGGCGGAGGACGGGTTGCGGTCCATGGCGGCGGTCTTCGCGGTGGCAGAGAGCGGCAAGGCAGAGGGTGCCTGGGTGGAGGCGCGACCGCCGATGATGCGCTGAGAGGCGTTGGGGATGGGACGGGGGCGGACGCTGTTCCGCGCCTCGCGGCGCGAAAGACGCCCCGCCCACCGTCCCTTTGGGCGCGCCTGCGGCACTATCTTCTCCGGCGTGTCTCACCAAGGCAAATGCCGGGCACGAGAAACCCCGCCGCGGCGGGGCCGGGCGGGGCGCTTCAGTCAACGGGGAAGGGTGGTCAGGCCACCTGTTCCAGTGCCACCTCGGGCGTGACACCCAGTGCGAAACAGACGTCGCGGGTCAGCTCGGGGCGGTTGAGCGTGTAGAAGTGCAGCTTGTCCACGCCGCCTTCGAGCAGGTCGCTGCACAGTTCGGTGCAGATCGCCGTTGCCAGCAGATCCTCGCGCCCGTCGCGCTGCGCCTTTTCGAAGGCGTCCGACACCCATTGCGGGATGTAGGTGCCACAGCTTTCGGCAAAGCGGCGCGCGCCGTTCCAGTTCTCGATCGGCAGGATGCCCGGCACCAGCTTGTCGCCGTCGATCCCGGCCTTCTGACAGGCATCGCGGAAGCGGAAGAAGGTATCCGCCTCGAAGAAGAACTGGGTCAGCGCCTCGTCCGCGCCGGCGTCCAGCTTGCGCTTGAGCCAGGCGATGTTGGCGTCCATGTCCGCCGCCTCGGGGTGGCAGTCGGGGTAGGCGCCGACGCGCTGGGTGAACTTGCCGGTCTCGGCCAGTGCCTCGATCAGTTCGATCGAGTTGGCAAAGCCCTCGGGGTGCTGGGTGAAGCCCGCCGCGCCCTTGGGCGGGTCGCCACGCAGGGCGACGATGTCGGTGACGCCCGCCTCGGCAAAGCCTTCGGCGATGGCCAGGGTCTCGGCGCGGGTGGCGTTGACACAGGTCAGATGCGCTGCCGTGCGCAGGCCGGAATGCTTGTGCAGCGTGGCCACCACGTCGCGGGTCAGGTCCCGGGTGGTGCCACCTGCGCCGTAGGTCACCGAGACGAAGCGCGGCGCCAGCGGCGACAGAACCTGCACCGCGTCCCAGAGGCGAAAGGTGGCCTCGATGTTTTTCGGCGGGAAGAATTCGAAGGAGATTTCGGGGCGCTGCATGATCCGGGGTGTCCTCTATGACGTTGGAGCCCTTGTCGCACGTGCAGCATTGTGAGACAAACTCATAAATTTCAAGATCAACATGAGGCGGATGAGGGGAAGCCCCCATGCATATCGAATTCCGGCATCTTCGGACCATCAAGGCGATCCATGACGCGGGCGGCGTGGCGCGGGCGGCGGAGATGCTGAACATCACCCAATCGGCGCTCAGCCACCAGATCAAGGGGCTGGAGGACCAGGCCGGGGTCGAGTTGTTCGTGCGCCGGTCCAAGCCGATGAAACTCTCGGCGGCGGGGTTTCGCCTGTTGCGGCTGGCGGAACAGATCCTGCCGCAGGTTGAGGCGGTGCAGGCCGAGTTCGCGGGGCTGCGCGAGGGTAAATCCGGACGGCTGCACATCGCCATTGAATGCCACGCCTGTTTCGAATGGTTGTTCCCGGTGCTGGAAGGGTTCCGAAAGAAATTCGGCGACGTGGACGTGGACATTCGTCCCGGTCTGGCCTTCGATGCGCTGCCCGCGCTGATGAAGGAAGAGGTGGACGTGGTCATTTCCTCGGATCCCGAAGACCTGGCTGGCGTCACCTTCGTGCCGCTCTTCGACTACAGCCCGGTTTTCGTCGCCTCCTCTCAGCATCCGCTGGCGGAAAAGGAGTTCATCGAGGCCGAGGATTTCCGGGGCCAGACGCTGATCACCTACCCGGTGGACCGCTCACGCCTGGATATCTTCAGCCAGCTCCTGACCCCGGCCAAGGTGGAACCGGCGGCGATCCGGCAGGTGGAACTGACGGCGGTGATCCTGTTGCTGGTGGCGTCCAACCGTGGCGTGTCGGTCCTGCCGGATTGGGTCGTCCGCGAGGTGAAATACAGCTCGGATTATGTCACGCGGCCGCTGACGAAAGAGGGGCTGACGCGGCGCCTTTACGCGGCCGTGCGGACCGAGGACCTGGACAAACCCTTCATGAAGTTGCTGATCCGGTTGGCAGGGGAAGAGGCGCGCAGGTTGCAGGCCGCGTAAGTGCTCAACAGCCCTTGTCCGCCTGGGCAAGGGCCAGATCCCATCGGTTCACATAGGCGACGCCCTGTAACGGTTCATGGCGGGCGTTCATGACCTCGTCCGCCTTCTGGGCGAAACAGCCGCAGTCCACGCCGGGCAGATTGGCCCGGCACCAGCCGACCGGGTCGGCAGGGGCCGAGGCGGCGCCAAAGGGCGGCGGGCCACTGCGCGGCAGCCCGCCTTCGGTCAGGGGCGGCAGCTGGTTCACCCCGACGACCAGCAAGGCGACGGTCGCCAGAACGGTGGCAGCGGTGATCCATCTGATCGGCATCACGGGTTCCAGAAGGGGTGCACGAGAAGGCAGGCGGATCGCCCGGGCCGGACCCCACGCCGGCCCCGTGAGGGTACTATGACCTTCGGTGCTGGCGAAGCGCCAAGTATCTTGAATTTTGGGACAAATCTAATGGCAGCCGCATCCTGTTCGGATGTGCAGACAGTCAAAAAATAGGGCTCCGGGCGTGACCGCCCGGCCTGTTTTTAATTCGGAATGCCGGGGCTCGTGACCGGCGTCCAGGTCAGAGGATCTTGAGGTCCGAGGCCATCGTACGGCCGTCGCGTCCCTCTCGCAGCTCATAGCTGACCTTCTGATTGTCGGCGAGCCCGGTCAAGCCCGAGCGTTCGACAGCGGAGATATGGACAAAAACATCCTTTCCCCCTTCGTCCGGCGCGATGAATCCATAGCCTTTCGTGGTGTTGAACCACTTCACGGTGCCGTTCGGCATAATCCCCGTGCTCCTATTCAAGTCCTAGCGTTCATCCCCGTGCAGATCGGAGAAGGTCACATTCGCCTTTCAGGGCCGCAGGACGCCGGGGCGTCAAGCATCCGGTGTACGAATATCACGCAGGTGAGATTAGCGCAGATAGGGGAATTACAAGAGTCCCACTCTCGCATTTCGACGAAAACTTGCCTATCTGACGATCCTGAACCGCGGACTGCCAAGGGATTGTGCATGATCATCTACGGGTTGAAGACCTGCGATACCTGCCGAAAGGCACGCAAGGCGTTGCCGGCGGCAACATTTGTCGACGTCCGCGAAGAGGGCGTTCCGGCCGAGATCCTGGATCGCGCCCTGGCGCAGTTCGGGGACAAGCTGGTTAACACGCGCTCGACCACCTGGCGGGATTTCGACGAGGATACGCGCGCTATGGAGCCCGCCGCGCTGATCGCGGCCCATCCGACGGTGATGAAACGTCCGCTTTTCGTCGAGGATCAGCGCATGGTGCTGGGGTGGGACAAGGCGGCCCAGTCGGCCCTCGGCGTGGTTTGAAGGAGGCAGGAAAATGCGCAACGCGGCACTGACACTGGGCATCATCGCCGGTGTGATCGGCATCATCGTGGGCTTCTTCGGCTTCGGCTACACGGAACTGGTCAAGAACGTGGGCGAGGTCGAGGAAATGTTCGGCATGTTCGACGATCCCCAGACGGTGCGCATCGTGTCGATCCTGGCACCCCTGCTGGCCATTGCCGGTGGCGCGATGGCCAAGGCGCGCGCACTGTGGGGCGGAATCCTGCTGCTGCTTTCGGCGGCGGCGATGTTCCATGCCTTCGGCTTCAACGTCTTCACCATGTTCCCCATCGCCTTCGCGGGGCTGGGCGGGGTGCTGGCGCTCGCGGCGGGCAAACCCGACGAGCCCAAGGCGCATTTCTGATCGCTCAGGCCGGGACCTGGCGCGCGACAGGCGCCAGTCCGAACAGCCGGTCCAGCGACAGAACACCCGCGCCGCGGATCACTATGACCATCAGCAAGACGATCCAGAGCGCGCGCTCGTCGATCAGGCCATAGCGCGTGTCGAAGAGCGCGCCCAGCGTGCCGCCATGCCCGGTCACGTCGACCCAGGTCTGCACGGTGACAAAGCCGATCATCCCCAGCGCCGCCAGCCGCGTGAACAGGCCGAGGACGATCAACAGCGGCAAAAGCCATTCCGCGTAGGTTCCGGCAATGGCAATCAGATCATGGTGAAACCCCATGTTGGCAGAATTGTAGCCCGCCGCCTCGAAGGCCTTGGGAAACATCTGCGCATAGGTGCCGGATTCCAGCGTGAAGAAATCCAGGATCCCCTCTTCGCCCTTGCGGTCCCAGACCTTGGTTCCGGCGGAATTCCAGTAATACCGCAAGAGTGTCGCCGCAAAGATCAGCCGCGCCAGCAGCGGGATCACCTGATCGCCCAGGCGTTCGACAGGGGCAAAGATCGCATTGTGAAGGGAGATGAGACGGTCCATCGAATCCTCAATCGGTGAGCAGGTCGGAAAAGGCGCCCTGCTGCAACAGCAGCGAGAGCGTGGCGGAAAGGTCGAAGTCGGGGCCTGCGGTTTCGACCGCCGCGCCGAATGTCCCGCCCTTGATCAGCGCGGCAAGGAAACCGGCCCCGCCCGGCGGCAGAAGATGTGGCAAGGGGTCGAAATCCGGGCGGGTGATGACAACCGCCTCGGCCCGGGCCGGGGGCTTGGGCTGGCCCGGTTCCATCGTGAATCGGTAAATTGACAAAACCGGCCAGTCTGATCGCAGAAGCCGCAGGGCCGGCGCCGGCACCAGGCGCGCCCTCATGAGCGCAGCCTCATCCATGCCCGCCAGACGCGTGGCATCCAGTGCCGGCGCGTCGGCGGCATGATAGCTCTGGCGCAGGGCCAGTTCCATCCGCGCCACATCGCCCAGGTAGCCGGTCCCGCGCAGCGCCTCGAGCCGTTCCAGGAACTCGGGAAAACCCGCGCCGTAGTGCATCATCAAGGGGCTGGCGGGCGGATGGGCGCGCAGGAACATCCCTGCCGCGCGGGCGAAATTCTCGGGTCCGATCAGTTTCGCCACCGCCGGAAAGCCGACCTCCAGCGCCTCGCGTAGGGCCACGGCCACGTTGTTGCGATAGACGTTGAACCGCCGCCCGGCGGGACGCCCCGCACCATCGGTCAGGCCCTTGGGAACAGGCGTGTCCCCGCGCAGCAGCGCAGTGCGAAAACCTGTCTCGGCTTGGCTGGCCATTGCGCGCTCCTTCGTGTTTCTTTTTTTGTTCGCATACCCTGGGGGCAGAGCCGCGATCTTCACGCCGTCAAGCGCGCCAGCGCCCCGGCTGCCCGCGCGGCCTCAGCTGCCAGCACGGGCCAGTCCGGCACGTCGTTGTCCCATTCGATCAGCAGCGGCAGCGGCCCGGCGCGATCCAGCACCATGTCCAGCAAGGCCCAGACCGGGTCCGCCACCTCGCGTCCGTGGTTGTCGATCAGCAGTGGCGCGCCGAAATCGTCGTGATCCTCGTCATGGCCCGCCAGGTGGATCTCGCCCACCGCCGCCATCGGAAAGCGCGCGATGTAGTCCTGCGGGCTGTATCCCAGGTTGGTGGCCGAGACGAAAACGTTGTTCACATCCAGCAAAAGCCCGCAGCCGGTACGTCGGACGACCTCGTTCAGAAAATCCGTCTCGTCCAGCGTGCTTTCGGCAAAGGCCAGGTAGCTCGAGGGGTTTTCCAGCAGCATTCGCCGCCCCAGCGCCTCCTGAACTTCGTCGACGTGGTCGCAGACGCGGGCCAGCGTGGCAGGGGTATAGGGCAGCGGCAGCAGGTCGTTCAGAAAGGCGCTGTCATGGGTCGACCAGGCGAGATGTTCCGAAAAGCTCGCCGGGTTCAGCCAGCCGACGAGGTGTTTCAGCCGGGCAAGGTGGTCCCCGTCCAGCCTGTCCGGCCCGCCGATGGACAGGCCGACACCATGTACGGAAATCGGAAAGCGGTCGGACAGCGCGCGCAACTGTGCCAGCGGTCGGCCGCCATCGCCCATGTAGTTCTCGGCGTGGACCTCGAACCAGCCCACGGGGGCGGGATCGTTGTGGATGGCCGAATAGTGCTGAGGCTTGTAGCCGACACCGGGCAAGGGGGGGAGGGGGCTGGTCGTGTCGAACATCGCTCTGACTCGGATCGGGGCGTGAAAGGGCAAGAGGCCACGGGGCGCGCGCGCGGCGGCGCCCCGTGACATGGACCTTACGAGTCCATCGGCAGGTCGCGTTCCAGCGCGTCCAGCGAGCCCATGCGCGCGGTGCCGTCCGCCATTTCCGGCAGCTCGATCTCGGTGCAGGTGCCCGCGTCGACCAGCGTCCAGGCGTTGCCCTGGTAGTCGACGGTCGATGTGCCGGCGCAGGTCGTGCCGGGGCCTGCGGCACAGTCGTTTTCGCCGGCGAGGCTGACGCCGTAGCACTTTTCCTGTGCCATTTCGTCGGCATGGGCGCCGGTTGCGGCGATGGCGGCGGCGACGGCGCCGACGAGGGCGGCGGATTTCAGAGTGTAGGACATGTGGGTTCCTCCGGTGTTTGCACGTTGCGAAACTTGGCCGCGGGCCGATTTGCCCGTCGGTGACTGCAGGGTGCCGCGCTGGAAGGTTTGCCGCGATACACGGGCCTGTGCATCACGCGCCCGTCAGCCCCCGTGTCGTGCCCGAGAGGTCAGAGGGGGGATTCCTGCCGCTGGAAGGGGGGATTTGTAACGATAGCTGTCCGTGTGCCCATGCTGCATGGCAGAATGTTACAGGACGCATGTCCCGCGCGGGCAGGCGGGCAGGTCTCTTCACGGGTTTCGTCAGGGCTGTAACGTGTCAAGTCGGGGTTTCCGTCGCTTGAAATGCAAAAAAGGCCGCCCCCGAGGGGACGGCCCTTGTCATCCTTGCAACGTCATCCTTGCAACCGGCGCGGCTGTCAGCCGCGCAGATCGGGCGGGGTCGCGTCGCGGCCAAGCTCGGCCGTGATCTCGTCCAGCGTGGCGACCTGGGTCTGCTTTTCACCCAGTCGGCGC
This sequence comes from Mameliella sp. LZ-28, assembly GCF_012274245.1. Taxonomy (NCBI): domain Bacteria; kingdom Pseudomonadati; phylum Pseudomonadota; class Alphaproteobacteria; order Rhodobacterales; family Roseobacteraceae; genus Antarctobacter; species Mameliella sp. LZ-28. The sequence goes on along the minus strand of NZ_JAANYX010000033.1, from coordinate 342,675 downwards.
ACGGTGACGGTGCGCTCCTCGACCTCGCGGTGGCCGACGGCCAGGATGACCGGGACCTTGCCGACCGAATGCTCGCGGACCTTGTAGTTGATCTTTTCGTTGCGAATGTCGGCCTCTGCCCGGACACCGGCCCTGGTCAGCGTCTCGACCACATGGGCCACGTAGTCATCCGCCTCCGAGGTGATCGAGGCCACGACCACCTGCCGCGGCGCCAGCCAGAAGGGCAGCTTGCCGGCATGTTCCTCGATCAGGATGCCGATGAAACGCTCGAAGGACCCCAGCGTCGCGCGGTGCAGCATCACGGGCCGGTGCTTGTTGCCGTCGGCGCCGATGTAATGCGCGTCCAGACGTTCGGGCAGGACAAAATCCACCTGGAAGGTGCCGCACTGCCAGTCACGGCCGATCGCATCGGTCAGAACGAATTCCAGCTTGGGCCCGTAAAAGGCGCCTTCGCCCGGGTTCAGCTCGATGTCGTTGGTCACCTTGCGCGTCGCGGTCAAGAGCGCCTCTTCGGCCTTGTCCCAGATCTCGTCCGATCCGGCGCGGGTATCGGGCCGGTCCGAGAACTTGATCTTGTACGAGGGGAAGCCGAGGTCGCGATAGATCCCGGCCAGGAACCCGATGAAACGCTCGGTTTCTGCCGCGATCTGGTCCTCGGTGGCAAAGATATGCGCGTCGTCCTGGGTAAAGCCGCGCACCCGCATGATCCCGTGCAGCGCGCCCGAGGGTTCGTAGCGCGCACAAGAGCCGAATTCGGCCATGCGCAGGGGCAGGTCGCGGTACGACTTCAGGCCCTGCTTGAAGATCTCGACGTGGCAGGGGCAATTCATCGGCTTGAGCGCGTTGATCGCCTTTTCACGGGCATGTTCCTCGTCCACTTCGACGATGAACATGTTTTCCTGGTACTTTTCCCAGTGGCCCGAGCGTTCCCACAGCTTGCGGTCGACGACCTGCGGCGTGTTCACCTCGACATAGCCGCCACGCGTCTGCTGGCGCCGCATGTAGTCCTGCAGCGTGGTGTAGATCTTCCAGCCGTTTGGATGCCAGAAGATCTGGCCCGGCGCCTCTTCCTGCATGTGGAACAGGTCCATCTCGCGGCCCAGCTTGCGGTGGTCGCGCTTGGCGGCCTCTTCCAGCATGTGCAGGTGCTTTTTCAGGTCGTCACGGTTCTTGAAGGCGACGCCGTAGATGCGTTGCAGCATTTGCCGGTCGCTGTCGCCGCGCCAGTAGGCGCCCGCCACGCTCATCAGCTTGAAGCTGTCGCCGGGGACCTGGCCGGTGTGCTGCAGGTGCGGGCCACGGCAGAGATCCTGCCAGTGGCCGTGCCAGTACATGCGGATCGGATCGTTGCCGGGAATGGCCTCGATCAGCTCGACCTTGTAGGGCTCGTTGTTGGCCTCGTAGTATTTCACCGCCCGCTCGCGGTCCCAGACCTCGGTGGTCACCGGATCGCGGCGGTTGATGATCTCTTTCATCTTCTTTTCGATCGCGCCCAGATCCTCGGGCGTGAAGGGCTCTGCCCGGTCGAAGTCATAGTACCAGCCGTTCTCGATCACCGGGCCGATGGTGACCTTCACGTCGGGCCAGATCTCCTGCACGGCGCGGGCCATGATATGCGCGAGGTCGTGCCGGATCAGTTCCAGCGCGGGCGCGTCGTCGGCCATCGTGTTGATCGCGATGCGCGCATCTTCCTCGATGGGCCATTGCAGGTCCCAGTGGGCCTCGCCCAGGGTGGCGGAGATCGCTTTCTTGCCAAGCGATTTGGAAATGCTCGCCGCCACCTCGGCAGGGGTCACGCCCTTGTCGAAGTCACGTTTCGAGCCGTCGGGAAATGTCAGGGAAATCTGGCTCATCGGCCTAGTCTCCTCGTCGGTTTGGCGCCCACGGAACGCCCGGTTGCGGGTATGCGTTATGCCAAGGGCAATGGCCCTCGGGGTCGGTGAAGTCAAGCGGGAAGAGGGCGGGATGAGCAATAGCACAACAGAAGTCTACGAAGGATTGACGGGGGCCGAGGAGGTCAAGGCGCGCGAGGCCCGCAACGGGCTGCGCCACGCTACCAGCCTGACCATGACCAAGATCGCCGACGGGCTGATCGACCCCAAGCTGGTGCTGAGCTGGCTGGGTGGCGCCCTTGGTGTGCCTGCCGGTATCGTCGGATTGTTCGTACCGATCCGCGAGGCGGGCGCGCTCTTGCCGCAGATCGTGCTGGCGGGGCGGGTGCAGGCGATGCGGCACCGGAAATGGGCCTGGGTTGCCGGGTCGGCGGGACAGGGGATCTGTGCCGCGCTGATCGTGTTGGCGGCGGTGTTGCTGTCCGGTTGGGTGGCGGGTGTTGCGATGGCGCTGGCATTGGGCGGTCTGGCGGTCAGCCGATCGCTGTGTTCCGTCAGCTTCAAGGACATCCTGGGCAAGACGGTGGGCAAGACCCGGCGTGGTGCGGTGACGGGGATCGCGGGGTCGGTCTCGGCGCTGGCGGTGCTTGGGTTCGCGCTGATCCTGATGGTGGGGCCGGGGCAGGCGCTCTGGCCGGTGATGGCGGCGATCGGCCTGGCCTCGGCGCTCTGGCTGCTGGGCGCGCTCCTGTTCTCGACACTGGAGGAAAGCGCCTCGGAGCCGGAAAAGGGCGCGGGGCTGAACCTGTCGCCGCTGCGTGAGGACGCGCGACTGCGTCGCTTCGTTGCCGCCCGTGGCGCGCTGACCGTGACCGCGCTGGCGCCGCCCTATTTCGTCCTGCTGGGCGGGGAGCAAAGCGCCCTGCAGGCGTTGGGGGCGCTGGTTCTGGCCTCGTCTGCGGCCTCTTTCCTGTCGTCCTATGTCTGGGGGCGTTTGGCGGATCGGTCGTCGCGGCTGGTGCTGGCGGCCTCGGGCGTGCTGGCGGCGTTGTTCATGGCACTGGCGGTGCTGGCCGACCTTGCCGGCTGGGCGCGGGCACCCTGGGTCATCCCTGCGTTGCTGTTCGGCCTGATGCTGGCCTATCACGGGGTGCGCCAAGGGCGGTCCGTCTACCTGGTCGATTTCGCACCGGGGGATCAACGCTCGACCTATGCCGCGCTGGCGAACACCTCCATCGGCCTGTTGCTTCTGGTGGTGGGCGTGCTGGGCGGTGCGCTGGCGGCGCTCGGGCCGCAGGTGGCGCTGGCGGGGTTCGCGCTGCTCAGCCTGCTGGGGGCCGCGCTGTCGCTGGGCCTCGACGAGGTCGAGCGATAGGCGCTTGCCTGTCCTTGCCGCGCGGCGCAGTCTGACCCCAGCAGGGGGAGGCGTCATGCGGACATACGAAGAGATTCTCGATCTCGCGGCGGATCGCAAGGGCGGGCGCGCGGCTGTACTGGCCGACATGCCGCCGGTTCTGGATGCGGATGCGCTGGCGGCCATTCCCGATGACCGCTGGCTTGCCCAGATGGCGCGCGGCATCTTTCAGGCCGGGATCAGCTGGCAGGTCGTGGAAAACAAATGGCCTGGCATCGAGGAGGCGTTCCACGGTTTCGACGTGGGCCGCGCCGCCATGATGTCCGAGGACTGGTTCGATGACTTGCTGGCCGATCCGCGTATCGTGCGCAGCCCGCCCAAGGTGCAGGCGATCCAGCAGAATGCCGTTTTCATCCAGGAGGTGGCTGCCGAGGCGGGATCGTTCGGGCGCAAGGTGGGCGACTGGCCGGCCGAGGATTTCGCCGGGCTGCTGGACTGGATGAAAACGAACGGCGCCCGGCTGGGCGGGGCCACCGGCGCCTATACGCTGCGGTTCCTTGGCAAGGAAAGCTATATCATGTCGCCGTCGGTCGTCGCCCGGCTGGTGGCAGAGGGTGTGGTGGACAAGGCGCCCACGTCGAAAAAGGCGATGCAGGCCGTGCAGGCGGCCTTCAACACCTGGAAGGACCAGAGCGGCGAAAACCTGACGGTCATCAGCCGCGTCCTGGCGCAAAGCGTCGACGCCTGAGGGCAGGGGGGCCGCCTTGCCCCAAAGGAAACCGGAAAGCCGTTTTCGATCCCGAAACGCTGACGCTATGGTTCGGGGCGAAGAGAAAGGGGGCTGAATGACGGTCGTATCCCATGTCGAAGGTCCGCGCGGCGACAGGCTGGTCTATGCAAAGACTTCGGGCCGGGGACCCTGCGTGGTCTTCCTGTCCGGCTATCGCTCGGACATGGAAGGCACCAAGGCGGTGCATCTCGAAGGCTGGGCCAAGTCGGAGGGTCGGGCCTTTCTGCGCTTGGATTATGCCGGGCACGGTCAATCCGGCGGGGTCTTCGAAGAGGGGTGTATCGGCGACTGGGCCGCGGATGCCGAGGCGGTCATCACCCATGCGGTTGAGGGGCCGGTGGTGCTGGTCGGCTCTTCGATGGGCGGCTGGATCGCGTCGATCCTGTCCAGACGCCTGCCGCAGATCACCGGGTTCGTCGGCATTGCCGCCGCTCCGGATTTCACCGAGGACGGCTTTTGGGCCGGGTTTTCCGAACAGGCGCGGCGTCAGGTCATGCAAGAAGGCAAGATCCTGATGCCCTCCGCCTACGAGGACCCCTATGTCGTGACCCGCAAGCTGATCGAGGACGGGCGGCGAAACCTGGTCCTGCGCTCTCCGCTGCCGATGGACTGGCCGGTGCGGCTGTTGCAGGGCACTCTGGACGAGGCGGTCAGCCGCGAAACAGCGCTGCGTCTGCTGGACCATATCGAGGGGCCGGACGTGCGTCTGACGCTGGTCAAGGGCGCCGATCACCGCTTTTCCTCGCCCGCCTGCCTGACCCAGATCGAACGGGCCATCCGCGAGGTCCTGGGGTGAGTGCGCTGCTCTGGGGGCTGGGTGCGCTGGCGGCGGCGGGTGGCGCCTATGGCGCCTTTGCCACCCGCGAACCCGTGGTGACGGACGTCCGGTTTGACGCAGCACAGCTTGAGGGCGGTGTCGATGCCTTCTTGGCAAAGAGCGAGGCAGAGGTCCCCAACCTGCGGCCCGGCGCGCAGAAACAGGTGATCTGGGCTGGCGCGCCCGAGGTGCAGACGGATTGGGCACTGGTCTATGTGCACGGGTTTTCCGCCGCCCCGCAGGAAATCCGGCCGGTGCCGGACATGGTCGCGCAGGGGCTGGGGGCAAACCTTGTCTTTACCCGGCTCAAGGGCCACGGCCGCGACGGCCCCGCGATGGCAGAGGCCACGGTCGAGGGCTGGATGGAGGACATGGCCGAGGCGCTGGCCATCGGGCACCGTATCGGACGCCGCGTGTTGCTGATGGGCTGTTCCACCGGCGCCACGCTTGCCACCTTGGCCCTGCACGAGGCGATGGGCGCGAAGGTCACGGGTGTGATCCTCGTCTCTCCCAACTACAAGCTGGCCGATCCCAAGAGCGCGCTGATCACATGGCCGGGCGCGCGCTGGTGGGTGCCCTGGCTGGCCGGACGCGAGATCGGCTTTGAGCCGCGCGGAGAGACGCACGGGCAATACTGGACCTCGCGCTATCCCAGTCTGGCCGTTCTGCCGATGGGGGCCGCGGTGCGCGAGGTGCATCGGCGACGGCACCGGGACCTGTCCGTGCCCGCCCTTTTTGTCTTCGACCCCGGCGACCGGATCGTCGATCACGGTGTAACTCGCCAAGTCGCCGCGCGCTGGGGCGCGCGGGCCGAACTGCACGAACTGGACCTTGGGCCGCAGGATGATCCGTCGCGTCACCTCGTGGCCGGGGATGTCCTGTCGCCGCGCATGTCAGAACCGGTGGCCGGGGCCATGCTCGACTGGGCGCGCAGGCTGTAAGATGACGTCGAACAAGGAGAGAATGATGGACCAGAGGGTCAGTCTTATCACGCTGGGATGCCGGGACATGGCGCGCGCCAGCGCCTTTTACGAGGCGCTGGGGTGGAGCCGGGTCGAGACGCCGGATGGGATCGTGGTCTTTGACCTGGTCGGGCAGGCGCTGGGCCTTTATCCGCTGGAGGATCTGGCCCGCGACATGGGGCGCGCGCCGGAGGACCTGGGCACCGGGGCGGCGACCCTGGCCTGCAATGTCCGTGACAAGGCAGAGGTGGCCAAGGTGCTGGCGGCGGCCGAAACAGCGGGCGCCACGATCCTGAAACAGGCGCATGACGTCTTTTGGGGTGGGCACATCGGCTATTTCGCCGACCCCGATGGCCACGTCTGGGAGGTGGCGCACAACCCCTTTTCCACGCTGGGGCCGAACGGGGAGTTCCGCTGGGAAGGCTACGGCGATGGTTGACCGGGCAGCGCGATGAGGCGCCCGCGCTCCATGTGGTCCCTGGAAACCCTGGGGCGCGAACGCCTGTCACGGCATTTCTGGATGCGCGAGTTCCTCGGTTCGGAAATCGGCAACTTTCACGAGATCAGCAACATCCCGGACAATCCCGACCTGGCGCTGGAACGTGGGCGGGCCTTTGCCACGACCCTGCTGGACCCGCTGGAGGAAACCTTTGGCCGGGTCTTTGTCCGGTCGGGCTATCGCTCGGCCCGGTTGAATGCCTTTGGCAACGCGCACCGGCTGAACTGCGCGCGCAACGACTATCCGCTGGAATGCCATATCTGGGATCTGCCCGACCGGCCTGTCGCCGGCGCCTCGATCGTGATCCCGTGGTTTGCGGACCGTCATGCGCAGGGCCGCGACTGGCGCGACCTGGCCTGGTGGCTGCACGACCACCTCGACTACTCGGAAATCTGGTTCTTTCCCAAACTTTGCGCCTTCAACATCGTCTGGCGGCCAAGGCCCTTGCGCCGGATCGACAGTTACATCGCGCCCAGGGGTTGCCTGCTGAAACCCGGGGCATCACCCGTCGCATCGCCTGATGTTCGGACTGCGCGCTACCGGGATTTTCCGCCGTTCCGCGGCATTGCCTATCCGGGGTGAGCCGTGCTGGACAGTACCGCGGACCGGGGCTAGCGTGCGGAAAACACAACCAATGAGAGATGCGATGGCGCCCGCGCCGCAGAGATCCGTTCTGATGTCCCGCCCGGGGGACCGCAGCTGATGCATGGCCTTGATCCACAAAACCGCGATTTCGCGGATTTCCTGCTGACCGCGACCCGCGAGATCTGGGAGGGGCGGGGCCTGACCGCCCGCGCGCAGGCCTATTACCATCCCGACGTGATCCTGCGCGGCGCCGAAGGCGTGCAGTTCGGCGCCCGTGCCGTGGCCGAGGACGCGATGGCCACGCTGGTCAGCCTGCCGGACCGGCGCCTGCTGGGCGAGGACGTGATCTGGTCGGGGCATGACCGGGTGGGCATGCTGGGGTCTCAACGCATCCTGACCCTCGCCACCCATAGCGGGGACGGCCCCCTTGGCCCCGCGACGGGGCGCACTCTGAAGTACCGCGAAATCGTGGACAGCTATGCCAAGCGTGACCAGATCAGCGATGTCTGGCGGGTGATCGACAGCGGCGCGCTGCTGCGCCAGCTGGACCGCACGGCAGAGGAATGGGCGCGGGCACGGCTGCCGCATCTGGACCCCGATACGCAGCCCTTCACGCCCCGCGTCGACGTCACCGGCCCCTATACCGGCCCGGGCAATGCGGACCAGTGGGGAGAGGGCTTTGCCAACGTGTTGATCCGGGTGATGGAGGGCGACCTCTCGATCATCCCCGACCAGTACGACCGGGCCTGCCACCTGCATTATCCCTGCGGGGTCGAGGCGCATGGGCCGGAGGCGGCAGATCGCTTCTGGCTGGGGCTCCGGGCGGCGCTGCCCTCGGCCCGGTTCGAGGTCCATCACCGGATCGGCATGGAAGAGCCGCTGATGCCGCCGCGCGCCGCGCTGCGCTGGTCGCTCAAGGGCCGGCACGAAGGCTGGGGGGCCTTCGGGGCACCAACAGGCGCGGACATCTATGTCATGGGCATGAGCCACGCGGAATTCGGCCCCGGCGGGCTGCGCCGGGAGTGGACATTGTACGACGAGGCGGCGGTCTGGACGCAAATCGTGGCCCAGACCGGGTGAGCCTGCGCGAGACCTACGAACGGCAGGCGGCGCGCTATGATGCCGAGCGTGGACAGACTCTGTTCGAACGCGCCTGGCTGGACCGGGCGCTGGCGGATGTGCCTGCGGGCGGATCTGTTCTGGACCTGGGCTGCGGGGCGGGCAGGCCGATCGGTGTTTTCCTGGCGGGGCAGGGGTTTGCCGTGACGGGTGTCGATTTCTCATCGGCCATGCTGGCGCTGTTTTCGCAAAACGTCCCCGGTGCGCGGGCCTTGCTGGCGGACATGCGCGCGCTGGACCTGGGCCGGACCTTCGACGCGATCATCGGTTGGGGCAGTTTCTTTCACCTGACGGAGGCGGAGCAGCGCGCCGCCTTGCCGCGTATCGTGGCGCACCTGGCGCCGGGCGGGCGGCTGTTGCTAACGGTGGGGCCGGAGGCCGGAGAGGCCTGGGGCAAAGTCGGGGGGGAACCCGTCTACCATGCCTCGCTGTCTCCGGAGCACTACGCGGAGGTTCTGGCAGAGGCAGGCGCTCCGGTCGAGGATTTCGTGCCCGAGGACCCGGCCTGCAACGGGCATTCGCTGTTGCTTGCACGGCGCCCGGGCGGGGCCTAGGGTGCCGCCGCACGGGCAGGGGTGAAACCATACAGATGCAGGACATGCAGCACAGTTCAGGCACCGCAGGATCATGACGGAGCCGGTGGTCTTTCTGCCCGGGATGATGTGCGACGCGCGGCTTTTCGGTCCGCAGATCACGGATCTGTCCCGCGATCACGCGGTGATGACGGTGCCAATCACGCAGGGCGAGAGGATCGAGGAGATCGCCTCGTCCGTGCTGGACGTGGCGCCGATGCGCTTTGCCCTGGCCGGGCTCAGCATGGGCGGCATGGTGGCGATGGAGCTTTACCGCCGCGCCCCCGACCGGGTGACACGGCTTGCGCTGATGGACACCAGCCCGCTGCCCGAGCCGCCCCAGATGGCGGCGCTGCGCGATCCGCAGATCATCAGGGCGCGATCCGGCAAGCTGCGAGAGGTCGTGTCGAATGACCTGCTCCCGCAATACCTGGCACATGGCCCCCAAAGTGCCGAGATCGGCGCACTGGTCATGGACATGGCACTGGGCCTTGGGGTGGAGGTCTTCGTCCGCCAGTCCCGCGCAATGCAGCGTCGGCGCGATCAGCAGGGCACGTTGCGGCGTATCAACGTGCCGACGCTGGTTCTCTGCGGGGCAGAGGATTCGATCTGCCCGATCAAGCGCCACACCTTCATGGCCGAGATGATCCCCAAGGCCGAGCTGCGCGTGATCGAGGAGGCGGCCCACATGCCGACCCTGGAACAGCCCGAAGAGGTCACGCAGGCGCTGCGCGACTGGCTGGCGAAACCGCTGCTCTTGCGCTGAGTTTGCGGGATTGACCGGCGCGGGCGGCGTCCCTATGTGGGGCGTGCGCGGAAGGCCGGACGGCCGCTTGCCATTGGCGAGAGGAAAGTCCGGACTCACCGAAGCACCGGTGCCGGGTAACGCCCGGGCAGGGTAACCTGACGGAAAGCGCCACAGAAAAGAAACCGCCGTCGCACCGGAGGTGCGCACCGGAAGTCCGCTTCTGGTGAAACCGAAGGAGACTGTGGCGGTAAGGGTGAAACGGTGGGGTAAGAGCCCACCGGGGGGCTGGCAACAGCGCCCGCATGGCAAGCCCCACCGGGAGCAATGCCGAATAGGGATCGTGCGCGCCCTCGGGCGCAGGGCCGCTTCGGCCTTGGCGATCCGGGTTGGCAGCTAGAGCCGCGTGGCAACGCGCGGTCTAGAGGAATGGTCGTCTGAGGGCGGGGAAACCCGCCCAAGAACAGAATCCGGCTTACAGGCCTTCCGCGCATGAGTTTTTGGCCCGATCCCGTGTTGACTCGCGGGCGATACGCGGTAAAAGGCGGGCTTCATACAGATTTCACACCGGGCGATCTTCCGGTGTTGCAGGAGACGACACATGGCGAAGCCGACCACCATCAAGATCCGCCTGAACTCCACCGCGGGCACCGGCCACTTCTACGTGACCAAGAAGAACGCTCGGACCATGACCGAGAAGATGACGATCAAGAAGTACGACCCCGTCGTGCGCAAGCACGTCGAGTACAAAGAAGGCAAGATCAAGTAAGCCATTCTGGCCGAAGGTCTTTTTTCGGGTCGCGCGGGGGATGCCCCACGCGGCCTTTTCGTCTTTGGAACATGTTCGGCAGGAGGTCGTGCCATGTCCGGCCAGACAACGCTGCGCAGCGCCCGACAAGGGGACATCGGCGCGCTGGATCACCTGTTTCAACGCAGCTACGCGCGGCTGCTGGTGCCTGATTATCCGCCTTCGACCCTGGTTACGGCGGTCCCGGTGATCGGACGGGCGCAGCCCGCGCTTGTCGCCTCTGGCCGGTTCTACGTTGTCGAGGATGATGCCGGGCGCCTGTTGGGCGCGGGCGGCTGGTCTGTCCAGGCGCCGGGTGGACGGCCTGCGGTACCGGGGATCGGCCATGTGCGCCATGTCGCCACCGATCCCGATGCGACACGGCGCGGTGTCGGCCGCCAGTTGCTGGGCCATATTCTGCAAGAGGCCCGGGCCGAAGGGCTGCAGGAGATGCATTGCCAGAGCACGCTGACCGCGCGCCCCTTCTATCAAAACATGGGGTTCCAGCCACGGCATGAGATCAGCGTGCCGCTCGGGGGAGGCATAGCCTTTCCGGCGGTCTTCATGACCTGCCCGCTCCGGACTTAGCCTTTCAGGGGCTCTGCCGGGGCGCCGTTCGCCTTGGTCCAGCGGCGCTCCTCGCCGTGGCTGCGTTCGATCAGCTGCACCCTGTCGTGGCCGGGGTAATGCACCCGGTCGCGGGTGGCCCGGGTGCCGATCACCAGGACACGCGCGGGCCTGTCGCCCCGGTTTTCAAGGCGATGCGCGGTCTCGACCCCGGCGGCAAAGGTGGCGACGTCGCCGGTGCCCATCTCCTGCTCGCTGTCGCCCTCGACCAGTACCACGGTGCCGTCGAGCACGTAGACCATCTCGTCCTCGGCCTCGTGCCAATGCGCAAAGGAAGAGGCGGACCCGGGCGCCAGGATTTCGACCAGTGCGCCGAACTGCGTCAGTCCACCCGATTCGCTGAACAGCAGCGCCTCGAAACTGCCAAGCGCGCCGTCGCCCGATCGTCTCTGGACGGAGTCTTTGGTGATGATTGGCATGTTGTCCCCCACGGCCCATTGGCCCAACACGAAAAAGGGCCGGTCAGACGACCGGCCCTTTCGCTATAGCATGTTTGTGTCGCGATGTTGCCCGGGGGCTTATTCGCGGCTGCCCAGCAGTTGCAGCAGGAACATGAACATGTTGATGAAGTCGAGGTAGAGGTTCAGCGCGCCCATGATGGCGGCCTTGCCCAGCCACTCCTTGTCGCCATGCGCAGCATGGGCGATGTAGGTGTTCTTGATGTTCTGCGTGTCATAGGCGGTCAGGCCGGCGAAGATCAGCACACCCAGGATCGAGATCGCGAACTGGATCGCGGGCGAGCCGAGGAAGATGTTGATGATCGAGGCGACCAGAAGGCCGATCACACCCATGATCAGGAACGATCCCCAGCCGGAGATGTCCTTCTTGGTGGTGTAACCCCAGAGCGACAGGCCGGCAAAGGCGATCGAGGTGGTCAGGAAGACCTGGATGATCGAGAAGCCGGTGAAGACCAGGAAGATCGAGCTGAGCGACAGACCCATCAGCACGGCGAACCCGTAGAACACAAGCTGTACGCCAGCGGCGGACAGGCGGTTCACGGCGGCACCGAAACCGAAGAAGATGAAGGCCAGCGGCGCGAACATGATCACCCATTTCAGCGGCGACATGTAGATCGCCTCGCCGAAGCTGGTCAGGTATTGGCCGTCGCGGATCATCGCGGTGGCGCCCGACGGATCGCTGGTGACCGCAAGCCCGGCAATGGCCCAGGCCGCCAGGAAGGTGATGAAAGTGCCCACGGACATTGTGCCGTAGACCTTGTTCATATGGGCGCGCAGCCCCTCGTCAATCTGGGCAGCGCGTGCGCCGGAGACGCCAGCTGCCCGGACTGTATCATATTCTGCCATGTAAGCCTCCGATGTTGACATAGGTCCGGGGGCCCAAGGCCCCCGCACTTCACGCTAGATATTGGAGGAACGCAGGGGATTTTCAAGAACTTCGGGTCGGAAACGGGTCAATAAGATTCCCCGATTTGTCACCATTCGCGTTCAGGCTCGATCCAATGGGCCGGTGCGTCCCAGCGCGGCGCCTCGGAAGCAGGTTTCCCCACAGCAACCGACGCGGCGGAAGGGTGGCGCAACCGCGCAAGGTGGCGGACCGGCTGGGCGGACTGCGCCGAGTGGTCAGCGCGAAAGAACGGGCGGGGGAACAGGGCGGGCAGGGCGCGGATCATCATGGCATCCTTCACGAGAAATGATTGCAGGCCGGGTTGGTATCTTCTTCGTTGATGAATGTGGCGATCCGTGCTTGATATTGGAAGTGAATGTATGTGACCTCTCTCATCACAAGGGGTGATGAATGCGAAATCTCGATGTAACGACGCTGCGATCCTTCGTGGCGGTGGCCCAGGCGGGGGGCGTGACCCGTGCCGCCGGGTTCCTGAACCTGACGCAATCCGCCGTCTCGATGCAGATCAAGCGGCTGGAAGAAATGCTGAACCTGCAGTTGCTTGACCGGACGGGGCGGGGCGTGACCCTGACACCGGCGGGGGGGCAGTTGCTGGGCTACGCGGAAAAGATCGTGTCGCTGAATGACGAGGCCTATACCCGGCTGACCGACCAGAGCTGGGAAGGCGAAATTCGCCTCGGCGTGCCGGTGGACATCGTCTACCCGGTGATTCCGCTGGTCTTGCAACGCATGGCGCGCAGTTTTCCACGGGTGAAGGTGCAGCTTGTCAGCTCATTCACGCGCGTTCTGAAAGCGCAGTTCGCGCGCGGCGAGATGGACGTGATCCTGACCACGGAAACCGGGGTCGAGGCGGGCGGAGAGACCCTTTTGGACGTGCCGGTCCGCTGGGTCGGGGCGCCGCAGGGGCAGGCCTGGCGGGAACGCCCGCTGCGGATCGCAATGGCGCGCACCTGCGTCTTTCGGGACGAGGCTATGCGGCGCCTCGACGAGGCGGATATTCCCTGGGAACTGGCGGTAGATTCCGACAGCGAAACAACCATCGACGCGACCGTCAGCGCCGACCTGGCCATTGCCGCGCGGCTGGAAGGGCACTTGGCGCCCTACCTTGCCTATGTCGATTGCCACAACCTTCCTGACCTGGGGATGATGAAGGTCAACCTCTATCAGGGCAGCGGGCAGGCGGCCTATACGCGGGCGCTTTGCGAGGACATCCGGCAGAGCATGGCGTCGCTTTAGCGGTCAGACACCGACGTCCGGCCCGTGGCACAGCATCGGGTCGTCGTTCTGCTGCGCCTCGTAGAGCACCGTGCTGGAAGGGTCGTTTTCAAACACGGCCCTGAGGCCCGAACTCTCGCGGAAAAAGCTCCAGCACTGGGGATCGGGATTGTCCTCGTAGACAAAGCAGATCTGGCCCGCCTGTTCGTACCAGAAGCCGTCCTTGCATTTTCCATCCAGGAAGGACCACTGCACCTTGCGGTCGGGCAGGTATTTCTCGACGCCGTAGGCCTCACCGTTGAGGCCGAAATAGAGCGTCTTTCCGGTGACATAGCTTTCGAAATCAGTGGCCGACATCGGCTCGGCCGCCAACGCGGGCAGAGCGGTCAGGCAGGTCAGGGCAATGGCGTAGAGCTGTTTCATGCGCCGGAGCCTGCCAGAATCCCCGCGCTACCGGAAGTCGGGTATTAATGAATGGTTAACCATAGGCGGGCTCCGGCTCGCGCCATTTTCGGGCGCGCCTGTCCATCAGGCGCCGCCAGAGCGGGGGCACCAGGGCGATCACCGCCATGACCGGCAGGGAGTGCGGCAGGATCGGCATCCTGTCCCGGTCCAGGTCGAGCCCCGGGTAGGGCCGGGAGGGATGCGCGTGGTGATCCGAATGGCGCGGCGCGTTCAGCATCAGCGCCGAGGAAAAACTCTGCGGTGCGTTCCAGCTGTGCTGCGGCCCGACCGGCTCGAATTTCCCGTGTGTGAGTTCGCGCCGGCGCAGGCCGTAGTGTTGGACATAGTCGCTGAGCAACAATTGCGCCTGGGCGTAGGCCGCAATCGCCAGCAGTGCCAGCACGCCACCGGCCCCACCGATGAGGGCCGCCACAAACACGGATGCCGCTGCACCCCCGACATAGCCGACATAGGGATGCCACCCGCGGGTTTGCCGCAGCCGCGATTCGGCACGCAATCCTGCCCGGAACCCGCCGATCCAGGCGCGCGGCGCAAAGGCGTAGAAACTCTCTCCCGGTCTGGCAGAGTTCGGATCGCGCGGCGTCGCGGCGTGGACATGGTGGACCCGGACATGGGCCGAGGCATGGTGCCCGAAGAGGAAGGAGGCATAGACCGCCGTTCCCAGGCGCCGCAGTATGCGGGACGAGCGGTGGATCAACTCATGCGCGTTGGAGTTTCCAGCCTGACCGATAAACAGTGAAAGAGAAAGGAATATCAAAATCTTGTCGGTCGTTGTTGCGGTGGAATGCACCAAGGCCCAGACGCCGCCGTAGAGCAGAGGAAAATGCGCAAGTGCCAGCAGCGTTGATAACCCGTCCCCGGCGGGAAATTCCTGTTCCGGATGGTCGGGGGCAGCCAGTGCCGACAGCCTGTCCATCGCGTAGGTAAAGACGGTGATGTAGACCAGCGCCAGCGCCGGAAAAGGGCCACCCACCACCAGCGCAAGCGCCAGCAGCACGACCATGCCCAGGGTTGCCAGTGTGAAACGCAGCATCACCGCTCCAATACGATCCGGAATTTAACATATCGGAACTTTCCGTTCCCCTTGCGACGAAATCGAGGGGTTTTCTGGGCGTTCGCCTGCCCAATTCGGTCGTTTTTCACCCCTTGCCCGGAAGCTTTCGGCGTTAGGGTCTGGCGGAACGAATGGAGGCACGCATGGCACTCGACGAACGCAAGGGCGTCTGGAAATCGGGTAAGGGCAAGGGGCGTCACACGCCGAAAGGCCGCCAGGTCGACGACACGGCCCAGTCCGAGGTGAAGGCGCTACTGGGCGACCGCCCGCGCAACCGCGACCTGCTGATCGAATTCCTGCACCTGATCCAGGATGAATTCGGCCATCTCTCGGCCGCGCATCTGCGCGCCCTGGCCGAGGAAATGCGCCTCAGCATGGCCGAGGTCTACGAAGTGGCCAGCTTTTACGCCCATTTCGACATCGTGAAAGAAGGCGAGACGCCGCCGCCCGCGCTGACCATCCGGGTCTGCGATTCGCTGTCCTGTGAACTGGCCGGGGCCGAGCAACTGCGCGCCGCGCTGGAAGAGGGCATGGATCCGACGCAGGTCCGCGTCTTGCGCGCGCCCTGCATGGGCCGCTGTGACACGGCGCCGGTGCTGGAGCTGGGGCACAACCACATCGACCACGCCGACGTGGCCAAGGTGCATGCCGCGATCGAAGCGGGCGATACACACGCACATGTCCTGGAATATCAAGGGTTTGCTGCATATTACTCAGATGGCGGATATGCCCGTCTCAAGGATCTGCGCGAGGGCGGAAACTGGGAAGAGGTGCAGGAAACGGTCCTCTCTTCCGGCCTGCGTGGCCTTGGCGGAGCGGGTTTCCCGTCGGGCCGAAAGTGGGGCTTCGTCCGCGGAAATCCCGGACCGCGCTACCTGGCCGTGAATGGCGACGAGGGCGAGCCGGGCACCTTCAAGGACCGCTTTTACCTCGAGCGGGAACCTCATGTTTTCCTTGAGGGAATGCTGATCGCGGCCTGGGCCGTGGAGGCGGATCGCTGCTTTATCTACATGCGCGACGAATATCCCGCCGTGCTGGAAATCCTGCGCCGCGAGATCGCCGCGCTGGAAGCGGAGGGGATCGTCGAACCCGGGTATATCGACCTGCGCCGTGGTGCAGGCGCCTATATCTGCGGCGAAGAGAGCGCGATGATCGAGTCGATCGAGGGCAAGCGCGGTCTGCCGCGCCACCGTCCGCCCTATGTCGCGCAGGTCGGGATCTTCAATCAGCCCACGCTGGTCCACAACGTCGAGACGCTCTACTGGGTTGCGAAGATCTGCCGGGAAGGTCCTGAAATCCTTTCGGGAATCGAAAAAAACGGCCGCAAGGGCCTGCGGTCCTACTCGATCTCTGGCCGGGTGGCCAAACCGGGCGTCTACCTCCTGCCCGCCGGATCGACCATCCTGGACGTGATCGAGGCCGCCGGTGGCATGGCCGAGGGGCATGTCCTCAAGGCCTATCAACCGGGCGGGCCGTCTTCGGGCCTGTTGCCGGCTTCGATGAGCGATGTGCCGCTGGATTTTGACACCTTGCAGCCGCATGGATCCTTCATCGGGTCCGCCGCCGTTGTCGTGCTGTCGGATCAGGACCGCGCGCGGGATGCCGCGCTGAACATGCTGCGGTTCTTCGAGGACGAAAGCTGTGGCCAGTGCACGCCGTGCCGGGTCGGCTGCGAGAAGGCGGTCAAGCTGATGTGCGCGGAAAGCTGGAACACCGACCTGCTCGAGGAACTGTGCCAGGCGATGGGCGATGCGTCGATCTGTGGCCTGGGACAGGCGGCGCCGAACCCGATCCGGCTGACGATCAAGCATTTCCCGGAAGAGATCTGAATTCCCGGGTATTGTCGGGAAGGTGCAAATTGAAATCGTCCACAGGCACCTGTGGACGATTTTTTGTTGGCTTGGGATAAGTGTACAGTGGTCTGTGGCCGGGGTTCCGGTCTGGTGTCGTGGTGAAAGCCACCTTTCATTGCGCGCGCAAGCGTATTAGGTGAAGACAACTCAAGCATCAGGCGCGGCCCATGTCTTTTTTCGGCAAGCTCAAGAACAAGTTGTTCAAATCCTCCTCCAAGCTGGACGAGGGGCTGGACGCAATTGTCCAGGAGGGCGGTGAGGAAGACGTCGCCGAAACACCCGAGCCAAAGGCCGAGGCGGTAGAGCCTCGCCTCCAGGCCCCGGCGCCGAAACCCGTCCCGGTCGAACCGGTGCCGGTGCATGAACCCGAGACCCCGGCCGAGGCAAAACCCTCTGGCGGCCTGCTGGGCCGGATCATGGGGAGGTCGCAGGGTGAGGGCACGGTGGCGCGCCGGGTGCTGGACGACGAGATGCTGGAGCAGCTCGAAGAGTTGCTGATCGCCTCGGACATGGGGGTGGACACGGCGCTGCGCGTGACCTCGAACATCGCCGAAGGGCGTTTCGGCAAGCGTCTGTCCTCGCTGGAGATCAAGCAGGCGCTGGCGTCCGAGATCGCCCGGGTGATGGAGCCGGTGGCGCGTCCGCTGCCGCTCTATCCGAAAAAGCCGCAGGTGGTGCTGGTTGTCGGCGTCAACGGGTCGGGCAAGACCACGACCATTGGCAAGCTCGCCAGCCAGTTCAAGGCCGCGGGCAAGCAGGTGGTGATCGCGGCGGGCGATACCTTTCGCGCCGCCGCCGTCGAGCAACTGCAGGTCTGGGGCGAACGGGCCAATGTGCCGGTGCTGACCGCGCCCGAGGGCAGCGACCCGGCCAGCCTGGCCTTTGACGCCATGACCAAGGCGCAGGCGGACGGTGCGGACCTATTGATGATCGACACCGCGGGCCGGCTGCAGAACCGCCAGGACCTGATGGAGGAATTGGCCAAGATCGTCCGGGTGATCCGCAAGAAGGACCCGGATGCGCCGCACAACACGCTGCTGGTGCTGGATGCGACGACCGGCCAGAACGCGCTCAGCCAGGTCGAGACCTTCCGCAAGCTGGCCGATGTTTCGGGCCTGGTGATGACCAAGCTGGACGGCACCGCCAAGGGCGGTGTGCTGGTGGCGCTTGCAGACAAGTTCGGCCTGCCGATCCATGCCATCGGCGTGGGCGAGCAGATCGAAGACCTGGCCCCCTTCGACCCCGAAGAATTCGCCGCGGCGCTGACCGGCCTCGACACGGAATGAGCGGCCTAGCGGTCGTGGGCGATGTCCTCGATCCATTTCAGAAGCGCAAGGACGATGACCACAATCACCGTGGCCATTGCCGCAAGCGTCAGGCGCCCCGCGCCGCAGCCCAGGCCCACGGCTCCGGCCAGCCACATAGAGGCCCCGGTGGTGATGTTGTGAACCTTGTCCGCCGAGCGGAAGATCACGCCCGCCGCGAGGAAGGCCACGCCCGCGGTGACGGCCTCGATCATGCGCAGGGGATCGTTGCGTTGCTCACCCGCGCCGCCGAAATCCAGCGCGCTCAGCTCGCGCCCGATCAGCACGAAGAGGCAGGCGGCCACGGCCACCAGGATATGCGTGCGCAGGCCCGCCGGTTTGTGGTGCCATTCCCGTTCGAACCCGATGGCGGCGCCAAGCACCACGGCTCCGCAGAGCCGCACGAAGGCGGACCAGGCGGGAACCACGGCAAAATCGCCGTACAGTTCGGATGTCAGGCTGTCGAGCATGGGGACCTCTTTGCGTTCACCGTAGCACCAACGCGCAGCCTGCGCGATGGGGCGCGTCCGGGGGGCCGTCGGTGAGCGATTGGCTGGTTTCGCTGGAGGGCACCGAGACAGGCCAACAGGCGGCGCTGATGCTGGCGTTGACGGCGGCCCTGCTGCACGCGGTCTTTGGCGCGCTGCAGAAGGGACGGCACGACCCCTGGGTGTCGCGTGCGGCGATCGACGGCTGGCTTGTGGTGCTCAGCTTTCCGCTGCTGTTCCTGGTGCCTTGGCCCGAACCGCACATGTGGCCGATCTTTGCCGGGGTCATGGTGATCCATTTCACCTACAAGCTGTTGCAGGCGATGGCCTATACCCGTGGTGCCTACACGGTGGTCTATCCGGTCGTGCGTGGGACGGGCCCGCTGTTCACGGTGATCGGTGCCTGGCTGATCTTTGGCGAGAGCTTTACCGGCGTTCAGTGGTTGGGTCTTGGCGTGGTGCTGGCCGGGATCTTTGGGCTGGCGGTCTACAACTTCATCTTTCTCGAAACCGCGCGCGAGACGCTGGGCCCGGCCCTGGCCTACGCGCTGGCGACGGGGTTTTTCGTGGCGCTCTACACCACCTATGATGCCTACGGCATCCGCGCCACCGCCGATCCCTTTACCTTCCTCGCCTGGTTCTTTTTCCTGTCGGCGCTGGATTTCCCGGCCCTGCTGTTCCTGACCCCCATGCGACACAGGGTGTCGGGCTTTCCCCTGCGGCCCCTGGTGTTGCGCGGGCTGGCGGGGGCGCTGGTGGCCTACGGCTCCTTCGGGTCGGTCATGATGGCCACGCGGCTGGACAAGGTCGGCGAGGCAGCGGTGCTGCGCGAGACCTCGACCGTCTTTGCCGCCGTCATCGGCTGGCTGATCCTGCGCGAGACAGTGGGTCCAAGGCGCATCGCGCTGATGGTCCTGATCGCGGCAGGGGCGGTGATCGTTGAGCTTGGCGGCTGAAAGACCTATGTGACGCAGGCAAAGTCAGAGGAGCGCGCAATGGAACAACGCCAGGTCAACCCGATGCTGAAGACGGCGCTGGAGTTCGGCCCGATCCTGGGGTTCTTCGCGGCTTACCTGTGGCTGAAGGACCGGACCTTCGTGATCGGGGGCACTGAATACGAAGGGTTCATCGTGGTTACGGCGGGGTTCATCCCGGTGTTCCTCGTCTGCATGGGCGCGCTTTGGGCCCTGACTGGACATCTGAGCCGGATGCAGGTGGTCACGGCGGTGCTGATCGTGGTCTTTGGTGGGCTCAGTGTCTGGCTGAATGACGACCGTTTCTTCAAGATGAAGCCGACGCTGATCTACCTCCTTTTCGGCGGTGCACTGGCGATCGGCCTGATGCGCGGCGAGAGCTGGTTGCAATACGTCATGGACGGGCTGGTACCCCTGCAGCGCGAGGGTTGGATGATCCTGACCAAGCGGGTCGCCGGGTTCTTCTTGTTGCTGGCGGTGCTGAACGAGGTGATCTGGCGCACGATGGACACAGAGATTTGGGTCTATTTCAAGACTTTCGGTCTCACGGTCGCGATTTTCCTGTTCTTCATGTTCCAGGGCGGTCTGTTCAAACAATACGGCACCCAGGACGCGGACGAAGAGTGACCGGGGGCTTTTGCCCCCTCAACTCCCACGATCGATCTTCGTACTGAGGTGGATCAGGCTTTCCGAGGCCCTGACGCCCTTTGCCTCGCCAATGGCATCCAGCGTGCGGTCCAGCGCCTCTGTCGTCTCTGCACTGAGCTGGGCGATCATGTCGAACCTTCCCGACGTCGTGTGCACCGTTTCCACCGCCGTGAGGCTTTTCAAGCGTGACAGGACCGCCGGCGTGGCGCGCGGCTCGACCGAGATCAGCACCGTGGCGCGCAGGGCGGGGCGCAGGCCCGGACCGCGTTTGAGCGTGTAGCCGGCGATGGCGCCACGCGCCTCCAGTCGGTCGAGCCGGGCCTGCACCGTGGTGCGCGCCAGTCCCAGCCGGCGGGCCAGGTCGGCCACCGGGGCGCGCGCGTTTTCCGCGAGGGCGGCCACCAGGGCGCGGTCCGTTTCGTCGATCTGTTGGTCCATGTCGTCAGTTTGCCCATAATTGACGTGCATTTCGAACAGAGTTGCAGGTGAATCCGTGCGTTGCAAGGGCCAGACTGGTTTCACAGGCGAACAGGAGGCACGAGCAATGGTGCTGCACGAGGCATTCCAGCGCGATCCCGCGCTCTGGCTGGCGCGCGAGCGCCCCGAAGATCCGGTTTTCTTTCACGATCCCAGGCGGCTGCGCGACGTGGCGCGGTTGTTCCTTGACCGGTTTCCGGGCGAAGTGACCTATGCGGTCAAGGCCAATCCCGACCGGGGCGTGATCGAGACCTTGACAGAGGCGGGGATGGAGGCCTTTGACGTGGCCTCTCCCGAGGAGATGGCCTTGGTGCGGGCGGTCGCGCCGCGCGCGCGACTGCATTATCACAACCCGGTCCGGGCCCGGTCCGAGGTGGCGGCGGCACGGGGCTATGGCATCACCTCGTGGTCGATTGACCGCATGGCGGAACTGGACAAGCTGGGGCCGCTGGAGGGCGCCGAGGTCGCGGTGCGGCTGAAGCTGCCGGTGGCCGGGGCGGTCTATGATTTCGGGTCGAAATTCGGAGCGGGGCCAGAGGCGTGCGGCGCATTGCTGCGCGCGGTTGTCGCCCGGGGCGGGCGCCCCTCGCTGACCTTTCATCCGGGCACGCAATGCCGCGCGGCGGGGGCCTGGGTCTCCTACATTCAGGCAGCGGCCGAGATCGCCCAGTCCAATGGCATCCGCCTGCATCGGCTGAACGTCGGCGGCGGGTTTCCGGCGCACCGTGAGGACCCGGCCCCCGACCTGCCCGCGCTTTTCAGAGCCATCGACGAGGCCGTCGCAGCAGCCTTCGGCGCGGACCGTCCGGCGCTGGTCTGCGAGCCGGGCCGGGCGATGGTGGCCGAGGCCTTTGAGCTGGCCTTGCAGGTCAAGGCGCGGGACGGGGACGCGGTCTTTCTGAACGACGGCATCTATGGCGGGCTCAGCGAATGGCGCGATCTTGGCCCCGCAACGCGGATCAGCGCCCTGGCTCCGGATGGGTTGCCCAGGGCCGGAGCCATCCGGGCGACAGAGGTCTTCGGGCCGACCTGCGACAGCCTCGACCGGTTGTCGGACCGTGTCGATCTGCCCGCGGACCTGGCCGAGGGGGACTATCTGCTGTTCCACGCCTGCGGCGCCTATTCCACGGCGCTGGCCACCCGGTTCAATGGTTACGGTGCCCGGCGCATCGTGACTTTGGCGCGATAATCGGCCGCTCCGGGAAAACCGGGGGCGGGCTGCGGTGCGCCCTCTGGACACCCGCGCCATGACGACTAATCTCCGCCGCGACAGGACAATTGCGAGGGAGACACTCATGGACAAGTTCGGCAAGAGCCAGCCGGTGAAACGGGTCGAGGATGTGCGCTTCCTGACCGGGCACGGGCGTTACGTGGACGATGTTGCGCCCGAGGGGGCCTTGCGGGCCTTTGTTTTCCGCTCCCCCGTGGCGCATGCCGAGATCACGACGCTGGATGTAAGCGCCGCGCGCGAGGCGGAAGGCGTGCATCTGGTGGTGACGTCGGACGATCTGCTGGCGGCGGGCATCGACACTGGAATGTCCGGTGCGCTGGCGCCCAACCGCGACGGCAGCAAGGGCGCGGCGCCCAAGCGCCCGGTGTTGGCAGAGGGGCGTCTGCGTTATGTCGGTGAACCGGTGGCGCTGGTCGTGGCCGAGACTCTGGAACAGGCGCGCGACGCCGCCGAGCTGATCGAGCTGGACTACGACGAGCTGCCGGTGGCGATGGCCTTGGCACCCGGAGAAAATACGATTCACCCCGAGGCCCCCGATAACCGGGCCTATGACTTCGGCATCGGAGACGAGGACGCCACGAACGCCGCGTTCGATGCGGCGGCGAAGACGGTCAAACTGGAAATCGGCGACAACCGGATCATCGTCAATTCGATGGAGCCGCGCGGCGCCTTTGCCGAATGGACCGACGGGCGCATCCACCTGGGTTTTGGCGGGCAGGGCGTCTGGGGCATGAAGGCCGAACTGGCGCGCGCCTATCACATGGAGCCCGAGCAGATCCACACCACCAACCCCGACGTCGGCGGCGGTTTCGGCATGAAGGGTTTTCCCTACCCGGAGTATTTCGTGCTGCCCTACGCGGCGCGTGAAACGGGCCGCCCGGTGCGCTGGATGTCCGACCGGACAGAGGCGATGCTGTCCGACAACGGCGGGCGTGACCTGGTGACGACGGCAGAACTGGCCTTTGACGCGGACAACCGCATCACCGGCTACCGGCTGCACACGCGGTCGAACCTGGGTGCCTACAACTCGCATTTCGGTCAATTCATCCAGTCGAACCTCTTTGCCCGCGTGCTGACCGGCACCTACGACATCCAGACCGCTTTCTACCGCTCGGAAGGCTTCTATACCAACACCGTACAGGTGGACGCCTATCGCGGCGCCGGCCGTCCAGAGGCGATCTATGTCCTGGAACGTGTGATGGACCGGGCCGCGCGCGAACTGGGTATCGATCCGCTGGAGCTGCGCCGGATCAACTTCATCAAGCCCGACCAGTTTCCCTACAAGACAGTGACCGGCGAAAACTACGACGTGGGCGATTTCGTGCGCGTTATGGGCCATGCCGAGACGACGGCGGACCTGGCGGGCTTTGCGGCCCGGCGCGCCGCCTCGGAGAAGGCGGGCAAGCTGCGCGGCTTGGGGGTTTGTTATTACATCGAGTCTATCCTGGGCGCCCCGAACGAGGATGTGAAGGTGGAGTTCACCGAAGACGGCGGCGCAAGGATCTATGTCGGCACCCAGTCGAACGGGCAGGGGCATGAAACCGTGTTCCGCCAGTTCCTGGCCGATCAGACCGGCATTCCCGCCGAAAAGATCGAGGTGGTGCAGGGCGACAGTGACCTGATCGCCTCGGGCGGCGGCACCGGCGGGTCCCGTTCCGTCACCGTGCAGACAAACGTGACCCTGCAGGCGGTCAGCGACATGGTTGCGGGCTTCTCCGATTTCCTCGCAGGCGAAATGGGCGTGGACGCGGCGGCGATCACCTTCGACGGTGAGACGTTCCGCGCGGACGGATCGAACCTGACGCCGACCATGCTGGAGGCCGCGCAGATGGCGCGTGAGGCGGGCCGCGAGGATCTGCTTGTCTGGCAGGCGACCTCGACCCTGCCGGGGCGGTCCTATCCCAACGGCTGCCATGTCGCCGAGGTCGAGATCGACCCGGAAACCGGCCAGACGATCTGCGACCGTTACAGCGTGGTCGACGATTTCGGCAACCTGATCAACCCGATGCTGGCCGAGGGGCAGGTGCATGGCGGCGTGGCGCAGGGGCTGGGCCAGGCGCTGACCGAACATGTGGTCTACGACGAGGATGGGCAGCTGCTCACGGCCTCTTTCATGGACTATGCCATGCCGCGGGCCGACAATATGCCCATGATCGGGTTCGAGACAGAACCGGTGCCCTCGACCGCAAACCCGATGGGAATGAAGGGCTGCGGCGAGGCCGGGACGGTCGGGTCGATGGCTGCGGTGTCGAATGCGGTTCAGGACGCGCTCTGGGCGCGTGGAATCAAACAGGTGGACATGCCCTTCACGCCGGCGCGCGTCTGGGCCATGCTGGAAGGTGATGCGATCGCAGCTGAGTGACATTGTTTTCGGCTGGCTCCGCCGCAAGTCTTCGGCGGACCATTCCGCATACGCGCGGCGGCGCGGGCCGGTCGATCATGTCCTCATTCTGGATGGCACCATGTCCTCGCTCACGCCCGGCGAGGAAACCAACGCCGGGCTGACCTACCTGCTGCTGAAAGAGGCCGGGCATTCCTCACTCTATTACGAGGCCGGGGTGCAATGGACGGACTGGGGCGCCACCACCGACGTGGCGCTGGGCCGCGGCATCAACCGGCAGATCCGCCGCGCCTATGGCTATCTCGCCTCGCGCTATCGCGCGGGCGACCGCATCTTCCTGATGGGCTATTCGCGGGGCGCCTACGCCGTCCGCTCTTTGGCTGGGATCATCGACATGGTCGGGCTCTTGCGGGCGGAATGCGCCACCGAACGCAATATCCGCCAGATCTATCGCCTGTACCAATACGCCCCCAAGGGGGCCGCCGCGCGGGCCTTTGCGGCGCGCAATTGCCATGCCGAGTCGCCGGTCGAGATGATCGGGGTCTGGGACACGGTCAAGGCGCTGGGCCTGCGCCTCCCGCTGCTCTGGCGGCTGACCGAATCCGAGCACGAGTTTCACAATCACTCGCTGGGTCCCGCGATCCGGCACGGCTATCACGCGCTGGCCCATGACGAAACGCGCGCCGCCTATGCGCCTGTGCTCTGGGAATGCCCGCCGGGCTGGGCGGGCAAGGTCGAACAGGTGTGGTTCCGGGGGACACACGGGGACATCGGCGGTCAACTGGGCGGTTTCGATGCGGCGCGGCCCCTGTCCAATATTCCGCTCGTCTGGATGCTTGACCGGCTGGAGGCCCGCGGCGTGGCCCTGCCGGAAGGGTGGAAGACGCGGTTCCCCTGCGATGTAAATGCGCCCTCGGTCGGCACCTGGATGGGGGTCAGCAAGCTGTTCATCCTGCGCGGGGCGCGTCGTGTCGGGCGGGATGCTTCGGAGAGCCTGCACCCCACCCTTGTTGGGTCGATGGCGCCCGCAGGGGCGCAGGCTGTTGGTTGACGGGGTAGTCAAGAAGAATGTTCACAGTTTCTTTACAGACCTTGGAACTGTGGCTTTGGTGCCTATCTTTCTATCAGGATCGCGGGGCCGGAACCCCCGTGAGACCTTCACTGTCCCTCGTTCCGTGACTGGCGCCCGGGTTTTTGCCCGGGCGCTTTTTCTTTTCCTAAACCCGGTATATTTGAGAGGGCATGAGCTATTCGGATGACAAGCTGAAAGAGATTCTGACGCGGACCAAGGTCGTCGCGGTGGTGGGCGTATCCATGAATCCGGTACGGCCCAGCTATTACGTCGCCCGATATCTTTCGCTGAAGGGTTTCAAGGTGATCCCGGTCAATCCGGGACATGCTGGCAAACGCCTGTTCGGGCAAGAGGTGCGCGCCTCGCTGGCCGATTGCCCTGACACCGTGGACATGGTGGACATCTTTCGCAGGCCGGAACATGTGCCGCCCATCGTCGAAGAGGCGTTGGAAGTCTTTCCGAATCTGCGCACGGTCTGGATGCAGATCGGTGTCGTCAACGAAGAGGCGGCACAGATGGCCGAGGCGCGCGGCGTCGACGTGGTGATGGATCGCTGTCCCAAGATCGAGTACCAGCGCCTGTTCGGTGAACTGCGCATGGGCGGTTTCAACACCGGGATCATCTCGTCCAAGCTGTGATGGGGCGCCTTGACCGCCTGCGCTAGGTCCTGAAGGCGGCGCGCAGCTGGTCGTGGGCGAAGCCCAGTTTCCCGCGCACCGATGGGGTCAACACGAACGGATAGAGATCTGGCAGTTCCAGCGCACGATTCACGTGGGTGACGGCCAGGGACAGGCGTACCGCGTGGTTCAAGACGCGATCCGCGTCGGCATCCGCATAGGCGTTATAGCCGGGCGGTGGTCCCTCCGGCAGGGAGAGCCCTGCCGCGGCGGCGCTGTCGGCGATATCCACCAGATGCAGAAGGTGGGCGACGGTTTCCGCCCAGTCCTCGTGCGGGTGGGCGGTGGCGTAGGGGGTAATATGGGTTTCGCCCGGATCGCGCGGCGCGGCGTAATGGCGTTCCAGCGCCTTGGCGTAGTCGGCGCGTTCGTCCCCGAAGAGGCTGCGGAAACTGGTGAAAAATGCGGGCCGCACGGTCAGGCGTTCGAACAGGAAATGCGCGCATTCATGGCGCATGTGGCCCAGCATGGTGCGGTAGAGCTCTCCAAGGTCGTCCTGGCGTTCCGCCCGTGTGGCCTCGTCGGCCTCGCTGACGTTGATGGTGATGACGCCCTGGGCATGGCCCATCGTGACCTGCTGTTCGCCCTGGGCGGTATCTTCCGACAAAAGGCGGAACACCGGACGCGGGCCGGGGTCCGTGTCGGTAAACCAGCCCCAGCGGGCAAGGTTGGCCAGCATCCAGCGCTTGGCCGCCTCTGTCCGCGCCCAGAGCGGCAGGTTGTCCGCCTCGCGCAGGTCCGGCACGGTTTCCGTCATCGCGCAGGACCGGCACAGGCTGTCTGCCTCCGGTTCGGGCAGCCAGTTGCATCCGATGGCGGGGTGATTGGCGCAGCGCGCCGTGACGGCCACCATGACCTGCGCCTGAGGGTCGAAACCGACCTCCTGTCCGCACGTGCAGCGGTCATTGTCGAACCAGAGCGGGGTCTGGCAAGCAGGGCAGTTGAAAACCTGCATCCGGGGTCCTTTCGCGAATGTCTGACAGGCCAACGCGGCATGACGGCCCCGGGTTGCCTCAGCGATGTGCGGCGATCCAGGCCAGGCAATCTTCGCGCGCCGCGCGCATTTCTGCGGCATCCGCAAAGGCCGCTGTCGGGATCACGATGTACTCCATCTGCCCGGTCAGGAACAGCAGGCCCTCGGGGTCTTCGATCACCTCCAGCACGGCGGGCCAGCGCAACAGGCTCTCACTCACCTCTCCGGTGATGCGCAGGCCCTCTGCGGAGAGCTGGTAATGCAGCGGCGCCTGACGGACCGGAGCGTTCCGGACCGACTCCCAGACGTGGCGGCGGCGCCAGGTGAACAAGCCGATCAGCGCGGCCATGAGTGCGGCAAAGGGCAGGTACGACGACCATTCCGGCAGGCGCATGTCGGTCGCATTGGCGAGAATGACCAGCCCCAGCAAGACCGCGACATAGACGACAAGGGCGGCCAGCACCCCCCATCGCATCAGCCAGGGCTGGTGGCGGCGGCGCAGGCGGGCGCAGATCGCTGCGTGTTTCAGATCCCGGACAGTGCCGGTGAAGTGCAGCCTGTCGGACATGGTATCGTCTCAGCGCCCCGCTTTTTCGGCGATGCCGGATTGCCCCTGGCGCCGGGCCAACTCCGCCATGACCTCGCTCAGCGCCACGTCCCGCGATTTCAGCATGACCAGCAGGTGAAACAGCACGTCGGCGGTTTCCGAGACCAGCCGCGCGCGGTCATCCTTGACCGCTTCGATGATCGCCTCGATGGCCTCTTCGCCAAATTTTTCGGCCACCTTCTCCGGCCCCTTGGCAAGGAGCTTGGCGGTCCAGCTTTCGTCCGGCGAGGCGGCGGCGCGGGTGGCGATGATCTGTTCGAGATCGTCCAGGGTCATGTCGGTTCCTTTTCAGGCGGTCGTCAGAGACGGCTGTCCCCGGTCAGAATGGTGTCGAGCAGGGACCAGAGCTGTGCCTCCATCGGCGTGCCCAGCACCTGTGCCCGATTCAGCGGGGTAAAGACCGGGCGGGCTTCGGCCATGTCGGCCTCGGGCCAGTCCAGCAGGCTGGGACCATCGCGCGAGATGCCGATCCGCAGGCCCCAGCGTTCATCCGGCCCCGCGCCTTCGGTCCAGTCACCGATGTAGAGACGGACGAGCGGCAGGTGATCCTTTGTCCCCAGCGTCACGCCGACGGTGTACCACCCGGCGGTCATGTCACCAACCTCGAGATAGCCGGTGACGACTGTGGTGGGGGCGCCGCAGCAGGTGCAGGCGGTCTCTTCGATCTCGCCCTCGCGGAGGGTGACGTCAGAGCCGTCGCTGAACACGCTTGCCCCCTTTACAGCCTGACCGGAATGCCGGCGGCCGCCATATGCGCCTTGGCCTCGGCCACGGTAAAGGTGCCGAAGTGAAAGATCGAGGCCGCCAGCACCGCGCTGGCATGGCCTTCGGTCACGCCTTCGACAAGGTGATCGAGCGTGCCTACACCGCCCGAGGCGATGACGGGAATGTCCACCGCATCGGCGATGGCGCGGGTCAGGGGCAGGTTGAAGCCTGCCTTGGTGCCGTCGCGGTCCATCGAGGTCAGCAGGATTTCCCCGGCCCCCTTGGCGGCGATGGTCTTGGCGAATTCCACCGCGTCGATCCCTGTGGACTTGCGCCCGCCGTGGGTGAAGATCTCCCAGCGGCCCGGTTCGACCGTTTTGGCGTCAATGGCGCAGACGATGCACTGGCTGCCGAACTGGTCGGCGGCCTCGGCCACCACGTCCGGGTCGGCGACGGCGGCGGAGTTGAAGGACACCTTGTCCGCACCCGCGAGCAGCAGGGCGCGGACATCCTGAACCGTACGCACGCCGCCGCCCACGGTCAGCGGGATGAAACACTGTTCCGCTGTGCGCGTGACCACGTCGAACATGGTGCCGCGGTTCTCATGGGTGGCATGGATGTCGAGGAAACAGATCTCGTCCGCGCCGGCGGCGTCATAGGCGCGGGCGGCGTCCACGGGATCGCCCGCATCGCGCAGGTCGACGAAATTGACGCCCTTGACGACACGTCCGTCGGCGACATCGAGGCAGGGGATGATGCGGGTCTTGAGCATGGCGTTGCGTTAGCGCGAATTGACCGGCGAGGGAAGGGGGGAGAGGGCCGGGCGCGACCGCTCTGGCGGGCACGCCCCGGGCCGCTCATGAAAGCGAGGGCGCGCCCCGGGAGACCTGCAGTCTGAAAACGCTTGGCCGTGAACGGGCAACGCGGTGCAGGGTGGTGGCGGGGACAAGGTAGTAGCCCAGCGGCAGACGCGCATTCCACAACAGGTCGTTCGGACGGAAAGGCCCGCCTTTTTCCGGGTTTTCCAGCACGGAAAAGATCACGTTTACGATCCAGATCGCGGCCATGAACATGAAACGGTCCTTTTGGGAACTTGTCTGGGAAGGATGTTTACCAAGCCGCCGGAAGGCGGCGCAGTCAGGAAGTCCCGACCTGGTCCTTTGGGCGCTGGGCAAGCTGACCTCCTCCGCCACGGGCGAGTTACTTTAGATCAGTGGTGTTGGCAAGTGCGGGGTCAGGGATTGGCCTTGCGTGCAACGACTCTCTCGTACCCTTCGGCGACAACCACTACCAGCATCAAGGTTGGCAGCAGGGTCATGCCGGCGAGGGCGGAAAATAGGCCCCACTCTTGATGGGCATAGGCGATGCGTGCGAGCAAAGGCCATTCTGGGCAGGTCATGCCCTTCAAGACGTTGCCATGGCAACCGATGCTGCGCAGGTAACGATCTGTCCAAAGTACCTGCGCGTGCCCTGACAGAATAAGGAGTGCCACCGGGATCAGGACAACACGTGCAAATGCCAACCGGCACAACCAGGCAAGGATCAGCGCGATAAACGGCAGGCACGAGTAAAGCGTGGAGAGGCTCATGGGCGCAACATCGCCCAGTGAGAGCGGTACTGGCAGTCCGGATTTCCAGACCTTATGCCTTGAGCGCCTCGAGCGCGGCCTTGAGGTCGATGGCGCCGTCATAAAGCGCGCGCCCCGATATGGCACCGTTCAGGGGCGCCCCGCAGTCGCGCAGGGCCTTGAGGTCCTTGATCGACGACACGCCGCCCGAGGCGATCACCGGGATCGTCACCGCGTTGGCCAGGGCCGCCGTCGCCTCGACGTTCGGGCCCTGCATGGCGCCGTCGCGGTTGATGTCGGTGTAGATGATCGCCGCCACGCCCGCGTCTTCGTAGCTGCGCGCAAGGTCCACGGCATCCACCTGCGTGACCTCGGCCCAGCCCTTGGTGGCCACGCGGCCGTCCTTGGCGTCGATGCCCACGGCCACCTGTCCGGGGAAAGCGCGCGCCGCCTCGCGCACCAGCTCGGGGCGTTCGACGGCAACGGTGCCCAGGATGACCCGCGACAGGCCCTTGCCCAGCCACATCTCGATGGTGGCCATGTCGCGGATGCCACCACCCAGCTGGGTCGGCGTCTTGGTCTGTTTCAGGATCGCCTCGACGGCGGCGGCGTTCACCGGCTCTCCGGCAAAGGCGCCGTTGAGGTCGACAAGGTGCAGCCACTCACAGCCCTGCGCCACGAATTCCAGCGCCTGGGCGGCGGGATCGTCGTTGAAGACGGTCGCCTTGTCCATGTCGCCGCGCAGCAGGCGCACGGCCTTGCCGTCCTTCAGGTCGATCGCGGGATAAAGGATCATTTCGGGCTGCCCTTTCAGAGTTTTGCCGCGCCTTAGTATGACGCCACGATAGATGCAACGCGACCTTGCGTCATGCTTGATCGGGGACTTGCGCCGCCGACACAGTCGAAATGACCTGAACGGGAGGAGACGGGCATGAAATTACTCAAGATTGCGGCAGTTTGCGGATTGGCGGCCGGTGCGGCTGCGGCGGACCCGATCGAAGGCACCTGGCAGACCGAACCCGACGACGGCTCTTATGCGCATATCGTGATGGCGCCCTGCGGGGGCAAGATCTGTGGGCAGATCGCGCGCACCTTCAACGCGGGCGGCGAATATGCCTCTCCGACCAGGGGCAAGACCTTGGTGATCGACATGGTCCCGCAGGGCAACGGCAAGTACGAGGGCAAGGTCTGGCGCCCGTCGAACAACAAGATCTACCTCGGCAAGATGACCCTGGACGGCAGCCGCCTGAAACTGCGCGGCTGCGTGGCGGGCGGGTTGATCTGTTCGGCGCAGACCTGGCGACGGGTACAATAAGAGGGCCGTGACCGGCAATATCTTGCGGACGGGCGTTCGGCCTCTGGAAATGCGCCGCGCGGCTACCACATGCGTGCTAGGGTTCAGTCCCGAAACTTCTGTATCAAAGGACGCATCTCATGCCCCGCTTTCGCCTGTTTCTGCCGCTTGTTCTCGGTAGCCTGGCGGCCCCCGCTCTTGCCGATCCGGCCGTCGGTCTCTGGCACACGGAACCCGACCGCAAGAACCTGACCAGCCTGATCCGCATCGACACCTGCGGCGCCGCGCTTTGCGGCACGGTGCTCAAGGCCTTTGATCCGCAGGGGCGCGAGGTGCAGACTGCGAATGTCGGCAAGCGGCTGTTCTGGGATCTCAAGCCCGCAGGATCGGGCAACTATGCGGGCGGAACCGTCCATGTGCCGCTGTTGAATGTCCAGGCCAATGCCAAGGCGGAACTGTCGGGCAACAGGCTGCGCGTGACGGGCTGCAAGGGGCTGGTCTGCGACGGCCAGACCTGGGTCCGCGCCAACTGAGGCCGGGGCGGGGGCTCTGCCCCCGTCTCCCTCCGGTCGACTCCCCCGAGGTATTTTTCAAACCAAAGAAGCCGTTCCGACCAGGCAGGGGCCGGGAAGGCGTGTTCAGGGTTGCCAGGTCAGGAAGTTTGCAATCATGCGCAGTCCGGCCCCGGCGCTTTTTTCCGGGTGGAACTGCAGGCCGATCATGGTGTCGCGCGCCACGATGGCGGTGACATCGCCACCATAATCGACATGGGCGACCCGCTGTGCCGGGTCGTTCAGGCGCATCTGGTAGGAATGCACGAAATAGGCGTGTTCGCCGGTGGCGATCCCGTCCAGCACCGGGTGCGGATTGTCGATCACCAGGTCGTTCCAGCCCATGTGCGGGACCTTCAGCGTCTTGTCTGTTGGTGCGATCACCTCGACCTCGCCGTCGATCCAGCCCAGGCCCGGCGTCTCGGCGTATTCATGGCCCACTCGTGCCATCAGCTGCATGCCCACGCAGATGCCCAGGAAAGGCTGTCCGCGGGTTTCCACCGCCTCGATCATCGCCTCGAAACAGCCAGAGTTGCGCAGCGCCGAGGCACAGGCGGGAAAGGCGCCATCGCCGGGCAGCACGATGCGATCGGCCCGGGCCACCATGTCGGGGTCGTCGGTGACGCGCACCTCGCCCGCCCCGGTTTCCAGCGCCATCTTCTGAAACGCCTTTTCGGCGGAATGCAGGTTGCCGCTTTCGTAGTCGATGATTGCCGTCAGCATCGCGGCCTCCTTGGTCAGCGGATCGTTTCGGGGGGCAGGCTAGAGCGCGCCCTTGGTCGAGGGCACCGCATCCGCCTTGCGCGGATCGGTTTCCAGCGCGTCGCGCAGGGCGCGTGCCACGGCCTTGAAGGCGGCCTCTGTGATGTGGTGGCTGTTGACGCCGTGCAGGCCGTCGATGTGCAGGGTGATGCCGCCATGCGTACTGAGCGCCTGGAAGAACTCGCGCACCAGTTCGGTGTCGAAGGTGCCGATCTTCTGGCTGGGCAGGTCCAGGTTCCAGACCAGGAAGGGGCGCGCGGACAGGTCCAGCGCGGCGCGGACCAGCGCATCGTCCATCGGCAGCAGGCAGGAGCCGTAACGCACGATGCCCGTCTTGTCGCCCATCGCCTGGGTCAGTGCCTGACCCAGGGCGATGCCCACGTCCTCGACCGTATGGTGATCGTCCACATGCAGGTCGCCCTTGGCCCGTACAGTCATGTCGATCAGCGCGTGGCGCGAAAGCTGGTCCAGCATGTGGTCGAAGAAACCGACGCCGGTTTCATTGTCGTAAGTGCCGGTGCCGTCGAGGTTGACCTCGACACTGATCTCGGTCTCGGCGGTCTTGCGGGTGATCTTGGCGGTGCGCATCATCTTGTCCCCTGAAGTCGGCCCCTTATAGGCATGGCGGCGGCGGCGTCAAAGGGGGAGGGCGCTCAGTCCCCACAGGCGCGCAGCATCGCGTCCAGCGTGGCGGCGTCGGGGAACTGACCTCCTCCGGACAACACGCCGCGTTCGCGGGGCAGGTCGTTGCTTTCAAAGAAGAAACGCTTGCCGGTGTGGTCCTTGGGATTCACCGGCAGGCCCAGGGTCATCCAATGCACATCGTCGTCGACGCCGCTGGCGATATGGTGTGCCTGCCACATGGGAATACGCTCTTCACCGATGGTCAGAGTCATGTCGTCCGCCTTGGCCGGGTCAAAGGAATAGATGTACTCTTTTGCCGAGTGGTCACGAATGGTCAGCAGCCAGCCTTCCTGTCCCTGCGAACAGCGCAGGGTGAATTCCGTTTCCGGCGCCCCATTGTCGAACAGGATGTCCCAACGCAGAACCAACCCGCCCTCGGCCACCTCGACGCGGGTTGTGTCCTGCCGGGCCGCCGCGATGCGTAGGCGCGACAGTTCCTCCGCGTTCAGGTAGTGCATGGCGCCGGGGGCAACCTGGCTAGACAGAGTCACAAGTTCGGCGCTGATGCCCATTTCGACCAGGTAGAGCACAATCTGCCCCATGATCTGCTGCGTCGCCGAAGTGGGCAATTCCTGGCCTTGTGGTGCATAAAACTGGTGCACGCCGAGTTGGCCCGGTTCGACCCAGCGTTCCCGGCCGCCGAGCAGGGCGAATGCGCAGGCGGATTCGCAGGTGCCTTCGCCCTGCAGGGTTTCTGCAAAACCGTCGAAGAATTCCGTGCGACCGATGCTGACAGACAGGTCATGTTCGCGAAACAACCGTCCGAGAGCAATGGCCGCGCCAAGGTTCCCACCCGGTGAATCAAGCTCGATGTGACCTTCGACCCCGGTCTTTTCGAGAAAGGCGCGGAAGGCGTCGGGGGTATCGGCGGTGATCTCTCCTGCGGCGGCGACCCAGGTGCAGCCGACGCACATTCCGCCGCTGGAGGCCCGCTTGAAGGTCATCGGATCCGCACCGGCGGCGGAGGTGGCAATGCACAGGGCGGTGGCAAGAAGGAAACGCATCATGGAAACTCCGGGTGTCGAAATCGCGCTGACGTTAATCAGCGTCGGGTGCGCTGTAAACTTCTGATGGCACGGACTGTCGAGGCGCGTCCGTCAGTCCCCACAAGCGCGGGTGAGAACATCCAGCGTCGTCTTGTCCGGGACGGTTCCCTGCGCCGAGAGGACGTATTTGAAATTAGTCATCCGGTTGGTCTGGAAGCGAAGGTCTTTGCCGACGTGGCGATGCAGATCGGCGGGCAGGCGGACCGTGAGGAAATAGTCGTCTCCTCGGGGACCCAGTTCGATGACAGTGTCAAAAGGCATCGGGTAGGCCGTGCCCCCCAGGGCGACCTGCATGTCCGGTGCCCCTCTTTGCCGGTCGGGCACGCCGTTGTTTGCACGGATTCCCGTATCGAGGACCGAGAGCAACCAGCCCGAATGCCCACGCGAACATCGCAGGCTATAGGCCCTGTCGAGATGGCCGTCCGAGCCAAGGGAGTCCCAGCGGGCCACCAGCCCCCCATCCCCGGTTTCGAGGCGGAGTGGCGAACGGCTGCTTTCCGTGCTGATGCCGAGGCGCGCTAGTTCCGGCTCGGACAGATAGTGCATCTGGTCACCCGGGATCTTGCTGGCCAGGGTCAAGAGTTCGGCGCTGACCCCCATCTCGATCAGGTAGAGGACAAGCTGGCCCATGATCTGCTGCGTGGCGGCGGTCGGGATGTTGCTGCCATCGGGGCTGTGGAACTGGTGCACGCCCAGTTCGCCGCTGTCTGCCTGGCGGCTGGTTCCGCCGATCAGGGCAAAGACACAGGCGGATTCGCATGTGCCGCCGTCGATCCGCTGGTCATATTGCGGCATGTCCGGCATGGGCGCGCTGCGACCGACGGTTGTGCGAATGCCCTTTTCGCGGAACAAACGCCCCAAGGCGATGGCGGCGCCGAGATTGCCGCCGGGGGAATCCAGGTTGAGACTGTAGCCAATGCCGTTTTCCCGGAGATACGTCCGGAACGCCTCTGGCGTCTCCTCGGTGATTTCCCCCTCGGCAGAGGTCCACGCGCAACTGATGCAGTTTCCGCCCAACCAGCGTTTTTCAAAGCGCATGGGATCTGCAGCGGCAGTGAGCGCGCAGGTGCCAAGAACGACAGCCAGGAAAATTACCTTCATCACGATACCCCTAGAATGAACCTTGTGACGCTAACCAGCGTCGCGCGCCATGTAAACCACTGATGGCGCACGCGGTTCAGGTGCGGACAGCTTCAGCGTCGACAGAGTTGCGGGCAATTCCCTGAGGGATATCTACGGCGCATTGCACCGCAGGTGGGATGCGGGACTGGGATTTCAAGATCAGAAGAAAGTGACAGATGGAGCGGGCGAGGCGATTCGAACGCCCGACCCTAACCTTGGCAAGGTTATGCTCTACCCCTGAGCTACGCCCGCGAAACCATCTTGTCGTTCCGGTCCCTCGTGTCTTGGCGGTGGGTGCCGCCCGAGGAAATCCGGCCATTTGGAGCGGGCGAGGCGATTCGAACGCCCGACCCTAACCTTGGCAAGGTTATGCTCTACCCCTGAGCTACGCCCGCGTGCCAAATGGTGAGCGCGGAATTAGCCTCTACGGCGCGGGGGTGCAAGAGGAAAATGCACGTGCCCGTCGCTTTTGATCCGTGCACCTGTCATAGGGCTATTCGGCGGCCGCGGGCGGGCTTGCACCGGGGCGCCGGACCTCTGTCCCGGTCTTGCCGTCACCGGTGCACAGGAACACCGTCAGGTCATCGCCATGCGCCCGCAGCAGCGGATCCGAGACCAGTCCGGCCCGTGCCGCAAGTGCCGCCAGGTCGGCACGGTTCTGTGCGCCGGTCTTTTGCTGCACCGTGGCCATCCTCTGGCGCACGGCGGAAAACGAAATCCCCAGTTCATGGGCGATCTGCTTGTCCATCAGGCCCTGTCCGACCAGTCGCAGCATCTCTTTCTGCTTGTCGGTCAGTTGGTTGCGCTCGATGAATTCCAGCTTGAACAGCTCGGTATAGCGCGTGTGGGCGCTCAACATGGCGGCGTGGATGGTCCAGCCGTGCCGTTCCAGCAGGGCGTCGAAATCGGCCCTGTCCAGATCACCGCCAAGCGTGATCAGCGCGGCCTGACCCGGATCGCCCATGCGCAGCGGGATAGAGATCCCGGCCCGCATCCCCATCTCGGCGCCGATCCGGACATGGCGGCGCCGATCCTCCGAAATCTCGCCCATCTCGTCGAGGTATTCCTCGCCCACCATGATGGGGGTCAGGTAGCGGCAGCCATGCATCCGAAAGGCAGAGGTGTGCCGGATATGCGGAAATCGGCGCAGGTAGTCGAACCAGCGCGAGTCGATCGTCGTGCGAATGAATTGCGTCTGCTCCCAGTTTCGGAAATCAGTGGCGTAGACATAATCGACCACCTCCAGCCCCATGCCGTCGGCGAGGCAGACGATCAGGTCCCAGACGTCTTCGGTTGTGGTCGTTGCTTCCAGCCGGACGAGGAAATCCAGCAGTCTTGAGGGAATGAATTTTTCGGTGCCCTTCAAGGCGGTGCCGTCGAAATGTGTCATGCAGACACTTTCCGTAGCGGCGTCGAAAAGGACAGTAGGGATTTCCCGAGACTGGCAGAATTGACAGGTGCTGCGGCTCAGTCCCCGGCGGGTTCGATCAGGTCCCAGCGATTGTCGAAAGGATCGCGAAAGACGGCAACGGTGCCGTAGGCTTCGTGCCTTGGCTCTTCTTCGAACTGCGCGCCGGCTGCGACCAGTCGGTCACGATCACCTGCAAAATCCTGCGTGTGCAGGAACAGCCAGACCCGTCCACCGCCTTGCTGTCCGATATGGTCGCGCTGTGGGCCCACGGCGCGGGCCAGAAGGAACTGGGTCTGTGCAGCTTTCGGGGCCACGCGCACCCAGCGTTTGCCGCCACCTAGGTCGCTGTCCTCGATCAGTTCAAAGCCAAGCCCGTCGACGAAAAAGGCAAGGCCCGAGTCGTAGGAGGGGACAAGGATCGCGACAAGGGCCAGGTGCATGGCCTATTGCCAGAGTTGCGGAACGGGGGTGTCCACCAGCAAGGCCCGCAATTCACTGGCCAGCGGCTCTTCGATGCGTTTCAGTCGCGCGCGCGTGGTGAAATAGCCGTAATAGCGTCCATCCCGGGCTTGCACGGCCCAATCCGCGATCTGCGGGTTCAGAAAGTCGATCGGGGCGCGCAGGCGCTTGCCGGGCATGAAACGCGGCTGGCTGGCCAGCTTGCCGGTGAAGCCTTTGCCCTTGCGCCGGATATTGTCGACCCAGACGAATTCGATCCGCTTGTCCGGGTCATCGACCCGCACCGCAACGTAAAGCGCAAGCGAGGGCGAGAAGAACCCGTATTTCTTTTCCGTGCCCGAGAGCGCGGCAGGCAAGGACGCGCGGGCCAGCCCGAAGGCGCGGTTCATCGCCGGGTCGCTGCTGCGGACCTTCAGCACGTCCAGCTCCCCCGGGGGCAGGGCGTCCTCGGGGATCTCGATGACCGGGCCGGGGGTGTCGAAGGGGATCTCGCCGTCGGTCGCGCTGCGAGCCGCGAGCGCAAGCGCCATCAGGGCGCAGAGCATGGCGGTCGTCCGGCGAAAGAGCATGCGGGAATCCTTCCCGATTCTGGAATGTCAGCAGGGGGATCATAGCCGTCGGACCCGCGTGCGGCAACGTCTTGGGCTGTCGGGTGAAATCGGCTTGTCCACAGGGCGGGGACCCTGTGCCGTCACGTTGTGGATATCCCGAAGGGGAAAAGAAAAACAGCCCCTTGCGGGGCTGTTCTCAGATCTTGGATGAGGCCGGCACTCACTCCAGCTCGACAAGCAGGTCCTTGGCGTCGATCTGGCCGCCCGGGGTGACATGCACCGCCTTGACGGTGCCGTCCCGTTCGGCGTGCAGGCCGGTTTCCATCTTCATGGCCTCGATGGTCAGCAGAAGGTCGCCTTCCTTGACCTGCTGGCCGACAGAAACGGCGACCGTCGCGACCACGCCCGGCATCGGGGCGCCGATGTGGCAGGGGTTGCCCAGCTCTGCCTTGGGGCGTGCCGCGCTGGACCCTTGCGCCTTGCGGTCGGGCACGCGGATGGTGCGCGGCTGGCCGTTCAACTCGAAGAAGACCCGCACCTCGCCATCGTCATGGGTTTCGCCCACCGCCTGCAGGCGGATTTCCAGCGTTTTGCCCGGGTCGATCTCGGCGGTGATCTCCTCGCCCGGCTCCATCCCGTAAAAGAAGGTCCGCGTGGGCAGGGTGCGCACCGGGCCGTAGGTCTCGTGCCGGGCTGCGTAGTCGGTAAAGACCTTGGGATACATCAGGTAGCCGTTCAGGTCCTCGTCGTCGAAGACGACACCTTCGAGCTTGCCTTCCAGTTCCTTGCGGGCGTCGTCGATGTTGATCGGCGCCGCCTTCAGACCAGGACGTTCGGTAAAGGGCTTGTCGTCCTTGAGGATCTTCTTCTGGATCTTCTTCGGCCAGCCGCCCGGGGGTTGGCCAAGGTTGCCTTTCATCATGTCGATGACCGAGTCGGGGAAGCTGAGGTCCTTCTTGGGGTCCTCGACATCCGCCCGTGTCAGGCCCTGGCTGACCATCATCAGGGCCATGTCGCCCACCACCTTGGACGAGGGCGTGACCTTGACGATATCGCCGAACATCTGGTTCACGTCCGCATAGGTCTGCGCCACCTCGTGCCAGCGTTCCTCAAGTCCCAGGGACCGTGCCTGCGCCTTGAGGTTGGTGAACTGGCCGCCCGGCATCTCGTGCAGGTAGACCTCGGACGCGGGCGACTGCATCCCCGATTCAAAGGCCGCGTACTGGCCGCGCACCGCCTCCCAGTAGTTCGAGATCTCTCGGATCGCGGCCATGTCCAGCCCGGTGTCGCGCTCGGTAAAGCGCAGGCCCTCTACGATCGAGCCCAGCGTCGGCTGCGAGGTGTTGCCCGAGAGCGCATCCATCGCCGCATCCACCGCGTCCACGCCCGCCCGGGCCGCTTCCATGATGGTGGCGATGGCCGCACCCGAGGTGTCATGCGTGTGGAAGTGGATCGGCAGGCCGACCTCTTCCTTGAGCGTCTTGACCAGTGCCGCCGCCGCATTGGGTTTCAAGAGACCGGCCATGTCCTTGAGGCCAAGGATATGTGCGCCCGCGTCGCGCAGTTCCTTGCCCATCGCGACATAGTATTTCAGGTCGTACTTGGCCCGGTCGGGATCAAGGATGTCGCCGGTGTAACAGACCGTGCCTTCGCAGATCTTGTTGGTTTCCAGCACCGCGTCCATTGCGACGCGCATGTTCTCGACCCAGTTGAGGCTGTCGAAGACGCGGAAGACGTCGACGCCCGTTTCGGCCGCCTGTTTGACAAAGAACTGCACCACGTTGTCGGGATAGTTGGTATAGCCCACCCCGTTGGCACCGCGCAGCAGCATCTGCGTCATCAGGTTCGGCATCCGTTCGCGCAGGTCACGCAGGCGCTGCCAGGGGCATTCCTGCAAGAAGCGGTAGGCCACGTCGAAGGTCGCCCCGCCCCAGCATTCGACGCTGAAAAGCTGCGGCAGCTTGTGCGCATAGGCCGGCGCCACCTGGATCATGTCGAGGCTGCGCATCCGCGTCGCCAAGAGCGACTGGTGCCCGTCCCGCATGGTGGTGTCGGTGATCAGCACCTGTTTCTGTGCTGCCAGCCAGTCGGCGACCGCTTGCGGGCCTTGTTCGTCCAGCAGGGTCTTGGTGCCTGCGGGCGGCGTCTCCAGCGGCACCTTCGGCGGGCGCGCAGGTTTCAGGTCCGGGTGCGGCATGGCACGGCCCTGTACCTCGGGGTGACCGTTCACCGTGATATCCGCGATATAGGTCAGCACCTTTGTGCCGCGGTCGCGCCGCTTCTTGAAGTCGAACAGCTCCGGCGTCGTGTCAATGAACTTGGTCGTGTACTGGTTGTTCAGGAACGTCGGGTGTTTCAGCAGGTTGATCACGAACTCGATGTTCGTGGTCACGCCCCGGATACGGAATTCGCGCAGCGCCCGGTCCATCCGGGCGATGGCCTTTTCAGGCGTCGGGGCCTTGGCCGTCACCTTGACCAGCAGCGAATCGTAGAACCGGGTGATGACGCCGCCCGCGTAGGCGGTGCCGCCATCGAGGCGGATGCCCATGCCGGTGGCCGAGCGGAAGGCGGTGATCCGGCCATAGTCGGGGATGAAGTTGTTCGACGGGTCCTCGGTCGTGATCCGGGTCTGCAGCGCGTGGCCCATCAGGCGGATATCGTACTGCGACGCCTTGCCGGTGGCCTCGGCCAGCGACTTGCCCTCGGCGATCAGGATCTGTGCCTGCACGATGTCGATGCCGGTCACTTCCTCGGTGACGGTGTGTTCCACCTGCACGCGGGGGTTCACCTCGATGAAGTAGAACTTGCCCGTCTCCATATCCATCAGGAATTCGACGGTGCCCGCGCATTCATAGTTCACATGGGCGCAGATCTTGCGGCCCAGCTCGCAAAGCTCCTCGCGCTGCGCCTCGGACAGGTAGGGGGCAGGGGCGCGTTCCACGACTTTCTGGTTGCGCCGCTGCACGGAACAGTCGCGCTCATAGAGGTGGTAGATGTTGCCCTGCTTGTCGCCGAGGATCTGCACCTCGACGTGGCGGGCGCGGGTGATCATCTTTTCAAGATAGCCCTCGCCGTTGCCGAAGGCGGCTTCGGCCTCGCGCCGGCCTTCAAGCACCTTGTCCTTGAGTTCCTTGGGGCCTTCGATCGGACGCATCCCGCGTCCGCCGCCGCCCCAGGAGGCCTTGAGCATCAGCGGATAACCGATCTCCTCCGCCTCTTTGGCGATGGCCTCGAAATCGTCGCCCAACACCTCGGTCGCGGGGATCACGGGCACGCCGGCCTGAACAGCCACCTTGCGGGCGCTGGCCTTGTCGCCCAGGGCGCGCATGGTTTCGGCCTTGGGCCCGATAAAGGTGATGCCGGCCGCGGTGCAGGCATCCACGAAATCGGGGTTTTCCGACAGCAGGCCATAGCCCGGGTGGATCGCGTCGGCGCCCGAGGCCTTGGCCACGCGGATGATCTCTTCGATCGACAGATAGGCCTGAACGGGGCCAAGCCCTTCGCCGATGCGATAGGCCTCATCCGCCTTGAAGCGGTGCAGCCCCAACTTGTCTTCCTCCGCGAAGACGGCCACCGTCTTCTTCCCCATCTCGTTCGCCGCACGCATGATGCGGATCGCGATTTCGCCCCGGTTCGCTACCAGGATCTTTTCAAAATCTGCCATGTGTCGAGGGTCCTTCTCCGGCACAGCTGCGCGTGTTTTGCGCAATATTATTACTTTGAGAGGATGCCGCGACGCAGCGCAAGGGGGGTTTGCAAATTATTCCCGCGCGACGGTCGCGTTTGCAAACTCGGCTTTCCCGCGCAGATCGACAGGCCGCGCGGCACCCAGCTGCCCGATATTGGCCGCCATGTCGCGGCGCAGCATTTCCACCAGATGCGCGGGGCCCGCAGCGCCAAGCGCGCAAACGGCATAGTGCCAGGCCCGGCCCAGCATGACGAAATCCGCACCCAGTGCCACGGCCCGCAAGATGTCCAGCCCGCCCTCGATTCCACTGTCGAAGATCACCGGCAACTGCGTGGCGGCCCGCACTGCGGGCAGGCAAGAGGCCGCGCTGCGCGCCCCGTCGAACTGCCGCCCGCCGTGGTTCGAGACCCAGATCGCATCCACGCCTTCGCGCTCAAGCCGTTCTGCGTCCTCGGCTTTGAGCACACCCTTGACCACCAGCGGCCCGTCCCAGGCCTCGCGCAGCCAACGCAGGTAGTCCCAGTCCGGCGCCGTGCGCAGCAGGTAGCCGATGTGCGCGGTCGGGTCTCGGCTGGCCATGTCCTGCGAATAGCGGTCCAGCGTTTTCATTCGCGGCATCCCGGCGCGCAGGCGGGCCAGGGACCAGGCAGGGCGCATCGCACATTGCAGCGCGATCCGGGGCGTGATCCGGGGTGGCTGAACCAGCCCGCCCTTGACCTGCCGTTCCCGGCGCGAGGCCACGGGCACATCCACCGTCACCACCAAAACGTGAAAGCCGCTGGCCTTCGCACGCGCCAACATGTCGCGCCGCATCTCGGGGTCGCGCGGCGGGTAAAGCTGGAACCAGCCCTTGCCGCCGGTCTCGGGGCCGACCTCCTCGGGCGTGGCATTGGCCACGGGCGACAGCGTGTAAGGCAGGCCGGCCCCTGTCGCCGCGCGTGCCAGCATCCGTTCGGCGCCGGGCCAAAGCAGCCCGGACTGGCCCACGGGCGCAACGCCGAAGGGCAGGGGGTGGGTTTCCCCGAACAGGGAGACAGCGAAATCCGGGACAACCTCGCCGTCGAGGATCGAGGGCGTGAACAGGACCGAATCGAGCGCCGCGCGATTGCGCCGGGCGGTGGCCTCTGTTCCCGTCGCCGTGTCCAGGTAGGCCCAGGCGAATCGTGGCACGCGAGCCCGCGCGGCGCGGCGCAGATCGGCGACAGTCATGTAGCGGCTGTGCAGGTCCATGCGGGTATCTGGCGTCGGAAAGCCGTGGTCCGCAAGCGGCCTGGCCTGCATTCGCCTCAAATCTTCAACTTATTTTAAGTGCCGTGACGGAGTGTGTGGGCATCGACACGGAAAGGACAGCCCATGCACGCGATGATCGTCGACCACGATGCCACCCGGCTTGAACGCAGCCAGATCGCCTTTCTGGAGGCGGGGATTCACGTCACCGGGTCCGGCAGTCATGCCGTGGCTGAAACCTGTCTGAAACGGGCGGTGGTCGATGTGCTGGTGCTGGACGATGACTGCGGTCCGGAACGAATCGCGGCGCTGACCGCGCTGGCG
Organism: Mameliella sp. LZ-28; assembly: GCF_012274245.1. Classification (NCBI taxonomy): domain Bacteria; kingdom Pseudomonadati; phylum Pseudomonadota; class Alphaproteobacteria; order Rhodobacterales; family Roseobacteraceae; genus Antarctobacter; species Mameliella sp. LZ-28. The sequence continues at coordinate 299,851 of NZ_JAANYX010000033.1, read as the reverse complement.
CAGCGCCGCAATCCGCGGCTTGTCACCTTGATGCTGGCCCGCGACGTGGGGGAGGCGACGGATCTCTATTCCGACGCCGTGACCTCGCTGCATTGCGTGTTGGACGGGCGCGTGTCCCCGCGCATGGTGGCGCGCATGGCGCAGGCCTCGCTCGCGGGCCGCGCGGCTTGCAAGATGACCCCGGTGCGCGCCGATGCCGCGCCAAAGCCGGCCCAAGAGGTGCCGCTGCCGGTCTTCTCGACCACGCGGCGAAAACCTGTCATGCCGACAGAGGTGGCCATGCACGCCTGAGCGCAGGCAGAACCCGGCGGGGCCTGAAAATCCGCGCCGGGGCAAGGAACACAAGGCGAACACGGCTTTCCCTGCGCGCGCATTGACGCTAGATTGGCGTCATGAGCAGTTTCGATGAATTCGACGCATTCGAGGCGTCCTCGCTGTCGGCGCGCGCAATGGCCGCGCGCCCGGCCCCCTACCTGGACGAGCTGAACCCCGCGCAGCGCGAGGCGGTGGAAACGCTCGACGGGCCTGTCCTGATGCTGGCCGGCGCCGGCACTGGCAAGACCAAGGCGCTGACCGCCCGCGTTGTGCACCTGTTGAACACCGGGCGCGCCCGCCCGAACGAAATCCTCTCGGTCACTTTCACCAACAAGGCCGCGCGCGAGATGAAGAACCGCATCTCGGGGATGCTGGGCCAGACGGTCGAGGGGATGCCCTGGCTGGGCACCTTCCACTCGATCTGCGTGAAGCTGCTGCGTCGCCACGCGGAGCTGATCACCGACGACGCCGATTCGGTGGTCGAAGGCGCAGGCCCGCACCTGAAGTCGAACTTCACCATCCTCGACACCGATGACCAGTTGCGCCTGCTCAAGCAGCTGGTCCAGGCAGAGGGCATCGACGACAAGCGTTGGCCCGCGCGGCAACTGGCCAATATCATCGACGGCTGGAAGAACCGCGCTCTGACGCCGGACAAGATCCCCGCCTCTGACGCGGGCGCCTACAACCATCGCGGGCCAGAGCTTTATGCCGCCTACCAGCGCCGCCTGCTGGAACTGAACGCCGTCGATTTCGGTGACCTGCTGTTGCATGTGGTCACCATCTTCCAGACCCACCCGGACATCCTGGAAAAATACCAGCGCTGGTTCCGCTACATCCTCGTGGACGAATACCAGGATACCAACGTGGCGCAGTATCTCTGGCTGCGCCTGCTGGCGAGCGGGCACAAGAACATCTGCTGCGTGGGCGACGACGACCAGTCGATCTATGGCTGGCGTGGTGCCGAGGTGGGCAACATCCTGCGGTTCGAAAAGGATTTTCCCGGCGCGCATGTGGTGCGGCTGGAGCAGAACTATCGTTCGACCCCGCATATCCTCGCCGCCGCCGGCGGTGTGATCCGGGGCAACCAGGGCCGTCTGGGCAAGGAACTCTGGACCGAGGCACAGCAGGGCGAGAAGGTGCGCCTGATCGGCCATTGGGACGGCGAGGAAGAGGCCCGCTGGATCGGTGAGGAAATCGAATCCATGCAGGGCGGCACGCGGGGGATGCGCCCCTACAGCCTTGACGACATGGCCATCCTCGTCCGCGCCAGCCACCAGATGCGCGCCTTCGAGGACCGCTTCCTGACCATCGGCCTGCCGTATCGCGTCATCGGCGGCCCCCGCTTTTACGAGCGGATGGAGATCAGGGACGCGATGGCCTATTTCCGGCTGGTGGTCTCGCCCACCGATGACCTCGCCTTTGAGCGCATCGTCAACACGCCGAAACGCGGCCTTGGCGACAAGGCGCAGCAGACCATCCAGCGTATCGCCCGCGAAAACGGTGTCAGCCTGTTGGACGGCGCGGCGCTGGCGGTGGAACAGGGGGCGATCAAGGGCAAGGGCGCCAAGGCTCTGGGGGAGCTTGTTGTCGGTCTTGCCCGCTGGGGCCGCATGACCGGGGACAAGGATCTCAGCCACATGGAACTGGCCGAGATCATCCTTGACGAGTCCGGCTACACGACCATGTGGCAGAACGACAAGACGCCCGAGGCGCCGGGCCGCCTGGAAAACCTCAAGGAACTGGTCAAGGCACTGGAAAGCTTCGAGAACCTGCTAGGTTTCCTGGAACACGTCAGCCTGGTCATGGACAATGAATCCGACGCCGAGGGGGCCAAGGTTTCGATCATGACGCTGCACGCGGCCAAGGGGCTGGAATTTCCGGTGGTCTTCCTGCCGGGCTGGGAAGACGGGCTGTTCCCCTCGCAGCGCAGCATGGATGAAAGCGGGGTCAAGGGCCTCGAAGAGGAACGGCGCCTGGCCTATGTCGGCATCACCCGCGCCGAAGAGGTCTGTACCATCTCTTTCGCGGGCAACCGGCGGGTCTTTGGCCAGTGGCAGTCACAGATGCCATCGCGCTTTGTCGACGAACTGCCCGAAGAGCACGTCGAAGTTCTGACGCCGCCGGGCCTGTATGGCGGTGGCTACGGTGCCGCGGGCGGCATGGGGGGCATGTCCTCGGGGTTGGAAAGCCGCGCGGCAGAGGCCAATGTCTACAATTCCCCGGGCTGGAAGCGCCTGCAATCCCGCCAGGGAGAACGCCCGATCAGCCAGCCGCGCGAGAGCCGCAGCCAGGTGATCGACCTGGACGCCGTTTCGGCCCACACGGTGGGAGAGCGCGTCTTTCACCAGAAATTCGGTTACGGCACGATCCTTGGGATCGAGGGTGACAAGCTGGAAATCGAATTTGAGAAGGCGGGCACCAAGAAGGTTGTGGCGCGGTTCATCCACGCCGCCGACGACGTGCCGTTCTAGCGCCTGTTGCGCTCAGACGGGCAGGGGCTGACCGCAGATATAGACACGCGTGAGGTCCAGCGCCCCGTCCAGAACCAACAGGTCGGCAGCGGCGCCGACGCGAATGCGGCCAATGTCGGTGTGTCCGATCCAGTCGGCGGGCAAGGTGGCAAGCCGCGCCGCCGCCTCGGCCAGAGGTAAGCCGATGCCGACCAGGTTGCGCAGTGCCTGGTCCATCGTTAGGGCGGACCCCGCCAGCGTGCCATCCGCCAACCGCATGGCGCCCTCGGCCTTGTGGACGTGCTGCGCGCCCAGGCGAAACATCCCGTCCGGCATCCCGGCGCCCGCAGTGGCATCCGTCACGCCGTAAAGCCCCGGGATCGCCCGACGCGCAGCCAGGATGGCGCCCGGTTCCACATGCAGCAGGTCCGGGATGATCTCGGCATAATCGGCATGGGCCAGTGCCGCACCTGCCAGCCCGTTGCCGCGATGTGCTGCCGGGCTCATCGCGTTGAACAGATGTGTCACGCCGCAGCCCGCCTGCAGGCAGGCGGCCGCGCGGGCATAGTCGCAGAGAGAGTGCCCCAGCTGCACCCTGACCCCCGCCGCCTGCGCGGCGGCGATCACCTGGTCATCCGGGTCCATTTCCGGCGCTAGGGTCATCACCCGTACCGGGGCCAGCGTCAGCCAGCGGCGCAGGGCGTCTACATCCGCCGCCACGGCGAAATCCGGCTGGGCGCCCAGCTTGTCTGGGTTGAGGAAAGGGCCTTCAAGATGTGCGCCCAGCACGCGGGCCGCGCCGGGCCAGTCCGCCGCCATCGCGGACCCGACGGCCCCAAGGAAGCTCTCGATCTCGGCAAAGGGCGCGGTGACGGAGGTGGCAAGCATCGCGGTCGTGCCATGCCGGGCATGCAGCTGGGCGGCTGTGCGGATCGCCTCGACCCCGGCCATCATGTCCGCGCCGCCCCCGCCATGCACATGCAGGTCGACAAAGCCGGGCAGGACAAAGGGTGGTTCTGGCGTTTCTGTCGGCTGCCCCTCGATCCTGTCCACGCGGTGCGCAAAGCCAAGCTCTCCGGCGATCCATCCGCTTTCGGTCAGGACGCTGCCCCGCAATGTTTCCATGCCTGGTCCTCCTCGCAGGTCTCAGCCGATCGGCAGCGGCGCGTCGGGTTTGGGTTGGTCCATGACGATCTGCGAATGCACCCGGGCCACCACCGGATGCGCCAGTAACACCTCGTGGATCAGCGTGTTGAGCGCCGGCAGGTCGGGGCAATAGACCCGGAGCAGGTAGTCCGCCTCGCCAGTCATGGTCCAGGCCGAGACGATCTCGGGACGCAGGCGGAGGAGGCGGGAAAACCCCATTCCTTCCTCGGCACCGTGGCGGGCAAGTTGCACCTGGACAAAGGCCTGCACGTCGAGGCCCAGCTTTTCAGGGTCCAGCCGCGCGCTGTAGCCCTGGATCACCTGCGCCTCTTCCAGGCGTTGCCGCCGACGTCCCGCCTGGCTGGCCGACAGGTGCAGCCGGTCTCCCAGTTGCTGCGCCGTGGCCTGGCCGTCCCGCTGGACCGCGTCCAGCAGGGCTATGTCCGTTTCATCCAGAGGGGTGCGTCTTTCCCGCATGATTAGCCCTTCTTGTGCGTGAGTTTTGCGCACAGCGTTGGTCATGCGGGGATGATGCGTGCCGGGCGGCGCGCCGTAAAGGGCAAACCGGCTCAGGTCTGCGGCATGGTCAGCGTCAGGTTGCGGCTGCCCTTGGTATAGCGCAGGGCCTCTTCGCCGATGGCGGTCACGCGGCCACCGTCCAGCCGGTCCCCAACCTTGACCTTCTGGTACTTGCCATTGGCCAGCCGAACCAGGGCGCGGCGGTTTTCCGCAGTGCCGTAGACGCCGATCAGGTTGATCTTTTTCAGGTTGATCGCATTGGTTGAGGTGGCAGCGCGGGCGACGCTGGCGCTGGAGGGCACCTGCGGGGCGACGGTGCGCGGCGCCACGGCGGCGGCGGTCTGCACCGGTTCCGCAGGCACAAGGCTGCGGTCCGCGTTGTCGACGATGGCGGCCATGTTGCGCGGCCGGCCAACCGGAACCAGAGAGCGGCGCACCGCCTGGTCCGTTGCCTCCGGGGCGTCGATCTCGGCCTGTTCCTGCGCCGTGGGCGGACGCATCACGGGGCGGATCGCCGCCAGTTCCGACCGGGAAATGCCGCCCAGCTGGCTGCGCTCGCGCAGTTCCATCAGGTCGTCGGGCCGGGTCTGCGGACGGATGCGCGGCATGGCGTTCAGCCGCGTGCGGATCGCGCCGGGTGCGTCAAGCTCGGGGTCCGGACTCACGGCCACTTCGCCGCGCAGCGGCGGGATGACCGGGGGACGGCCGGTAAAGATGCGCAGCCCGTCCGGCGTCAGCGCGCCCTCGGGGGTGGCCCGAATAAGATCACGCTCGTCGAAGTCGAAGGTCAGCCCGGCAGGCGGCGGCAGGCCCGGATCCTGGAAGTCGGGCTCTCGGGCCAGGTCTTTGGACTGGGGCAGGGCGACGGCATCGAAAATCTGGATGTTCGGGTCGATCGAGGCGGCATAGACGTCATCGACCCCGTCCTCGGGCGGGCGGTGCGGCTTGGCGGGCGCGCGCTGCCAGATGCCCGAGGCGGCATAGCTGGCCGCTGCTTCTTCGGGGGTCAGCTGGCGCGGATCTGTCGGGACAGCCAGTGGCGCGACCAGTGGATCGGGCGCGGTTGCAGGCGGGTCGAATGCCGCGATCTGGACCTCTCCTTCGGGGCGCGCCACGGGGCGCGCAGAAATCGCGGGTGCCGCGCTGGCCGGAGGTGTCGCGGATTCGAGGATCACGCCGTCGTCGCCCGGGGCCGGAGCCACATCGGTATCGCCATCGGGCAGCGAGGCAATCGCGCTGGCCGGTTCGTCGGCCGAGCGGAACAGCCGCGCCAGCCCGTCGTCTAGAAAGACGGTGGCCCAGGCCGCAACACCGGCCAGGAACAGCAGCAGGATCGCGGTGAGCATCAGGCCCAGGTATCGCGGCTTTCCGCCGGTCATGTCCCGGTCGCGCGCGCCGAAAACCGTCATGCGGTCGCGTTCGCTTGGCTGGTTGAAGGCCATTCCGGCGGGGATCGCGGCGGCACCTGCGCTGCCCGCCCCGGTCACGGCAGGTCCACCAATGCGGTCCTGCCCCTGGGGGCCGCGCAGGGCGGCCAGCTTGGCCAGAGGGCTCGGACGCGGCATGCCGCCGGGCTTTTGCCCCTTGCCCGCTGCCGGAACGGCTTTGCGCGCGGCGGCGGGCGTGGCGAGGAATTCGTCTTCCTTGGCCTCGCGCGCGGGCGCGGCGGCAAGCCCTGCGGCGCGGGCGGCGGCCACTTTCGGGATGGGTTTGACGCCGGGTTTCGCCGCAGCCTTGGTCTTGCCTTTCAGCTTGGGCGGCAGGACCGGGCGCTTGGCCTGCGCGGGTGCCGGGGCGGCGGTGCCGCCAGCGGGTCGCGCTGCCTCGGCCTCGTCCGCGGCGGCAGAGGCTTGCGCCAGCAAGGCAGAGGCCGTGGGTGCCGAAAAGAACCCGGTGCGCGCCTTGGGGGCCGGTGATTTGGCGGGTTGATCCGGCATCTCTGTCTTGCTGTCCGCGGACGGAGCGACGGGCGTAAACCGCGCTTTCAGTTCGCCCGTGACAGGCGGGCGCGGCGCGGTGGCATCGTCTGATGCCCCCGTTGCACCGGGACGCGTCGCCCGGATGGTCGAAAATGTATAGGGCCGCTCTGCGTCGGGCTCGGCCGGGACGGCAGGGGGCTTGGGTTGCTGCACCTGTGCGGCGGGACGCGGCGCCGGCGCCTGAGCAGTCGGCTGCCCGGGTGTCTGAGGGGCTTTCGGCGCCGGGGCGGATCTGGCCGGAACCGCCGGGGCCTTTGGTGCGCCTTGGCCGGCGGGACCCGGGGACGGGATTGCGGGCGCCTTCGGAGCCGGAGAAGGGGATGCTGTCGTGGGTCGTGGCGGCGCCGACGGTGCCTTGGGGGCCGCCGGGACAGAGGGCTCTGCCATTTTGGGTGCCGGAGCCTTGGGCGCCGACACACCGGTGGCCGGTTTTGGTGCCGGGGCCTGCGGGGCGGGCGCTTTGGGGGCCTGTGCCTCGGGTGCCGGGGCGTCCGCCTTGGGCGCCGCCGGTTGCGCGCTCTCGTCCGGTTTCGCGGTCGGAGCGGGCGTTTCGGTCGGCGTAGCGGATTTCGGGGCCGGGGCGGCACGTGGCGCGTCCGGCGTTGCGGCGGGCCGAGCTGTCGGCTTGGGCGTTTCGGGTTGCGCGGCCTCGGGCTTGGGGGCGTCCGGCTTTGCCGCCTGCGGTTTCGGCGCGGCGGGGGCAACCAGTTCCGGCTTGGGCAGCGGCTGCAGCGCGGTCTCGTCGGCCTCGACGATGCTGATGGCCCGCGCGGGACGCGAGGCGGCTTTGCTCCACCCCTTGGCCTTGCCGAAGAAGACCGCCGAGTCGAACGCCCCCTCGGGGGCCTGCGCCATGAAGCTGACCGGATCGAACCCGTGTTCGACGGCAAAGCTCTGCGCCTCGTCCAGCGTTTCGATCGCGACGGCGGCGATCTGCAGATGGCCGTCGGTCACGACATAGTCGTATTTCAGCTCGGACACGGCATAGGGTGTCGCGCCGTCCAGCGAGGTGCGGATGGCGATGTCGCGCGCCGTTTCGTCCCCGCCCAGGTCGGGCTGGTCGAGGTAGCGGATCTGCTCGTTCGGGATGATCAGCGCCACCTGGGCGCCGGTCGGGTCAAGGCTTTCGGCGCGGTCGCGCAGGGCGATCACGCGGGAATCGAAATCCGGATCATCGAGCGGAACATCGTCGATCCGGGCCCATCGGGGGCCCATGCGCCGTAGCAGGGCGATGCCTTCGAAAGAGAGCGAGAGCGCGAAATTAGGTATCATGAAGCGTGTCTTATCAGGCCATCCATGCCTGCGGGAGTCCTAAGGCATTGCCTAAAATATATAGGGCAACTCTTTGCCGAAGAAAAGAAAGCGCCTGTTGCCCTCTTGCCGATTTTCCCCTCTCGCGAGACAGTCGGCGCAGATTCCTGCTGATTGTGAGGTATTTTATGCGAATTTCAGCATTCTTGACGATCCTGGCCCTGGCACTGCCCCTGGGCGCGCCACATGCGGCATCGGCGGAAGGTCGCCTGTCCGTCTCGGGTGAGGCCCGTATCGCGGCGGTGCCCGACATGGCAACGATTTCGCTGGGGGCGACGGGGCGGGGCAAGACCGCGGTCGAGGCGATGAACGCCACCTCGACGGCGGTGGATGCGATCCTGGCCCGGCTGTCCGACCTCGGGGTCGAGGCGCGTGACATCCAGACCACCCAGCTGCGTGTCAACGAGCAGACCCGCTGGGACCGCGACCGGAACGAGGACATCTTTGTCGGCTACTACGCGACCAACACGGTGCGCGTGCGCATCCGTGACATGGACGGGATCGGCGCGCTGCTGTCGGCAGTCCTGGACGACGGCGCCAACCAGCTGCAAAGCCTGACTTTCGGCGTGCAGGAACCGCGCGAGGTCGAGGACGAGGCGCGCCGCCGCGCGGTCGCCGATGCCATCGCCAAGGCCAAGCTCTACGCCGATGCCGCTGGCGTGACCCTCGGCCCGGTGCTGGAGCTGCGCGACTCTGCCGAACCGCTGGTGCGCTCCATCGTCGAACCGGAACCGATGGTAGTGGAAGAGGCGCCGGCCGCCCGCGACGTGCCGGTCGCCGCCGGCGAGATCGAGGTGCGGGCCGAGGTCACGATGGTCTTTTCCGTCAGCGAGTGAGGCGGCTTCCCGCGCTTTTCAACCAAGAGGCCGCCGCAGGTGCCCTGCGGCGGCCTTTGTCATTCATGTCGATCCGGTTCAGGCAGAGGCCTTGTTCAGCGCCTGGTCGAGGTCGGCGATCAGGTCGTCCGCGTCCTCGATCCCGATCGAGATCCGAACCACGTTCGGAGCCGCGCCCGCCGCGATCTGCTGTTCCTCGGTCAGCTGGCGGTGCGTGGTCGAGGCCGAGTGGATCACCAGGCTGCGGGTATCGCCCAGGTTCGCGACATGAGAGAAAATCTCCAGCGAGTCCACGAACTTGACGCAGGCATTATAACCGCCCTTGAGCGCAACGGTGAACAGGCCGCCCGCGCCCTTGGGACAGATCCGGCTCGCCCGTTCCTTGTAGGGGGAGGAGTCGAGCCCGGCATAGGTCACGCCTTCGACGGCCGCGTGGCCTTCCAGCCAGGCGGCGATCTTCTCGGCGTTCTCGACGTGACGCGCCATGCGCAGGCTCAGCGTCTCGATCCCCATCAGCGTGTAATGCGCCGCCTGCGGGTTCAGCGTCATGCCAAGGTCACGCAGGCCCACGGCGATCCCGTGGAAGGTGAAGGCCAGCGGGCCGAATGTCTCGTGGAACTTCAACCCGTGGTAGGCGGGTTCGGGCGCCGAGAGCGAGGGGAACTTGTCGCTGGCCGACCAGTCGAAGTTGCCGGAATCCACGACGACGCCGCCGGTCACGGTGCCGTTGCCGGTCAGGTACTTGGTCATCGAATGCACGACCAGCGTCGCGCCGTGTTCGATCGGGCGGCACAGGTAGGGCGTGGCAGAGGTATTGTCGACGATCAAGGGCAGGCCCGCCTTGTCGGCGATCTTGGCCAGCGCGTCGATGTCGGTGATGTAGCCCCCGGGGTTGGCGACGCTTTCGCAGAAGACGGCGCGGGTGTCGTCGTCAATCGCGGCCTCGACGGCGGCGAGGTCATCGGTATCGACGAATTTCGCAGACCAGCCAAAGCGCTTGATGGTCTGGCTGAACTGGGTGATCGAGCCACCGTAAAGGCGCGTCGACACCACCACGTTGCGCCCGGGCGCCATCAGCGGGAACAGCGCCATGATCTGCGCCGCGTGTCCCGAGGAACAGCAGACCGCGCCCACGCCGCCTTCCAGCACCGCGACGCGTTCCTGCAGCGCGGCAACAGTCGGGTTGGTCAGGCGCGAATAGATATAACCCACTTCCTGCAGGTTGAAGAGCGCGGCGGCATGTTCGGCATCGCGGAACACGTAGGCCGTCGTCTGGTAGATCGGCACCTGCCGCGCGCCGGTGGCCGGGTCGGGCCGGGCACCGGCGTGGATCTGCAACGTGTCAAAGCCGAAGCTGGGCGCGTCCTGGGTCATTCAGTGGTCTCCCTTTCATGTGTTGTGCACAGGAGTAAGCGATTGCCGGGCCGGGGGCCAGATTCTTCGCGGCCCCGGTCGCGGTCTGCGGGGCTTTGACGTTGGTAAGGTTGGGCGTGCGGGGTTTGCGCATGAAATTTTGCAAATGGCGGAAAATTCCGCGAAATCGGTGCCTCTGGCGCCGGATTCGCGTGAAACCCGCATCCGGTCTCCGGTATTCCCTTCGGGACAGACACAGGAGACCCGCGCGATGACCGATTTGATGCACGTACACCAGTCCATTGCCCGTGCCGTGGGCGATCACGGCATCACCACGATGTTCGGCCTGATGGGGGACGCCAATCTTTTCATGGTCGACAGTTTCGTGCGCGACTGTGGCGGGCGCTTTGTTCCGGCGGCGCATGAGGGCAGCTCGGTCCTGATGGCGCTGTCCTTTGCCCATGTCTCGGGGAAGGTGGGCGTGGCCACGGTCACGCATGGCCCGGCGCTGACCAACTGCACCACCGCCCTGACAGAGGGTGTGCGCGGCCATATCCCGATGGTCCTGCTGGCGGGGGACACGCCGGTGTCGAACCCGCGCCATCTTCAGGGCATCGACCAGCGCGAGTTGGTCAAATCCACAGGCGCCGGTTTCGTGCAGCTGCGCGCGCCCGAGACCACAGGCGCCGACGTGGCCCGCGCTTTTTACCGTGCACAGGTGGAACGCCGCCCCATCGTGCTCAACATGCCGGCCGATTTCATGTGGCAGGAGGTGGCGCACGACTGCCGCCCTCTCAGCGTCTTTACAAACCCCGGCGGCGTGGCCGAGGGCGATACGCTGGATCAGGCCATCGGCATGATCGCCTCTGCCCGCCGTCCGATCATCCTTGCCGGCGGCGGCGCCGTGGCGGCGCGCGATACGCTGATCAAGCTCGCCGACCGGCTGGAGGCACCGCTGGCCACCACGCTCAAGGCCAAGGGTCTGTTCAACGACCACCCCTACAACATGGACATCTTCGGAACCCTCTCGACGCCCGCCGCCTATGACCTGATCGCCAAATCCGACTGCATCGTCTGTTTCGGCACCGGCCTGCATGATTTCACATCCGATCGTGGCAAGCTGATGAAAGACAAGCGCATCGTGCAGGTGGATATCGAGGCCACCGCCATCGGCGGCAGCATCCACCCCGACGCGGCCCTTGTCGCCGACGCGGGCCTGACCGCCGAAACCATCCTTTACTGGCTGGACGAGGCCGAGATTCCCGGCAGCGGCTTTACCAGGGAACTGGATGGCGCAACGCTGACTGCGCATCCGCTGGGCACTGACAAGACGGCGCCGGGCTGCGTCAACTACGTCCACGCGCTTGATCGTCTGGAACAGGCGCTGCCAAAGGACCGCGTTCTGGTCACGGACGGCGGCCGCTTCATGACAGAGGTCTGGTGCCGGATTTCCGCTCCCGATCCGCGCAGCTTCGTGGTGACGGCGAATTTCGGCTCCATCGGTCTGGGGCTGCAAGAGGCCATCGGCGCGGGGCTGGCGGCGCCCGAGCGGCCGGTCGTGATGTTCACCGGCGACGGCGGCTTCATGATGGGCGGCATCAATGAATTCAACACCGCCGTGCGGCTGGGGCTGGACCTGATCGTGATCCTTGCCAATGACAGCGCCTACGGCGCCGAGCACATCCAGTTCCTAGACCGCAAGATGGACCCCAGCCTGACAGAGTTCGACTGGCCGTCCTTTGCCGAGGTCGCCACCGCACTGGGCGGGCAGGGGATCGAGGTGCGCTCTGCCGATGACCTTGAACTGGCGCTGTCGGCGCTCGACACGCGGACCAAGCCGGTGCTGATCGACCTGCGGCTGGATCCGAACGACGTGCCGCGCATGCGGATCTAAGGGCAGCGCGCGCAGGTCGCCGTTGACAGGAAAGACCCACCCGGGGTCTGCTCTTGCCACGCTTGGGGGAGATCAGCCATGCCGAGACCTGACGCAATACGCACTCCGGATGCCTGTTTCACTGATCTGCCGGATTTTCCGTGGCAGCCGCGGTATCGCGACGATCTTGCCGGCTACGAGGGCCTGCGCATGGCGCGCATCGACGAAGGTCCAGAAGACGCGAATCGGGTCTTTCTCTGCCTGCACGGTCAGCCGGCCTGGAGCTTTCTCTACCGCCACATGATCCCGGTTTTCCTGGACACGGGTGCGCGCGTCGTCGCGCCCGATCTTTACGGGTTCGGACGCTCCGACAAGCCGGTCGACGACGGCACCTATACCTTCGGCTTTCACCGGCAAAGCCTGGTCGCGCTGATCGAGGCGCTGGACTTGAGGCGGATCACGCTTGTCGTGCAGGACTGGGGCGGGATTCTCGGGCTGACGATCCCGCCAGACATGGCGGATCGGTTCGACCGGCTGCTGGTCATGGACACCGTGCTTGGCCTGGGCGGCGGCAGCACGGATGGTTTCGACGCATGGCGGCGGATGCATGGCGAGCATCCGGATTACGACATGGCCGCGCTGTTCATGGAATACGTTCCGGGGATGAGCGACAAGGTGGCCGCCGCCTATGCCGCGCCATTTCCCGACGCCCGCTACCGCGCCGGCGCCCGCCGCTTTCCCTTCCTCGTCATGACCGATCCCGACATGGAAGGGGTGGAAATCTCACGCCGAGCCGCTCGCTGGTGGTCGTCGGAATTCCGGGGCGACAGCTTCATGGCCGTCGGTGAGCGCGACGAACTGATCCCGCCCTGGCTGATGAATCGGATGCACGAGATCCTCGGGATCACGCGGCCACCGCTGATGCTCTCGGAGGCTGGTCATTTCGTGCAGGAAACCCACGGCGCAGACGTCGCGCGCGCGGCGCTTGCAGCCTGGGCATAAGACCCGGAAGGTTGACAGGTCAGGCCGTCGTCACCGTCTCCACGCAAAGCACGGTGGGCAGGTGGCGGGCGATTTCCGACCATGTGTCGCCCTCGTCGAAGGAGGCAAAGACAGAGCCAGAGTTGGTGCCGAAGTAGACCCCTGGCGCCTCGGCCCGGTCGGTGGCCATTGCCTGCCGCAGCACCGTGAAAAAGCAGTTCTCGGCTGGCAGACCTTCGCGGCAGGCCTCCCAGCTGTCGCCGCCGTCGCGGGACCGCCAGACCGCGGCCTTGCCCTCGGGCGGAAAGCGTCCGGCCATGTCGCCGTTCAGCGGCAGCGTCCACAAGGTGCGCGGCTGACCGGGATGCACCGCGATTGGAAAGCCGAAGGTCGAAGGCAGGCCTGCCGTGATGTCATCCCAGCTGCGCCCGCCATCCGACGACCGCCAGACGCCGTGATGGTTCTGCTGGTACAAGAGGTCCGGATCGCCCGGCGCGCGGACCATGTTGTGCACGCAATGCCCGGTCTCACCGTCCTTTGGGCCTGCCGGGTGATGCACATGGCCGCAGGCCTCGGCGTTGGACAGGCGGTTGCGCCGCTCCCAGCTGCCACCCGCATCCTCGGTCGCAAAGACCCCGGCGGCGGAGATCCCCAGCCACATCTTGTCCGCGTCCGCGGGGCTGGCAACGATCGTGTGCAGTGTCAGCCCCACCGCGCCGGGCTGCCAGCTGTCGGCAGAGGGGTGATCCGTCAGGCTCTCGACCGCGGCCCAGCTTGCGCCCGCGTCCTCGCTGACGAACAGCGTTGCGGGCTTGGCCCCGGCATAGAGCTTGCCGCCCACCTGGCCCAGCGACCAGATCGCCTCGACCCGGCCGGTGAACTCCGCCGGGGGCCTGGGTTCTGTGCCGAAAAAGGCGGCGGTTTCCGGGTCGTTTCGGATCCATTCGTCGACGGTTCCGTCGGCCAGCTTGACCAGTTCCCAGCTGTCGCCGCCATCGACAGAGCGCCAGACCCCGGCCCCCGACCATTCGCCGCCACCCCCGGCCCAGAGCGTACCGGTTTCGGGATCGCCGATGGCATGGTTGATTCCCCAGCCATCGCAAAGCGGCCCCCTGACCGACCAGTCCGTTCGCGCCGCATCCGATTGCAGCAGGAACAAGCCCTTGCTGGTGCCCACCAGCACCGTGATCACCTGTGACATGAGACACCCTCCTGAACGCGAGGGCAGGGTAACATGACACGCGCATGGGGCGAGCGGAATTCCGCGCTCAGCGCATCCAGAACCCTTCGCGCTTGATGCGGTTGCGGATCGCCTGTTCCTTGCGGGGCAGGTTCTCGCGGTCGAAAAGCGCGCGCACCTTCCGGCCGCGCCCCTGGTAGATCATCCGCTTGAACGGCTCATGACCCTTGAGCACCTTCTTGATGCGGTTCGGGGCGGTGACCTCTTCCAGCACGTCGACCACCTCGTCGCTCTCGCGGGCATAGAGCAGGGGCAGCAGACGGTAATGGCAGGTCACATCCCCGTCCAGAAGTCCGGCGGGCAGCGTGTCGCGCCCGCCGCCCAGGCCGTGAATCACCAGCGGCAGCACAACTTGGTCCAGCCAGGGGTCGAGGCTCTGGCAGGCCAGTTCCGGTGGCGGGTCATCCCGTACCGACAGCGCGTAGTCGCGGAACCGCTGCCCGAAGACGCGAGGGCAACGGTAAAAGAAGAACCCGGCGTTGAAGTAGAGATAGCGCTGCCAGTATTCGTCCGGTTGCGTGAGGTCGAGACTGCTGGCGAAGTCCAGCCCGAAGCGGTCGTAAAGCGATGTCCAGATCTGGGTGTAGCCCGGACCGTACAGCTCGATCTGCGGCCAGGTGCCCTCGCGCCGCAACGAGGCCGTGGGGCGGTCGAAATCGAAAGGCACGCGGTCGAGCCGGTCAAGCACCAGCGTGTCGGTGTCGAAAAAGACGAATGGCTCGCCCTCGGGCAGGACCTCCAGCGCCTCGATCTTGTTGCCATAGGGGTAGGCGGCGCCGAAATGCCGGCTCTCGAAGGAGCGGATCTGTGCGCCCAGATCCTCCAGCAGGGTGCGGATCTCCGGCTGGCGGATTCCGGGGTGCTCGGGCCAGAGCGGGCCGGGGGCCGGTTCCGCGACGACCAGGCGAAAGCCCGTGCCGCCCCGTGCCTTGAGCGAGGCCGCAAAGAGCACGGCCTCATAAGAGAGCCGCCCGGCCTGGGCGACGATGAGAATATTTACGGTTTGAGCCGCCGCGCCCTCGCGTGTCATGATGAACCTGCCCGCTGCCTGTTGCGCGCCACTATAGGCAGGGCGGACGGGCGCCGGAAGCCGCAAGGCCCCGGGGAATTTTTTGAAGGAAATACCTGATGTTCGATCTTGTTCTTCTCGTCATTGCCGTGGCCAGCGGGGGGGCGGGGGACGCGGCCCGCCTGGAAACCGCCGAGGCCCCGCCCGCCGCCGCCGTCACCGAGGTGCCGGTGGCACCCCGGGCTGAAACCGACGAGGCGCGGCCCTTTTCCTCGGAAGCGCCCCCGCCCAGTGCCGAGGCGGACCCGGCACCGCCGCGCGAGCTGCCCTATGTCGCCGAACAGCAGGTGCCCTCGGGCAAGTTCACCACCGCCGTCGAGGTCAAGCCGATCCTGAATGCCACCCGGTCGAACTGGATCGCGGTGCGCGAGTTCAACGGGCAGGACCTGGTCTATGTCACGCATCTGTGGTCCTGGCGTTGCGGTCTGGTGGCCATTCACATCGGCATCAACGGGGCACAACCCGAGCCCTGGCCACTGCCCGCCTGCAACGAGGACAGCCCCGCACCCAACGCCATGCCGGCGGACGAGCTGCCCTACAGGGCGTTTGCGCTGAACTCGGTCGAGGAGATGACGGTGGAGCTGATCTACGACGACCTGAGCATCGACCGGGCGACCTTCAACCGGACGGGCGCCTTGATCCCCTGAGGCGCGTGCGGGTCGGGGACGGGACTCGCGGTCCCTTGCGGGCCCGCATCGCCCGCCCGCCGACCCGTGCCCGCCGACCCGAATCTGACGCGCTTGCGCGCGTTTCAACGCTTCGAGGCTCACCAGGGAACAAACCTCTTCCCCGGTTCCCCCTGTCGCCGAAGATGCCTGCGCCAGCCGTCAGAGCGATGCAAGGGCAAGCCGCGCTGCGCGCGGGCCTGCGGCCCCTTGCATCCCTCTGCCGTCTGTCGCGGTCCGGCATCAGCGACAGGCGGCTCCGGGGAACAGGTTCGGCTCAGACGGTGATCGGCTGCAGCACCTGCGGTTCGATGACATCCACGCCGGGCAGGCCCTCGGCCAGCACCTGCGCCGATTGTTCCAGCGCCGGGAAGGTACGGTAGTGACCGGGGATCACCGTCTTGAAGTCGAAGTATTTCCTTGCGGCCCAGGCCGCCTGTTCCATGTCCATCGTGTAGTAGCCGCCGGCCGAGAGGATGCCGATGTCCGGCTGGAAATACTCGCCGATCCAGGCCATGTCGGCCATGATGCAGGTGTCGCCGGAGAAATAGATCGTGTGGCCGTCGCCCCGGATGACGAGGCCGGTTTCCATGCCGGTGTAGGTGGTCTTGCCCTCGACCTGCATCGAGGAACTGTGCGAGGCGGGAACCAGTGTCACCGAGGCCTCTCCGAAGCGAACGGTGCCGCCCTTGTTGAAGGCATGGCCTTCCTTGGCGCCCTGGCCTGTCAGCAGGGCAGCGAGCTCGAAGATGGCCGAGACCGGCGCGCCGGTCTTCTGGCTGATCTCGACGATGTCGTTGGTGTGATCGAAATGCCCGTGGGTGACGAGAATCTGCGTCGCGCCAGCCAGCGCGGCCTCCGTGTCCTGGCCTTCCATCATCGGGTTGCCGTTGATCCAGGGGTCGATCAGCAGCACCTCGCCGCCGATCTCGATGCGGAAACTGCCGTGGCCGAGCCAGATGATTTGCATGGTGGACTCCCGTTGTTGTTCTGTCCGGAGCCTAGCATTTTGGCGCGGCGAGACCAGATCCCGCCGGGGGCGCCCGCGGCACGGAACGAGTGAGTATTTTCGGAGAGAAAAAACACATGGACTGGACACGGGCGGTGGACGGGTATTGCGAGCGGCTGGGGCCGGAGTTCTGGGCCGAGCCGGTGAATGCGGTGACCAATGCCGCCTTTGTCCTGGCGGCGCTGGTGATGTGGCGGCGGACATTCGGGCTGGGCCGGGTGCTGTGCGCGATCCTTGCGGCGATCGGGATCGGCTCGTTCTTGTTCCACACCTTTGCGCAGCCCTGGGCGGGATTGGCGGATGTTCTGCCGATCCTGGTCTACGTGCTTGTCTATATCTACGGCGCCAACCGCGATTTCTGGGGGCTGGGGCGCTGGGCTTCGCTGGCCCTGACGGCGCTGTTCATTCCCTATGCGGCCGTCACCGCGCCGCTGTTCGGCATGATCCCGGGCCTGGGAGGGACCTCCAGCTATGCGCCGGTGCCGTTCTTGATCGCGATCTATGCCGCCCTCCTGCGCAACCGGGCGCCCGGGACTGCGCGGGGACTGGCGATCGGGGTGGCGATCCTGCTGGCCTCGATGCTGGCGCGCACCCTTGATGAACCTTTGTGCAACGTGATCCCGCTGGGCACGCATTTCCTGTGGCATGTGCTGAATGCGGTGATGCTGGGCTGGATGATCGAGGTCTGGACGCGGCATGTGCTTGCGGCGCGCGGGGCGGGGCGGTAAAGCCTGCGCTGAATTCACAGTCAAAGAGGCCCCCATGTCGATCGACATCGAGACCGCGGCACGCGTGGCGCACCTGGCCCGCATCAAGGTGGAAGAAGACGAGCTTCCGGCGCTGGCCAATGCCTTCAACGACATCCTCGTCTTTATCGAGCAGCTGAACGAGGTCGACGTCGAGGGCGTGGAGCCGATGGTATCGGTCACGCCGATGCGGCTGAAGCGCCGCAAGGACGGGGTGACGGATGGCGGCATGGCCGACAAGGTCCTCTCGAACGCGCCCGATGCGCGCGAAGGCTTTTTTGCGGTTCCGAAGGTGGTTGAGTGATGACCGAACTGACCAAGCTGAAGATCGCCGAGGCGCGCGATGCGCTGCGCAAGGGCGACGTGACCTCTGCCGAACTGACCGAAGCCTGCCTGACGGCCATCGAAGGGGCCGGCGCACTGAACGCATTCGTGCACAAGACGCCCGAGATCGCGCGTGAGCAGGCTGCTGCCGCCGATGCGCGGATCAAGGCGGGTGAGGCGCCCGCGCTTTGCGGCATTCCCCTTGGGATCAAGGACCTGTTCTGCACCAAGGGCGTGGCGTCGCAGGCCGCCTCGAACATCCTTGGCGGCTTCAAGCCCGAGTATGAAAGCACCGTGACCAGCCAGCTTTTCGATGCGGGCGCGGTCATGCTGGGTAAGCTGAACATGGACGAATTCGCGATGGGCTCGTCCAACGAGACCTCGTGTTACGGCAACGCGGTGAACCCCTGGCGGCGCGGCAATGACGACGCGCAACTGACGCCGGGCGGCTCCTCGGGCGGCTCTGCCTCGGCGGTGGCAGCGGACCTCTGCCTTGGGGCGACCGGCACCGACACCGGCGGGTCGATCCGCCAGCCCGCCGCCTTTACCGGCATCACCGGCATCAAGCCGACCTACGGCCGCTGTTCGCGCTGGGGGATCGTGGCCTTTGCCTCGTCCCTGGACCAGGCCGGGCCGATGGCCAAGGACGTGCGCGACTGTGCCATCATGCTGCAGGCCATGTGCGGGCATGACCCCAAGGATTCGACCAGCGCCGACCTCGCCGTGCCGGATTTCGAATCCCTGCTGACCGGCGACATCAAGGGCAAGACCATCGGCATTCCCCGCGAATACCGCATGGACGGCATGCCCGAGGAGATCGACGCGCTCTGGGCCGAGGGCCGCAAGATGCTGGAGGACGCGGGGGCAAAGATCGTCGACATCAGCCTGCCGCACACGAAATACGCGCTGCCGGCCTATTACGTCATCGCGCCGGCAGAGGCCTCCTCGAACCTCGCACGATATGACGGGGTGCGCTATGGACACCGTGCCAAGCTGAGCCAGGGCGACGGCATCGTCGAGATGTACGAGAAAACCCGCGCCGAAGGCTTCGGCGATGAGGTCAAGCGCCGCGTCATGGTGGGGACCTACGTCCTGTCGGCGGGTTTCTACGACGCCTATTACAACCGCGCGCGCAAGGTGCGGACGCTGATCAAGAAGGACTTTGAGGATGTCTTTGCCCAAGGCGTGGATGCGATCCTGACGCCCGCGACCCCCTCTGCCGCCTTTGGCCTGGGCGAGATGACCGAGGCCGATCCGGTCGCCATGTATCTCAACGACGTCTTCACCGTAACGGTCAACCTGGCCGGTCTGCCGGGCATCGCGGTGCCCGCCGGGCTGAGCAAGCAGGGGCTGCCGCTGGGCCTGCAACTGATTGGCCGCCCCTGGGAAGAAGGCGACCTGCTGAATACCGCTTATGCGCTCGAACAGGCTGCGGGATTTGTGGCAAAACCGTCGAAATGGTGGTAAGGCCTGCGGCCAAAGCACAGGCAGGACAGACGATGCGGAACTATCTACTGGTTGTGGCGGCCTTGGCCGTGGCGGCTTGCGAACCCAGTGTTCCCGACAGCGGTGCCGGGGTGGCTGACCCGGGCACCGGCGTTGGTTTTGGCAACTATGACGACTATGCCGCCCGCCGTGAGGCGCAGCTGAATGGCGACGCCGGGCCTATTCCCGTGGCGCCGGACGTCCAGTCCAGCCCCATCGACGGGGACGAGGCCCGCGCAGCGGCAGCGGCCCGCCAGGCCAACTCCGGTGTGGCCCCGGTCGAGGCGGACCCGTCGAACCCGCCGCCGCAAATCGTGTCGAATGCCCGCGGCATCTCGGGTGAGAACGACTTCAGCGCCGTTTCGCGTACCCGCGACATCGACGCCGACGCCCGCCTGATCGAACGCAACCGCGCGCAATATACCGTGGTTCAACCCGAGGCCCTGCCCAAGCGTCCCGGCACCGACGCTCCGAACATCGTCGAATATGCCCTGCGCACGACCAACCCGGTCGGAACGGCGCTCTACAAACGGTCGAGCTTTAACGCGCAGGCACGGTATCAGCGGGCCTGTTCGACATATTCCTCGGCCGATCTGGCGCAGGAGGATTTCCTGCGCTTGGGCGGACCGGAAAAGGACCGCAAGGGCATGGATCCGGACGGCGATGGCTTTGCCTGCACCTGGACCCCGGCGCCTTTCCGGGCCGTGCGCGGCGGCTGACCCCTGCGGTGACGCCCACCCCCGAATGGTATCCATCGCCGAATTTCGGTGACCGGCGCGGTGTCTCCGCGCCGGATATGGTCGTTCTGCATTACACCGCCATGACCTCCGCCGAAGCGGCGCGCGACTGGCTGTGCAATCCCGAGAGCGAAGTCTCCTGTCACTACGTCATCGCCGAAGACGGGCGCTGCTGGCAGCTGGTCCGCGAGGAAGATCGTGCCTGGCACGCCGGACGCGGCTGCTGGGGGGGCGTGGCGGACGTGAACTCGCATTCCATCGGGATCGAACTTGCGAATACCGGGTTTCATCCCTTCCCCGAGCCGCAGATGGCGGTCCTGGAGGACCTGCTGCGCGGAATCTGTTCCCGCTGGACGGTGCCGCCGGAGCGTGTCGTCGGCCATTCGGACACCGCGCTTGGACGCAAGATCGACCCCGGCGCGCGGTTCGACTGGCGTCGCTTGGCATTGTGCGGACTGGCCGTCTGGCCGGAAGCGGGCGCAGAGGAACTGGACGAGGCGCGGTTCTGGCAGGACTGCCGGAGCTTCGGCTATGAGGTGACCCCGGAGACGCAGGGCGCGGTGCTCGCTGCGGTGCGGATGCGCTTTCGCCCCTGGGCGAAGGGGCCGCACGATGGTGAGGACTGCGCGATCATGGCGGATCTGGCGCGACGGTTTCCCTGTCGGGACGTCTGAGCCGGTTGCTGAATTGAGCGCTTCCGCGCGCTTTTATCCGCGTTTGGGCGCGTGACGCCTTTGTGTGATCGGTCGCTGGTGGCTTGGTGGTCCGGAACTTCGCAATTCACCAGAACGAAGATCTTCGTCCCTGATCCATCCCTCATCCCGCTTTGTGCCTGACAGCCCCGTGCGCCCGCGCCAAGTAAAATAGCGGTCTCCCCGCAAGCGGGGCCCCTCCGCGATTTAGCTTGTCCCGGTCGCCCGGTGCCGTCTTTCGGCACGCGGGACGAGGGATGGCTCCGGAACGAAGATCAGGCTCAATCTAGGCGGTAGGGCAGCACGTCGCGGTGGTTGGGCGTGGTGGTCAGGCGTTTTTCCAGCGGCGGGACAGAGCGTTGGTGGCAATGGGTGCGCTCGCAGATACGGCAACTGATCCCGATGGGCTCGAAGGCGCTGGGACGGGTGAAATCCATGTCGTCGGCATAGACGAGGGCGGCGGCGTGGCGCACCTCGCAACCGATGGAAATGGCGTAGCGGCGGACGGGGGCGCCGAAGTGGCCACCGGTCTTCGAGACATCCACCGCGAGGCTGATGTAGCGCACGCCGTCCGGGGTTTCCGCAAGCTGGCGCAGGAAACGGCCGGGCGTTTCGAAGGCGCGGTGCACGTTCCACAGGGGGCAGGCGCCGCCGAAGCGGGCGAATTGCAGCCGGGTGGCGGAATGGCGTTTCGTGATGGTGCCGGCCTGGTCGACCCGGACAAAGAAGAAGGGCACGCCCTTGGCGCCGGGCCGTTGCAGCGTCGACAACCGGTGCGCGACCTGCTCGATCGAGGCGCCGAAACGCGCGGCCAGCAGTTCCAGGTCGTGCCGGGTTTCCTGCGCCGCCGAGAGGAAGGCCTTGTAGGGCATCATCGCGGCCCCGGCGAAATAGTTGGCAAGCCCGAGCTTGGCGATCGCGCGGGCCTCGTCGCTCTGAAAGCGGGCGAGATCCAGCGTCGCTTCCAGCAGCTGGTTCTGGCGCAGAAGTGCCACCTGGACCAGGAGCTGGAAGGTCTGGGTCTCAACCGGTAGCAGCGAGGAAAGGACCAGTTCCTGGCGGTCCTCGTCGAAGGCGCGCATCGGGGCTCCCTGCGATTGCCGCACCGTGATGCCGCGCGATTCCAGCCGCTCGATGGCGGCGGCGCGCATGTCCGTCTCGCTGCCGTGCAGCTTGGCGAAATGTTCCGCGGCGCGGTCCACGGCGTCGATGTAGTTGTCGCAGTAGTGGAAGAAGTCGCGCACCTCTTCCCACGGACTTGGCTGAAGTTGCGCCCCCTCGCGCCCCAGCGCCTCGTCCAGCGAGGCGAGGCGTTCATGGGTCTGCCTGTAGGCCCGGTGCAGCGCCAGGAAGGCCCGCGCCAGCACCGGCGCGTTGGAGGCGGTCAGGCGCAGGTCGGCCAGCTGAGGGCTGTGTTCGCCGAAGATCGGATCGGCCAGGGCCTCGCGCATGTCGGTGACCAGCCGTTCGGCATCGCCCTGGCCCAGCTCCGTCACGTCAAAGCCGAACTCTTGCGCCAGGGCCAGCACGACGGTGGTGCTGACCGGCCGGTTGTTGTTCTCCATCTGGTTGAGATAGGGCAGGGAGATGCCGAGCTTGGCGGCAAAATCCTTTTGCGTCAGGTTCAGGCGGGTGCGGATGTCGCGCAGCTTGGCGCCGGCATAGAGTTTCTGGGTGGCCATCTTTGCATCTTTGCGAACGAGTCGGGCAAAGATGCAAACTTTGTCAGGCCGCGTCCAGCCCCCCGACGCGACGTGCCCTGCGGATCACCAGCATCGCCGCCACGACAGAAGCCACGCCGGAGCCGAACATGATCCAGAGCAGCGGCCAGACGCCCGCATCCTCTGTCAGAAGGACACCGGCCAGCTGCGACAGGGCCGCGCCGCCGCCCAGCATGATGGCGCCGGAAAGGCCAGAGGCGGTGCCCGCGAGATGCGGGCGGACAGACAGTGCGCCTGCGGTGGCATTGGGGATCGTCAGCCCGTTGCCCAATCCGACCAGCGTCATGAAGCCGAAGAAGGTAAAGGCGTTGCCCATGTCGATGGCAAAGAGCATCAGCGACAGGCCGACGCCGCCGGCCACGATCAGCCCGCCCCAGAGCACCATCGTGTTCACCCCGAACCGGGCCGAGAAGCGCCCGGACAGGCCGTTGCCCAGGGCATAGCCGATCGCCGGCGCGCCGAAGAGCAGGCCCAGCAGGCTGGCCGAGAGGCCAAAGACCTCGATCCCCACGAAGGAGGCGCCGCCGACATAGGAGAAGAAGGCGCCCGAGGAAAAGGCGCAGGCCAGGGCATAGCCCCAGAAGCGGGGGCTGCGGAACAGCTCGGGGTATTCGCGGAACTGCTGTGCCAGGCTCAGCCCGCTGCTGGCCTTGGTCTCACCCAGGTCGTTGTGGCAAAGCCACAGGAGCAGCACGCCCATCACCAGCATCAGCCAGAAGTTGGACTGCCATCCGAACGATTCGGCCAGCAGGCCGCCCAGCACCGGCGCAAGCATCGGCACCAGGGACATGCCCATCGTCACGTAGCCGATCATCGAGGCGGCCTCATCCGGCGGGTAGAGATCGCGCACGACCGCGCGGCTGAGGACCATCGTCACCACGATGGTGGTCTGCAGCATGCGGAAGATCAGGAAGACCGTGATGTTCGTTGCCAGCAGACAGCCGATGGTGGCCAGGATGAACAGCGCGATGCCGCCCATGATCACCGGGCGGCGGCCCAGCTTGTCCGAGATCGGCCCGATAAAGAGTTGCAGCACCGCGTTCCCGGCCAGGTATCCGGTCACAGAGGCCTGCATCAGGGCGTAATCCACCGCGTACCAGTTTGCCATGATCTGCAGCGCGGGCACGAAGATGTTCATGGCCAGCGCGGACATGCCGGCCATCAGGACAAGTGTTGCGATATGTGGCGGGGTGCTTCGGTCGAGAAAGCGCGCCGGAGAATTCGGGCTCATGCGGAATGGGGTAGGGCGCACCGTGGGAAATGTCCATACATTACATGCTGCCGACATGTAATTTCCATATTTGCATTATGCGGCGGTCGTTATTTTCCGGATTTGCAAATTTGCGAGGAAATCCTTGAGGCGCAGGGATTCCCCTGTATTTTCGCGCCAAAGCGAAAGGGGCCGCCAGATGAAAGACATTATCCAGGAACTGCACGACCGCCGTGAGAACGCCCGCCTGGGCGGGGGGCAGAAACGTATCGACGCCCAGCACGCCAAGGGTAAGCTGACCGCGCGCGAGCGGATCGAGCTTTTGGTCGATGAGGGCAGCTTCGAGGAATACGACACCTTCGTCGCCCATCGCTGTACCGATTTCGGCATGGAAAAGAACCGCCCCTACGGTGATGGGGTCGTGACGGGCGTCGGCACGATCAACGGCCGCATGGTCTATGTCTTCAGCCAGGATTTCACCGTTCTGGGTGGGTCGGTCTCTGCCACCCATGCGCAGAAGATCTGCAAGATCATGGATATGGCGGTGCAGAACGGCGCGCCGGTGATCGGCCTGAACGATTCGGGCGGCGCCCGCATCCAGGAAGGTGTCGACAGCCTTGCCGGCTATGCCGAGATCTTCCAGCGCAACATCGAGGCCTCCGGTGTGATCCCGCAGATCAGCGTCATCATGGGCCCCTGTGCCGGCGGCGCGGTCTACTCGCCCGCGATGACCGACTTCATCTTCATGGTGAAGGACACCTCTTACATGTTCGTGACCGGCCCCGACGTGGTCAAGACCGTGACCAACGAGGTCGTCACCGCCGAGGAACTGGGCGGCGCAAGCACCCATACCAAGAAATCCTCGGTCGCCGACGGCGCTTTTGAAAACGACGTCGAGGCGCTGGCCGAGGTCCGCCGCCTGGTCGACTTCCTGCCCAAGTCGAACCGCGAAAAGCCGCCGGTCCGTCCCTTCTTCGATGACGTCGACCGGATCGAGCCCAGCCTCGACACGCTGATCCCCGACAACCCGAATATGCCCTACGACATGAAGGAACTGATCCTGAAGGTCGCGGACGAAGGCGATTTCTACGAGATCCAGGCCGATCACGCGGGCAATATCATCACCGGGTTCATCCGCCTTGAGGGGCAGACCGTCGGCGTGGTGGCGAACCAGCCGATGGTGCTGGCGGGTGTTTTGGACATCGACAGTTCGAAGAAGGCGGCGCGGTTCGTGCGCTTCTGCGACTGTTTCGAAATCCCGATCCTGACGCTTGTGGACGTGCCCGGCTTCCTGCCCGGCACCTCCCAGGAATACAACGGCGTCATCAAGCACGGCGCCAAGCTGCTCTTTGCCTATGGCGAGGCGACGGTGCCGATGGTCACCGTCATCACCCGCAAGGCCTATGGCGGCGCCTATGACGTGATGGCATCGAAACACCTGCGCGCCGACGTCAACTATGCCTGGCCCACGGCGCAGATCGCCGTCATGGGCGCCAAGGGCGCGGCCGAGATCATCTTCCGTGCTGACCTCGGTGATGCGGAAAAGATCGCCGGGCACGCGGCGGAATATGAAGACCGTTTTGCGAACCCCTTCATCGCGGCCGAACGCGGCTTTGTCGATGAGGTGATCCAGCCGCGCTCGACCCGGCGGCGCGTGGCGCGGGCCTTTGCCATGCTGCGCGACAAGAAACGCGAGATGCCCTGGAAGAAGCACAACAATATCCCGCTTTGAGTGCTGGAGGGCCCGCGCATGATCCCCGGTCCGGAACGGGCGCCCCAGGTCGCGCTTGCCTTCGTCAAGACGGCGCGCGACGTCTATGGGCGTGACATGGATTTCAGCCTCGACAGCCTCGGCCTCGTCGAGGAAATCCTGGACGACCTCGCCCAGGGCGAGGGCGGCGGGTCGGGGTTTCGGCTGCTGCTGCAGGCGGCCTCCTGCTATGTCGGCGAGGTCATCATCCGCGCCGGGGCCGGGAGCTGGGTGGCAGGCGCGCGGGGTGAGCCGCTTATCCTGCGCGAAGGCGGGTTGAGCGCGGTGCCCTACAACAAGGTGATGAAGCGTCTGGAAGGCGGGCCCGAAGAGGCCCTTCGCCCGTATGCGCTGATCTTCATCGAGCGGGCGGAACAGGAGCGGGCACAGGCCGCCGCGCTGGCGGCGGCGCAATCCCGCGGTCTGATGGCCCGGTTGCGGAAATGGGTGAGGGCATGAAACGCGACGCATGGCATATCCGGAGCGACCCGGAACAATACGTCCTGGCCCGGCACTGGCCGCCACGGTTCGATGTCTCGGCGGTCAGCGACTTTCCGCCGGTGCGCCCCTCGCGGCTGGCGCGCCACATCCGGCAGGACCTCTGGCGCGCGCTTCAGGGGTTGCGCGGTTTTTCACCGGTGATACAGATTGACGCGGCGGAAGGCGGTTTGACCGTGCGCGCCGGCGGTCGCCTTCAGGGGCGGGCGCCGCAAGGCACGGAAAGCCGCATCCGCGATCTGCTCGACAGCCCGGCGCACCGCGCCCGCTGGCTGCGCTGGGCAGGGGAGGACCGCTCATGAACCGGTCCAGAGTTTACGCCCCGGGTGTGCCCGGGGCTTTGGCGGCCCCGGTGGGAGGAGCCGCGAGCATCGCTCGCAGGTACCGGGGCTGCCGCCTGTTCTTCGCACCCATCCTGGCCTTGGCGGTCCTTTGCGGGCCGCTGCGCGCACAGGAAGAAGCTGCGCCGGTCCTGAAGGACATCCTGCCGACCTCGGGGCTGGAATTCACGTATCATGACGTCATCGCCGAACCGCCGCTCTGGCGGGTTCGCTACGTCGTGCCCGCACTGGACACCGCCGAACTGCCTTTCGAGGAAGTGGCGGGCGATATCGAGCTCTTGTGCACGCAGGACGCGTTGCGCCGTGTGACCGACGCGGGCGGCGAACCGGCCACCATTGTCATCACGCTGATGTCCGAACCGGTCGATTTCGGGATCATGACCCCCGATGTAACGCAGTTTTTCGAGAGTTTCTTTGTCCAAAGCGACCTCTGCATTTGGGAGGCTTTCTGATGGTCCCACAATATCTTGCGATACGACTCTCATGTGGACAAGTTTATGAGGCTTCTGAGTCACAACCCGATTCGTTGCCCAAGGGTGCGTATCTTTTTCCCCGACAGTCGGGTAGGTTCGTGACTGATTGCACCCAAGCAATCGAAACCTCTGAACGGGGACAGGCAGGGCGCTCGCGCGCTGAATGTTTCGTTGCACTAGACAGGAGTAGAAGATGTCCAAGAGCATCAAACTGCTTGCCATGTTTGCTGTCATCGCCGGCGTTTCCGCCTGCGCACAGCAGGAAGAAGAAGAGTACATCGTGGTCGATCCCGAGCCCATCTCGGTCGAGCCGGTCTACACGGGCAAGTACAAGTAAGAACCTATCGGGGCGGGCGCGCGCGTCCGTCCCGCCTTTCCGCCAGTTCGGGGCAGCAGGCGGAGGATTGACGAGCAATGCCATCGTTGCGCGCCGTCCCGGCGCGCGATCACCTGCTGTGCCGTCTCTCCCTGTCGGGGAGGCGGGCACATGCTGAAGCACCGCGGGTTCCCGGGCCGTCTGACCGGCACCGACTTCCAGTTCACGATCCGCCGCGCCAATCCCAAGGGCGTCACGCCGATCACCCGCCGCGAGCGTTACCGCGACCGCCGGCCCGCCGACCGTCGCGCAGACACCGCCTTCATGGCCGCGCTCTGGCAGCATTTCGGGGACGAACCCTTTGAACGGGGCAACCTCGACGCGGGCCGCCTGTCCTGGCTCTTTGGCCGCGAGGTCCTGCCCTACGACGACCCTTTCGACCCGGAGAGCTACGACGCGCTCCTGGTCATCGACGAGAGTGCCGCACGGGCGGCTTTTCCCGAGGCCTTCGAACCGTCGGAGGACTGGGAATGAGCTTGGGCGCTTTCTTGCCAGTTCGCCGCCAGATTGCGCGGGCGATTGCCGATGGAAATTTTGCACGGATTGCGGGCTTTGCAGATCGCGGCGTTTCTGCAAGCGTGATCACGGGTCGCGGCGAAGGTCCTATTTCGTCCCTGTGTCTCCGCGGTACCCAACCCCCTAGGGGGCGGTCAGGTCAGTCCCCGGCCCGGCCGCCCCATTTCCGTACTTGCCTCGCGAAACACGCTCCGAGTCAATGGCTTGGCGGATATTCGCGCTCTACGGGTGACGTTGGGACAAGAGACTGGATTTTCCCCCTTGCATGGTGTTCCCTGCATCCCGAGCAGTCGCAGAACGATGAGGAGAGCCTCACATGCACGGACGGGACATCAACACGCACCGCACATCCCTTGCGCTGGTCGCACTGGTCGCGCTTGCGGCCTGCGGCGACAACCTGGGCGAGCAGAGCGAGGACGCCGTGGCGCTCGACGTCAACGTGCTCTCCGGCTCGCGGGTCGGGGTCGCGAACAACATCAACTATTGCAGCCGCTACCCTTCGCGCTGCTGACCCTGCCTTTCGGCGGCTCTTCGCCGGCCTTGCGCCGGTTCTTGCCGCCCCTGGCCATCCGCACTGGAACCAACTTTCCCGCGCCGCGTTGTCGGGTAATGATCCCGACGCACTGACATGGGAGAAGGAGTGGTCCTCATGCGTATACTCACGATTTCCGCGGCACTTGTCGCAACCCTCGGCCTGGCTGCCTGTGAAGGCACAGACATCGAACGTGGCGTCATCGGTGCTGGCATCGGTGCCGCTGGCGCCGCGGCCACGGGCCGCAACGTGGCGGCCGGTGCCGCCATCGGCGGCGCGGCCGGTGTCGTCTGCGACGACGTCACGCCAGAGGTTTGCCGCAACCGCTGATCAGACCCGCGCGCGCCGGACCGGCGCCGCCACAGATCCGTTTCAACGCCGTCCGGGGTTTTTGCCCCGGGCGGCGTTTGCATGTTCAGACGCAGCCCCCCAGCGGGCCAAGAAGAAGGGACAGACATGTTCGACAAGATCCTGATCGCGAACCGGGGCGAGATCGCCTGCCGGGTCATCAAGACCGCCCGCAAGATGGGCATCAAGACGGTGGCGGTCTACTCGGACGCCGACAAGAACGCGCTGCATGTGGAAATGGCCGACGAGGCCGTGCACATCGGTCCGCCGCAGGCGAACCAGTCCTATATCGTGATCGACAAGATCATGGGCGCCATCAAGCAGTCCGGCGCGCAGGCGGTGCACCCGGGCTATGGCTTCCTGTCCGAGAACCCGAAATTCGCCGAGGCCCTCGAAGCCGCCGGCGTCGCTTTCATCGGACCGCCCAAGGGCGCAATCGAGGCGATGGGCGACAAGATCACCTCCAAGAAGATCGCCCAGGAGGCGAAGGTCAACACTGTCCCCGGCTACATGGGCCTGATCGAGGACGCCGAGGAAGCGGTGAAGATCTCGAACGAGATCGGCTACCCGGTCATGATCAAGGCCAGTGCCGGCGGCGGCGGCAAGGGCATGCGCATCGCCTGGAACGACGAAGAGGCGCGCGAGGGCTTCCAGTCGTCCAAGAACGAGGCCGCCAGCAGCTTTGGCGATGACCGGATCTTCATCGAGAAATTCGTCACCCAGCCGCGCCACATCGAGATCCAGGTGCTCTGCGACACCCACGGCAACGGCATCTACCTGAACGAACGCGAATGTTCGATCCAGCGCCGCAACCAGAAGGTCGTCGAAGAGGCGCCCAGCCCCTTCCTCGACCCCGAAACCCGCAAGGCGATGGGCGAACAATCGGTCGCCTTGGCCAAGGCGGTGGGCTATGCCAGCGCCGGCACCGTGGAATTCATCGTCGACGGCGACAAGAACTTCTACTTTCTGGAAATGAACACCCGCCTGCA
The DNA here is from genome assembly GCF_012274245.1 of Mameliella sp. LZ-28. Classification (NCBI taxonomy): domain Bacteria; kingdom Pseudomonadati; phylum Pseudomonadota; class Alphaproteobacteria; order Rhodobacterales; family Roseobacteraceae; genus Antarctobacter; species Mameliella sp. LZ-28. Next base: position 270,367 of record NZ_JAANYX010000033.1, on the reverse strand, counting down.
GGTGGAACACCCGGTGACGGAACTGATCACCGGCGTCGACCTGGTCGAACAGATGATCCGCGTCGCCAATGGCGAGCCGCTGTCGATCACCCAGGACGACGTGCAGATCAACGGCTGGGCGATCGAGAACCGGCTTTACGCCGAGGATCCCTATCGTGGTTTCCTGCCCTCCATCGGCCGCCTGACCCGCTACCGTCCGCCCGCCGAGGGCGAACTGAGCGAGGGCATCGTGCGCAACGATACCGGCGTCTACGAGGGCGGCGAGATCAGCATGTACTATGACCCGATGATCGCCAAGCTGTGTACCTGGGGCAAGACGCGGGACGCGGCCATCGAGACCATGCGCAACGCGCTGGACAGTTTCGAGGTCGAGGGCATCGGCCACAACCTGCCCTTCGTCGCCGCCGTCATGGACCACCCGAAATTCATCTCGGGCGACATGACCACCGCCTTCATCGCCGAGGAATACCCCGAGGGCTTCGAGGGCGTGACCCTGGGCGAGGATGAGCTCAAGCGCGTTGCCGCCGCTGCTGCCGCGATGAACCGCGTGGCCGAGATCCGGCGCACCCGTGTCACCGGGCGTCTTGGCAACCACGAACGCCGCGTCGGCAGCGACTGGGTCGTCAGCCTGCAGGGGGTCGATTACGACGTCGTCATCGACGCCGACCCCGATGGCTCGACCGTCAATTTCGCCGATGGCTCCAGCCTGCGCGTCGAGGGCCGCTGGACCCCGGGCGACACGCTGGCCCACATGACGGTGAACGGCGCGCCGCTGGTGCTGAAGGTCGACAAGGTCACGCATGGCTTCCGCCTGCGCACCCGTGGCGCCGATATGCGCGTCCATGTCCGCTCACCCCGGCAGGCGGAACTGGCCCGGCTCATGCCCGAGAAACTGCCGCCCGACACCTCCAGGATGCTGCTCTGCCCGATGCCCGGCCTGATCGTGAAGGTCAACGTGGCCGAGGGCGACGAGGTCCAGGAGGGGCAAGCGCTCTGCACTGTCGAGGCGATGAAGATGGAAAACATCCTGCGCGCCGAGAAGAAGGGCGTGGTGGCCAAGATCAACGCCGGACCGGGCGACAGCCTGGCCGTCGACGACGTCATCATGGAGTTCGAATAAGGCATGGTCCGCCGCGCCCTCCGCATCTGGCTCATGCACAGCCTGGCGTTTCTCGCCGGGCTGGTGGTGTCGGGGGTGGTGGCGGTCGGCCTGTGGTTCGTGGTGCCGACAGAGGGCGGCAACGCGCTGTTCGTCGGCAGCGCGCTTGCGGTCTCCATCGTTTCGGTGGGGACCGGTTATGCCGTTTACCTGGCCCTGCTGGCGGCGCTTCTGGACCTGCTGCCCGGCTGGGGCTTTTACCTTGGCGGGCCGCTGGTTGTGCTGGCGGTCATGACGCTGGTCTTTTGCGCGGTCTATTTCCGGATGCTGGCGGCCGGGGCTGGCAGCCTGCTGGGCTATGCCCTGATGTTCGGGATCGGCGGGATTGCCCTGCACCTGCGTCTGCGCGGCGACGAACCGCGGGCAGAAACGGGGGACGGCGGATGACCCGGCTCTCGGCAACGGATCCTAAACGCCTTGGCACTAACCTGCCCGCAACGAGTACGGGCAAGGGGGCAGGGCGGTCTGGTGCGGTTTCTTCGGCGGATGCTGGTTCTTGCGGCCCTCTGGGGGCTGCTGACGGGCTGTTTCCGCCTCGACACCGAAGAGGCGGTGCGCGCGCAGCTGGGCACCTGGGTCTTCCTGGCACAGACGCGGGCCTTTACCTCGCACGGGACCTGCACGGCGGCGATCTTCGACACGATCTCGGGCGAGGTGCGGGCCTCCGGTCCGTTGCGGCGGGTGGACGATCTGCACGCCGGTCAGCGCCTGCTGTCGCAGGGCCGCGCGGTGGCCTTCGAGATCCCCGGCATGACACCCAACATGGTGTCCGAGGGGCTGATGTCGGTCAATCTCTACGAGGGGCTGGGCCTGATCTCCAGCTTTGTCGGCCCGGCCCGCGCCTGCATGGACGCGACATTCCAGGCCGATGTCTACCTGGCGCTGATGTCGGACGAGACGGTGATGATCTACGATCCCGCCACCAACGCGCTGGCGCTGCTGCACCGGCCCTCGCAGATCGCCTTTTTCCTGCGCGGCAACGTCTGACCGGCGATGCGGCTTACCTGTCGCGTGCCTCCTGCTGGCGCAGGGGCAGCTTGTCGATCGAGCGAGAGATCTCGCGCACCGACCAGGGGCCGGGTTTGCGCGTCACGATGCTGCCGTCCTTGGCGAGGATCGCCAGCATGAACCCGCGCGGGCGCAGTTTCTGCCGGACCGAGCTGCGCGCCCCGGGATCGGTGTCGGTGATCACCACCACGTCGCGCTCTTCCAGCGCGTCCAGCCGTTCGGTGATCAGGTTGATCTGCTCGACATACCGCGGGTCGGCGGGGCTGTCGGCAAAGACGACGACGGGCCGCTTGATCCACAGCCAGTCCTCCAGTGAGGTTTCGGCCGCGGGTCGGATCATCTCGAAATCATCCGTGGTCTCGGCCCCCTGGGCGGCCGAGGTACTGGCAAAGGCGCCCATCAGGGCAGCGGCGATCAGTCGGGTCAAACCATGCATGACAAAAGATATAAGCGCGGACCGGCGGGCTGCACAGCTTTCCCGCGCCAGTGCCCGGAAAAATTTTACCTTTAACGGCATTCTCACCTGTCCCGGCGCAGTCTCGCGCCCGTTCCAGGACCCCGGCGCAGTCCGCGCCTCGGGGTCGCGACCGGGGGGCATTGCCTGATGGACATCATCCTGCACGCCGGTGCCCACCGCACCGCCACCACCAGTTTCCAGGCCTACCTGCGCACGTATGGTGCCGCGCTCAAGCCGCGCGGTATCGGCTTCTGGGGCCCGCGCAGGACACGCAACGGCCTGCTCTTCGACGTGGTCGAACGCCCCGAGTCGCCCGAGGCCGCCCGTCGCGCCGCCGGGCGTCTGGGTGTGAACCTGGAAAAATCCCGGGGTCTCGGCCTGCGCCACCTGGTCATCACCGATGAGAACATGATCGGCACCGCGCGCAACTGCCTGCGGCAGCAGGCGCTTTACCCGGCGATCGGCGAGAGGATGGCGCGGCTGTCGGCAGCGGCCGGGGGCGTGGTGAAGATCACGCTGCAGATCCGCTCGCTGGATCACTGGTGGGCCTCGGTGGCGGCCTACCTGGTGCCGCGCGGGCAGTCGCGCCCGGCGCCCGACGCCATTGCCGCGCTGGCGCGGGGCACGCGCAGCTGGCGCGCTGTCATCACCGACCTGGCCTGCGCCTGTCCTGATGCAAGGATCCAGGTCACGCCCTTCGAATGTTTCGCCGACCGTCCCGACCTGCTGTTGCAGGTCATGACCGGGGAACCGGGCCTGCCGCTGGCGGACACCGGGCGGTTCCTGGAAAACCGCCGCCCCGACACCGCCGCGCTGCACGCGGCGCTGGAGGCGCGGGGCGAGGACACGGGCGGATTGCAAGAGGCCCCGGTGCCGACGCGCTGGTCGCCCTTCGACGAGGTTCAATCGGCGCGCCTGCGCCATGCCTACGAACAGGACCTGGCCTGGCTGCGCGCGGGCGCCGACGGGCTGGCCACACTGACAGAGACCCCGCAGCCGTCAACCGGGACAGAGACCCGGACCCGGCTGCCATGAAGACTTGAAGAGAGGACGAGACGATGACGGATCTGCCCGAAAGCTGGCGCGAGACGGCTGAAAAGGAACTGCGGGGCCGCCCGCTGGACGACCTGACCTGGAACACGCTCGAAGGCATCGCGGTCAAGCCGCTTTATACCTCCGCCGACATCGAGGGACTGCCCCACATGGGCACCCTGCCGGGGGCAGAGCCCTTTACCCGTGGCGTCAAGGCGACGATGTACGCCGGCCGTCCCTGGACGATCCGGCAATATGCCGGGTTTTCGACCGCGGAGGAGAGCAATGCCTTCTACCGCCGTGGCCTGGCCGCCGGTCAGCAGGGGGTCTCTGTCGCCTTCGACCTGGCCACCCACCGAGGCTATGACAGCGACCACCCCCGCGTGGTCGGCGACGTGGGCAAGGCCGGTGTCGCCATCGACAGCGTCGAGGACATGAAGATCCTCTTCGACGGCATCCCGCTGGACAAGGTCTCGGTGTCGATGACCATGAACGGCGCGGTGATCCCGGTGCTGGCCAATTTCATCGTCACGGGTGAGGAACAGGGCCACGACAAGTCGGTGCTGTCCGGGACCATCCAGAACGACATCCTCAAGGAGTTCATGGTCCGCAACACCTATATCTACCCGCCGGCACCCTCGATGCGGATCATCTCGGACATCATCGAGTACACCTCGAACGAGATGCCGAAATTCAACTCGATTTCCATCTCCGGCTACCACATGCAGGAGGCCGGCGCGAACCTGGTGCAGGAGCTGGCGTTCACGCTGGCGGACGGCAAGGAATACGTGAAAACCGCGATGGAAGCAGGGATGGACATCGACAAGTTCGCCGGGCGGCTGTCCTTCTTCTTTGCCATCGGCAAGAACTTCTTCATGGAAGTGGCCAAGCTGCGCGCGGCGCGGATGCTCTGGCACCGGATCATGACGGAACTGGGCGCGCAGAACCCGCGGTCGAAGATGCTGCGCACGCACTGCCAGACCTCGGGTGTGTCGCTGGCCGAACAGGACCCCTACAACAACGTCATCCGCACGGCCTATGAGGCGATGTCGGCGGTCCTGGGCGGCACGCAGTCGCTGCACACCAACGCCCTGGACGAGGCCATCGCCCTGCCCACGGATTTCAGCGCCCGCATCGCCCGCAACACCCAGCTGGTGCTGCAGGAGGAAACCGGCGTGACCAAGGTGGTCGACCCGCTGGCCGGCTCCTACTACGTCGAGAAACTGACCCATGACCTGGCCGAGGAAGCCTGGAAACTGATCGAGGAAGTCGACGAGATGGGCGGCATGACCCGCGCCGTCGAGTCCGGCATGCCCAAGCTGCGGATCGAGGAGGCCGCCGCTCAGCGGCAGGCCGCCATCGACCGCGGCACCGACGTGATCGTCGGCGTCAACAAGTACAAGCTCGACAAGGAGGATGACCTCGACATCCTCGACATCGACAACCAGAAGGTGCGCGAAAGCCAGGTGGCGCGCCTGGAAAAGATCCGGGCCAGCCGCGACGAGGCGGCCTGTCAGGCGGCGCTGGACGAGCTCACGCGCCGGGCGAAAGAAGGGGGGAACCTACTGGACGCGGCGGTCGAAGCGGCCCGCGCGCGCGCCTCTGTCGGAGAGATCAGCATGGCAATGGAAAAGGAATTCGGCCGTCACCGCGCCGAGGTCAAGACTTTGGCGGGCGTCTACGGCGCCGCCTACGAAGGCGACGAGGGCTTTGCCGCGATCCAGAAATCGGTCGAGGATTTCGCAGAGGCCGAGGGACGCCGCCCGCGCATGCTGGTGGTCAAGATGGGCCAGGACGGCCACGACCGGGGCGCCAAGGTGATCGCCACCGCCTTTGCCGACATCGGGTTCGACGTGGACGTCGGCCCGCTGTTCCAGACGCCCGAAGAGGCGGCGCAGGACGCCATCGACAACGACGTGCATGTCATCGGCATTTCCAGCCAGGCTGCCGGCCACAAGACGCTGGCGCCGCAACTGGTCAAGGAGCTGCAGGCGCAGGGCGCAGGCGACATCATCGTGATCTGCGGCGGGGTGATCCCGCACCAGGATTACGAGTTCCTCTACAACGCGGGGGTCAAGGCGATCTTTGGCCCAGGGACCAACATTCCCGAGGCGGCACAGGACATCCTGAGGCTGATCCGCGACGCCCGCGCCGACGCGGCCTGAGCCACGGTTCGAGAGAGGTTTCGGCCCGCTGACGCGGGCCGACCCGCGCGCGCCCTGTCGGGCGCGCGCGTCGGGGGCTGCGCCCCCGTTTGGGGGTATTTACACCAAGAAGAAGCAAGGGGCGCTCCTGGGCCTGCAGCGGAAGGAGCAGGCCGGACGGTGGCCCCTGTTCATCCCTTTGGCGCGGGTCTATCGTCGCCGTCGGAGTAGGATGAAAGGGCCTGCGCGATGATGGAACTCGATCATATTGCCGTGGCGGGCACGGACCTGGCGGCGGCCGTGGCCTGTTGCGAGGCGGCCTTGGGCGTGCCGATGGGGCCGGGCGGACGACACGCGCGCTATGGCACCCATAACCGGCTGATCGGCCTGGCGCCGCACCTCTACCTGGAGGCCATCGCCATCGACCCCGATGCCCCGTCGCCACCCGATGCACGCTGGTTCGGGCTGGATGATTTCAGCGGGCCGGCGCGGCTCGACAAGTGGATCTGCCGGGTGCCGGACATCGACGCCGCCATCGCCGCCTTGCCGGTGGCCGGGCGCCGGGTGGACCTGGAACGCGACGGGCTGCGCTGGTCTATGGCGGTGCCGGAGGATGGCAGGCTGCCCTTTGACGGGCTGTTCCCGGCGCTGATCCAGTGGCATGTGCCGAGCCCGCCGGGGCAAAGCCTGCCGCCTTCGGGGCTGACGTTGACCTGCCTGACCGTGGTGCATCCCGAGGCAGCGGCCCTGGAGGCATTGCTGGCGCCGCATCTGCAGGCGCCGCTGGTGCGGTTCGAGCCCGCCGACAGCCCGCGTCTGTCGGCAGAGATGACCGGCCCGGAGGACGCGATCCGCCTCTGACCCGCGACGGGTGTTCGCAGGTGCAGAATTTTCCCCGATCCGCCCCTGACAGCGCCTGCCGGAGCGCGTAGACTTGCCACCATGTCGATCTGGACACGCATATCGCGGGCCTTGCAGGCCCTGACCTCGGGCGAGGGGCTGACCGCCGTCTTTGACCGGCTGCGCGCGCCGCCCGAGCGCAGCGTGGCCTTTACCATCGCCGTGATCGCCCTGTCGGCCAAGATGGCCAAGGCCGACGGGCTGGTGACGCGTGACGAGGTGACGGCCTTTCGCGAGGTGTTCCACATCGCGCGCGAGGACGAGGCCGGGGCAGCCCGGGTCTTCAACCTCGCCCGGCAGGACGTGGCCGGATACGAGGATTACGCCCGCCGCATCGCGACCATGTTCGGGCAGGGCACCGGCACGCTTTGCGACCTGATGGAAGGTCTGTTCCACATCGCCCTGGCCGATGGCACCTATCACCCGGCAGAGGATGCCTTCCTGGCCGATGTCGCCGTCATCTTCGGCATGGACGAGGGACAGTTCCGCACCCTGCGCAGCCGTTTCGTGCCCGATGCGGCGCCCGATCCCTACACGGTTCTTGGGGTCAGCCCGGAGATGCCGCTGGACCAGATCCGCAAGACCTGGCGGCAGTTGGTCCGTGAAAGCCACCCGGACGCGATGATCGCCCGGGGCGTGCCCGAGGAGGCGGTCAAGATCGCGGAGAAACGGCTGATCGACATCAACCGCGCCTGGGAAGAGATTTCCGCGCGCGAAACCGCCTGACGGGCCATGCGCCTGGCCAGCTACAACGTCGAATGGTTCGACTCGCTGTTCGATGACAAGGGCCGCCCGCTGATCGACAACGAGTTGGGCGGGCGTCATCGCATCGCCCGGGGCGACCAGCTGGAGGCGCTGGGCTACGTCTTTCGGCGAATGGAGGCGGATGCGATCATGGTGATCGAGGCGCCCGACACCAATCGCCGCCGGTCCACCACCCGCGCACTGGCCAATTTCGCCGAGGCCGCGGGGCTGCGCACGCGCGAGGTGGCCACGGGGTTCGTCAACAACACCCAGCAGGAAATCGCGCTGCTCTATGACGCGGACAAGCTGCGCGTGCGTCACGATCCGCAGGACAGCAAGGTGGCGCCGCGCTTTGACACCGAGTTCGAGATCGACCTGGACATCGACGCCCGCGCCGACCGCGTGGTCTTTTCCAAGCCGCCGCTGGAACTGGCGGTCGAAACCATGTCGGGCCACAGCCTGCGGTTCATCGGGGCGCATCTGAAATCCAAGGCGCCGCATGGGGCGAAGGGCCAGGACGAGGTCATGAAACTGGCCATCGCCAACCGGCGCAAGCAACTGGCCCAGGCGGTCTGGCTGCGCCGGCGGGTGGCAGCACACCTTGAGGCGGGCGAGGACCTGGTGTTGATGGGGGACCTGAACGACGGCCCCGGCCTCGACAGTTACGAGGGGCTGTTCGGGCGCAGCTCGGTCGAGATCCTGCTGGGCGATGGCGACGGCGAAGAGCTGCATCTTTACGACCCGCACGCGGCCGAGGCGCTGCAGCGGCGGCTGGGGGCGCAGCCCACCACCGCGCGCTTTTTCCTCTACGACGAGAAACGCTACCTGCAGGCGCTGCTGGATTACGTGATGATCTCGCCGGGGCTTCGGGCGCGGAACCCGCGTTGGCGCATCTGGCATCCCTTCGACGACGCGGAATGCTGGCAGGACGAGGCCCTGCGCGCCTCGCTGCTGGTGGCCTCGGACCATTTCCCGGTCACGCTGGACATCGACCTCTGAACCCTTCCCAGGCCCTGTCCCGGTGCCTATATCTATGGACATGAGACAGCTTGCCTTGCCCGCCCTTGTCCTGACCCTTGTCGCCGCGCCGCTGGCCGCCGAGGAGGAACCGGATGGTCTCAACCTGATGGAAGAGGGGGCCAAGCTCTTTCTGCGCGGCTTGATGACAGAGATGGAACCGGCGCTGGAGGAGATGGACAGGACCCTGCGCGAGATGCAGCCCATGATGCGCGATTTCGCCGCCGAGATGGGGCCCGCCCTGGGCGAGATCCTGGAAAAGGTCGAGGACTGGACGCTCTATCACCCGCCCGAGATGCTGGAAAACGGCGACATCATCATTCGCCGCCGGGTTCCGCTGGTGCCCGAGGCGCCCGACCTGCCAGAGCCGCAGGCGGCGCCGGACGAAAAGATCGACCTGTAAGAGCGGTCGGATCGCCGGGCCGGATGCGGGCTCAGACGATCATGACTTCGCGGCTGTCTGCCCCCAGCGCGTCGGCCAGGGCCTTGAGCCGGGCCTCTCCCACCTCGCCGTAAAGCGGGGCCGTGGTGCCGTCGAGGTGCAGTTCCAGCGCCCTGGTCTCGGCATCCCAGGCCAGCCGCGGGCCGGTGCCGTCCGCTTTCAGCGTCCAGAGCATCGCGCCGAAACGCAGCGCCTTGCCCAGCACTTCTGCCTCTGTCTGGTGCGGGGCGTCGAGCAGGGCAAAGAGATCCTCGAACCGCGTGCCTTCGCGCTTGTTGCGATAGCGGTGCAGCAGGGCAAGCCCCAGGTAGACCCGTTCCCAGTGCTTCAACCCGCCCATGTTGGCGCGCGTGGCGTTGTCGAAACAGACCTCGGCGCGATAGTCGGGATGCGCGCGCCAGCTGACGTCATGCAGCAGGCAGGCCGCGTGGATCAGCCGCCGCCGCGAGGCGCTGGCATCGGGAAAGAGCGGCAGCACGAAATCATAGAGCGCGGCGCCGAAACCGGGCATCCGCGCGTCCTTGGCCTCGGCAAAGCGGCAGGCCTCGATCAGCGGATCGCGGTCGCGCAGTTCCTGCGGCATCTGTTCAAACAGCATGCCTTCGCGGATGCCGTAGCTGGAAATCGCGATGTCCTTGGGTTCGAAACATTCCAGCAGGCGCAACAGGACCTCGCTGGCGAAGGGGACCAGGGCCATCCGCGCGGCCGAGACGCCGCAGGCCTTGCGCAGCGCGTCGTGATCCTCGTTGGCCTCGATGTAGGCGACGGTCTCGCGGACCGAATCCGCGTCCATCCGGTATTCGTGCAGCACCTGCAGCGGATAGCCCTGCCGGTGCATGTCGATCCGTGCGATCGCCCGCCAGCTGCCACCGACCAGGAACAGCCGGTCGCGCTGGGTGCCCATGTGTTCGGCCAGGGCCTTGAGCTCGCGCTTGATCTGCTTGTCGCGCGCCTTGCGCCCGCCTTCGATATCGCGCAGTTTCAGCGGTCCCAGCGGCGAGGTCACGCGGCGGCCAACCTCTCCGTCGTGGATTTCCGCCAGTTCCATCGAGGACCCGCCGATGTCGCAGACAAGGCCGTAACTGCCGGGCCAGCCCAGCAGAACGCCCTGCGCCGACAGCCGCGCCTCTTCGGCGCCGTCGATCACCCAGACCCGCAGGCCGGTGGCGGATTCCAGCACCCGGCGGAATTCCTCGCCATCCTCGGCGTCGCGCATCGCTGCGGTGGCCACCACGGTCAGGTCGGGCAGGTCCATGCCCTTGGCCAGGGCACGAAAGCGCAGCATGGCGCGCAGCGCCCGCTCGCGTCCCTCGGGGTTCAGGCGGCCGGTCTCGGCCATCCCGGCGCCCAGGCCGCACATGATCTTTTCGTTGTAGAAATAGGCCGGGCTGCGCGCAGCCCCGTCAAAGACCACCAGCCGGACCGAGTTCGAGCCGATGTCCACGACACCCACCCGGGACAGGGCCCGCGCCTTCGGATCGTTGAAGAGCGGCCTGCCAAACGGGTCCCAGTGCCCGTGCGTTTCCTCTTGCCCGTCCATCCGAATCCCGCTGTCTCTCGGCGGGGTTATGGCCCTATCGAACCCGGGGGGTCAATCAAAAGCACCAGACCTTGCGCGGCACTGACGTGTCGTTCTCAAGGTCTGGTGCATCTTGCTTAGCGGAACAGCGACAGCAGGGACTGCGGTGCGCGGTTGGCGATCGACAGTGCCTGCATGGCCAGTTGCTGCTGGACCTGCTGTGCCTGCAGCTTGGCGGAAACCTCTTCGAGATCGGCATCCACCAGCGTTCCGATGCCCGATTTCAGCGCGTCGGTCAGGCCCGCGACAAAGTCTTTCTGCGTATCCAGGCGCATCTCGGCAGAGCCGAAGGCGGCGGCTGCGTCGATGGAGGTCTGGATCAGGCCCTCGATTTCGGCCAGGGCGCTGTCGGCGCCGGCCTGGGTGGTGACGTCGATGTTCCCCAGTTCCGCCAGTCCGCCGCCGATTGTCGTGGTGGCATCGGGGTCGTACTGCTGCACGGTGATGGAGAAGTTGTCGCCGCCCTGGTCCGCGCCGGTAAAGGTGATCTGGTTGCCGCTTGCCGTGGCGTCGATGGTGCCCGCGTTGCCGGCGCCCAGGTCGTCGCTGACATATTTGTTGAAGGCAGCGGCGAGGCCCGCGGCCACGTCTTCCATCGTGTCACCATCGCGGGCGACATAGGAAATGTCGTTGCGATCAGCGGTGTTGGAGGGGCCATTGCCCGCCGTGGCCGTGATCTCGACCGAAAAGCCGGTCCCGGCGGCGACGGTTGTCGTGGCTGCGGCGCCAAAGGTCGTTGTGCCGGTGGGGGCGGTGGCGTTGCCCGTCATGGTGGCCGCCGCGCCGTCGCCGGTGCCGGTGATGTCATTGGCCGCGCCGGCCAGCGCGGTCAGGCCGCTGCCGATGCTGCTCTGGCCCTGGCCCAGGTCCTGCTTGGACACCCGGATGTCGCTGGAGGTCACGCCGTCCATCGTCCGGTTGAGCGAGGACAGGACGTTGATGCCGCCGGACCCCGCGGTCTGGTCGGTGTTGGTCAGCATGGCCTGGCCGTTGAACTGCGCCGCGCTCACGATCGAGCTGATCTGGTCGCGCAGGGCGTCGATATCGGTCTGGATCTTGGCCCGGTCGACGTTTTCCTCCTGCGCGGCGACGATCTTGCCCTTCACCTCGGTCAGGAGTTCGGTCACCGTCTCGGCACCCTGGCGGGCGACGGAAATCGTCGCCTGGCCCAGGCTCAGGCTGTCGGACACCTTCTGAAAGCCCTGGACGTCGGCCTCCATGACTTTGGAAATCGCCCAGACCGCCGCATTGTCCTGCGAAGAGGCCACCTTCTTGCCGGTGGCGATCTGCATCTGGGTGTCGCCCATCGAGGCGTTGATCGCTTTCAGCGTCTGAAGGGCCGCCGTGGCCCCGGGATTGGAATTGATACTCGACATTCGCTTTCGCCTTTCTCGTCAGAGGGCGCGTTTCGCGCCCGGCATCATGGCCGCCGTTCTGACGCTGCGGACGACAGGGGGTCGCCCGCGCCACGAAAAGCTCGTGCAGGGTGACTATTGCCCGGCTGTCTTTAACCCGTCTTTAACGATTTGCGGCGCTGCCGGGGTGATACTGGGGCAAGACTATGGCGCGAATTGTCCGCGGTTTATTGAGGATCTGGAAACAGAGGTTGCCGATTTCGAAACAGGGGAGGGGTGTGCCGCCAATTTCTGTAACGACGTGCCGGGCAATTGCCTTCGCGCGGCGGCGTTTGACCCTAGAACACCCGTGAAAGCATGCGCGATGCAGCTGCTCGTGGTGTCGGTTCGGCGGACAAATCAGTCTTTCGACGATCCTGTCTCGTTGGCCGCTCAGTCATTGCCATAGGTCAGCAAGCGGACTTCCCCGGTGTCAACCTGGACGGCATAGACCCGGTAATCCCCCGCGACCGGAGTGTTGCCGTCGCGGCGCGCGACCGCTTCGAGAAGGAGCCATCCGTCGCTGAACATGTAGGGTTTCAGCGGAGGCCCGTGTTCGTTGCCGTAGTCGAACAGGTCCGTCAGTCCGGGAAAAGAGGTGGTCGGGATGAAGATCGAAGAACGACGTCCGTCCAACCCGAACATCCTGATCTCGCCTGGTCGGGAAAATGCGCCTGTGGCAATCAGCAAGCGGCTTTCCGCGTCATAGAGCATCTCCGCGGCATCATACTCGTCCAGGTCGGTCACGACGGCCCATACCCCGGTCTGACCGTCGACAGAGTACAGGTAGCCCTCGTCGCCGTACGTGATGCTATAGATCATCTGCGAGCCCGGGTCGTACACCGCCGTTGCCGGCAAGAGGACATCGGGGACACCGGGTGAGACCGCAAACCGTCGTGTGCCTGTCGGGCTGGAAAGCGTGATCCCGGTTTCATCGAAGACCAGAGTGAAATCTGTCTTCTCTCCCCGGTTCCGGGTCCAGTCGCGGATCTTCGGCGGCAGATCGTCGTTTTCGCCCAGGCGCCGTGAAAGGTAGTCACGCGAGAGCCCCTCGGTTCTCGTGTCGACATGATCCACCCTGACCGGCACGTCGGTTGCCTTGTGCACCCCCTGGAAGCTGCTGAGGCGCTCTGTTTTCATACTGTCCGTCACGGCCTCGACCAGCGTTCGGAACTCGCTCCCCAGCGGGCGGAATGCCAGGGGCAACCCGGAGACCTGCACGCCAGCCATCGGAATCCCGTTGAGAGTGACTTTGCTGTCCGTTGGGCCAGGGCCACTCCTGATGATTTCGCCGATGATGGTTCCGGCCGTGGCTTCAACTTTCCAGTGCAATGCGCCGCCGTCCAGCAACACAAGGCCGATTTCCTCGCCCGGGCGGTCCACCACGAGCCGGGCCTCGGGCAGCGCATAGTAATCTTCGGTCTGGTATCCATCGCCGACCGATACGACATGAACCTCGCGTTCGGCCAATACCGGACCGGCAAGTCCGGGGAGAAGGCAGGCGAGCAATATTCCATGCAAGTTCAACATCGGTGTCACAAGGAGCGAACGGACCGCAACCCGTTGGGGGTCGCAGGCAACGGGTCTGCCGTGCATCCTATCGCGACGGGGCATTTCCGTCGAGGCTGGCCGCTCTGGGCATTGCGCTCATCGTCGGCGCATCAAGGCGAAACGCCGACCGTTCTGCCAATTGCAGCAAGTGACCGTCAGGGCGTGAAGCGGGTGATGGACGGGCTGGTGAATCCCGCCAGCAGCATCATGCCTGATATAGCGCAAGTCTTCCGGGTCCCCCCAAAACGCAAAAGCGCCCCCGCAGGGGCGCTTTCCGTTCATGAGCACAGTGCCGCGTCAGTCGCTGGTATGGGTCAGCTTGGGCACGTCCGAGGCGCCCGCCGAACCGCGCCCGGAGAGCGAGGGGTTCTCCATGAAGAAGCGGTGGCAGTTGAACGAGAACTCGCCCTCGGGCACCGGATAACGGGTGAATTTGCCCGAGGGCTCCATGACCCAGCTTTGTGCCGTGTCGGCCAGGTTCGCCGCCATGACCTGGCTGACGATCTGCGCCTTGACCGTGGCATTGTGGATCTCGACCCCGGTTTCGACCCGGCGGTTCAGGTTGCGGCCCATCCAGTCGGCGGAAGAGATGAAGACCCGCGCCTTCTTGCTCGGCAGGCCGGACCCGTTTCCGAAACAGACGATCCGCGAATGTTCCAGGAACCGGCCAACGATGCTTTTGACCCGGATGTTGTCGGACAGGCCCTTGATGCCCGGCCGCAGCCCGCAGATGCCGCGAATCACGCAATCGACCTTCACGCCGCCCTGGCTGGCGCGATAGAGCGCGTCGATCATGTCCGGCTCGATCAGCGAGTTCATCTTGATCCAGATCTGCGCCGGGCGGCCCGCCTTGGCGTGTTCGATCTCCTGGTCGATCATCGCGATCATACCGGTCTTCAGCGAATGCGGCGAGATCAGCAGGTTCTCCAGCCCGGCGGGCATGGCGTAGCCGGAGAGATAGTTGAAGATCTTGGCCGCATCCCGCCCCAGCGCCGCGTCACAGGTAAAGAACGACAGGTCGGTGTAGATCTTGGCGGTGATCGGGTGGTAGTTGCCGGTTCCCCAGTGGGTATAGGTCACCAGCCGGTCGCCCTCGCGCCGGACGACCTGGGAAATCTTGGCGTGGGTCTTCCAGTCGAGGAAGCCATAGACCACATGCGCGCCCGAGCGTTCCAGCCGCCGCGACTGGCGGATGTTGGCGGCTTCGTCGAACCGCGCCTTGAGCTCGACCAGCGCGGTCACCGACTTGCCGTCCTCCGCCGCCTCGCAGAGCGCCTCGACGATGGGAGAGTTCTTGGAGGTCCGGTAAAGCGTCTGCTTGATCGCCACAACGTCCGGGTCCAGCGCCGCCTGCTTGAGAAAGCGGACCACCATGTCGAAGGTCTCGTAGGGGTGATGCAGCAGCATGTCTTTCTGCTTGATCGCCTCGAACATGTTGCCGTCGTGGTCCTGCACCCGTTCCGGAACCCGTGGCGTGAAGGAGGGCCACAGAAGGTCGGGGCGGGCGTCGATCACGAGTTCCTTGGTGTCGGCCACGCCGATCATGCCTTCAAGCTCGATCACTTCCTCGGGGCGGACGTGCAGCTCGTCCATGACGATCTTGCGCAGCCCCTCGGGGGCACCCTTGGTGACGGTCAGGCGCACGACCTCGCCGCGGCGGCGGCGCTTCAGTGCCACCTCGAATTCGCGCACCAGGTCCTCGGCCTCTTCCTCGACTTCCAGGTCGCTGTCGCGCAGCACGCGGAAGCCGAAGTGATCCTTGACCCGGTAGCCCGGGAACAGGCTGTCGATGTGCAGCAGCAGCACGTCCTCAAGCTGGATGAAGCGGTGTTCGCGGTCGCCGGTGGGCAGCTCCATGAACCGGTCGATCTGCTGCGGGATCGGCAGGAGCGCCTGCAAGGGCCGCTTGTCGCGGATGCGTTCCAGTTGCAGCGCCAGGCAAAACCCCATGTTGGCGATGAAGGGGAAGGGGTGCGCCGGGTCGATCGCCAGCGGCGAGAGCACCGGAAAGACCTGCGCCAGGAAGGCCTCTGCCAGATATTTCACATCCGCCTCGGTGAGGTCGGAGCGGGTGACGATGGACATGCCTTCCTCGGCCATCAGGTCGCGCAGCAGCGTCAGCACGCGCTGCTGTTCGGCCATCAGGCTGCGGGCGTCTTCGTCGATCAGCACCAGCTGTTCGGCCGGCGTCAGGCCGTCGGCGGCGGGGGTGGTATTGCCGTTGTGGGCCAGCTCGCGCAGGCCTGCGACACGGACGGTATAGAACTCGTCCAGGTTCGCCGCCGAGATCGACAGGAAGCGCATCCGCTCCAGCAGCGGGACACGGGGATTCTCGGCCTCTTCCAGCACCCGCCAGTTGAAACCGAGCCAGCTCAGCTCGCGGTTGTGGAAACGTCCCGGGCCGGCCGGATCGAGGTCCGGCAGGTCGGTGGCGGGCGGCAGCGGGGCTTTGAGAAAGTCGGCTTGAGTCATGGGGCGCTTATGCCTCCGCAAGTGAAACAGGTTTATGACGGCGCGCGGGTGACGTGCCTGAAGATCGTGGCCGGTGGTGCCCGACAGGTGCCGGTGCGGACGGATCAGTCCTGCGCGCCACCGGGATCGTGCCGCGAGGTGCCGCGATCCTCGGCCCCGGGCGGCACCAGCCGCGACAGCACCCGCGCCGCCATCGGGCGGGTGATGTCACGCTGATGGGCCAGCGCCTCGGCGTCCAGCGCCGCCACCAGCCGCGCCGCCGTGGCATAGCTGCGCGGCATGTGGCGCACAAGGTAGGACAGGACCTCGGGACTGGGCAGCAATTGGCGGTCGGCAAAGAGCTTGGCCAGCAGGGCCGCCAGCAGGGAATCGTCCGGCTCGCTGATCTGGGCCAGCTGGGCGTGCATCATGCGGCTGGCCAGGTCGGGCAGGACAAGCGGCCAGTGCGCGGGCGCCCGTGTCGCCGTGACCATCAGCGTGCCGCCGTTCGCCAGCACCAGGTTGTGCAGGTGAAACAGCATTTCCTCGGCGGGGCGGTCGCCGGCGATCTCCTCGATGTCCTCGACGCAGACCGGGCCGCCCGCCAGCGCGGGGATGGTCTCGGGGGTGAGATCGCGGGCCTTGACGATCCGCGCCCCCGACTGCGCTGCCCAGACATGTGCCAGGTGGGTCTTGCCCGATCCCGGCGGCCCGACCAGCACCAGCTTGTGCGAGGGCCAGGCGCGCCAGCCCTCGATCTGGGCGACTGCCAGCATGTTGGCGGGACTGACAAAGAAATCCTCCCAACCCAGCGCCGTCCGCGACGGCAGGGGCAGGGGCAACTGGCTGGCCGTGCTCATCTGTCGTCGCTTTCGAAAAAGCTCTCGCGCGCAGAGATGCCCAGGAACAGGCGCGAGCCCTTGTATTGCTGGATCGCGAAGCGGATCAACACACCCAGCGCCGCCGCCAGCGGCACCGCCACCAGGAGGCCGACAAAACCGAAGAGCGTGCCGAAGACCGACAGGGCCAGCAAGAGCCAGACCGGGTGCAGCCCGACCGAGTTGCCCACCAGGTTGGGGGTCAGGATATTGCCCTCGACGAACTGGCCGAACTGGAAGATCGCGTAGACCGCCACGATCCACCACCATTCGCCCCAGAACTGGAAGATCGCCAGCCCCACCGCCAACACCCCGCCGACGATGGCGCCGACATAGGGA
Organism: Mameliella sp. LZ-28; assembly: GCF_012274245.1. Taxonomy (NCBI): domain Bacteria; kingdom Pseudomonadati; phylum Pseudomonadota; class Alphaproteobacteria; order Rhodobacterales; family Roseobacteraceae; genus Antarctobacter; species Mameliella sp. LZ-28. The sequence continues at coordinate 253,272 of NZ_JAANYX010000033.1, read as the reverse complement.
ATGAAGGTCAGCGCCCCGGCGATCACGCCCACCACCGGCCCGAACTGCAGCCCCACGGCCCAGAGCGCCAGTGCGTAGTAGCCGCCCAGGATCAGGCAGACCGACCCCATGCCGCGGATGAAGCCCGCCAGCACCCGGTCGACCTCTGCCGCGAGGCGGCGGACCACCGGCTTGTGGTCGAGGGGCAGCATGTCGTCCACCCGTTCGACCATCCGGTCCCAGTCCATCAGCAGGTAGACCGCCACGACCGGCGTGATCAGCAGCAGCATGACCAGGTTGAGCAGCGAGCCCACCGAGGCCAGCGCCGCCTGGATCAGCTGGCCGCCGCGCTGCTTGATCGTGTCGCCAAGGTCGATCAGCGTGGTCCGGACCACGCTGCCCTCGTCCATGATGTTGGGGAACCGTTCGGTCAGAAAGGCCTGCAGGTCGCGGAACAGCTGCGGCGCGAATTCGAACAATGCGATGGCCTGCTGGATCAGCAGCGGGATTACCGCCAGCGTCATGACGACAAAGAGGATCAGCGCCGCCACGGTGATCACCGCCGTCGCCGCCCCGCGTTTCAGCCCGGCGCGTTCCAGCGCGTCGGCCACCGGGTCCAGGCAATAGGCGATGGCGCCGCCCAGGATGAAGGGCAACAGCACGTCTCCCAGGAACCAGAGCACGACAGAAAAGACCGCTGCCGCGATCCCCCAGTACTTCATCTGATCCCTTACGGGCAGGGCCATTTGCTATCCTTTCGAACATGTCCTTCATCGCCCGTATATGGCCGGGATTCAAGGATTTGCACGTCACGGCCCTGCGAAAACTGGGGAGTGTTCGGTGGATGAATGCCCTAGGATATCACCTTGCCGCGTTCAGCGGCGATCTCTGCCTCCAACCGGCGCATCAGGCGGCGGCGCTTCAGCGGGTTGCGGGTCAGCCCGCGCAGCGCCTCTCGTCCCCGGATCCGGGCCTGATCCGCCAGATAATCCGCCCGTTCGACCGACCCGTCGACGGTGGTGTCGAAACAGGACAGAGCGGTGCGCGCGACGGTTTCGTAGATCTCTGCGTCTGTAGGGGGCGGAGGGGCCGCCGCCTCGGGCGCCTCTTCGGACGAACGCGGGGTGGGGGTGACATATCGGGCAAGGCAACGGTCGAACTCGCGCCTCAGCGCGGGCATCTCCCGGTCTGGCACGTGCCGAGTGCCCTCCAGGAAGTCCTGCACCAGCACCATCTCGGCCCGCGCGCTTGTCCGCGTGCTCTCGGGCATCATCTCCCAGACCTCCGCCATCCTCGGCGCGATGTCCTTCTTGTGCACTCGGTCCTCCCGCCTTGCCGTCGGGCAGGTTATCCGGTTGTGCCCCCACTGTCAGCCCGCTCGTGATCCCTTTGGATGGCGTTTCACACCCATCCTCCCGCCACTGCCCGCCAGGCCATCCCCGCGCGCCTCTTGCCCGCCATGATCCAACCCGCTACGAGAGGCAAAACCGCTGTTCCAGAGGACCAAAATGCGCCTGTCCCGCTACTTCCTGCCCGTTCTCAAGGAAACGCCCTCCGAGGCGCAGATCGTAAGTCATCGCTACATGCTGCGCGCCGGCATGATCAAGCAGGCCAGTGCGGGCATCTATTCCTGGCTGCCGCTGGGCTTCAAGGTGCTCAAGAACATCGAGAATATCGTCCACGAGGAGCAGATCCGCGCGGGCCATATCCCGATGCTGATGCCGACGCTGCAATCGGCCGATCTCTGGCGGGAATCCGGCCGCTACGACGATTACGGTGCCGAGATGCTGCGCATGAAGGACCGGCATGACCGCGACATGCTGTACGGTCCCACCAACGAAGAGCTGATCACCGACATCTTCCGCAGCCACGTCGGCAGCTACAAGGACCTGCCGCTGACGCTGTATCATGTGCAGTGGAAGTTCCGCGACGAGATCCGCCCGCGTTTCGGCGTGATGCGGGGCCGCGAGTTCTACATGAAGGACGGCTACAACTTCGACCTGACCAAGGAAGATGCGCTGCACGCCTACAACCGCCACCTCGTCAGCTACCTGCGCACCTACGAACGCATGGGCCTTCAGGCGATCCCGATGCGCGCCGACGGCGGGCCGATCGGCGGCGATTACACCCATGAATTCCTGGTGCTGGCCGAGACGGGCGAGTCCGAGGTCTTTTACGACAGCGAGATCACCGACCTGAAGTTCGGCGACCGCGCAATCGACTACGACAGCCACGCGGAATGCCAGGCGGTGCTGGAGGAGTTCACCTCGCGCTATGCCCGCACGGATGAAACCCACGACGAAGAGATCTTTGCCAAGGTCCCCGAGGCACGCCGCAGGCAGGCGCGCGGCATCGAGGTCGGCCAGATCTTCTACTTCGGCACAAAATACTCCGAGCCGATGGGGGCGACCGTGCAGGACGCCGAGGGCAACAAGGTGCCGGTGCACATGGGCAGCCACGGGATCGGTGTCAGCCGCCTGCTGGGCGCGATCATCGAGGCCAGCCACGACGACAAGGGCATCATCTGGCCCGAAGGCGTGACGCCGTTCCACTGCGGGATCGTCAACCTCAAGTCCGGCGACGCCGAGGCCGATGCCGCCTGCGAGGCGCTTTATGCCTCGATCACCGCGCTGGGGCTGGAGCCGCTCTACGACGACACCAACGAACGGGCGGGCGGCAAGTTCGCCACGATGGACCTGATCGGTCTGCCCTGGCGGATCACCGTCGGGCCGCGCGGTCTGAAAAACGGCGTTGTCGAACTGACCTCGCGCCGCACCGGCGAAAGCGAAGAGCTGCCCCCCGAAGAGGCGGTGGCGCGGATCGCGGCGATTTACAACAAGGTGCTGCCGGGGGCATGATCCGCGGGCGTCAGCCCCGGGAGACTTCATGCGTCACATAGTCCTGTCACTGTGTATCGAGCTGGGCCTTTGCGGTCCGGCCCTTTCTGAAACCGTGGGCCGGTTCGGAGTCTCGGCCAGCTTGCCCCAGGGCTACGAAATCGGCCCTCGCCCGGGCAATGACGACGGGCGTGCTTTCTTCTATCCCGATGGCGCCGAAATCCGTCTTTGGGGCGGCTGGGTGATGGAGCCGCTGGCCGTGGAGCGCGCCAATCGGCGTGGATACTACTTACAGGACGGCGCCGAGATCACCTATGACGCGGCGGGGGCGGACTGGTTCGTGCTCTCGGGCTACGCCGGCGAGACTATCTTTTATCTGCGGGTCGAGGCGGGCCGCACCTGCGGCGGCGAAGAGGCGCTGGCCTACCTGGAAATCCGCTATCCCGAGGCGCAGCGCGCCCGCTACGATCCGCTGATCGCGGGCATTGCGCGTTCGCTAGGGTTCGGCCCGTGCTGAGGGCCTTGGCACTGGTCCTGGCACTGGTCCTGGGGGTGGCCGCCGCACCGGTTCTGGCCCAGTCCGACCGCGTGGCGCAGGAATGGGACAAGTGGCTGAAGGCGCAGGGCAATCCACCCGGCGCGCTGGTCTTCCTGATCGGGGACAGCCTGTTGCTGGGGCAGGACAGCGGCTTTGACCCCGATCTGGCGGTGCCCATTGCCAGCCTGTCCAAGGGGATCACCGGGCTCTGCGCCCAGGCCCTGGTGGACGAGGGGCTGATGGCCTGGGACGATCTGCTGAACCGCTGGATCGAGGGGGGCGGCACCATCACGCTGGCCCAGCTCGTGACCCATACCTCGGGCCTCTGGCCGGATGAAACGCAGGGTGCAATGGCCCTGTGGCGCGGTGACACCACCCGCCGCTGGCAGGAGGTGACGGCCAATGCGCTCGACCGGGACCGGCAAGGGGGCAGGCGCGGCAGCTACCGCTACAACAACGAGAATTACGCGATCCTGGGCCTGGTGATCGAGGAGGTCGCGGGGGAGTGGTACGATAAGGCCTGCGCCTCCCGCGTGCTGGAACCGCTGGGGATCACCACGGCGCGGCTCTCGCCCGAGTATGGCGGTTATGGCCCCTGGGGCGGCTGGCAGATGTCGGTGCGCGACTACGCGCGGCTGATGCGCGGCGGTTTCGCGACGATGGACCCGCGGGACACCCCCTCGGCCAGTCTGGGCGGCGGCGCCTTCTACGGGCTGGGGATGCTGTTCCGCACCGGGCGTGACACGGCCAACCACTGGCATTTCGGCGCGCTTTGTTTCGAGGACGCGGGCCTGGGCGCCTTTGCGGTCAACTGGGCGGGGAAATACACCGTGGTCGCGGCCTATGGCGCCTGTGTCGACGGCAAGGCGATGGCGGGACTGGACGCGGCGCTGGCGCGGGCGGTTTTCGCCGACTGACCCCCGGCGCACGCTTTCCCCTCGTCCAAGGCTGCGCTTTCTGGCATTCTGGGGCCAAGATCGCCAGCAGACGCGACGGGAGGCACAGGCAGATGTTCTTGCGGGTATTGACCCTTGCAGCCGGGCTGACAGGCGCGGCGGGCCTGTCGCAATTCCCCGAGTATTCCCAGCAATACATGCAGCGCCTCGGCGGTACGGTGGATGAACTGGCGCGCCAGGTCACGCGCTACGAGGGTGACGCCGCCCGGGTGGGGATGGACCTGGACGCCTACCTGGCCGCGCTGGCCGAAGAGGGCGACATGGCGCGGACCCAGGCAGGGAACATGGCCAGCGACATCGCCCGGCACGAACGCCTGTCGGCGGCGCTGGCGCGGCTGGAAGGGGCCGGGCCCTTCATGCGCGCGAAACTGGCCTTCGAGGTGCTGCCCGACAGCGAGGTGGCCGCGCGCGCCTTCGAGACCTACAGGCCCGCGGTGCCCGCAACCTTCGAAGGCGCGGTCTTTGCCGGGGCGGGTTTCCTTGCGGGCTGGGCGGTTCTGGCGCTGGGCTTTGCCATCCTGCGGAGGTCCTGGCGGATCATGACCGCACCCCTGCGCGGACGGGGCGAGACGCCGAACCGGGGCGAAGCCTGAGGCAGAGGGCACGCCAAGGTGGCAAGAGGTCCGGTGTCAGGCCCTGGACGCGGTCGCAAAGGCGGTCAGGCGACCGCCTCGACCTCGGCCACGATGCCGTTGACGACCTGGCTCAGCAGGTCTTCGTCCTCGCATTCCGCCATGACGCGGATCAGTGGTTCGGTGCCGGACTTGCGGATCAGCAGCCGGCCCTTGCCGGTCAGCATCCCCTCGGCGTCCTCGATCGCCTTTTTCACGCTGTCGACATCCAGCGGCAGCGCACCGGCGCCATAGCGCACGTTCCTGAGCAGTTGCGGCACGCGGGTAAAGCTGTGGGTCAGCTCCGAGGCGCGCTTGCCGGTGCGGACCATTTCCGACAGGAACTGCATCCCGGCCATCAGCCCGTCGCCAGTAGTGGCGTAATCGGTCATCACGATGTGGCCCGACTGTTCTCCGCCCAGGTTCCACCCGCCCGATCGCATCGCCTCGACGACATAGCGGTCGCCGACCTTGGTGCGTTCCAGCCGCAGGCCCCGGTCATCCAGGAACCGTTCCAGCCCCAGGTTCGACATGACCGTCGCCACAAGGGTGCCGCCCTTCAGCCGGTCCTCTTCGGCCCAGCGGGCGGCCAGCAGCGCCATGAACTGATCGCCGTCGGCCACCTGGCCGTTCTCGTCGATCAGGATGATCCGGTCGGCGTCGCCATCCAGGCACAGCCCCACGTCGGCGCCATGCCGGCGCACCGCCTCGGCGGCGGCTGCGGGCTTGGTCGAGCCGCAGTTGTCGTTGATGTTCAGACCGTTGGGCGCGGTGCCGATCTGGACCACGTCGGCGCCCAGCTCCCACAGCACCTCGGGCGCGGTCTTGTAGGCGGCGCCGTTGGCGCAATCGACCACCACCTTGATCCCGTCCAGCCGCAGCCCGTGGGGCAGGGTGCTCTTGACCCGCTCCTGGTAGCGGAAGCGGCCATCGTCGATCCGGCGGGCGCGGCCGATGTTGTCGGGCTGAGCCGGGCGCACGCCAGCCTCGACAAGCGCCTCGATCTCGGCTTCGACGCCATCGGACAGCTTGAAGCCATCGGGGCCGAAGAACTTGATGCCATTGTCGGCGGCGGGGTTGTGGCTGGCCGAGATCATGATCCCCAGGTCGGCCCGCATCGAGGTGGTCAGAAGGCCCACGGCGGGCGTCGGCACCGGCCCCAGCAGCAGCACGTTCATGCCCGTCGAGGTCAGCCCGGCGGTCAGCGCGTTTTCGAACATGTAGCCCGACAGGCGCGTGTCCTTGCCGATCACGACACGGTGGACGCCCGAGTGTTCGTTGCGGAAATAACGCCCCACGGCCGCGCCCAGCATCAAGGCCATCTCGGCCGTCATCGGGTAGGTGTTGGCGGTTCCGCGCACACCGTCGGTGCCAAACAGCTTGCGGCTCATGGAAAACTACCTCTCGAAATGGCCCGCCACATGGCCAGCGCCTGGGCGGTTGCTGAAACATCGTGGACGCGGACGATCTGCACCCCCTGCGCAGCCACCGCCTGCGCCACGGCGACAGAGCCGGAGACCCGCTCGGCAGAGGTTTCGACCCCGGAAATCTTGCCGATGAACCCCTTGCGCGAGGCGCCCACCAATACCGGACAGCCGAGACCGTGGAACAGCGCCACGTCGCGCAAGAGCGTCAGGTTGTGGTCGATCGTCTTGCCGAAGCCGATGCCGGGATCGACGATGATCCGCGCACGGGGAATGCCCATCTCTTCGAGCATTGCGACCTGCGCGGCCAGGAAATCGTAGACGTCCAGCAGCACGTCGTCATAGCGCGGGTCCTGTTGCATGGTTTCCGGGTCGCCGCGCGCGTGCATCACGCAGACAGGCAACCCCCGGTCGCGGCAGTAATGCGCCAGCATCGGATCGTAGGTGAAGCCCGAGACATCGTTGACCAGCGCCGCGCCGGCCGTGACCGCCGCATCCGCCACCGAGGACTTGCGCGTGTCGATCGAGATCGGCGTGGCCAGTTCGCGCGACAGGGCGGTGATCACCGGCTCTATCCGCGCGATCTCGGCCTCGTTCGGGACGGGCAGGGCACCGGGGCGCGTGCTTTCGCCGCCGACGTCGATGATATGTGCGCCCATGCTGACCATGCGGCGCGCCCGCTGCACCGCCTTGGCGGCGCTCTGGTGGCTGCCGCCGTCCGAGAAACTGTCCGGCGTGACGTTGAGGATGCCCATGATGCGCGGGCTGTCCAGAACCATGCCGGCGATGGCGGCCCGGGGCGCGGACAGGCGCGTGCGCCAGTCCTCGGGGATCTCGGAGACGGAAACGCTGCGCGGCGGCGCTTCGCGGCTGTAACGGACGGCCTGCGCGAACCAGCCCGGCCCGCCCGCGAGGTCGAGTGCGTCATCGGGGCGGGGGCTGTCAAAACGGACGACGGGACGGAAATAGACGCTCATGCGGGGTGACTGACCGATCCGGAAAGACTTGGCAAGCGGTTAGAACAGCGAGGTGCTCGGGGGGAGCGCACGGGCCGGAACCGTGGCCTCTTCCGGCAGGTCTTCGCCGATCACCAGCAGTTCGCAGGCATCCAGTTCGCCCGCGAACCAAGCCGCCAGCGCGACGGAATCGCGGGGCTGCGCCTGCGGGCCCTGGGTTGCGTCCAGCACGACCTTGGAGGGCGCCCAGACGCAGATCTGGCCGTTCTTCATCGCCCAGTCCAGTTCCGTGCGGGTGGCGACCACCTTGGCCCGGTCGTCGCGCGCGGCCAGGCACCAGGCGTTCTGCTCGATCGACAGCAGGTCGACCCGGCGCTGGGTCATCTTGTGCCCGGTCTGGGGAATCTCGGTGTCGGGGCGCCCGACGCAGAGGATCAGCGGTGCCCGCCGCGCCTCGAGCTGGTCCAGCCAGGACGCCAGCCGGGGATCCGCCATCGCCGCGTTCGACAGGTAGACGACCCGCGCGTGCGGGCGCTCCTGGGCCATTTCCTCGGCGATTTCGCCCAGCTGGTCGGCCACGTCGCGGCGCGAGCGCACGATTTCCACGCCAAGCGCGCCGGGACCACGGTCCAGCTTTTCGACCCGCACGAAGGCGCGCAGGGCCTGCGGCTCCAGCAGGATACGTTCCGCGATGCGTTCGGCCAGCGTTTCCAGCAGGTTGAGACGCTCTGCCTCAAGCTCGTGGCTGATCGCCTCTGTCACGCGGTCGTAGGACAGGATGCGGTCCACGTCGTCGTCCAGCGTGCCGGTAAAGGGGATGACCTCGACCACCACGTTGAAACGCACGCGTTGTTTCTGGCCGCGTTCGGCCTGGAAGGCGCCGATGTCGACCTCGACCACATGGTCGCGCACCGAGATGCGGTCATGTGGCGTGTCGCCGGCGGTGGCGACGCTGCGTTCGGAAGGATGGGCAAAGGCTAGGCGGATATCGCTGGGCATGGCGGCCCCTGTCTGTTGTATGATGGCTCGTGGTAACGAAAAGGGCGCCCCACGGCCAGCCGCAGGCGCCCTTTTGCGAACCGTTGGCGACGGATTATTCGCCGCGCCAAGTGTGGCGGTAGAAGATATGGACCCCGTGGGCAAAGGTCTTGGTGTATTTCCGCGACCAGTCGGGCGAGACCCAGGTGGCGTGGTAATGCGTGGCGCCCTTGGTCAGGCCGGTGGCCTTGCCGTCCAGCACGGCGCGGGCGACCTTGCCCACCCGGTTCCAGGAGCGTTTGTCGTCGATGTGTTCCGGGCGGCCGTCGCAGGTATAGGTGAACTGGCAGGCGAACTTGCGCCCCGTGCCCTGGTTCACCACGCCGCAGACCGAGTTCGGAAAGCGTTTCGACGCGACCCGGTTCATGATCACCTCGGAGACCGCAAACAGCCCCTCGATGGTCTCGCCCCGGGCCTCGAAGTACAGCGCCTCCGCGAGGCAGCGCCATTGCGGGCCGCCCTCGGGCGCGGGCTGACGGGACAGCCAGGTCTTGTCATAGAGAAAGCCGCCGCCACCGGTCACCGTGCCGGCCGCGGCAGGTGTCGGTTTCACGGGCGTCACAAGCCCTTTCAGGTGGGTGTTGCCGACGCGCGCCAGCGCGCGGCTTTCGAGTGAAAGGAGAGTCTGCGCACTCCGGGCCGGGTCGGCAGAAACCGGGCCGGACGTCAGGGCCAAAGGTGCGGCAACGAGCGAAAATGCCGCAAGAACAAGGCCACGGCGCAGGGCAGTGGTCAGAAGTTTCATGTCGAAAAAATCCCCCAATCGAACATGCATCGCGTGGTGCCTCACGTCACGCGACGGGCCCAGCCATACCGAATAATGACAATTGGGTAAAGAATGCCGGGGGACGCATCGGCGGATTGCCCCCCGACTGTGACCCCTGACCCGCGCCCGGGGCGATTCCGGCCTTGCAGGCTTAGCGTTTGCGCGGCCCGTCCAGCCCGCGGTCACGCAGCGCAAGATGTGCTGCCGCCAGCCGTGCGACCGGCACGCGGAAGGGCGAGCAGCTGACGTAATCCATGCCTGCCGAGCGGCAAAAGGCAATCGATTCGGGGTTGCCGCCGTGTTCTCCGCAGATCGACAGGGTCACCGATGGATTGGTCGCCCGCCCGCGCTGCACGCCGGTGGCCACCAGCTCTCCGACGCCGTCGATGTCGAGCACATGGAACGGGTCTTCGTTGAACACGCCCTGGCTGACGTAGTCGGACATGAACCGGCCCGCATCGTCGCGCGACAGCCCGTAGGTCATCTGGGTCAGGTCGTTGGTCCCGAAGGACAGGAAATGCGAATAGGGCGCGATCTCATCCGCGCGCAGGCAGGCCCGCGGGGTCTCGACCATGACGCCCAGGCGATAGGTGATGTCACGCCCGCGTTCGGTGCGCACCGCTGCCGCGACGGCCTCGATCCGGGTGCGGATCAGGTCGACCTCGCGCTTGGCCGAAACCAGCGGCAGCATGATTTCCGGCACCACCGGCGGCGCGCCCTCGCGGCTGGCGTCCAGAGTCGCCTCGAAGATGGCGCGCGCCTGCATGTCGTAGATTTCCGGCACCGTGATGCCCAGCCGTACGCCGCGCAGCCCCAGCATGGGGTTGTATTCGCCCATCGCCTGCACCCGCCGCGTGACGTCCGAGACCGGCAGGTCCAGCGCCTCGGCCAGGTCGCGCAGCCCTGCGCGGTCGCTGGGCAGGAATTCGTGCAAGGGCGGGTCGAACAGGCGGATGCACACCGGCAGGCCCTCCATGATGCGGAAAAGTTCCGTGAAATCATTGCGCTGCATGGGCAGAAGCAGGGCCAGCGCTGCCTGCCGGTCCTCGACCGTGTCGGCAAAGATCATCTCGCGCATGGGGGTGATGCGGTCGGTCTCGAAGAACATGTGCTCTGTCCGGCACAGCCCGATCCCCTGCGCGGCGAAATTGCGCGCGGTGGCGGCATCGGCGGGGGTGTCGGCATTGGCCCGGATGCCGATGTCGCGCGCCTCGTCGGCCCAGCCCATCAGCGTGTTGAAGGCATCGTCGAGCGCCGCCTCGATCATCTCCGGCGCGCCGCGCAGGATCTGGCCCGAGGTCCCGTCGAGCGTGACCGTGTCGCCCTCGCGGTAGATGCGCCCGTCCTCGCCCTGGATGGTCTTGCGTTGCAGGTTGAAGTTCATCCGCGCCGCGCCCACCACGCAGGGCAGGCCAAGGCCCCGTCCGATCACCGCGGCGTGGCTGGTCATGCCGCCACGTTCGGTCAGCACACCCACGGCGGCATGCATCCCCCGCACGTCCTCGGGAGAGGTCTCGCGGCGCACCAGGATGCAGGGTTCGTTGCGCGCCGCGCTGGCCTGTGCCTCGGCGGCGGAAAAGACGATCCGCCCCGTGGCGGCGCCGGGGCTGGCGGCGATGCCGCGCCCGATGACCTCGCGCCGGGCCTCGGGGGCGACCTGCCGGTGCAAGAGCTCGCTGATGGCGCGCGGTTCGATCCGCAGCACCGCGTCCTCGGGCGTGATGATCCCGTCCTGGGCCAGCCGCACCGCGATGCGCAGCGCCGCGCGCGAGCTTGCCTTGACGCGCACCCCGTCGAGGATGTGGACCTCGCCGTCCTCGATGGTGAACTCGATCTGCATCTCGGCGCGCAGCTTGCGGCGCATCAGGTCGGCCTGGGCCTTGAGATCGGCAAAGGCCTTGGGTGCCAGCTCTTCGAGCGAGGGGCCGCGCGGGTCGCGTTCAAGGTAGAGGCTGGCGGCGCCGCCCTGCAGAGCCTCCCGGCCCTGGCTCTGGCTGAGGTAACGGCCGGTCAGCTGGCGCTTGCCGGTGTCCGAATTGACCAGTTGCAAGACACCCGAGCCGCATTCGCCATGCCCCAGCCCCAAGGCCATTTCCTGCACCACAAGGCCAAGTCCCGCGTCCACCGGTGCGCCCTTGGCCTGCCGCAACAGCCGGGCCGAGGTGCCTTCCCAGGCGCGGGCCATGCTGCGCAGCACCTCGCGCAGCTGGCGCGCCGGGTCCTGCGGGAACTGCTCCTCGGCCTCTTCCTCGTAGGCGCGCAGCGCGGCAGAGAGGCCGGCGGTGCCATTGTCCTCGATCTCGTCGAAAAGATCCGGGTCGAGCCGGGCGACATGGATCGCGTAGGCCTGCACGAAGCGCAGGTAGAGCCCGGCGGCGGCCTCCTTGCCGATTTCGTCGGACATGTCCACGAAACGGGCGTCGTTCATGCCGATGTTCAGGATCGCGCCAGGCCCGCCCCAGTCCGGATCCTCTGAAGAGGGGCGCACGCAGAGCAGGGCGCCCGGATCGAAGGCCGCGATAAGCGCGTCCATGTCGGGAAACCTGCCGGCGGCGATGCGATGCACCGCGTCGAAAGAAAGCGCCACCGTGCGTGGCACCGGCAGGTTGAGACGGACCAGTCTTTGCAGGCACTTGGCCCGCCCGCCGTGGGTCGGCGTGGACATGGGCGCGTCCTGGGTGATCAGGGTCACATGCGGGTTCTGGATATCGGGTTTCTGCACTGCAGCACCTCTGTGTTGGCGGGCAGAATACGCGCTGAGCGGCGCTTGGCAAGGCGGGAAACCGGATCGGGTGCGACGGGGGCGTGACGCACCCCTGGAACAAGGGCTTTGTGCGCCTCCGGCCGGGATCTTGGTCGCGCCTCCGACGCGGGCGCGGGCGCGCGGCGTCGCTCCCGCCCACCCACGCCGCGCCGCTGGTGGGACCTGCAGGGAACCCTGGGAATGTCACGCCCTTGGACGGGTTTTCGTCTTCCTGCCGGGAGGCGTCTGAGAGGCAGGTCTGCCCTCAGCGCGCCCTCTCGAGCCTCAAGACAAGCCGCCGCCCGTCAAGGATAATCCACGCGGGGCTGCGCCTCCGTGACCGATGCCGAAGCGCCGGGCGCAGGAGGAGAGGAGCGGCCCCCGGCTTCTTTGGTTTTCCAAATACCCTCGGGGGAGTCGACCGCAGGGAGACGGGGGCAGAGCCCCCTGCGGGGGTCGAATTATGCCTGCGGCCCGGGGGCCGCCCGTGTCAGTCCTTGCCGGCGCCTTAAGCGCAGGTTCAGGCTGACCGGGGCTCCGCCCTTTCGCGGCTAAAAGGCGCCACTGGCGCCTTTGTCGGGCTGCGCCCGGACCGCCGCTCACCCCTCGATCTTCGTCAGGTCGGCGACTTGCAGGCAGGTCTGGCGGATGCTGGCCAGCATGTTCAGCCGGTTGCGGCGGACCACCTGGTTCTCGGCGTTCACCTGCACCGCCTCGAAGAAGGCGTCGATGGGCGCGCGCAGGCCGGCCATCGCCTCCATCGCGGCGCCGAAATCCTCGTCCTTCATCGCGGGCGCGATGCGGGCCTCGGCGGCTTCGAGCGCGGCAAAGAGCGCGCGTTCCTCGTCGGTCTCGGCGAACTTCACGTCGGCGCCAAAGCTGTATTCGACGCCGTCCTTCTCCTCGGCCTGCGCCAGGATGTTGTTGGCGCGCTTGAAGCCCTGCAACAGGTTCTCGCCGTCGTCGGTCTTGAGGAAGGCGGAGAGCGCCTCGGCCCGGGTGACCAGCAGGCGCAGATCGTCGGTGCCCGGCATGGCAAGGCAGGCGTCGATCACGTCGTGGCGGATACCCTGGTCGCGCAGCCAGACCTTGAGCCGGTCGTGGAAGAAGCCCAGCAGGTCGTCGCTCAGGTCGGGGACGGGGGCCACGACCGGGGCGATCTCCTTGCCCCCGGTCGAGAGACGCTCACGCAGGGCGGCCCAGGCGGCGCCAAAGACGCCGTGATCGGCGATCTCGTCCACCAGTTCCTCAAGCTCGGCCAGCTGGGTGTCGTCCAGGTCGCCGTTCTTGAGCGCGATCTTGTGGCGCACCAGCTGCGCGTCGATGAACCGGTCGAGGTTGAGCCGCAACCCGTTTTCCAGCACCAGCCGGATCACGCCAAGGGCGGCACGGCGCAGGGCATAGGGGTCTTTCGAACCGGTGGGTTTCTCGTCGATGGCCCAGAAACCGGTCAGCGTGTCCAGCTTGTCCGCCAGCGCCACGGCGACAGAGACCGGCGCCGTGGGCACCGCGTCAGACGGGCCAAGCGGCGCATAGTGGTCTTCGCAGGCGGCGGCGACCTCGGCCGGCAGGCCCGCGGCCTCGGCGTAGTAGCGCCCCATCAGGCCCTGAAGCTCGGGGAATTCATAGACCATCTCGGTCGACAGGTCGGCCTTGGCCACATCCGCCGCCTCGCCGGCCAGGTGCCGGTCGGCACCGACGGCGGGCGCGATACCGCGCGCCAGGGCGGTGATCCGCGCGATCCGGTCGCGCTGGGATCCCAGCGCATGGTGGAAGGTCACGTTGCCCAGCCGTTCCGTCCAGGCCGAAAGCCCTTCGGACCTGGCCACGCGCAGGTCGTTTTCCCAGAAGAACTTGGCATCCGACAGACGCGCCGCCAGCACCTTCTGGTTGCCGGCGAGGATCGTGGCACCATTGTCCGAGGTCTCGATATTGGCGACGGTCACGAATTTCTCGATCCGGCCCGTGGCCGGGTTCTTCACCGAGAAGAATTTCTGATGTTCCTTCATCGAGGTCTGCAGCACCTCGGGCGGCAGGCCCAGGAACTCCTCGGCGATGTCGCCCATCAGCACAACGGGCCATTCCACCAGCCCTGCCACCTCGCGCAAGAGGCCCTCGTCCTCGACCACCTCCAGCCCGCGGGCAAAGGCCATGTTGGTGGCGTCATGCCAGATCGCATCGGCGCGCGCCTGCGGGTCAAGGATGACGAAGGCCCGTTTCAGGCGGGTCTCGTAATCCTCGAAACCCGTCACCTCGAAGGCGCCGTCGCCCATGAAGCGGTGTCCCTCGGTGGTCTGGCCGGCCTTGATGCCGTCGATGTCCAGGTCGATCGGATGATCGCCGGCCTCATCCGTCAGCAAGCACAGGATGCGGTGCAGCGGACGCACCCAGCGAAGCGATCCGGCGCCCCAGCGCATCGACTTGGGCCAGGGGAAATTGCGCACGGTCTTTTCAAGCTGCTCGGCCACGATCTCGGCGGCCGGGCGGCCCGGCGTGACCACGGTGGCATAGTAGAAGGCGCCCTTTTTCTCCTCGCGCTCTTCCAGCTGGTCGCGGGTGACACCGGCGCCGCGCATGAAGCCCTCCAGCGCCTTGTCCGGGGCGCCCACCTTGGGGCCGCGCCGTTCCTCGCGCAGGGTGGGGCTTTCGGCGCTCAGCCCGTGCACGGTCAGCGCAAGGCGGCGGGGCGTCGAAAAGGCCTCGGCCCCGGAATAGGTCAGCCCGGCCTCGACCAGTCCGTCCGTCATCAGTTTCTTGAGGTCCTGGGCCGCCTTGCCCTGCATGCGGGCGGGGATCTCTTCGGAGAAGAGTTCGATCAGAAGATCGGGCATTTATTGATCCTTCTCGAAACTGTCGCGGTCGGGGCAATCGTCCCCCAGCGGCGTGCCGTCATAGGCCTTGTCGCCGCAATCGTTGATCTCGTGCCAGACATAGCCGCGGCCATCGTCGGTGATCGCCACGACACGGTCGATGCCGAATTCCATGTTGCGGTGGCCGGTAAAGACGCGGGCGGTGCCAGCCTCGATCGCGTCGCCGATGGCATCGGCGTCGAAACAGTCGAACCAGCCGGGGGCATTGCGCGGCTCGGCGCCCTCGTAGGGTTTGTAGGTTTCTGCCGCCTCGGCGGGTGTCAGCGTGGTGGTGAAACAGGCGCGGTAGCGGATCGGCGAGCTGTCGGCGTCGATGCCCCGGAAATCGGCATAGGGGATCGCCGTGCGGCTGCCGTCCTGCGTGGTCAGCATGACGTCATCCGTTCCCGTCGGCACCACGTCCTCGTAGAAGTGGTAGACCTGCAGGTAATAGATCGAGACCCCCGCGATCAGGCCGCAGAGGACGATGGCGATGGCCATGAGCTTGCCAAGGGTCACGCGGCGTACCCCCCGGCCTCGGTCTGGGTGAAGGCATCGGCGCACATCTTGGCCAGCGTACGGACGCGGCCGATGTAGCTTTGCCGTTCGGTGACCGAGATCACGCCGCGCGCATCCAGCAGGTTGAAGATGTGGCTGGCCTTGATGCACTGGTCATAGGCGGGATGCGCCATGACGATGCGGCGGTCCATCTTGGGGTCCTGCGCCTCCTGGTCGAGGATGCGGGCGCATTCGGCCTCGGCCTCTTCGAAGTGGCGCAGCAGAACCTCTGTGTCGGCCACGTCGAAGTTCCAGCGCGAATATTCCTCTTCGGTCTGGCGGAAAACGTCGCCATAGGTCAGCGGCTGCGGGCTTTGCGGATCGTTGAAGGGCATCTCCATGACGTGATCGACGCCCAGGACATACATTGCCAGCCGTTCGAGGCCATAGGTCAGCTCGCCCGAGACAGGCGTACAGTCATGCCCGCCAACCTGCTGGAAATAGGTGAACTGGCTGACTTCCATGCCGTCGCACCAGACCTCCCAACCCAGGCCCCAGGCGCCCAGCGTCGGGCTTTCCCAGTCGTCCTCGACAAAGCGCACGTCATGCAGCGCCATGTCGATGCCGATGGCCTCGAGCGACCCGAGATAAAGCGCCTGCAGGTCCGGCGGGCTGGGTTTGATCAGCACCTGGAACTGGTAGTAATGCTGCAGGCGGTTCGGGTTCTCGCCATAGCGCCCGTCGGTCGGACGGCGCGAGGGCTGGACATAGGCCGCGGCCCAGGGGCGGGGCCCGAGCGCGCGCAGCGTCGTGGCCGGGTGGAAGGTGCCGGCGCCGACCTCCATGTCGTAGGGCTGCAGAATCGCGCAATCCTTGCCCGACCAATAGGTCTGGAGGCGCAGGATGATCTCCTGGAAACTGCGAGGCTTTTGCGGGCTCCCGGCCATGTCAGGGCTCCTTTTTTCGGCTGGCGCCTGATTAGGGCGGTGCGCGGGCGGGGTCAATCTGATAGGAGGTCTGCGCCTCACGTCCTTTTGGCGTGCATATGCCGGGGCTTCTGTTAAGACTCGGTCGGTGGATAAGGTTGAGATTTCAGAGCCAAAGGGTCCCTAACTCCCATGATACAAAGACTAATTTCGGTCTTCTTCGCGATGGTGCTGGTCGTCGCCTCGACGTTGGCGCAGCACGGTGCCTCGGCGCAGGCGGCGGATGACATCGTCTTCATCCAGGTCGAGGCGCGCACCTCGCTGGCCAGCGCGCAGGACAGCGTGCGCGATTACTCGGGCCGTCTGCCCGACGTGAACGGCTTTGCGCTGGGCGGCGGCTGGTACGGGATCGCGCTGGGGCCCTATACCCGCGCGCAGGCCGAGGCGCAGCTGAACGCGCTGTTGCAGGCGCGGCGCATCCCGGCGGACAGCTACATCGAGCCGCGCGAGACCTTTGGCCAGCAGTTCTGGCCGGTCGGCGTGAACAACGACGGCGCCCCCGTGGTGCCGGTGCCGCAGGACACGGCCGATCCGGCGGCACAGCCCACGCCCGCGCCGCAGGCAGACCCGGTCGCCGAGGCGCCCGTCACCGCGCCCGAGCCCGTGGTCCCCGCGATCCCCGAGGAAACCCTGCAGGAGGCCCGCGCCTCTGAACGTGCGCTGACCCGCGAGGAACGCGATGCGCTGCAGATCGCCCTGCAATGGGCCGGGTTCTACGAAGGGGCCATCGACGGCGCCTTTGGCCCCGGCACGCGCGGGTCCATGTCCCGCTGGCAGGAGGCCAACAACTTTGATCCGACCGGCGTGCTCAGCACACGCCAGCGCGCGGTCCTGCTGGGCCAGTACAACGCCGTTCTGGACGGCATGGGGATGGAGCTGGTGCAGGATGCGCGCACCGGCATCGCGATGGAACTGCCGCTGGGCGTGGTCGAGTTCGACCGCTACGAGTCGCCCTTCGCGATTTACAAGCCCAGGGGCGACCTGGGCGCGCGGGTCATCCTGGTCAGCCAGCCCGGCGACGCGGGCAACCTGGCGGGCCTGTATGAAATCATGCAGACTCTGGAGATCATCCCGGTCGAGGGCGAGCGCCGCCGCGATGCGCGGGGCTTTACCATCACCGGCCAGAACGACCGTATCGTGACCCGGTTCGAGGTCGGCCTGCAGAACGGCGAGATCAAGGGCTTTGGCCTGGTCTGGCCCGCCGGTGACGAGGAACGCCGCACCCGCGTCCTGAAGATCATGCAGGACAGCTATACCCGCATCGACGGCGTGCTTGACCCGGCACTGGTCAGCGACGATGGCCAGGCGGTCGACCTGGTCTCGGGCCTGAAGGTGCGCACCGCCAAGGCCAGCGCCACAGGCTTTTTCATCGAGGCGCGCGGCACGGTGCTGACCTCTGCCGCGCTGGTTGCCGGCTGCGAGCGGGTGACGCTGAACGGCGTGCATGACGCACGCGTGCTGGTCGTGAACGAGGAACTGGGCATCGCCGTGCTGACCCCGGTCGAACAGCTTGCGCCGCGCCGCGTGGCGCAGTTCCGCTCCGGCGAGTTGCGGCTGCAATCCGAGGTGGCCGTGGCCGGGTTTTCCTTTGGTGGCGTGCTGACCGCGCCGACGCTGACCTTCGGCACGCTCGAGGATCTGCGCGGCCTGGGCGGCGAGGACCGCATCAAGCGGCTGGCGCTTTCGGCGCTGCCTGGTGATGTCGGCGGCCCCGTCTTCGACAGTGGCGGCACGGTGCTGGGGATGCTGCTGCCCAAGGAGGCGCCCGGCGGGCGTGTTTTGCCGGAGCAGGTGAGCTTTGCCGCCAAGGGCGAGATGATCCTGGATTTCCTGCGCGACAACGGCATCCAGCCGGTGGCGCGCGGCGGTCTGACCCCGCTGGCGCCCGAGGACCTGACCAACCTGGCCGCCGAAATGACGGTGCTTGTCAGCTGCTGGTAAACCTGCCGAATGCGCAGCGCGAATGCCGCCCCGGTCGTCTGACCGGGGCGGTTTTCTTTGTGCCTTTGCCCATTTGGGCGGATGCAAGGCCGGCGGCCGCCGGAAACGGATCGCAAGCGCCGGAGTGCCAATCCAGGCCCTGGGGGCGTCGAAACACCCCGTTCTGCGCAGATCGAACGGACCCCGAGGGAGGGGTGCTGATCCGGTTTGCTGGTCGACCGGGAGCGGTTTTGCCCGATCCCGGTTAACCCTTGGTTTCCGCACCGTGCGGTGCCTAGCCGCGCAGCCGGTGATGCAGCAGGATCGGCACCACCAGGTCCTCTTCGTCGGTCAGGTGCCGGGCAAGGAACCCGCGCAGCGTCTCCGACAGGTCACGCACCGGGCGGGCCTCTTCTGCCATCTGGCGCGGCTCCAGCGAGGACAGCTGTACCACCCGATTGGCCGACCGCGTGAAACGGTCCAGCAGGTCGTCCAGCGCGACATGGTCGCTTTCCAGCATCTCCAGCCCGGCGGAAAAGCGCGGGTCGGCGGCCTCCAGCTCTGGAAAGAACCTGCGGTCCTCCCAGCTGTGGTGCCCGTGCAGGTTGCGCACCAGCAGGTTGCCGAAATGCGCCAGACGCCCGGCATAGGCCTGGTCCTCTATCTCCTTGTCCAGGAAAGCCTCTGTATCCTCCTGCAGGATCTCTCCAAGCTGGCGAAAGCCCTGGTGGGCGCGCATCCAGTTGCGGGTGCTGTCGGCAAGTCCCGGGTGTGCCTGCCAGCCATCGCGTGGCAGGTCCCGGAGCAGGGTCTGCATTTCAGTGGGCAGACCGCTGCGGGTCTCGATGTCGTAGGTCATGCGACCCAGATGGGCCGAATGTTATGATATAACAACTTGCGCGCTTGCACAGGGCAGGGGCCCCGGACGCACAGCAGGATGACCGGGGCCGAAACTCAGAGGGCAAAGTCATCCGCCGTCAGCCCGGTGACATTGGCCACCCGGATCTCGGCATCGGCGTTGCCATCGCCATCCACGTCCAGCTGCACGATGGTCGAACCGGTGGCGGTCTCGAACAGGCGCAATTCGGGGTTGCCCGAGGGGGCGAAGCCCGCCGTGCCGCGGAACTCGAAGACACCGGGGCTGAGGCCCGCGACAGAGATCAGGTCGACGCCCTGTTGGAAATCCAGGATCTGGTCGCGGTTGGCGCCGACCACGGTCTCGGCAGCGCTGCGGAAGACAAAGATGTCCGCATCCTGCCCGCCGGTCAGCAGATCCCTTCCCAGGCCGCCGGCCAGGGCGTCTTCGCCCGCCCGACCGCGCAGGATGTCGTTGTCCGCACCGCCTTCGAGCACGTCGTTGTCCGCGCCGCCATCCATCGTGTCGTTGCCGGGGCCGCCTTCGAGCAGGTCCTCGCCCTGCTGTCCGACGAGAAGGTCGTTGCCGAAGCCACCGTTCAACGTGTCGTTGCCCGCGTTGCCGTTCAGCGTATCGTTGTTATTGCCACCGTCCAGCAGATCGTTGCCATTGCCGCCCAGCAGCGTGTCGAACCCGGCACCGCCCTCCAGCGTGTCTTCTCCGTCCCGGCCCACCAGCAGGTCCTGGTCGTTGCCGCCGGCCAGGCTATCATCGCCGCTGCCGCCGGAAATCGTATCGTTGCCGTTCGAGCCTTGGATACCGCCGGAAACGATGCCTGCGTTCAGGGCCTCGTAGCGGTCGTTGCCGTTCAACAGGTTGAGGTTCCCGGTGATCACGCCGGAGTTGACGACGGAGTCTCCAACGTTGCTGGTCAGGACCGTCGTGGGGTCATTCTCATCGGCGATGATGCCGTGATTGACCAGTGTCGCGCCGGATGTCGCATCCATGTCGATGAAACTGGAATGAAGCGTGCCGGTGTTCATGAGCCGAGCCAGGAATCCCCCGGCCATGTCCAATGTGCCGCCGGCGAGGAATCCGGCATTGTTCAGGTAAAAGCTGTTCAGGTTCGCGCGCAGAGTGGTGAGGATCTGGGAATCCGTGAACGCCTCGCCGTGGTTGGTAAAGACGATGGTGACCGGCCCGGTCGCCTCGTAGGTGGCCAGCAGGGAACCCTGAGCGGTGATGGTGCCGAAGTTCGTCAGTCTGTGAATTCCTCCGGCCCCGCCAAGGTTGAAAGCCTCGCCGGTGTTGCCGTCGGAAATAATGGCCGAGACAGTGCCGTTATTGACGATCCGTGAATGGTCCGAATTCACGTTGAAGACAAGATAGCCGTAGAGGTCGCCGTCGTTCACGACGCCGGTTGTGCTGGTGCCGCTCGACAGCGTGACAATCGTTCCGGCCGAATAAAGGTCGACGAAATCGCGAATGGCCAGGGTGTCGCCGTTGTTGACGGTCACGCCGCTGTTCTGGCTTACGTTCTGAAACACTAGTGTCATGATCGGTTCCCTTGAAAAATGCCGGGACTAACGCCCTTCGAGCGCCCGGCCTTGTGGCAGGACCCCTTAAAAAAATGCGCCAGCAGAGCGCGCGAAAGGGCAGGGGGGCACTGGTGAATGCGTGCCATCATAGGGCAACGGGCACGAATCCCCAACGTCCGGAACCGAACAGGCCCCCGCAGGGGCCTGTCTTACGTCACCCGGCAGTGGGGAGGGGATCAAAGCACGAAGTCGTCCGCCGTCAGACCGGTGACATTGGCCACGCGGATCTCGGCGTCCTGGGTGCCGTCCCCATCGGTGTCGATCTGAACGATGGTCGACCCGGTGGCCGTCTCGAACAGGCGCAACTCCGGGTTGCCGGAGGGGTCGAAGGCACTGGTGCCCCTGAATTCGAAGACACCCGGCGACAGGCCCGCCACGGTGATCAGGTCCAGGCCCTGTTCAAAATCCAGGATCTGGTCGCGGTTGGCACCGACCACGGTTTCCGCCGTGCTGCGGAAGACAAAGACATCCGCATCCTGGCCCCCGGTCAGGAAATCCCGGCCCAGCCCGCCCGCCAGTTCATCCTCGCCGGCGCGGCCGCGCAGGATGTCGTTGTCGGCGCCGCCTTCAAGGATGTCGTCGCCGTTGCCGCCGTCCATCGTGTCGAGGCCGTCGCTGCCGTCCAGGAAGTCGCTGCCGTCCTGGCCGACCAGGATGTCGTTGCCGCTGTCGCCCAGGATCGTGTCGTCGCCGGCGTTGCCGTTGATGGTATCGTTTTCGCTGCCGCCCTCGATGTCGTCGTTGCCCGCGCCGCCGAGGATGAAGTCATCCCCCCCTTCGCCATCCAGCAGGTCGTCGCCGCCGCGACCGACGATGGTGTCGGCATCCGCGCCACCGTTGAAATCATCCGCGTTCTCGCCGCCAGCCAGGGTGTCATTGCCGAAGTCGCCAAAGACGGTGCCGTTGATGACGCCGCCGGTGTTGTCGAGCCGGTCGTCTCCAACGCCCATCTCGACGTCGCCGTTCATGACGCCGCTGTTGAAGATGCGATCGACACCGCCCCCCAATTCGGAAGTGTAGGCGAAACTTGTGCCGCCCGAGATCGTGCCGCTGTTGCGCAGAATGGTTGTGCCTGTACTTCCGCTAAAGAAGTTCGAAAAAATCCCGCCAGAGCCGCCCTCGATTGTACCCGAATTCACGATCGTGACATTGGCTGTCCCACCATCAAGGACAAGACCGTCCGATTCCCCGATGATCGTGCCGCTGTTGATGATGTCGATCGGGGCACCTCCGTCCGATGCCCGTGCGTCGATCGCATCCGCGCCGGCCAGGATGGTGCCGGTGTTTTGGATCCGCATCGTGGAGGTTCCCGACAGGAAGAACGTGTCGCCTTCGATTGAGTTGACGTAGCCTGATGGGCCCACAAAGGCCGTGAACGTCCCACCATCGTGTTCAATGGCGTTGTTGTTAACCAAAGTACTCGCGATCACGGACCCATTGATGCTCAGGTTGTTGAAACTACCGCTGGACGTGATGGCATCGCCGTTGAC
Organism: Mameliella sp. LZ-28; assembly: GCF_012274245.1. Lineage (NCBI taxonomy): Bacteria > Pseudomonadati > Pseudomonadota > Alphaproteobacteria > Rhodobacterales > Roseobacteraceae > Antarctobacter > Mameliella sp. LZ-28. The sequence continues at coordinate 231,227 of NZ_JAANYX010000033.1, read as the reverse complement.
GACGAGATTGGCATCGGCATCGGTGAGGATACCGGTTTCGCTGCCGGTCAGGGTCTGCGCCGTGGTCGAAAAGCCGGTCAGGGTAAAGTCTGCCATTTGGTAAATCCCATTTGCACATTTTAAGGCCGATCCGAGAAGCCGGAGGGCCTGTCTCGATCAGGGCCATCGATGCCCCTTTCGCAATCACCCCGAAGGCCGGGGCCGCGCCGGCCCCCGGGGATTCTGGTTGAGGGGGCCCCTTAAGGGGACCTCCTGTGGGGCGGCCTATTACTACAGCGTAAAGTCCTCTGCCGTCAGTCCGGTGACATTGGCCACGCGGATTTCCGCGTCCGCGATTCCGTCGCCGTCGTTGTCCAGCTGCACGATGGTCGAGCCGGTCGCCGTCTCCAGCAGGCGCAGTTCCGGGTTGCCGGAGGGATCGAAGGGACTGGTGCCCCTGAATTCGAAGACACCCGGCGACAGGCCCGCCACGGTGATCAGGTCCAGGCCCTGTTCAAAATCCAGGATCTGGTCGCGGTTGGCACCGACCACGGTTTCCGCCGTGCTGCGGAAGACAAAGACATCCGCATCCTGGCCCCCGGTCAGGAAATCCCGGCCCAGCCCGCCCGCCAGTTCATCCTCGCCGGCGCGGCCGCGCAGGATGTCGTTGTCGGCGCCGCCTTCCAGCACGTCATCGCCGTTGCCGCCGTCCATCGTGTCGAGGCCGTCGCCGCCTTCGATGACATCGCGCCCGTCCTGGCCGATCAGCAGGTCATTGCCGCCTTCACCATCGATCGTGTCGTCGCCCGCATTGGCGTTGACGGTGTCGTTGTCTGCGCCCGCGTTGATTTCATCGTTGCCCGCGCCGCCAAAGATCGTGTCCTCGCCCGTGAACCCAACAAGAGAGTCATCCCCGGCGTTGCCCACGATCAGATCATTCCCCGCCGCGCCAAAGACGGTGTCGTTGTCATCGCCGCCGATCAGCGTGTCGTCGCCCGCGGCGCCAAGGATCTGGTCGTCGCCGGCGCCGCCGCGGATGATATCGGCGGCTGTATCGCTGGCGGTGGAGTCGGCGCCATAGAGCGTGTCATTGCCCTCGTTTCCGAGCAGAAGATCGCCGCCGCCACTGCCGATCAAGTAATCGCCCTGGCTGCCCCCGATCAGCGTGTCATTGCCTGCGCCGCCGGTGACGTCCTCGCTCACCAGGCCGCCATTGCCGTTGTAGACGTCGGAACCGTCGCCCAGGTAGACTTCGCCGATGATCTGGCCTGAGTTGAAGAGCCTGTCATTGCCGCCGCGCAGATCGACATCGCCCAGCATCTGGCCCGAGTTGCTGACACGGTCGATGCCGCCGTCATGGCCGCGCAGCGCGCCTTGGTCGCCCGAAATGATACCGGAATTGTTCAGCACGAAGGTTGGATCGATGACGGTGTTCGAAATATCGACACCCCACCAGTTGGCAGAGCTGATTTCCCCGGCGTTGATGATGAGCGTCCCGTCTGCACTTCCGTCCAGGCGCAGGCCGGCGGCTTCGGTCCCGACCGCCGACAGGACGCCCCCGGCCAGGTTGGTGACCCGGCTGTTTATGTTCTCGACGATGACCGCGTTGTTGAACCGTTCATTGTGAACGGCGTCATCATAGGAATTGGCGGCGATCGTGCCTGAATTCACGAGCACGTCGCCCGACCCATTGAAAAAGAAGATCGGGGAAGCGGCGGAAATCTGGCCCGTGTTGGTCACCGTGGTGCCGCCGCTGCTGACAATCGCCGTGCCCTTCTCGATGGAGATAAGGCCATGATTGACAAGGGTTTGCTCGGCCCCGACGCCGCCATTGAAGCCCAGCACGGTGAGGTTTGCGCTGTTTTGGAAACTGACGAGCGATCCGGTTTCGGTGATGGTCAGCGAAAACCCGTCACCGGTCTGGTTGGTGACGCCTGCGGCGGTGATCGCCTGCCCGGCGATGGTGACCGAAAGGTTCTCCAGAGAGGTGCTCCAAAGAGCGTTGTCGTTCGACCCCCAGTAGATCCCTTCGGGAACATACAGTTCGTCCCCGGCGGCGACAAAGGTATGCGCCGTGCCCGAGACGAGACCGGATGTCGTGATGACGGTCAGTGCCATGATGAAAATCCCCACATGTTCTTGCTAAAATGCGCGTCGTGCTCAACGACTATAGCCGAAACAGTCAAGACCTGTCGCCTTGACTGTCGGGGCTTTTCTGCCTCCAGACGGACAGGGGGAGGATCACAATACGAAGTCGTCCGCCGTCAGGCCGGTCACCCCCGCCACGCGGATCTCTGCGTCCACGCTGCCGTTTCCGTCGGCATCGAATTGCACGATGGTGGAACCTGTCGAGGTCTCGAGCAGGCGCAATTCGGGGTTGCCGGAGGGGGCAAAGGCCGCCGTGCCGCGGAACTCGAAGACGCCCGGTGACAGCCCCGCCACCACGATGCTGTCCACCCCCTGTTCAAAGTCCAGGATCTGGTCACGGTTGGCGCCGACGACGGATTCGGCCAGGGCGCGGAACACGAACTGGTCCGCATCCTGTCCGCCGGTCAGGAAGTCGCGGCCAAGACCGCCCGCCAGCTCGTCCTCTCCGGCGCGACCGCGCAGGATGTCGTTGCCGTCGCCGCCTTCGAGCACGTCGTCGCCATTGCCGCCGTCGATCGTATCGTTTTCAGAGCCGCCTTCCAACAGGTCGCTCCCGTCCTGACCAACCAGGATGTCGTTGCCTGACCCGCCGAGGATTGTGTCGTCGCCGGCGTTGCCGTTGAGCGTGTCGTTGTCGTTTCCGCCGCTCACGTAGTCGTTGCCTTCGCCGCCGAGGATCGTGTCGAGCCCGTTGCCGCCGGAGAGGCTGTCGTCGCCGCCGCGCCCGACAAGCAGATCGTCGTCGTTGTTGCCCTGGAAAACATCGGTCGAGTCCCCGCCCGCGGCCGTGTCGTTGCCATCGCCGCCCAAAAAGGTGCCGCGCAACAGGCCGGGGCCTTCGTAGATGTCGTCGTTGTCGCCGGTCCGGATGTCGCCGTCCATGACACCGGTATTGTAGATATAATCACGCCCGGCGCCGGACCCGGCGTTGTAGGAATCCAGCCGGCCCGAGACGATCCCGGAGTTGTTCAGGACGCTCGACCCGGTCGAGGAGGAATTGGTGAAATTCGCCCAGATTCCCCGGTCGCCGCCCTGGATCGTGCCAGAGTTCGAGATGTATTGGGTGCCCGATCCGCCTTCGAAGAGAACGGCATCGGACTCGGCCATGATGGTACCGCTGTTGATGAGACGATTGGAGGAGGAGCCGTCGGCTGTGCGCACATCCAGGGCGTCTTCGGCCGCGAGAATAGTGCCGGCATTCATGAGAAGGAAGTTGCCGGTGCCCTGGATGTTGAAAGTGTCATCCTGCAGAGACGCGAGGTGGCCGGTTGCCCCGACAAAGACCTCCAGGTTGACGCCTGTATGGTGGACGGCATTGGCCGTGGAGCTGTTGAAGGCCAGGATCGTGCCGTTGACGTAAAGGAGGTTGCTGCCAGCCGTGGAATCGACGGCATCGCCGAAGGCGACACGCAGCTGGGCATCCGCATCCGTCAGGATACCTGTTTCGCCGCCGTTAAGGTCCCGGGCGACGGTGTCGTACGAGGTGATCGTGAAGTTGGCCATAAAAAGAGGCTCCTTTTGATGAAATGCGGTCAGGTGCTGGAAACGGGGTCACTCGGAACGGGATTGCGGTGTCGCGCGCAAGACAAGGCAAGACGCGGTGGCGGCGCAGGAAAAGGTTCAAAACGATTGCGCCACGGGTAACGGGCACCGCAATGCGGTGCCGATCATCATAGCAAAAAGCCCGGCGTCGATTAAGGCGTATTCCGAAGCGGAAGTGTCAGAGCACGAAGTCGTCCGCCGTCAGGCCGGTCACCCCCGCCACGCGGATCTCTGCGTCCACGCTGCCGTTTCCGTCGGCATCGAATTGCACGATGGTGGAACCTGTCGAGGTCTCGAGCAGGCGCAATTCGGGGTTGCCCGAGGGGGCAAAGGCCGCCGTGCCGCGGAACTCGAAGACGCCCGGTGACAGCCCCGCCACCACGATGCTGTCCACCCCCTGTTCAAAGTCCAGGATCTGGTCACGGTTGGCGCCGACGACGGTTTCGGCCAGGGCGCGGAACACGAACTGGTCCGCATCCTGGCCGCCGGTCAGGAAGTCGCGGCCAAGCCCGCCCGCCAGCTCGTCCTCTCCGGCGCGGCCGCGCAGGATGTCGTTGTCTGCACCGCCTTCCAGCACGTCGTCGCCATTGCCGCCGTCGATGGTGTCCAGGCCGTCGCCGCCGTTGAGGAAATCCGAGCCGCCCTGACCGACGAGGGCGTCATTCCCGGTGCCGCCGTACACCGTGTCATTGCCCGCGCCGCTGTTGAGAACGTCATTGTCGGCCGAACCGTCGAGGCTGTCATCGCCCGCGCCGCCAAAGAGCGTGTCGTTCCCGGCCTCGCCGAGCAAGGTGTCGTTGCCCGAGTGACCGACGACAAGATCGGAATCGTCCCCGCCATTGAGGCTGTCGTTGCCGTCACTGCCGAGCAGGGTGTCGTTGCCTGTTCCGCCCAGGACATCGCCACTGACCGCCCCCTGGTCGATCCCCCGGTAGAGGTCGTTGCCCGCTTCAAGGTTGACGTCACCGATGATTTCTCCCGAATTGCTTATCCGGTCGCCACCGTCGTCCAGATCGACATTTCCCGAGATCACACCGCGGTTGACGATGATGTCGATGGCATTGACATTCAAGGCGCCCTGCACGGCGGGGAAGATGTTCGAGGACCCCAGGGGCGGCGCCGGCGTTTCGCCAGAGGTGATCGTGCCGTTGTTGATCAGGGTGGCGGATGTGGGCGCTCCGAACCCGCCAGTGGTGTTCAGGGTCACGCCGACGGCGCGGGTGGAGGAAATCTCGCCGTTGTTGATGACTTTCATTGAGAAGCCGTCAACGACAACGCCCTCCTCGAAGGCGGAGATCACGCCGTTGTTCAACACGGTGGTATAGGCGCCGGACATGGCGACGCCTTGGTCGGTTCGGCTGATGATCTGACCATCGTTGATCACGGTCGAGGAGGGGGCCTCGGTCGAGATGCCGATGCCCTCGGCGTTGATCACGCCGGTCGGGGTATTGGTTATCTGGCTGGGGTCGAAGTTGTCGCCGATGGTACCTGAAGTCGGGTCGCTCAGCGCGATGCCACCTCCCGCGTCGGACGTCATCATACCGGCATTCACGATGGAATTTCCGCCGCCGGTGATGGCGACGACCGTCAGTTCGGAGCTGATCAGGCCAGAGTTGACCAACACGACGTCGCCATTGGCACCGCTGAAATCAAGCGCCGATCCCTGGCTCGACATGATCGAGCCGGAATTGTCGATATCAGCCTCCACAATGGAAAGGATGCCGCTGTCGACACCGCTCAGGATACCGGAGTTCGTGATCGTCGCGCCTGTGCCCTCGATCCGGACTCCGTTGGTGGCCGAGGTAATCGACCCGCCATTGGAGACGATATTGTCGGTGGCGGTGGCATTGAGGTAGATCGCCGAAGCATAGACAACGCCCTGGCTGACGACTGTGCCAAGGTTGTTGATGGATGCTCCGTCGCCGTTCGAGTATATGGCTGCGTGATAGCCGCTGACCGTGCCGTTGGCCCCGATGGCGATAGAAGAGCCGGCGCCCAACTTGGCGCCGGTGCTCTCGCCGGACAAAACCCCGTTCACGATCATTGTGACGTCCACCACGCCAAAGCCGTAAATCCCGTCGCCGCCGGTGCCGGTTGCACCGACAATCACGCCATCTGAAATAATGACCGTGTCAAAGCTGGCAGGCAGGATGCGGTCGCCCGCCGCGACGTCGTCCACGGTTATCGTAAGAATAGCCATCGTTTTGTCCTCTCGTTTTTAATTACGAAGCAAGGGCGCTCTTCTTGATCGAAATGCGGCATACTTGGAAAACGGGAAGCGCTATCACTCTTACCAGCCAAACATATCGGGGTCTTTGGCTGGCAGATTTTTTTGTGACAGACACCGAAAGCAAGCCTCGGTTGGCCAAGCCCGTGATTGACCGGCACGGAGTCAAATCTGACAAGTTCGTTGAACCGGAAGGCGGTTTCATGGCCTGTGCAAGGTCAGAGCACGAAGTCGTCCGCCGTCAGGCCGGTCACGTTGGCCACCCGGATCTCGGCATCCGCAAGTCCGTCGCCGTCATTGTCCAGCTGCACGATCGTCGACCCCGTGGCCGTTTCCAGCAGCCGCAGTTCCGGGTTGCCCGAGGGGGCAAAGGCCGCCGTGCCGCGGAATTCGAAGACACCGGGGCTGAGGCCCGCGACAGAGATCAGGTCGACGCCCTGTTCGAAATCCAGGATCTGGTCGCGGTTGGCCCCCACGACCGTTTCCGCCAGCGACCGGAAAACAAAGAAATCCGCGCCCTGGCCTCCGGTGAGAAAGTCCCGGCCAAGGCCGCCGGCCAGCTCGTCCTCGCCGGCGCGACCGCGCAGGATGTCGTTGCCGTCACCGCCTTCAAGCGTGTCGTCCCCGTTGCCGCCATCCATCGTGTCGTTGTCGTCGCCGCCATCGAGGAAGTCGCTGCCATCCTGACCGACGAGCGCGTCGTTGCCGTCATTGCCATAGATGTGGTCCGAGCCCGCATTGCCGTTGACGACATCATCGCCGGTACCGCCTTCGAGATAATCGTCACCATCTCCGGCGATCAACGTATCGTTGCCCGCCTCTCCGTACATCGTGTCATTGCCGGCGCGACCCACCAGCAGATCGGCGTCATCGCCGCCCCGAAAGAGATCGGCATTGTCGCCACCGACAATCGAGTCGTTGCCGACGCCGCCCAGAACAAGGCCGGAGGTGACGCCGGTGCCGATCCCGAAGTAGACATCCGCGCCATCGCCCAGCGTGATCTCGCCGCCGATCAATCCGCTGTTGGCGATCCTGTCATTCCCATCGCCCAATACCACGTCGCCAATGATATCGCCGCCATTGCCGATGGTGTCATCATATTGCCCAAGGGAAATGTTGCCGAAGATGGCGCCGGTATTGACCACATGCGCGCGGGCAAAGGAGTCGAAGGATCCATAGGAATAGAAATCGATCGCCCATTGCCCGCCCCCGTTCGCCTCGGAGCGCGTGGCCCCGAAGAGCGTGCCCGAGTTGTTGATGCGGTGTGCTGGATCGGTCGAAATGCCGTTTGCCGAATAATGCGAGATTGCGGCGTCATTTTCCCCGGTGCCCGAGCCGGTGATCGTTCCAGAGTTTTCGACGGTTGAGCCTTCGGAATAGGACAGGGTAATCCCGCGCCGACCATAGATTTCGCCCTGGTTCCGGATCAGGCTAAAATCTGTCCGCGTGGAGATGCCATCGCCGTGGTTCAGGTAGCTGCCAATGACGCCTGTCGCGCCGTTGTAGACGCTGAAGGTACCCTGGCCGAAAAAGCTGTTCACCCCAGTGGCGCCGGACAAAATCGTGCCGTGGTTGCTGAAAGTCAGCTCGGTGGCGGCGGTCGAAGAGCCGCTGGTGCTAAACGCGGACACCAAGGTGTCGACGATCAACTCGACGCCCTCGCGCACAAGGATGTGGTCCTGATCGGTCGCCAGGGATGTACGAAACGCCGAGGATTGCACGGTATCAGTAGAAAATATCACGTAATTGGTCGCCATAAGAGGTGTGCTCCCTAAATGCGGCCGCGGGCTCTCTACACGGAGGCGCCCGTCGGCCTAGCCAGTATTGAGGTGCGCCGCTGTCAAAGGCGGCAAGTGCTTGCAAGGATCGCTTGAACTGCCTTTCCCGACAAGGATCAGGTTCAAAGCACGAAGTCGTCCGCCGTCAGCCCGGTGACATTGGCCACGCGGATCTCGGCATCCGCAAGTCCGTCGCCGTCATTGTCCAGCTGCACGATCGTCGACCCCGTGGCCGTTTCCAGCAGCCGCAGTTCCGGGTTTCCGGACGGCGCGAAGGCCGCCGTGCCGCGGAACTCGAAGACAGCGGGGCTGAGGCCCGCGACAGAGGTCAGGACCACGCCCTGTTCGAAATCCAGGATTTGGTCGCGGTTGGCCCCCACGACCGTTGCCGCCAGCGACCGGAAAACACAGAAATCCGCGCCCTGGCCCCCGGTGAGAAAGTCCCGGCCAAGGCCGCCGGCCAGCTCATCCTCTCCGGCGCGACCGCGCAGGATGTCGTTGCCGTCGCCGCCTTCCAGCCGGTCCGCGCCGTCCTGGCCGACCAACAGGTCGTCTCCGGTGCCGCCCAGGATCGTGTCATTGCCCGAGCCGCCGTTGACCGTGTCATTCTGGGTCCCGCCGTCGATGCTGTCGTCGCCCGAACCGCCAAAGATCGTGTCGTCATTGACGCCTCCGAACAGCGTGTCGTCCCCTCAGTGGCCCGCCAGCAGGTCGAAGCCCGCGAAAACGTCGTCGCCATTGGCGCCGATCAGCGTGTCGTCGCCAGTCTCGCCGATGACCCGGCCAGTGACGACGCCGTCTCCAGTGGCGCGGAAAAAGTCGTTCTCGCTACCAAGATCGACATCACCGACAATGGCGCCGCCGTTGACCACGACGTCGTTGCCGGCATTCAGCGCGAGGCTGCCGTCGATCTGCCCGGTGTTGGTGCCGCTGTTGGACACGCCGGTTCCATCGGCGAAGACGATGAACCCGTAGTCCCCGGTCACCGACCCGGCGTTCGTAACGACGCTGTCGACAGCTGTTTCCGCTCCGATGATCTCGATGCCGTAGCCCCCCCGGCAACCGTTCCCGTGGTCAGAATGTTGACGGTGACCGCATTGGCGTCGATCTTGAGTCCTTCGGCGAAAACCGCGGGGAAGAGGCTTCCGACAATCTGAACGGTGTTGCTGCCGGTCGTGTCGATCCGGAGCGCGTCGGAATCCTGGTCGGAGACGATCACGCCTTGGGCCAGGATGTAATCGTCGCCATTGCTGATCGTATCGCCAGTCGCTTGCGAGCTCGTTCGGAAGATAAGTGCTATTCAGTTTTCCCTTTGGGCAATATGAACTCCGGGGTTCAGGCCCATTGTTAACCATTTCACCTATTACGGCCGCGCCCGCCTTCCCAGCGATATGTCGAGCAGGCCGGGCGGACATGTCACCGGATTGCACGATGGGCGGGCGTCCGCGCGGGTCATGCGCCTCGGGCGGGCAGAGTGAATTTCTGGTAACATGACAAAGGCCCGGAGTGTGCCTCCGGGCCTTTGGGTTCCTGTGGGCAGGGGGCTACCCCTCTGCGGCAAGCGTCAGAGCACGAAGTCGTCCGCCGTCAGGCCGGTGACATTGGCCACGCGGATCTCGGCGTCCGGGGTGCCGTCGCCATTGGCATCCAGCTGCACGATGGTCGACCCGGTGGCCGTCTCGAACAGGCGCAGTTCTGGGTTGCCGGAGGGGGCAAAGGCATTGGTGCCCACGAACTCGAACACACCCGGCGACAGGCCCGCGACGGTGATCAGGTCCACGCCCTGTTCGAAGTCGAGGATCTGGTCGCGGTTGGCGCCCACGACCGTCTCTGCCGCGCTGCGGAAGACAAAGACATCCGCATCCTGGCCGCCGGTCAGGAAGTCCCGACCCAGGCCGCCCGCCAGTTCATCCTCGCCCGCGCGCCCGCGCAGGATGTCGTTGTCGGCGCCGCCTTCCAGCACGTCGTCGCCGTTGCCGCCGTCCATCGTGTCGAGCCCGGCACCGCCGTCGAGGAAATCGCTGCCGTCCTGGCCGACCAGCAGGTCGTTGCCGTCATCGCCCAGGATGGTGTCGTCGCCTGCGTTGCCGTTGACGGTATCATTGTCGATGCCGCCCTCGATGTCGTCGTTGCCGGCACCGCCGAGGATGAAGTCGTTCCCGTCGTCCCCTTTCAGCAGATCGTCGCCGCCACGGCCGACGATGGTGTCGTCATCGGTGCCGCCGGAGAAATCATCCGAGTTGTCGCTGCCAGCCAGCGTGTCGTTGCCGGCGCCGGCATCAACGGCGCCGTTGATCACGCCGCCGTTGTTGTCGAGGTAGTCGGCGCCAAACCGCAGGTAGATATCGCCCTGGATCGTGCCGGTGTTGATGATCACGTCATCGCCGCCGTCCAGGTCGATCGCTCCGCCGAAGCCACGCGCCTCGAGCAGGCCGGAGTTCAGGATCCGGACATCGGTGTCCCGAGACGTTCTGAGGGCACCGTTCCAGCCGCTGATCGTGCCGGAGTTGCTGAGATGGAAATTGCTGTCAGTGCCGAAGGAGAAGCTGATCGCGGTACCCTCCAGGCCTTCGATGATGCCGGTGTTGTTGAGCACCTGGGTCGATGTATTGCCGATGTCGGCAGTGAGGACAAGGCCGTTGGTCTCACCCGAAATGAACCCGGAATTGCTCAGGTACATGTAGGTGTTGCCGGTATCGACATCCACGGCGTCGGCGTCGTTGCTGGTGATCCTGCCGGTATTGACCAGGTTGAACCGGGCGGCGCCATCGCTGTCCTGAAAGTTGATGGCGTCGTCGTTCATCGAATGGATGGTGCCGTGGTTGACCACATTCGCCGAGATCGTGACGTCGATGTCCACGGTGCCGTCCGACGGGTTTTCGGCGTCAATGACCCCATCGACCCCATTGAGCAGTTCAAAGACCGAGCCGTTTGCATCGACCGCCTGATGCCCGGCCCCCCAAGCATAGATAAAGCCGTGGTTGCTCAGCCAGTTTGTGCCGGTTGTGGCGGTGACGGCGGCGTCGCCGTCAACGTAGAGAGTTCCGTCGCGGTCGAGAAAGCCGGATTGGCTGCCGTCGAGGGTGCGCGCAATAGTCGAAAACGCGCCAAGTCCGAAATCTGCCATATTTGAAGTCTCCTGAAAAAAAGGTCGAAAGGGATCGAAAAAATCTCCGGAACACAAATGTTGCTCCGGCGCGGAGTCTCGCCGCGGATTAACCATCCGTCAATGTTTTTGTGCCGCAAGGGCCGGTTCTAGCCTAGAGCACGAAATCATCCGCCGTCAGTCCGGTGACGCCCGCCACCCGGATTTCCGCATCCGCGGCTCCGTCGCCGTTCGCATCGAACTGCACGATGGTCGACCCCGTGGCGGTCTCGACAAGGCGCAGTTCGGGGTTGCCGGAGGGGGCAAAGGCGCCTGTGCCGCGGAACTCGAAGACGCCCGGCGAAAGGCCGGCCACCACGATGCTGTCCACCCCCTGTTCAAAGTCCAGGATCTGGTCGCGGTTGGCGCCGACGACGGTTTCGGCAAGGGCACGGAACACGAACTGGTCAGCATCCTGTCCGCCGGTGAGAAAGTCGCGGCCAAGACCGCCCGCGAGTTCGTCCTCTCCGGCGCGGCCGCGCAGGATGTCGTTGCCGTCGCCGCCCTCCAGCACGTCGTCGCCATTGCCGCCGTCGATCGTGTCCAGGCCGTCGCCGCCATCGAGATTGTCGGACCCGTCCTGTCCGACCAGGATATCGTTGCCGTCATTGCCCAGCATCGTGTCGTCGCCGCTGTTGCCGTTCAGCGTGTCATTGTCCTGACCGCCCGAGATCTCGTCATTTCCCGCGCCGCCGAGGATGAAATCATTGCCGAACCCGCCTTCGAGCAGGTCGTCACCGCCGCGGCCCAACACCGTATCGTCGTCGCTTCCGCCTTGCAGGTGATCGACAGCTTCGCCGCCCTTCACCGTGTCATTGCCGGTGCCCGCATCGACTGTGCCCCGCACCCTGCCCAGGGATCCATCGTATTGGTCGTTGCCGTCGTCGAGGTCGATGTCACCGTCCATCAGCCCCGAGTTGAAAATGATATCTGCTCCATCGCCGCCCCTGTAGGATCCCGCCTCGCCGGTGATCGTGCCCGAGTTCTGCAACAAAGTGCCACCGGTTTCCGCGACGTTGCTTCTGATGCCTGTGTCGGTCGCACTGGCGATCAAGCCGGTGTTGAAGATCTTGGTTTGTAACGTGCCGCTCACCAGATCCAGGCCGTCCAGCCGCGCCGCAATGGTGCCGTGGTTCACGATTTCTATTATGATTGCTGGATCGGTTGCGAAGCCGATCACGCCATTGCCGTAAGATTCGATCGTACCGTGATTGATCAGCCAAAATCCGAATGTGCCACGATAGTCGATGGTTTCGCCCGACGACGTGGCAATATAACCGTTAGGCCCGACCTGAATGACGAATGCCTCCGTCGTAACCTGGATTGCCTCAAAGCCACCGCCGCCCCTTGCCACGACACTGCCGTTGACGCCCATGTAGCTTGTGCCTGAGCCCGAACCGGTGATGACATCGCTGCCGCTGACCACCAGCTCGCCGTCCTTGGTGATATAGCCGTCTTCGCCGCCAATAATGCTGCGCGCGGTCGTGTTGTAGCTGGTGATAACAAAATCTGCCATTGGTCTATCCCTTTGTCCAAAGCGCCATTGGGCGCAAAATTACGTTTCAGAGAGCGGAGGGAGCCGAGACAAGCTTGCGGGCGCGCGCGGCTCCGGTTCGACTTGGTTGTCAGAGCACGAAATCATCCGCTGTCAGCCCGGTGACATTGGCAACGCGAATTTCCGCGTCCGCCGTGCCGTCGCCGTTCGCGTCGATCTGCACGATGGTCGAGCCGGTCGCCGTTTCGACCAGCCGCAGTTCCGGGTTCCCGGACGGCGCAAAAGCGGCCGTGCCGCGAAACTCGAAGACACCCGGCGAAAGGCCTGCGACCACGATGCTGTCCAGGCCCTGTTCGAAGTCGAGGATCTGGTCGCGATTGGCACCCACGGCGGTTTCCGCAAGCGCGCGGAACACGAACTGGTCCGCGTCCTGACCGCCGGACAGGAAGTCCCGGCCCAGCCCACCCGCAAGCTCGTCCTCGCCGGCCCGGCCACGCAGGATGTCATCGCCGCCTTCGCCTTCCAGGATGTCGTCGCCCGCGCCGCCGTCCATCGTGTCGTTGTCGTCGCCGCCGTAAAGTTCGTCGCTGCCATCCTGGCCGATCAGCACATCGTTGCCGCCATCGCCATAGATGCTGTCACCGTCCGCGTTGCCGTTCAGCGTATCGTTGTCGGCGCCGCCTTCGATATAGTCGTTGCCCGCGCCGCCCTGAATGAAATCGTTGCCGGCCTCGCCGATCAGGTCGTCGTCACCCGCGTTGGCAAAGATGTCGTCATCGCCCGAGCCGCCAAAGACCGTGTCGTCACCGGCGCCGCCGCGCACGGTGTCGTTCTCGGTGCCGGCAATCACGCTGTCGCTGCCCGCCCCGCCAAAAATCAGGTCCGCGCCGCCGCCGCCGGTCAAGGTGTCGTCGCCGCCCCGGCCCACCAGCTTGTCGTCGTCGGGGCCGCCATCGAGGTCGTCGGCCAGGTCGCCGCCGGCCAGCGTGTCGTTGCCATTTCCACCCGCGACAAGAGCCGTGGTTATCCCGGAACCGAACCCGTGATAGCCGTCGCTTCCATCGCCGAGCGTAACGTTGCCAAGGATCTGACCGGTGTTGATGACCACGTCGCTGCCGCCCGCCAGGTTCACGCTGCCATCGACAAGACCCGTGTTCAGCAAGCGGTCGGTGGCCGTGGACGAGGTCGACAGGACGACGTCCACGGCGGTGCCGCTGAGAAGACCGGAGTTTCTGATGTCGAGCGCGGCGCTGCCTTCGATCGCCCGCCCAAAGTCACCCGGGCCGGAGAAGCGGCTGTTTCCGATGATTTCGCCGCTGTTGGTGATGTGGGTGTCCGGCTCGTTGATCTGAATGCCCGTGCTTCCCACGATGCGCCCCGAATTGTGGACCACAGTTCGGGCCTGATCGATTTGGAGTCCGTTGTTGTTGCCAAAGACAGACCCCGAGACCGAGATCACGGAGGGGAATATGGACGACCCTGTTGCGGGGGTGTCGATCACCACACCGTTCGAGAAGACTCCTGTCACCGCCCCCTGGATGTCGATGACCGTGGCGAACCGGGCGCTGACGATGCCATTGTCGGCGTCGACGGTGCCGGTTTCACCGACGACAATGGTCACGCGCCCGCTGATGACGTCGGGGGCAGAGATCCCGGTCGCGCCTGTCACGGCGCCCCGGATGACCACATCCGCAAAAGTGGTGTTGGTTAAAACGACGCCATTGCCGGAACTGGGGAAGACGGTGTTGCCTTCGGGAAGGAGGCTGAGGGCAGACCCGGAAAGGGTCACTGTGGACGTGCTGCTGCCAATGATGTTGACGGACATGGTCGCTCCAATATTGGCCGACATTTGCCGTCGGCGTAAAATTTACATTTGATTAACCTTCATGATTGGGCGTTCCGGATCAAGAAATGATGTGCGTCATCGGTGTGCGTTGCCTGGGGGCGATCTTTTTCGGTTGTTCAAACGAAAAGGAACGCCCCGCGATGGGGGCGTTCCAGCGCTGTTCCGAAACCGGAAGAGTCCGGCGAGGGCCTTAGTTCTTGGACTTGTCGACCATCTTGCCGGCCGAGATCCAGGGCATCATGGCGCGCAGCTTTTCGCCCGTTTCTTCGATCTGGTGTTCGTCATTGATGCGGCGGGTCGCCTTGAACGACGGCTGGCCGACGGCGTTTTCCAGCATGAAATCACGCACGAACTTGCCGGTCTGGATGTCGGTCAGGACCGCCTTCATCCGTGCCTTTGTCTCATCGTAGGGCAGGATGCGCGGGCCGGAGACGTATTCACCGTATTCGGCGGTGTTCGAGATCGAGTAGTTCATGTTGGCGATGCCGCCTTCGTAGATCAGGTCCACGATCAGCTTCACCTCGTGCAGGCACTCGAAATAGGCCATTTCCGGCTCGTAGCCGGCCTCGACCAGGGTTTCGAAGCCCATGCGGATTAGTTCCACGAGGCCACCGCAGAGAACCGCCTGTTCGCCGAAGAGGTCGGTTTCGCACTCTTCGCGGAAGTTGGTTTCGATGATGCCCGACCGGCCGCCGCCGATGGCAGAGCAATAGGACAGGCCGATTTCCAGCGCCTTGCCCGAGGCGTCGTTGTGAACCGCCACAAGGCAGGGCACGCCGCCGCCCTTGGTGTATTCGCCGCGCACGGTGTGGCCGGGGCCCTTGGGCGCCATCATGATGACGTCGACGCCGGGCTTGGGCTCGATCAGGCCGAAGTGCACGTTCAGACCGTGGGCAAAGGCGATGGCGGAGCCTTCCTTCAGGTGGTCGTGGACGTATTTCTTGTAGGTCTCTGCCTGAAGCTCGTCGGGCATGGTGAACATGATCACGTCACACCAGGCGGCCGCCTCGGAGATGCCCATGACCTGCAGGCCTTCGCCTTCGGCCTTGGCACGCGAGGGCGAGCCTTCGCGCAGCGCCACGCAGACGTTCTTGGCGCCCGAGTCGCGCAGGTTCAGCGCGTGGGCGTGGCCCTGGGAGCCGTAGCCCAGGATGGCGACTTTCTTGTCCTTGATCAGGTTCACATCGCAATCGCGATCATAGTAAACGCGCATGTCGGCGCTCCTTCCTTGGTCTTGTTGTTCTGACGCGCACTCTACGCCCGGCGGCGCGAGAGTGTTTGCGTTTTTCGGGTATTTTCGCCAAGAAGAAGCATAGGCATTCGCATGATTGGGAGATGTTGCGAAAATCATGCTTGATGATACGGACAGGCGCATTCTGCGCCACATGATGGCAGAGCCGGACATGGCCGGTGGGGCTCTGGCCGAACGGGCAGGGGTCACGGCCTCGACCCTGGCACGGCGGCTGGAGCGGCTGCGGGCGCGCGGCGTGTTGCACGGGCTGCGCGGGGTGATCGACTGGCGGGCGCTGGGCTACGAGGTGGAGGTCAGCCTTCGGGTGACGCTGGACAAGACCCAGCCGCGCGCCTTCGACGAGTTCATCGCCGCCGCGCGGGAGGTGCCCGAGGTGCTGGAGATCCAGACCTTCCTGGGGCAGGTGGACGTGCGCCTGTCGGTGATCGCGCGGGACATGGCGCATTACCAGCAACTGTATCGCGAGCGCCTGCTGACCCTGCCGCATATCGCCGACATCGAGGCGCTGATGCATGTGGCCCGGGTCAAGGACCGCGAGGCGCTGCCGCTGTGATCGCTCTGGATGAGACCGACCGCGCGCTGATCCGCGCGCTGGCGCAGGATGCCACTGCCTCGGCCGGGGCACTGGGGCGCGATCTGGGCCTGTCGCAGCCCGCCTGCTGGCGCCGGATCAAGCGCCTGCGCGAGGCGGGCGTGTTCCGTGCCACCCGGTTGGATGTGGACAGCGCGGCACTGGGCTTCGGCGTGACGGTTTTCCTTGGGGTCAAGCTGGCGACCAAGGGGCGGGTCAGCCTCGAGGATTTCGAACGGGCGGTCAGCGCCATCCCCGAGGTTCAGACGGTGGAACATGTCCTGGGCGCTTATGACTACCGCCTGCGGGTGGTGGCGCGCGACCTGTCGGATTTCGAGCGCGTGCTGCGCCGCCGCATCATGACGCTGCCCGGGGTGGGAAACCTCGACGCCAACGTGCTGCTGAGCGAGGAACGGCGGCCCGGGCCGCTGGGCTAAACAGGTCTTGTCTTGCCGATGTTTGCATAGTATTCCTTTGCATACAGATACTTGGCCGGATTTCTCATGACGGCTATGCGATATTGTGCGTGGTTTTTTCCGGATGTCGTCTTTTATGCTGCGGTGCAGAATTGAACGGGCCTGCAATCGGCGGACCCGCCGCGCAACCGCAGACATCATGGGGACTATCATGAAAACGATCCTGACCGCCGCCGCCATCGCCTTGACCTCTTCCGCCGCGCTGGCCGGCACCGTCACCCTGGACAAGGCCGCCGAGGGTGCCACCCTGCACGAGGCCGGCATCGATATGAGCCTCTACTGGACCGAGGCAGAGGCCGGCTTTGAGCTGGTCGCGACCTATGTCACCGATGAAACCGCCGAGCCCGCCCGCCTGGTCATGCTGCTGCAGGACGGTGACAACGTCACCTTCGGCCTGCCGGACGCGCCGGACGCGACCTTCAAGTTCATCCGCACCGGCGATGTCGTGGTGGTGGCCGGCCATACGCCCCGCACGGAGCTGGTCAGCAACTGATCCTGCGGGTCACGGCCCGAGACTTTGGGAACGGCGGCGCATGCCTTGCGCCGCCGTTTTTCGTATCTGCCCCATTGGTTGGTCTTTTCGCCGCGCGCCGGGCGGGATAGAGCTTTGGGCAAACATGGAGGACCCTATGGCTGCCTTGCTAGACACAGTCGATCCCGACGGGATGGAAGAATTCTCGGTCGTCTTCACCGACCGCTCGCTCAACCACATGTCCGCCGCTTTCCAGGAGGTGATGCGCGACATCTCGGCCATGCTGAAAGAAGTCTATGCCGCCGATGGCGTGGCCGTGGTGCCCGGTGGCGGCACCTACGGGATGGAGGCGGTGGCCCGCCAGTTCGGGCGCGGCGCTGACGTGCTGGTGGTGCGCAACGGCTGGTTTTCCTACCGCTGGTCGCAGATTTTCGAGGCCGGTGCTTTCGCAGGCGAGACCACGGTGATGAAGGCACGCCGCACGGGCAACGCGCCCGATGCGCCTTTTGCCCCCGCGCCGATCGAAGAGGTCGAGGCCAAGATCGCCGAGACGCGCCCCGATGTCGTCTTTGCTCCGCATGTCGAAACCTCGGCCGGGGTGATCCTGCCGGATGACTATGTCACCCGGCTGGCCAAGGCCGCGCATGATGTGGGGGCGCTGATGGTGCTCGACTGCATCGCCTCGGGCTGCGCCTGGGTCGACATGCGCACCACCGGGGTCGACGTGCTGATCTCTGCGCCGCAAAAGGGCTGGTCCTCGACCCCCTGCGCGGGGTTGGTGATGATGTCGGACCGCGCGCTTGCGCGGCTGGAGGAAACCACCTCGGACAGTTTCGCCGTCGACCTGAAGAAATGGTACCAGATCATGCAGGCCTACGAGAACGGCGGCCATGCCTACCACGCCACCATGCCGACAGACGGGTTGCGGTCCTTCCGCGACACGATGGCCGAAACCCGCACCTATGGGTTCGACAAGCTGAAGGCTGCACAATGGGCGCTTGGGGACGCGGTACGGGCGATGTTCGCCGAAAAGGGCGTGACATCCGTCGCTGCAGATGGCTACGGCGCACCGGGCGTGGTGGTCTGCTATACCGCTGATCCGGATATCAAGACGGGCAAGGCTTTTGCGGCCCACGGCATGCAGATCGCGGCGGGTGTGCCGTTGCAATGCGACGAGCCGCCGGAGTTCTCCACCTTCCGCATCGGTCTGTTCGGGCTGGACAAGCTGTACGATGTCGAGGCCACGGTGGCGCGGTTGCGCAAGGTGGTGGACGAGGTCCTGTAGGAGGGGGCTCTGCCCCCGTCGCCCCTGGCGACTCCCCCGGAGGTATTTTGGGCCCAAAGAAACAAAGGCCGCGCGCCAGTCTTCTTTGGTTTTCGAAATACCCTCGGGGGTGAATGGGCCTTGGGCCCAGAGGGGGCAGCGCCCCCTGTCCCCCTATCCGCGCGCGCCCAGTCCCATCTGCATGAGCGAGGTCCGCACCGGCTTGAGTCCATAGAGCGCGTCCAGCCCCTTGGCGCGGATGTCGCGCAGCGGCTGCGCCGAGAGCTGAGAAATGCGGTTCAGCGCGGTGATCCCGGCAACGCGGGCGCGGATATCCGTGATGCGGGAGCGGTGGTAGGCGGACAGCATCTGCGCATCGCCCAGACCCTCGGGGCGGGCCTGTGCCAGGTCGCGCAGGGCGGCGAGATCCTTGAGGCTCATGTTCAGGCCCTGTGCGCCGATGGGGGGCACCACATGCGCCGCCTCGGCCACCAGTGCGAGGCGTTGGGACGATAGGCGTTCCGCCTCTTGCGCGATGATCGGCCAGATCGTGCGACGCGAGGCCAGTTCCAGCGGACCGAAGAGAAAGCACGACCGTTCCGACATTTCCGCCCGGAAAGTCGCGGGGTCCAGATCGAAGAGGCGCTGCGCCTTTGGGCCGTCCTCCATCCAGACCACGGCGGAACAGGGGCGGCCATCGAGGTCGGGCAGGGGAACCAGGGTGAAGGGGCCGCCGGTGCGGTGGATTTCCGTCGAGACGTTGCAATGCGGGATCGGATGCGTGACCGCGAAGGCCAGCGCCTTTTGCCCGAACCGCGTTGTCTTGACGCCGATGCCCGCCGCCTGGCGCATGGGCGATGCGCGTCCGTCCGCCGCCACCACCATCCGGCAGCGCACCTTGCTGCCGTCCGAAAGCGTCACGCGGGCCTCACCCTCGCGGGTGAAGAGCGCGGTCGTGCCGGTGCCGGGTCTGAAATCGACCTTGGCCAGTTCGCCCAGGCGGGCCGCCATTTCCCGTCGCAGCAGCCAGTTGGGCAGGTTCCAGCCAAAGGGGCGGTCCGAAAGGTCGGCGGCGTCGAAATCGCGGGTCACGCGCGGCTCGGCCACCGGGCCGCCCGCATCGACGATCCGCATGACCTGCAACGGCATGGCGTGATCCGCCAGCCGGGACCAGAGGCCGATTTCGTCGAGAAAGGCCTGGGCCGGTTGCAGGAAGGCCGTGGTGCGCAGGTCCGCACCTTCGGCCTCGCGCTCTGTCACCGGCGGGGTGGGGTCGACGCAGAGCGTCGAGAACCCGGCCGAGGCAAAGCCCGCAGCCGCGGTCAGACCCGCGATGCCGCCGCCCGAAATGACGATATCGTAATCCATCTTCACGACTCCTTTGCCGGGACCCTAGGGCGGGTGCGGGGGAATGTGTATCGGGATCGGTGTCGCGCGGGGCGCGGTTTGCGGTCGCGGGGTTACTTGCCGACGGAGATGAGGATCAGCACGACGTAGACCACCGGAACGAGGGCCAGGGCCGTCATCGCAAGCCCGGGAAGGCCGAAAAGCGCGGTCATCGCGGCGCCGGCGCCCACCAGCAAGGCGGCGATCAGGTAAGCCACCTGTTCCGGCGAGATCGCCTTGCGGGGCATGTCCTGGGCGGCGGCGGTTTCGGCACTCGACATATTCATATCTCCTGATCTATTCCAATGGTGGAGATAACACTTCGGTGCCTGCCGAACAGGTGCTTAATGTCGCATGCCACATGAAGCTTTTGTGGATCAATTCCCGGCCCGCCGTGGCGGCGCGCTATTTCAACCCGCGCAGGAACGCCACAAGGTCATCTGTGTGGTGGTGGATGTGGTCCGCCGGGGCCGCCTCGGGCGCGACATGAACCGTACGCATGCCCATCGCGTGCGGGGCGGCCAGGTTGCGCGGGTCGTCCTCGAACATCGCCGCTACTGCCGGGTCCAGCCCGTCGCGGGCAAAGATGCGCTCGAATGCCTCGGGCCGGGGCTTGGGCGTGTATCCTGCGTCTTCGACGCCATAGATCGCGTCAAAGGCGGCCTCCAGCCCGCGCGCCTTGAGCACCTGGGCGGCATAGGGGGCGCTGCCGTTCGTGTAGACAATGCGGCGGCCGGGCAGGGTGGCGATCAGCTCGGCAAGGTGCGGATCGGGCGTCAGCGCGTCGAAAGAGATGTCGTGCACGTCCACCAGGTAGTCCTCGGGGTCGACCTCGTGATGGGTCATCAGCCCGGCCAGGGTGGTCCCGTAGCGCGCCCAGTAGTCGCGGCGCAGCTGGGCGGCCTCGTCCCGGGCGGCGCCGGTCACGCGCATGACATAGCTGTTCATGCGCGCCTCGATCTGGTCGAAAAGGCGCACGGCAGGAGAGTAGAGCGTGTTGTCCAGGTCGAAGACCCAGGCCCGCACATGGGCAAATCTGTCCTTGGTCATGTCGAATGCCTACCTTTTGCTCGGTCGCGCGGCAATCCGCGCAGCTTGAACCTGCCATGCTGCTGGCGCTATCGTGGCGCGGTGGACGCAGGGAGGGTTCTATGAGCGAGGTCAAGCCGGCACAGAAAGATGCCTATACGATGATACTCGAAGCCATCGATTCAGGTATCTACAAGCCGGGAGACCGCCTGGTGGAAAGCGAGTTGGCAGAGCGTTTCGGCGTGTCGCGCACGCCGATCCGCGAAGCGTTGCAACGGCTGGAAACCCAGTCGCTCTTGGCGCGCGACGGGCGGTCGCTGATCGTGGCCTCGCTGGATCACAACCAGATGGCCGAACTTTACGCGGTACGTTCCGAGCTGGAGGGGCTGGCCGCGCGGCTGGCGGCAAGGCACGCCACCGAGGAAGAGGTGCGGGTGCTGCGCGACATGATCGAGGAGGATCGCGCGCTGCTGAACGACCCGGCGGCGATGGCGCGCGCCAACCGGCGGTTCCACCGGATGATCCACCTGGCTTCGCACAATCGCTACCTGGTGCAGCAACTGGACCTTGTCTATCGGTCGATGGCGCTGATGGCGACAACCTCGCTGGCAGCGAAGGGGCGGGGCGAGATCGCGCTGGGCGAACACCAGGCCATTGTCGATGCGGTTTCCAAGCGGGACGAGGATGCGGCCTACCGTGCGCTGCGCGACCATATCTCGACCGCGTTCATCACCCGCCTGAAACAGGACAATGCCGAGCACATGACGGTATGACCTCGGCCTCAGCCCTCGGGCGGCAGGTCCGATCCGGGGCGGTCCGGGGCCGAGCGGCCATGCTGGGTCTTGTCCCAGTAGAAGGGATTGCGCAGGGTTTCCCAAAGCGCCTTGTAGATCGCCAGTGTTCCCAGCGGGAAATAGGCGAAGAGCGTCGGCACCCAGGCAAAGAGCGCGCGGTGCGGGCTACGGGCCAGCGCGGCAAGGCCGATCAAGATCGACACCGCCTCGGCGCTGAGGAAGAGCGTCGTCAGACCCAGGATCAGGGGGCGCGAGAGGTGTGGGTCCAGCGGGTGCGGCAGCCCCATCAGGATCAGCCAGAAGGACCACAGAACCGGTGCAAGCGCGAATTGCACCAGTGTCGTCAGGAAAAGCAACTGCACCCCGACAAAGCGTTTCGGCCCGAGATCGCGCCATAGCCTGCGCGGGTTGCGGGTATGGACCCACCAGGTGATCCCGTAGCCCTTGAGCCAGCGAGACCGCTGCTTGATCCAGGGCCAGAAGCGGTTATTGGCCTCCTCGCGGGTGACGCTGGAAATCAGTTCGGTCCGAAACCCGTGCCGCGCAAGGCGCACGCCAAGGTCGGCGTCCTCGGTCACGTTATGCGCGTCCCAGCCGCAGACCTTTTCCAGAACCGCGCGGCGAAAGAACACCGTCGTTCCGCCCAGTGGCACGACAAAACCCAACCGGGACAGGCCGGGTAGCAGGATGCGGAACCAGCTGGCGTATTCGATGGTGAAACAGCGCGACAGCCAGTTGGCGCGCGGATTGTAGTAGTCGAGGATGCCCTGCAGGCAGCCGACATCGGGCGGGGCGCGGTAGAAATGGCCCACGACGCGGGTGATCTGGTCGGGCGCGGGCGCGTCTTCGGCATCGTAGATGCCGACGATCTGGCCGCGCGTGAACCGGTAGGCATAGTTCAGCGCCCGGGGCTTGGTCGTGATCCGGCCCGGCGGCACGGTGATCGTGCGCATCCAGGGCGGCAGACGGGTGCGGGACAGGGTTTCGCGGGTCAGCTGATCCTCTGCTTCCAGCACCAGAACGACATCCAGCAGGGCCTTGGGGTAGGAGAGCCGCGACAGGCGTTTGACCAGCGTCTGGGCAATGTCCTCTTCGCGAAAGAGCGGCACCAGGATCGAGACCAGCGGCGGGTCGGCGGGCAAGGTGGCATGGACCGGCGGAGCGCGCCGGGGCAGGGCGGCGAGGGCCGCCAGCTTCATCAGTTGCGCCAGCACCAGGGATCCCAGCGCCAGAAGCAGCGCGGCCCCGAACAGCAGGCGCGGCGCCAACAGCAGCAACACCAGGCAGAGGAGGCCCGCGCCAATCGCCAGCATCCGCGTGCGCGGGGTCATCCGGTTCAGGTCGCGGCAGCTGTCCTCGTCGGGGACCCATGTCTCGGCAGCCTCTGCCAGCCGGGCGCCGGCACGGGCCGAGATCTCGGCGTGAATGTCGGCCTCCAACGCCAGCGCCATGACGACGGGGCCGATGTCGGGCGGCAAGAGCGGCAGCAGGTCGGGGAAATCATCCGGTCGGGAGGTGGCCAGCAGCAGAGTGTCGCCCACGCGCATCCAGGGCAGGACCCCGTGCTCCAGGCAGAACTCCGGCGGCAGCCGGTCGATGACGGCGGGGTCGGGCGGGCTGTCGCGGCGGCGCAGGACCAGGGCGCCGAAATGCTGCGCCTGCGCCTCCAGCACCTCCTCGCGAGAGGCGATGGCCTCTGCCACGACGACTTGGGGCACCGATTGGCCGATGCGGCTGGCCTCGGCCATCGCGCCCAACATCTCGGTCGGTGCGACGCGACCCTCCTCCATCAGGATATGGCTGATGGGCTGGCCTCGTCGGGCCTTTGCCTGGGCCAGCTTGGCCTCGGCCAGATGCAGGCGGTGCTCTGACATGCCGCGTCCCGGTAAACTCGGTTACCGGAACCTTCACACGCCTTTGGTAAACGAATGCTTAACCAAAAAAGGCAGTTTGGCGGCAAACTGCCGCCAAACGATTAACAGACCGCGTTTTTTTCCGAAAAGCCGGTGCTCAGGCTGCGTCCATCGAGGCGGCGAAGCGCTCGAACAGGTAGAAACTGTCCTGCGGGCCGGGGCTTGCCTCGGGGTGATGCTGCACGCTGAACACCGGGCGATCGGCCAGGCGGATGCCACAGTTGGACCCGTCGAACAGCGAGATATGCGTTTCCAGCACCCCTTGCGGCAAGGTCTGGCTGTCGACGGCAAAGCCGTGGTTCATCGATGTGATCTCGACCTTGCCCGTATCCATGTCCTTGACGGGATGGTTCGCGCCGTGGTGGCCGTGGTTCATCTTGATCGTCTTGGCGCCCACCGCGAGGGCCAGCATCTGGTGCCCGAGGCAGATGCCGAAGACCGGCAAATTGGTGTCGGACAGCAGCCGCTGGATCATCGGCACCGCGTAGGCGCCGGTGGCCGCAGGGTCGCCGGGGCCGTTCGACAGGAAAACGCCGTCCGGCTCATGCGCCATGACGTCGTCGAAGGTGGCGGTGGCGGGCAGGACCGTGACCTCGCAACCGGCCGAGGCAAGGCAGCGCAGGATATTGCGCTTGGCGCCGTAATCCACGGCGACGACCTTGTGCCGTGCCTGGTCCTGCCGCTGGTAGCCTTCGGGCCAGGCCCAACGCATCTCGTCCCAGCGATAGCTTTGTGCGCAGGTCACATCCAGCGCCAGGTCCAGCCCTTCAAGCCCCGGGAAACCGCGCGCCGCGGCAACCAGCGCCTCGGTGTCGAAGTTGCCGTCGGGATCGTGGGCCAGCGCCACATGCGGCGCGCCTTGCTGACGGATGGCGCGGGTCAGGCGGCGGGTGTCGATGCCGCCGATGGCGATGCGTCCGCGTGCCGCCAGCCAGTCGCCCAGTTCCTGCGCCGCGCGCCAGTTCGAGCTTTGCGTCGGCATCCATTTCACGACCATGCCCGCCGCCACCGGGTCACCGGTCTCGTCATCGTCGGGGTTCACGCCGACGTTGCCGATATGTGGAAAGGTGAAGGTGACGATCTGGCCCGCGTAGGACGGATCGGTCATGATTTCCTGGTAGCCGGACATCGCGGTGTTGAAGCACAGCTCTGCCGTGGTCTGGCCGGTGGCGCCGAAGCCGGTGCCATAGAAAAGCGTCCCGTCGGCAAGGGCAAGGCAGGCGGTCGGGCGTGCGTGGGCAGCAGGCATGGCAGATCTCCGGGTGGCGGCAAATTGGCCGGAACCTAAGGCCGCCCGGGGCGCTGGTCAAGTGCTTGATGGAAAACAAAAGTCATTGATTATCAGATGGTTGGCGCAAAAATGCTGCGCTTGCAACAGGGGGCGTCCTGAAGTAGTGTCACAAATTCATGAACCGTGAGGGGATAAGGTCATGGAACTGCGTGCAAAGGTGAACGCGGCGGTCAAGCAGGCGATGAAGGACAAGGCGCAGGATCGCCTGTCGACGCTGCGCCTGATCAACGCCGCCATCAAGGATCGCGACATCGCCGTCCGCGGGGAAGGCAACGAGACCGGGGTCGATGACACCGAGGTGCTGGCCATCCTTGGCAAGATGGTCAAGCAGCGCCGCGAAAGCGCCAAAAGCTATGAAGAGGCGGGCCGGCTGGACCTGGCCGAACGCGAAACCGCCGAGATCGAGGTGATCGAGGAGTTCCTGCCGCGCGCATTGAACGACAAGGAGGTCGCCAAGGCGATCGACGCGGCAATGGCCGAGGTCGGCGCGGAATCGATCCGCGACATGGGCCGTGTCATGGGCGTGCTCAAGTCGAAATACACCGGCCAGATGGATTTCGGGTCTGTCGGCCCCCGGGTAAAGGACCGGCTGTCGGCCTGACCGAAGGCGGTCCGACGGAATCAAAAAGGGCCGCCTTTCGGGGCGGCCTTTTTTCTTGTCCGGGTCAGGCACGTCCCGGTCAGGCGGTTGCTTCGGCCGTGTCGTCGCCGATCTCTGGCACCGGGAAGCCATCGGCGATCAGCGCGAGTTCCGAGGGGTCGTCGATGCGGAAGCGTTCCACGAAGCGCGTCTTGAAGCTGACCCGCCCGCGCCGCGCGCCGAAATTCTCTCCGTGGTTCAGGACATAGAGGACCGCCGGTTGCGACAGTGGTGCCAGCGTGCGCCCGGCCAGCGCGGCAAGGTAAGGGAACATCCGGTGTTCGTGCTGTGTCATCGCCTGCAGGAAGGCGGTGCTTTGCTGCAGGTCCGGGTCATGGGCCAGTGCCGCGCAGGAACCGCAGAGCTTCCAGAAGGGCTTGCGCAGGGGCTGGCGTAGCGAAGGGCGGTCGGCCAGGGCGATAGTCCCGGTCGCATCGTCCATGACAAAGCCGGATTGCACCAGGTAGCCGCCCGGCGCCTGGCGGCGCAGCATCTCGCGCACGCTGCCCTGGCGCAGCAGGTCGTCGGCGTCGAAGCTCATGACATAGGCCGGCGGCAGGTCCATCTCGTCCAGGTGGGCGGTCAGCGCGGCCAGCTTCAGCCACTTGTCATTTCCCGGTTCCGGCGCCGAGAAAGGCAGGAAGGTGATGCGCGGATCGTCGGGCAGGGGCGGGCGTTCCTGGCAGCAGATCACCGCCTGCCAGTTGGGATCATCCTGCGCGATGAAACAGTCCAAGGTCGCCGAGAGCCTGTCGGCCACGGCCTCCCAGTCGCCGACATGGTCCGGGCCCACCAGCGGGATCAGGAAGACCACGCGCTTGCGCAGCGGCGGGACGCGGGCGGCCAGCGCATCGCGCAGGCGCAGGGCGGCGGCCTCGCTGGGGGCCGGGGTCAGCCGGTCGATCCAGGCTTCGCGGTTCAGGGCCACCGACAGCCGCATCGCGGCCCGGTGCCATTTCGGGGTAGCGGGGACCTGCGCCATGCTCTTGCCCTTCAGGGATTGGCCGCGCGGCGCACCGCGTCGGTCAGGTCGTTGAACAGGGAACGGCGTTCGTCCTCACTCAGGAAGGCGCCGATCTCGACCTCGCGGCCATTGCCCTTGAGCGTGACGTAGTAGGGCACCGGCCCTCCGGCCTCGTGGCAGGCGACCTTGACCCAGTAGGTGTTGCTTTCCCAGTCCTGGGTGTCGCCCTTGGGATTGGTGCGGGTCAGATGCGTGACCTCGGGCGTGACGGTCAGCACCTCCAGGATACGGCGGTCGCGCTGGTTGCGGCGCAGCGCGTAATAGAGCGCTCCCGTTGCCGCCAGCATGAAGGGCAGGAGGCCCCATAGCACCGCCGTCCCGATCACGCTGTAGAGAGGCACCGAGGCAAAGAGGAAAAAGCCCAGGATCATCGCGGCAAAGCCTTCGGCCGACAGGGAATTATGCGGCCAGAGCTGCAGGACCTGTGAAGCTTCGCGGGGGGGCGTTGTCCAGTGGTAAGGCATGGATCCGTCGGAAAATGGGCCCGGTCTCACCCCGGGTTGAATTCATCAGGCTGGATATACAGCAGAATTGTTGTGGGTCAAAGTCCGGGTTCCCGGGGAAATGCTAAGGTCGGTGTCGCAGACCCGGGAGGATGACAGGATGTGCGTCACGGAACAAAGGCATGACAGGCGGCATTGGGCTCGCGGGCTGGCCACAGGTGCCCTTGTGCTGGCCCTGGCAGGGGGCGCGGCCTGCGCGGATGTGGTCGATGCGCGACGCCAGATAGACGATCACGTCGCGCGTGCCTTTGCGCAGGGATGGGTGATGCCGGGGGTGCGCGACCTCGATCGCTATCACGGCGACGACCTGATGGAATTGCAGCAGGTGCTGGACATGACCGGGGGCGACGATTGCGCCAGGGCGGTGATGACGGCGCTCTACCTGGATGCCCATCTGCCGCCGGACATGGATGTCCTGTTCGACGATTACGCCATGTCCCTGCTGGCGATCTGGAAGATGCCGGACGAATGGGACCTGCTGTCACTCATGGCTTCCGGCTGGACCAAGGTTGTGCTGGACGGGGCGAACACCGGGCGCAAACTGGTGTTGACCCCGGATGCGATCCTGGAGGCGAACCGGCAGCGCGTGGCCCAGAACCGGGCCCGCTGGGTTCAGGAGATGGTGCAGCACGCGCTGATGAACGGCTGGGACGGGAACGTGGTGCAGCGCGCGCAGCAGATGCTGCGCGACAAGGCTGCCCGCAACGTGGCAGAGATCGAGGCCGAAATGATGCTCGCCGCGGAGGCGATGAAGGCGCCGCTGGCAGCACGCGATGCGGCCTATGCCGAAGCGGACCGGCAGTTTCGCAAGTCCTACGAGGAAATATTCGGTCCGCCGGACGTGCAGGGCGCGGTGCCCGAGCGTGACGTCGGCAACGATGAGCGGCTGCGCATCATCGAAAACGTCCGCGACGACGCCAGGGCCGTCGCGGATCGGGCCTTTGACGCGGCCCTGTCCAAGATAGAGGCGCGGCGCAACCGAGAGGTCGGCATCGACCTGCAGGAGGTGGCGCAGGCCCGGCTGCAGAGCCTTGCGCTGTCGCACTACGTCCTGCCGATCATCGAGGGGCGCTGCGCCGAGATTGCGCAGCGCATGAGCCTGGCCGATCCGGCTCCACAGCCGGTGCGGGACGATCCGGGCCCGGCCGCGCCGCAGGGCGGGCATTGGGCGATGGTCTCGCAGGGGGGGATGACGACCTTTACCGACAACAACAGCTGTTACGAGCCGAAAGGATCGGTCGGTGCCGGCAGCGGTCAGTTTTCCCACAGCAAGCCGCGCTGTGGCGATGCCTGGGACGCCTATGTCGTGACCTATACCTGGGCCGCGCCGCCCGCTTACCTCGTGCCGGGGCAGGAGGTGCCGCTCTCGGCCAGCGTGCAGGGGGACTATGCCGCCGGCTGGGGGCATGGCGGGCTGTTCTACTATTACGGCACAGAGGGCGAAAACTGTGCCAAGGGCTCTCGGGCCACGGTGGACATCGTCAAGGACCGCACCGACGGGTTCATCGGCACCGCCTACAACCAGGCGCCCTCTGCCGCGTGGAGCGGGACGTTCGCGCCGCCCGAGGGCGCGCGCTACAAGGATGGCCGTTTCCAGATGACGGTCACGCTGCAGCCGCTGGGCTGCTATCGTTACGTCTATGAATGGCGCGAGTGAGCGACACGCCTTGAAACAGGTTCCCGCGGGTCGCGGAGTCCTTTCGCGGGCCGCGGTCGCTCCGGGTCCGCGGGCGGGATATCGGGGTCAGCTTCCGACCGGCCCGCGTTTGAGACGAAGCCAGACCTGGTAGGCCGCAAGGCCAAGGAACCCGGCTATGCCGACGAAGCTGGTGATGCGGACCGCCTGTCTCATCTTGGCTGTGTGGTCGGCCATGCGGCGGGCGAAATCGTCCTGGATTTCCGCCGGGATATGGCTGAACGTCGGGGTGCCAAGACCATAGACGAGGTCGTGTTCCGTGAGCGTGTAAAGCGTGCCCAGCATCAACAGCGCGAGCGCATGTGGCATTCGCAATGCCTGCGTCTGAGCCAGCCCGACGTAGATCGCAGCGCCGCCCACCGTCAGCATGGCGTTGCGCATGAAGACCGGCTGGAGCACTTCAGGATCCTGCGGTTCGATCAGGCCGGCATCGACAACGATCCGGGGGGCCACCGGCGCCCCGATGACCACCAGAACCGCCAGGACCAGCGACACGCCCACCGTCCAGAACACAAGCACATGCGGCCAGCGACGCCGGGCCAGGGCGCATGGAATGATGGCAAGCGCGAATAGCAGGGCATAGTAGAAGATCATGACAGGCCCCTTTCATGTGAAAAGGCCCCGCGTTGGCGGGGCCTTTCTTGTCTTGGTCAAGCCCTAGCGCTTAATGCGCGTGGCCCTTGTCCCAGTCTTCCTGCTTCGGCAGCTGCTCGAAGGTGTGCTCCGGCGGCGGCGAGGGCAGGGTCCATTCCAGCGTGTCCGCGTACTCGTTCCAGGGGTTTGCCTGGTTGGCGCGGGCGCCACGGGTCAGGGCGTGGAACATGATCCCGAAGAACAGCAGGAACGATGCGAAGGACAGCAGCGCACCCCAGCTGGAGATGTAGTTCCAGGTGGCGAATGCCTCGGGGTAGTCGATGTACCGGCGCGGCATGCCCTGGCGACCCAGGAAGTGCTGCGGGAAGAAGGTCAGGTTCGCACCGATGAACATCATCCAGAAGTGGATCTTGCCCCAGAACTCGGAATACATCCGGCCGCTCATCTTCGGGAAGTAGAAGTAGACGCCCGCGAAGATCGCGAAGACGGCACCCAGGCTCATCACGTAGTGGAAGTGCGCCACGACGTAATAGGTGTCATGGTAGGCACGGTCGACGCCCGCCTGGCTCAGCACCACGCCGGTCACGCCGCCGACGGTGAAGAGGAACAGGAAGCCGAAGGCCCAGAGCATCGGGGTCTTCATCTCGATCGAGCCGCCCCACATGGTGGCGAT
The DNA here is from genome assembly GCF_012274245.1 of Mameliella sp. LZ-28. Classification (NCBI taxonomy): domain Bacteria; kingdom Pseudomonadati; phylum Pseudomonadota; class Alphaproteobacteria; order Rhodobacterales; family Roseobacteraceae; genus Antarctobacter; species Mameliella sp. LZ-28. Next base: position 201,489 of record NZ_JAANYX010000033.1, on the reverse strand, counting down.
CCAGCTGAACACCTTCACGCCCGTTGGCACCGCGATGACCATTGTGGCCAGCATGAAGTAGCTCTGCTGGGTCAGCGACATGCCGACGGTGTACATGTGGTGTGCCCAGACGACGAACCCCAGCGCGCCGATGGCGATGATCGCCCAGACCATCGGCAGGTAGCCGAAGATCGGCTTGCGCGAGAAGGTGGCGATGACGTGGCTGATGATGCCGAACCCGGGCACGATCACGATGTAGACCTCGGGGTGACCGAAGAACCACAGGATGTGCTGGTACAGGATCGGATCGCCGCCGCCGGCCGGATCGAAGAAGGTCGTGCCGAAGTTACGGTCCGTTAGCAGCATGGTGATCGCGCCGGCCAGAACGGGCAGCGACAGCAGGATCAGCCAGGAGGTGACGAAGATCGCCCAGGAGAACAGCGGCACCTTGAACAGGGTCATGCCCGGGGTCCGCATGTTCAGGAAGGTGGTGATCATGTTGATCGCGCCCAGGATCGACGACGCGCCCGAGACGTGGACGGCGAAGATCGCCAGGTCCATCGACATGCCGCCTTCGTTGACCGAGAGCGGCGGGTAAAGCACCCAGCCCACGCCGGAGCCCAGCTGGTTGTTGCCGCCCGGTGCGAAGACAGAGCAGACCGCCAGGGTGGACCCCGCGACATACAGCCAGAACGACAGGTTGTTCATCCGCGGGAACGCCATATCCGGCGCGCCGATCTGCAGCGGCATGAAGTAGTTGCCGAAACCGCCGAACAGTGCCGGAATGACCACGAAGAACATCATCAGGATGCCGTGACCGGTGATCAGCACGTTCCAGAGGTGGCCGTTGGGTGTACAGTTCTCGACCGCCGTCGGCAGGAAGCGCATGCCCTCCATGCACATGTACTGAACGCCCGGCGACATGAGTTCCATGCGCATGTAAACGGTGAAAACGACCGAAATGAGCCCGACGAACGCGGAGACGATCAGGTACAGAATCCCGATGTCCTTGTGGTTCGTCGACATGAACCAGCGGGTAAAGAACCCGCGGTTGTCTTCGTGCTCGTGGCCGTGAATGGCTGCATCTGCCATTGTTTGCCTCCTGCTGATCCCTAGGCGTCGCACAAGGGCGGGGAATCCACCCGCGCGCGACGTTCGTTTCACGTTTTAGAATGTGACCAATAGGGCGGCAATGGCCGGATTTGACGCAGATCAAATCTTTTTGTCGCACCTTGGTCACATGCGCGGGCGGTGTTTCGTCAGAAACCGAGGTCGCCTCCATGCGGACCGTTGTCCGCTTCCTGCAAGGCCCCTTCCCGATCACCCCTGGCAACCGCTGTCGAAGTGTCATGGTTTGCCAGAGTGACAGGCCGGGCGCTTGTGGTCCGGCTGCCGTCACGGGTTTGCCTGTTCCGCGACCTTTCCTCGGAGGGTCAGGTATTCCTTACGGTCAGGGTTTCCCGACTTTCGTCCGTCGGGGCCGCCAGCCTAATGTCCGGTCATCGAGAACATGAACATCCCGAGGGGAGGGATCACGATGGCCTACTACGACAGCAGCTTTGACGCCAACCGCACCACCCTGCGCCAGCGCATTGCGCGTCTGTTCGAGACCCCCTTCGACCGCCGTTACCGCCAGCGCACCGCCCGCATCGATGAACTGCGCATGCTATCGGATGCCGAGTTGTGCCGGCGCGGCATCGCCCGCGAGGACATCCTCTTTCACGTCTTTTCGGGCAAGGCCTGATCCGCCGACGTGACGCCGCGCGACGCGGCGACAAGGTTTCACTGACCAAATCCTTTTCCGGGCTTTCCGCCCATCCATTCTTTCCATGATTGTCTAAGGGGGCGTTGTGAGTGCGCCCCCTTTTTTCATGCCCGGCTCCCGCGACTGCCGTCTGTACCGGGCACGGGGTCCGGTATACCCGACGGTCCGGCATTCCCGACTTATGGGGCGGATGGCCACCCCCTAGATTGAACCCATCTGCCGCACACCGCATCACCCAAACGGGGGAATTCAAGATGGCCTATTTCGACAACAGCTTCGTTTCCAGCCGTGCCACCCTGCGCCAGCGCCTCGCGCGTGCCTTCGAGACACCCTTTGACCGCCGCTATCGCCAGCGCACCGCCCGCATCGACGCCTTGCGCGCGCTGTCGGATGCCGAACTGGCACAGCGGGGCATCGCCCGCGAAGACATCCTGTTCCACGTCTTTTCCGGCAAACCCTGAGACAGCCGGTCCGGGCCTGCTGCCGCTCCGGCCCTGACCGAGGAATGATTTGCAAGCACCTGAACATTTAAGACATCGGCGGGGGAAATTTGATCTGCCCCCGGGGGCGAGGACAGCAGTCCTTGCCCTTTTTCATGTCCGCGTCATGCCTGCAGGGGCCGCATGTCTCCCCCGGCCATTGCGTCCGCGACCTGGGCGGCCTACCTTCGGACCATCGGCAGAAGGAGAGATATGCGCAGCGCCCCAGTCTGAACCGCATCGGGCGGCTTGCCCCGGCACCAGACGTGCCGGACCTTTGTGCGTATCCAAAATTCTGTGGAGTTCTCATGAAGAACGAAACCTGCGTGATCCGGCCTTTCGACATGGCCACGGACATCGAATCCCTGTCGGCCATCTGGTTTGACGCGTCTCTCGCCGCGCATTCCTTTCTTGGCCGTGCGCGCCTTCTCGAACAGCGAAAGCTGATCGAGGATCTTTACCTGCCCTCATCCGAAACATGGGTTGCCTGTCGGCAGGAAACCCCGGTCGGGTTCATCAGCCTGTTGGACAGGTTCATAGGCGGTCTTTTTGTCAGCCCCGGTTACCACGGGCGGGGCATAGGCCGCCGCCTGGTTGACCGGGCACTGACGCTCAAGGGCTCGCTTTCACTGGATGTCTATACGCGCAACGATCAGGCCTGTGCCTTTTACGCGGCGCTGGGATTCCGGGAAATGTCCAGGCGGCCGACGGACGACCAAGGGCTGCCTTTCGAAATTGCGCATTTGCAGCTGAACCCGTGAAGGACCGGTCGGGCGGCAGATTGCTGCCCGGCCGTGTCTTTCGGATCAGGCCGTATCTTTGGCGGGCTCGGCCATGACCGCGTCGAACTGCGTCCTCAGCGCCACGTCCAGGTCGTCCATCGCCACCGGCAGACCGAGATCCACCAGGCTCGTCACGCCGAAATCACTGATGCCGCAGGGCACGATGCCTTCGAAATGCTCCAACTCCGGTTCCACGTTGATCGAGATGCCGTGAAAGCTGACCCAGCGGCGCAGGCGGATGCCGATGGCGGCGATCTTGTCTTCTGCCATGCGCCCGTCCGCCAGCGGCGGCTTCTCGGGGCGTTCGATCCAGACACCGACGCGGCCCTTGCGGATATGTCCGACAAGGTTGAATTCCGCCAGCGTGGCGATCACCCAAGCCTCGAGGTCCTGCACGAAGCGGCGGATGTCGCGGCCCCGCTTGTTGAGGTCCAGCATGACATAGACGACGCGCTGGCCGGGGCCGTGATAGGTATATTGCCCGCCGCGCTTGGAGGTGTAGACCGGAAAGCGGTCAGGGTCTTTCAGATCCTCCACCCTGGCCGAGGTGCCAGCGGTATAAAGGGGCGGGTGCTCAAGCAGCCAGATGCACTCGTCCGCGCGCCCTTCGGCGATGGCGCCGGCGCGGTCTTCCATGAAGGCAAGCGCCTCTTCGTAGGGCACCAGTCCGTCGCTGATCTTCCATTCCATGCCTGTCACCGGGGCCAGAGCCCCGCCTCCCTGATCCTGGGCAGATCCGCCCGGTCTCCTGCGCGGTGCCTTCCAGATCCCTGGCCGCCCGATGCAACCTCTGGACCTGGTCGGCCGACGTGCTGTGCGCTGCGAAGATCCTGTCCGAGTGTGGCCTCGACGGCCGTTCAAATCCCCGCGCTTTGCGGAGGATCACATAATGACATTCCGTGCAAGGCGCCACCAGCGGGCGACCGCAACAGGCCGGGCAGGGAGAGTTTGTGTGTGGAGCGGGATTTTGTCGTTTTTCCTCTTCACATCGTCCCCGCGCTTCGCTAGAGACCCTCCCACCAAGTCAGGACAGTGCGGTCGTGGCGGAATTGGTAGACGCGCAGCGTTGAGGTCGCTGTGGGGTAACTCCCGTGGAAGTTCGAGTCTTCTCGACCGCACCATTTCACTCCGGAAAATGCAGATGTTTCGTGCCGGCGCCAAGGGCGCCCTGGCGCCGTTTGGTCTGTCCATCTCCACGGTGCTGGCGGCGGCGGGGTTTGCTTCCTGGTCACCGTGGCCGTCGTCTTCGTCTCGCTTTATGGCGGGATCGCCACCACGATCGAGACCGCCGCCATCGGCGCCTTATCGGCCTTCACCTAAATCACCCTGAGCGGGCGCATGACGGTGGAGGGTTTCAAGAACGCGTTGCTGTGGTCGATCCGCGTGTCCACGATGAGTTTCTGATCGTCATGGGGGCGCCGGTCTTTGGCTATACCCTGACCATCAGCCGCGCGCCCGACCAGTTGCTGCAGTGGAGCGGCGGCAGCGGGCTGGAGAACTGGCAGATCCTCTCGATGATCCTGCTGCTCTACCTGGCGCTGACCTTCCCGGTCGTGTCGGAGCTGGGCTATGATCCGATCTGGTTCGGCGTTGTCGTGGTCAAGCTGGTCGAGATCGGGCTGATCAGCCCGCCGATGGGGCTGAACGTCTTTGTCGTCTCGGCCACCACCGGTGTGCCCGTGGCGCAGGTGTTTCGAGGCACGGGCTATCTGCTGATTTTCGAAATCATCACGCTGGTCATCATCGTGGCCTTCCCGGCGCTGACGCTCTGGCTGCCAAGCCAGATGTAGCGATGAATCGGACAACAAGACGCGGCTCGGACCGCGCGATCCAAGAAAGAGGAGAAACATGGCAAGGGTAGGCGGGAAAGTCGCCATCGTGACGGGCGCCGCCGCGGGCAGGAGGCGGCGGATGCCTGCCGCCTCGGCGCCGAGAGTGCGGGTGTCATCGTCACCGACATCTCGGAAGAGGCGGCCCTTGGCAGCCCGGACCGTCCCATGTCGCCCCGGGCGACAGAGGCCAAGTTCCGCGATGCCATGCAGGACTGGCCCGAAGACCGGGTTGCGGCCTTCCTGCAGGTGTTGCGAGAGGTCGACAGCCGGCCTGATGCCCTGGCCGAAATCTCGCGACTTATGGTGCGGTAAGGCGCGATGCGTGACGTGCGACGGACACCGGAGCTTCTTTGATCCGGGCGCCCCGCATAGTGGTCGACATGTTCCGTTCGACGCGGTACGTGTTCTTGAAATGAGACAGACCGAACGCCCGAAGCTGCCAATTTGCAGGCGGTTTGCACGGGCGGGAACAGACATGAGGGTGTGTCATGCCGAAACGTGACTCTGCAAAGACCTCCAAAAGCGTGGCGGCCGACAGTCTTGTGCCGGAGGCGATGGAAAAGGACGCCAAGTTCGTCTCGACCATCGGCCGGGCATTCGAGATCCTGCGCGCCTTCAAGCCCGGCGGCGGCCCCTTGGGCAACGCGGAACTGTCGGCGGCGACGCAGATCCCCAAGGCGACCGTGTCGCGCCTGACGCATACGCTGACCGCGCTGGGCTATCTCAACCACATCGAGTCCTCGGGCAAGTATGAACCCAGCGCCTCGATCCTGGCGCTGGGCTATTGCGTGCTGACCAACACCCGCATCCGCCAGCTTGCGCGGGACGACATGCAGCTTCTGGCCAATCATGCCGGGGCCACTGTCGGCCTGGCCAGCCGCGACCGGCTGTCGATGATCTATGTCTCGATGGTCAACGGCTCGCCCCTTCGGACCATGCGCCACGATGTCGGCACGCGGGTCGAGATCGAGACCTCGGCCATCGGGCGCGCCTTCCTGGCCGGGATTGCAGATGAGGAACGCGCCTTTTTCTACCAGCATTTCGAACGTCGCCACGGCGATGCCTGGCCGGACCTGAAGGCCCGGATCGAGGAGAGCCTGGCCCAGGTGCGCGAGCGGGGCTTCTGTTTCGTCGACGGCGAATGGCAAAAGGACACGCGGGCGGTGGCTGCTCCGATCGTATCGCCGGACTCCAGTACCGTGATGGCGATCAACTGCGTGGCGCCCTCGTTCCAGATCGACGCCGAGGTGTTTGAAAAGGACATCGGTCCACGCCTTGCGCACATGTGCACGGGTCTGACGCCGATGATGGGCGCCTGACGCGCCTGCCTTTCCCTCGCCCCCTGGAATGGGGGGCGGCCTGCCCGTTCTTCCGGCGGGCCTTTTTCATTTGCGGGTGTGCCGAATCGTGTCTCCGGCCCCGCTGTTCCGGCGTGGGGCGGCCCGGGATCGGTGAAAAGAGGGCGAGGCATCGGAATCTGAGAGCCAGCTATGGCCTGTTGATAAAGAACATCATGGGTGTTGTGTGGTGCATTTCACTTACTGGAGCTTCAGAGCAGAAAACTGGTCTGTATGTTCCGGCCAGGGCTTGATCTTCTGTATGGATGAGGCACACATGCCCGATTATTCGATGGCCGACGATGCGCTTGCCGAATTGCCGACCGTCTTTGCGCCGGAGCCGTTCAAGGGGCAGGTTGTCCTGATGTCGGGGGGAGGCACCGGGATCGGCAAGGCGACCGCCGCGCTCTATGCCCGGCTGGGCGCCGATCTGGCGATCTGTGGCCGTGATGGTGACCGGCTGTAGGAGGCGGTGACCTTCTTGCGCCGCTTTGGCACCAAGGTCACATCCCATGCCATGTCGATCCGTGATCCCGAACAGGTCGACAAGTTGTTCGACGATGTCTACGCCGCGTGTGGCAAGCTGGACATCCTGGTCAACAACGCGGGTGGTCAGTTCGCACAGCCGACGCTGGACATTTCGCCCAAGGGCTGGCGCGCGGTTGTCGACATCAACCTGAACGGCACCTTCCACATGATGCAGGCCGCCGCCCGCCGTTGGCGCGAAACAGGCGGGCCGGGGTACATCGTCGACATCGTCGCGGTTGTCTGGCGCGGGCTGCCGCAGGTGTTGCATACCTGTGCGGCGAGGGCGGGGCAGATCTACCTGTCCAAGACGGTCGCCACCGAATGGGCGCCCTACAAGATCCGCGTCAACTGTGTCGCGCCCGGCACGATCGCCACGGATGCCTTCAACTACGACTCGTCCCAGGGCCAGGCCAGCTTTTACCAGGCCAACCCGATGAAGAGGGCGGGCGACGCGCAGGACATCGCGGAGTCGATCCTCTAACTCACGGCGCCCTCGGGGAAATACATCGATGGCGAGGTGATCGTCGTTGACGGCGGGCAGCAGAACTGGGGCGATCCCTGGTTTGCCGGACGCCCGGAGTACTTCGAATTCGACTACGAGTCCGCCCGGGACCAGGACCCGAGCTGACCGCCACGACACGCTAGACAGAGGAGGAAATGGCGGTGCCCATAGACCCGACGGTAATCCCTGAAACGATTGCGAAATACCGCGCGGCGGGTGCCTGGAGCGACCAGTCGCTTCTGACCGCCTTCACGGCGGCAGTGAAACCCACGCCGGAGAAGACCGCGACGGTCGACCCGGACGGCAGCCGGCGCAGCTATGCCGAGGTCGAGCGCGCTGGCCGGCAGCCTGTCGGCCCGGGGCGTAAGCGCCGGCGACGTGATCTCGGTCCAACTGCCCAACTGCGGCGAACTGTTGATCGTGCACATCGCCGCGCTCAAGCTGGGGGCGGTGGCGAACCCGCTGCTGACCAACTACCGCGCCAAGGAACTGTCCTAAATCCTGGGGTTTGCCGGGACCATGGCGGTCATCATTCCCGACCAGTACCGCTGTCACGACTATGTCGAGATGTTCGAGGGCCTGCGCGCGGATTTGCCCGCGCTGGAGGTGATCGCGGTCGTCGGCGATACACGTGGCCCGGCAGAGAGCATGGTGGCCCTTTCCGACCTGCACGGCAGCGATGTGTCGGCACCGCCCGACGACTGCAACGCGGAGACCCTGCTGGCCTTCACCTCGGGGACCGAGTCAAAGCCCAAGGGCGTGGTGCACAGCGAAAACACCATGCTGTATGGCACCCATGCCATGCGCGACCTGATCGGACTGACCTCGGATGACGTGATCTGGGGGCCGCCGCCGCTCAGCCACGGCACCGGCTTTCAGTGGGGGCTGCGCATGGCGGTGACGCTGGGCGCGACGCTGGTCAACCAGAACATCTGGGACCCGTCGAGGCGATCCGCATGACCTGTCGAGTTTCCGCATCTTCGACTGCGCCGGTGCGGCGATCCCGGAAAACTGGGCCAGAGCTTCTGCGAAAAAACCGGCTGCATGCTGATCGGCATGTGGCGCTGGGGTACTTCAACGATCCCGAACGCACGAGCGAGACGTTCCGCGAGGACGGCTGGCTGTTCTCGGGCGACCTGGCGACCATCGACGAGCTGGGATATGTCAAGCTGATCGGCCGCAAGAAAGAGATCGTCAACCGCGGCGGGCTCAAGATCAGCGTGCGCGAGGTCGAGGAAATGCTGCTGGCGCATGGGGCCTTCAGCATGGTGGCGCTGGTGGCCGTTCCGGATTCCCGCCTGCGCGAAAAGGGATGTCTGTTTGTCTGGCGCCCGGGCCAATCCAGTTCGCTGGCCGACGTGGTGGGCTTTCTCGAATCCCGGGGTGTGGCGAAATACAAGCTGTCGGAATTCCCGATGACCGCCAGCGGCAAGATCCAGAAGTTCCAGCTGCGCGACGAATTCCTTGCCGGCAAACACGCGGATGCGACCGATGGCCGGTCCGCCGTCCCCAAGTTCCAGAAACAGGAGTCCCGACATGCGGATCGGTTTGCTTGTCCCGTCGTCCAATTCCACCCAGGAGCCGGAGTTCTACACCTCGCTGCCAGAAGGCTGCAGCCTGCATGTGACGCGCCTGACGCTGGAGAACATCGAGGAAAACTCGACCCTGCGCATCGTCGAGGAAATCGAGGAAGGCGCCCGCAAGCTGAGCCATGCGGTCAACGCCCGCAGCGCCATGTTCATCGAGGACAACGGCTTTGAGGTGCTGGACCAGAAGGCCATCGGCATCGTGGCAAACCGCGAGGTGGGCCGCCTGGACGCCTCTACCGCGCTGGACCTGGGCGCCGAGATCGACCGCCCCGACGCGGATTCGATCATGCAGGCCTGCGGCAACTGGAAGACCTTTCCGATCAACGAAGAGCTGGAAGCCAGGACCGGCACGCCGGTGTTGACCACCAACCAGGTCAGCCTCTGGGATGTCGCCAGGACGCTTGGCCTGCCGCCGGTGAGCGGCCTGGGCCGGTCGCTGGCGGGCAAGACCCCGGCCTGAGACGGACAAGGGGCGCCCGGATGGGTCCGGGCGCCCGACTGACAAGAGGAAGTGAACATGCGCGACGCAGTCATCTGTGAACCGATCCGGACGCCTGCGGGTGGCTACGGGGGCACCCTGCGCGACCTGCTGGCTGCGCTGGGCCTGTCCAGGGTCAGCGTCATCACGCCCTCCGGCGCGGGGCAGGTCCTGGGGCTTGAGGACATCGGCACCGCGGCCCGGCGGCGGGATCAGCATGTCTGAGGTGCTGTCGATCAAGGACTTCCGGCGCGCGCAGGGGATGCGCGCCATCGGCTCTGCCATCGTGACAGCGGAAACAGAGGACGGCCCGGAGGGATTCCTTGCCCTCTCCGCCACGCATCTGACCGCCAGCCCGCCGATCATGAGCGTGGCCGTGATGCCGACGACCTCGGCGCTGGGGGTGATCCGCAAGGCTGGCGCTTTCGCGATCAACTACCTGGCAGAGCAGGGCGGGCAGGCCATTCTAGACCGTTTCGCGGGGGGGCGACGCCCCCAAAGGCGCGGCCCGGTTCGACGGGTTGGAGCTGGGCCGCATGGCGACCGGCGCGCCGATCCTGCCGGGCAACCTGGGCGCGATAGACTGCCGCCTGGAACAGGAGCAGGTGGCCTTTGGCACCTTGCTGCTGTTCGGCCGGATCGAGGCCGTGACCCAGGACACCGCGCAACGGCCTCTGGTGCATTTCTCCGGCGGGACGAGCACGTTGAGCAAGACCTGACAAACCGCTGGCGCGGTCAGATCCGCGCCAGCACCTCCTGCAACAGGCGTTCGGCGGCGCGCGACAGCTTGCGGCTGCCGTCGCGCAGGACGAAATAGGGCGGCACGACGATCGAGCGGCGCAGTTGCAACGCGGTCAGGTTGGCTCCGATGTCTGAATGCACCAGCAATTCCTTGACCTCGTTCGACTGCGGCACGATGGCCTGAACGCGCGCCACCTGCGCCAGCGCCACCAGCAGGGAAGAGCTGTTGAGCACCCGTGGCGGGATCGCAACCCCGGCGGTGTGAAAGGCGGCCTCGACGGATTCGCGGATCGGCATGCCGCGTTCCTGCATCACCCAAGGGTAGCCGGTCAGTTCCGACACCTCGACGTCCTGGCGCGACGCCAGCGGATGCGTGTCGTGCACCAGCAGGGCGACGACCTCGGTCCTTGCGGGGTGAACGCGGAACAATCGGCTGTCGTGGCCCGGTGGAATCCGCCCGAGGACAAAATCGTATCGCCCTTCCTCCAGATCACGGATCAATACGCGTGACGGCGCCACGTCAACGCTGATCTCGAGGTCCGGACTTTCCTGCAGCACCGCCTGAACCGCGGGCATCAGGACGCCCACCGCCGGACCGGTGACCGATCCAACCCGGACCTCGCCCAGGTCTCCGGACTGGATGTGGCGCAACTCGTCCTCCAGCGTGCGCACCTCGGCCAGGATCACCCGCGCGTGGCGGACAAAGACCTCTCCGGCCTGCGACATGACCATGCCCTTGGGGTGGCGAACAAACAGCGGGCTGCCGATGTTGGTCTCGATCTCGGCCAGGATGCGCGAGGCGGCGGGCTGCGAGATCGCAACCGCCTGTGCGGCCAGCTGCAACTGCTGCGTCTCGGCGATCTTCAGGACCAGGTCCAGGTGCGCGGGTTTGATCCGGCGGGCGATGTCCATCGCGGGAGCCTCATATCGTTCTTGATATGCAGATCATCATAATCGGAATTTTACAGGTATACAGCCCCGTCTTACGGTCACGCCCGGATCCACTGGGTCCGAAACACAGATCAGGCGTCGCCGCAGGAGGGCGCGCGCCGACCTTGGGAGGCTACCAATGAACATGAAACTTCTGCTCGCTTCGGCGGCAGTGGCGCTGTCCAGCTATGGCGCCGTGGCCGAAACCGTTGGCATCGCGATGCCGACCAAATCCTCGTCGCGCTGGATCTCTGATGGCGAGTCGATGGTCGAACAGTTCAAGGCCGCAGGCTATGATACGATCCTGCAGTACGCCGAGGACGACATTCCCAACCAGCTGGCGCAGATCGAGAACATGATCACCAACGGCGTCGACGTGTTGGTGATCGCCGCCATCGACGGCACAACCCTGTCGAGCGCGCTGGAAAACGCCTATTACGCCGACATCCAGGTCATCGCCTATGACCGCCTGATCCGCGATAGCGAATACGTCAGCTATTACGCCACCTTCGACAACTTCAAGGTCGGCGTGCAGCAGGCCTCCAGCCTTGTCGCCGGCCTCGAGGAGCGTTTCGGCGACGGCCCCTACAATGTCGAGCTGTTCGGCGGCTCGCCGGACGACAACAACGCGTATTTCTTCTACGATGGCGCCATGTCGGTGCTGCAGCCGCTGATCGACGACGGCACCATCAACATCGTCTCCGGCCAGATGGGCATGGACACGGTCGGCACCCTGCGCTGGGACGGTGCGGTGGCGCAGGCGCGCATGGATAACCTGCTGTCGGCGCATTACACCGATGCCCGCGTGCACGGTGTCCTGTCGCCCTACGACGGTCTGTCCATCGGCATCATCTCGTCGCTCAAGGGCGTGGGCTATGGTTCGGGCGACCTGGACATGCCGATCGTCACCGGCCAGGACGCCGAGATCCGGTCGGTCAAGTCGATGCTGGCGGGCGAGCAGTATTCGACCGTCTTCAAGGACACCCGCGAACTGGCGCGCGTGACCGTGGGCATGGTCGAGGCCCTGCTGAAAGGTGGCGAGCCCGAGATCAACGACACCACCACCTATGACAATGGCGTCAAGGTCGTGCCCTCCTACCTGCTGGAACCGGTCTCGGTCGACCTGTCCAACTGGGAAGACGTGATCATCGGCTCCGGCTACTACACGATGGACCAGGTCCAGTAACCGGTTACTCCCGGGGCCCGTCCGGCGTCACGGCGGCGGGCGGGCCTTGGCAACCACCAGAAAATTGGGGAGTGGGGATGACGGCGCTTCTGGAAATGCGCGGGATCACCAAGGAGTTTCCTGGGGTCAAGGCGCTGGACACGGTCAACCTGACGGTGAAGGAAGGCGAGATTCACGCGCTGGTCGGGGAAAACGGCGCGGGTAAGTCGACCCTGATGAAAGTCCTGTCCGGGGTCTATCCGGCGGGCAGCTACGACGGCGAAATTCACTATGACGGCGCGCTGGCAGAGTTCGGCAACATCTCGGACTCCGAGGCGAAGGGCGTCATCATTATCCACCAGGAACTGGCGCTTGTGCCGCTTCTGTCGATCGCGGAAAATCTGTTCCTGGGCAACGAACGCGCACGCGGCGGCATCATCAACTGGCGCGAGACCAACCGGCGCACCGAGGACCTGTTGCACAAGGTCGGCCTCAAGGAACCGCCCAGCACGCTGGTCGACAAACTGGGCGTGGGCAAACAGCAGCTGGTCGAGATTGCCAAGGCGCTGTCCAAGGAAGTGCGCCTGCTGATCCTGGACGAGCCGACGGCGGCGCTGTCGGAAAGCGACAGCCAGGCGCTGCTGGACCTGATGCTGGAACTCAAGCAGCAGGGCGTCACGCAGATCATCATCAGTCACAAGCTGAACGAGGTGCGCCGCGTCGCGGACTCTGTGACGGTGATCCGGGACGGCACCACCGTCTCCACGATGGACGCCAGGACCCAGGAAATCACCGAGGACAACATCGTGCGCGACATGGTGGGCCGCGACATGGCGCACCGCTACCCGGCGCGCGAACGCCGCGCGGGCGAAGTGCTGATGGAGGTCAAGGACTGGAACGTCTGGCACCCGCTGCACGCCGACCGTCAGGTGATCGAGGACATCAACCTGGCCGTCCGCGCCGGCGAGGTCGTGGGCATCGCGGGCCTGATGGGGGCCGGGCGCACCGAACTCGCCATGAGCATCTTCGGCCGCTCTTACGGGCGCAACATTTCCGGCAGTGTCGAGATCAGCGGCAAGCCGGTCGACGTCAGCACCGTCAGCAAGGCGATCGAGGCCGGGCTGGCCTATGTCACCGAGGACCGCAAGTCGCTGGGCCTGATCCTCGAGGAGACGATCCAGCGCAACATCACGATGGCCAACCTCGAAGAGGTGGCGCGCGGCCAGGTGCTGAACGAAAGCGCCGAAACGCGCGTGGCCGAGGAGTATCGCAAGGCGCTGAACATCCGCACGCCGGGTGTCTTCCAGCGCGTGATGAACCTTTCGGGCGGCAACCAGCAAAAGGTTGTCCTCTCGAAATGGCTGTTCGCCAAGCCCGAGGTGCTGATCCTGGACGAACCGACGCGCGGCATCGACGTCGGCGCCAAGTTCGAGATCTACGGGATCATCAACGACCTCTCCGCGCAGGGGAAGGGCGTGATCATGATCTCCTCCGAAATGCCCGAACTCCTGGGCATGTGTGACCGCATCTACGTAATGAACGAGGGCGCATTCGTCGGCGAACTGAGTGCCGAGGACGCCAGCCAGGAGCGCATCATGTCGCTCATCGTGACCGAATAAGGGAGCCTGTAATGGACTTTGCAGAGCACGGGGCCGAGGCGCCCGAAAAGCAGGGGATCGGCGAATACCTCGTCCGCCACCTGCGCGAATACGGGCTGCTGTTCGCGCTGATCGCGATCATGGCCTTTTTCCAGATCGTCACCGAGGGCACGCTGCTGAAGCCGGTGAACGTCACCAACCTGTTGTTGCAGAACAGCTATATCGTCATCATGGCGCTGGGGATGCTGATCGTCATCGTCTCGGGCAACATCGACCTGTCGGTCGGGTCCGTGATGGGGTTCGTCGGCGCCCTGGCCGCCGTCATGATCGTGGAATGGGAAATGTCCACGGCCGTCACCATGATCACCTGCCTTGTCGCCGGTGGGCTGATCGGCGCGGCGCAGGGGTACTGGATCGCCTACTGGAAGATCCCTTCCTTCATCGTGACGCTGGCGGGGATGCTGGTGTTCCGGGGCGCGTCGCTGTGGCTGCTTGAAGGTCAGTCGCTTGGCCCGTTCCCGCGCGAATTCCAGATGCTGGCCAACGGTTTTGTGCCGGACATCTTCCCGCAGGGGATCTCGCAGGGCGTTGCCGACCTGCTTGGCCAGCGCCGGGTGAACGTGCTGGCGCTGGGCACCGGCCTCGTGGCTGCAGGGCTGATCGTCTGGATGGAACTCAAGGCGCGCGCCCAGAACAAGGCCTATGGCATGGCCGGCGAACCGCAGGCTTTCTTCCTGGCCCGCATCGGCATCATCGCGGTTGCGCTGATCTTCATCCTGTTCAAGCTGTCGACCTTCCGGGGCCTGCCGAACGTGCTCATCACCATGGGCGTGCTGACGATCATCTATGCCTTCTTCACCGAACGCACGGTCACGGGCCGGCGCATCTACGCGCTGGGCGGCAACGAGAAGGCGGCCAAACTCTCGGGCATCAAGACCGAGCGGCTGACCTTCCTCGCCTTCGTCAACATGGGCGTGCTGGCCGGGATCGCGGGCATGGTCTTTGCGGCGCGCCTGAACTCGGCCACGCCCAAGGCGGGCTTCGCGCTGGAACTCGACGTGATCGCGGCGGTCTTCATCGGCGGGGCCTCGATGTCGGGCGGTGTCGGCAAGATCGTGGGGGCCGTCGTCGGCGCCTTCCTGATGGGCGTGCTGAACAACGGCATGTCGATCATGGGCATCGGCATCGACTACCAGCAGGTGATCAAGGGGCTGGTGCTGCTCGCTGCCGTGATCTTCGACGTCTACAACAAATCGAAACAGGGGTGACGGTGCGCCTTCGGGCGTATCTCCCCAAGGGAAGGAGGCAAGCAGATGGCGTTCAAACCGGCAGAATGGCCCCGCAAACTGCGCAGCCAGGAATGGTACGGTGGCAGCACCAAGGACGTGATCTATCATCGCGGCTGGCTCAAGAACCAGGGCTATCCCGAGGACCTGTTCGACGGGCGCCCGATCATCGGCATCCTGAACACCTGGTCGGAACTGACGCCCTGCAACGGTCACCTGCGCGAACTGGCGGAAAAGGTGAAGGCGGGTATCTGGGAGGCCGGTGGCTTTCCTGTCGAGGTGCCGGTGTTCAGCGCCTCCGAGAACACCTTTCGCCCCACGGCGATGATGTTCCGCAACCTTGCCGCTCTGTCGATCGAGGAACAGATCCGCGGCCAGCCGATGGACGGCTGTGTCCTGATGGTGGGCTGTGACAAGACCACGCCTTCGCTGCTCATGGCCGCCGCCTCCTGCGATCTGCCGTCGATCGTCGTCACCGGCGGGCCGATGCTGAACGGCTGGTTCCAGGGTGAACGCGTCGGCGCGGGCACGCACCTCTGGCGCTTCTCCGAGGCGGTGAAGGCCGGCGAGATGACACAAGACGAGTTCCTTGAGGCCGAGGCGGCCGTCACGCGTTCCTCCGGCACCTGCAACACGATGGGCACGGCGTCCAGCATGGCGTCGATGTGCGAGGCGCTGGGCATGGCCCTGTCCGGCAACGCCGCGATCCCGGCGGTGGACTCGCGCCGCCGCGTCATGGCGCAGCTGACGGGCCGTCGCATCGTGCAGATGGTCAAGGACGATCTGAAACCCTCGGACGTGCTGACCCGCGAAGCGTTCGAAAACGCAATCCGCACCAATGGTGCCGTTGGCGGGTCCACCAACACGGTGGTGCACCTGCTGGCCATCGCGGGCCGCGTCGGCGTGGACATTACGCTGGACGACTGGGACCGCTGCGGAAGAGACATCGCCACGATCCTCAACCTTCAGCCCTCGGGTGAATACCTGATGGAAGAGTTCTTTTACGCCGGCGGCCTGCCTGTCGTGCTGAAACGGTTGGGCGAGGGCGGCAAGCTGCACAAGGACGCGCTGACCGTCTCCGGCAGCACGATCTGGGACGAGGTCAAGGAGGCGAAGAACTGGAACGAGGATGTGATCCTGCCGGTCGACAAGCCGCTGACCGACCAGGGCGGGATCGCCGTGTTGAAGGGCAACCTTGCCCCCAAGGGTGCGGTGCTGAAACCCTCTGCCGCCTCGAAACACCTGATGCAGCATCGGGGCAGGGCGGTCGTCTTCGAGGACATCGACGACTACAAGGCCAAGATCAACGACGATGACCTGGACATCGACGAAACCTGCATCATGGTGCTCAAGAACTGTGGGCCCAAGGGCTATCCGGGCATGTCCGAGGTCGGCAACATGGGCCTGCCGCCCAAGGTGCTGAAAAAGGGCATCAAGGACATGATCCGCATTTCCGATGCGCGCATGTCCGGCACCGCCTACGGCACCGTGATCCTGCACACCTCGCCCGAGGCGGCGGCGGGCGGACCGCTGGCCGTGGTGAAAAACGGCGACATGATCGAGGTTGACGTGCCCGCGCGTCGTGTGCACCTGGATGTGTCCGACGAGGAATTGCAGGCGCGCCTGTCGGACTGGACCCCGACCCATGAACGCCCCGAAAGCGGCTATGCCTGGCTGCACCAGCAGCATGTCGAGGGCGCCGACACCGGCGCCGACCTGGATTTTCTCAAGGGGTGCCGCGGCGCCCCGGTCGGAAGGGACTCGCATTGATGGAAATCGCACTTGTTGGGATCGGCAAGATCGCCCTCGATCAGCACGTTCCGGCCATTGCCGCCTCGCCGGACTGGGATCTGGCCGCCACCGTTTCGCGCAAGGGTAGCGTCGACGGGGTCGAGAGCTTTACCGACTTCGCCGAACTGCTGGAGCGGCGCAGCGACATCCGCGTGGTCTCGCTCTGCCTGCCGCCGGTGCCGCGCTTTGACTATGCCGCTGCCGCCATCGCGGCGGGACGGCATGTCATGCTGGAAAAACCCCCCGGCGCCTCGCTGTCGGAATGTCACCGGCTGATCGACATGGCGCAGGCGCAGCGGGTCTCGCTTTATGCCACCTGGCATTCGCGCGAGGCGCCGATGGTGGCTGCGGCCAAGGCCTGGCTGGCGGACAAGACCCTGCGCCGCCTGCAGATCACCTGGAAAGAGGACGTGCGCCGCTGGCATCCCGGCCAGGACTGGATCTGGGAACCCGGCGGCCTGGGGGTCTTTGATCCGGGCATCAATGCGCTGTCGATCCTGACCGAGATCCTGCCCGATGCCATCCACCTGACGGACGCCACGCTGGAGGTGCCCGAGAACAAGCAGGGGCCGATCGCGGCCAGCCTGCGCTTTGCCCACCCGGCGGGGGCCGAGGTGGGTGCCGTCTTCGACTGGCGCCAGGACGGTGATCAGATCTGGACCATCGAGGCCGAGACCGACCGGGGCAGGCTGGAACTGCACGACGGTGGCGCCCGCATGGTGATCGACGGCATCGAGCAAAGCGCCGATGGCCCGGCGCTGGCCGGCGAATACCCGCGCCTCTACGCCCGCATGGCACAGCTTGTCGCCTCGGGCGGCAGCGATGTGGATCTCTCGCCCATGCGCCATGTGGCCGATGCCTTCCTGCTGGGCCGGCGCGAGACCGTCGCCCCCTTCCACGAATAAGCGCCTGCGCGCATCCGATACCTAGAAAGGACCCGCCATGAAAACGCCGCTGACCGGCATTCTTCCTGTTGCCCCCACGCCCTTCCATGATGACGGCCGCGTCGACGAAGAGGGGATGCGCCGTGTTCTGGACTGCATCATCGACCAGGGGGTTGATGCGATCTGCATCCTCGCCAACTATTCGGAACAGTTCGTGCTGTCGGACGAGGAACGCGCCACGCTGATGCGGATCAGCCTGGAACATGTCGCGGGCCGGGTGCCGGTGATCGTCACGATCAGCCATTTCAGCACCGGCATCGTGGTCGACCGGGCCAAGGCCGCGCAGGCCCTGGGCGCGTCGATGGTCATGATGATGCCACCCTATCACGGTGTCGGGCTGGTCCCCTCCGAGGCCGGGATCTATGAGCAGTTCCGGGCGGTCTCCGACGCGATCTCGATCCCGATCATGGTGCAGGACGCCCCGCTGTCGGGCTGTCAGATGTCTGTGCCGCTTCTGGCGCGCATGGCGCGCGAGCTGGAAAACGTCAGCTATTTCAAGATGGAAATGCCCTTTGCCGCCGACAAGTTGGCAGCGCTCATCGAGGCCGGGGGCAAGGACATCATCGGCCCCTTCGATGGTGAAGAGGCGGTGACGCTGCTGGCCGATCTCGACGCCGGGTGTACCGGCACCATGACCTCGGGCCTGCAGTGCGAGCATATCGGCGTCATCATCCGCAGCTATCTTGCCGGTGACAAGGACGCGGCCCTTGCGCAGTGGACGAAGTGCCTGCCCCTCATCAACCATGAAAACCGCCAGTGCGGGCTGCGCGCCTGCAAGGTGGTGATGAAAGAGGGCGGCGTGATCGGATCCGATCACGTCCGCCATCCGTTGAAACCCATGACCCCGCGCACGCGGGAGCGCCTGTTGCAACTCGCAGGCGACCTGGACCTCATCGCCCTGAAATGGGGCAAGTAAAGGAGTTCTCGACATGCTCGACAAATCCACCTTCACGCCGCACGGCCGTCACCTGATCGCAGGGGAGTGGGTCTCTGGCGAGACGACCTTCACCTCTGAGCCGGCGCATGGCCCGGCGCATGACTACAGCGTCGGCACGCCGGCGCTGGTCGACCGGGCCTGCGAGGCCGCCGAGGAGGCCTTCTGGTCCTACGGCTATGCCAGCCGCGAGACCCGGGCCGCCTTCCTCAACGCCATCGCCGACGAGATCGAGGCCCGCGCCGAACAGATCACCGAGATCGGCACGCAGGAGACCGGCCTGCCCGAGGCGCGCCTGCAGGGCGAGCGCGGCCGTACCACCGGCCAGCTGCGCCTGTTTGCCAGCCACATCCTGGACGGCGCCTACCTCGACCGCCGCCACGACGAGGCGCTGCCCGACCGCCAGCCACTGCCGCGCCCGGACCTCAAGATGGTGCAGCGCCCGATCGGCCCGGTCGCGGTCTTCGGTGCCTCGAACTTCCCGCTCGCCTTTTCCACCGCCGGCGGCGACACCGCCAGCGCCCTGGCGGCGGGCTGCCCGGTCGTGGTCAAGGGCCATTCGGCCCATCCCGGCACCGGCGAGATCGTCGCCGAGGCCATCCATGCGGCCATCACGAAGACCGGCGTCCACCCCGGCACCTTCAGCCTGATCCAGGGCGGCAAGCGCGACGTGGGCCAGGCGCTGGTCCAGCACCCGCTGATCCGCGCCGTGGGCTTCACCGGCTCGCTGGGCGGGGGCCGGGCGCTTTTCGACCTCTGCGCGCAGCGCCCCGAACCGATCCCCTTCTTCGGCGAGCTGGGCAGCGTCAACCCGATGTTCCTTTTGCCCGAGGCCGTGAAGGCCCGCGGCGCGGCGATCGGCGAAGGCTGGGCCGCCTCGCTGACCATGGGCGCCGGGCAGTTCTGTACCAACCCCGGCATCGCCGTGGTCGAGATGGGAGAGGCCGGCGACGCCTTTGTCAGAGCCGCCGCCGAGGCGCTGAAGGGCGTCACGACCCAGTGCATGCTCACCGAGGGTATCGCCGATGCGTATAAGAACGGTAAACAGCGCTTCGACACCCGCAACCCGGTGCGCCCGGTGCTGACGACGGAGAGCGAGGGGCGCAATGCCTCGCCCAATCTCTACGAGACGGACGCCGAGACTTACCTGCAGGATCATGCGCTTGGCGAAGAGGTCTTTGGCCCGCTGGGCCTTGTCGTGCGGGTGTCCGGCCCCGACGAGATGGCGCAGCTGGCGCGCGGGTTCGAGGGCCAGCTGACCTGCACGCTGCACATGGACGAGGGCGACACGGGGCTTGCGCAACGCCTGATGCCGGTGCTGGAGCGCAAGGCCGGGCGGCTGCTGGTGAACGGTTTTCCGACCGGGGTCGAGGTGGCCGACGCGATGGTCCACGGCGGGCCTTACCCGGCCTCGACCAACTTCGGCGCGACCTCGGTCGGAACCCTGGCCATCCGCCGCTTCCTGCGCCCGGTCTGCTACCAGAACCTCCCCGACGCCCTCCTGCCAGACGACTTGCGGTAAGTCATCGCGAAAGACCGTTAAAAGGCCCGGCACATGTGCCGGGCCTTTTTCCTGTGCCCCTCTGGTTGCGCGCCTGCGGAAACTCCCGTCACATTGGGCCGGTATTGACTTGCGTCATGTCGCGGGGCGCCACCTCCTCTAGGTCTGGGCCGGTCCGTGGGCGGTTCGAGGAAAGGGATTGCAGGCCATGAAGATTGAAAACAGGACATTCGACGAGTTGCAGCCGGGGGACACGGCCTCGTTGCGGCGTCTGTGTACGCAGGACGACCTGATCGTCTTTGCCAATGTCTCCGGCAATCACAACCCGATGCATGTGTTCAACGTGGACGGCGATGGCGACGGTGCGCCCGAGGCCGTTGCGCCCGGCATGTTCGTCGGCGCGCTGGTCTCGGCGGTGCTGGGCAACATGCTGCCCGGGGCGGGGACGTTGTACCACGCGCAAAGCCTTGTCTTTCACAACCGCGCCCATGCCGGGGACGAACTGGAAAGCCGCGTCACCGTCACCGACCGCAATGAACAGACCGGCATCGTGACCCTTGCGACAGAGGTCACGCGTCCGGCGGATGGCGCGCTGATCCTCTCCGGTGTGGCAGAGGTCGAGGCGCCGCGCCGCAAGATCAGCTATTCCAGCCACGATCTGCCGGGGCTGATCGTCCAGCGTCATCGGCATTTCGAGAAACTGCTGGCCCGTGCCGCGCCCTTGCCGCCGCTGGTGACGGCGGTGATCGCACCCGAAGAGCCGAACTCGCTGGGCGGGGCGCTGCTGGCGCGCGATCAAACGCTGATCACGCCGATCCTTGTCGGCTGCCCGGACAAGATCGGGGCCACGGCGGCAGAGCTGGGGCAGAGCCTTGACGGGGTCGAAATCGTGGCCGAACCGGACCACGCCACTGCCGCCCGCCGCGCCGTGGCGCTGGTGACAGAGGGTCGGGCGGGGGCGCTGATGAAGGGTCACCTGCACACCGATGACCTGCTGCGCGCGGCCCTGGACAAGCAGACCGGCCTGCGCGCCGGGCGGCGCTTTACCCATGTCTTCGTGATGGACGTGCCCGGGCTGGCGCATCCGTTGCTGGTGACGGATGCGGCGATCAACATCGCGCCCGACCTGAAGGCCAAGAAGGACATCGTCCAGAACGCCATCGACCTGGCCATCAGCATCGGCATCGAGGAACCCAAGGTCGGCGTGCTGTCGGCGGTGGAAATGGTGAATCCCGATATTCCATCCTCGGTGGACGCGGCTCTGTTGTCCAAGATGGCCGAGCGCAAACAGATCACCGGCGGGCTGGTGGACGGCCCCCTGGCGATGGACAACGCGGTCGACATCGCCGCCGCGCGGACCAAGGGGATTTCCTCGCCGGTTGCGGGCCGGGCCGAGGTGCTGGTGGTGCCGGATATCGACGCGGGCAACATGCTGGCCAAGCAACTGACCTACATCAGCCATGCCGAGGGGGCAGGGCTGGTGCTGGGCGCGCGCGTGCCGATCATCCTCAACAGCCGCGCCGACGACGACATGTCCCGGCTGGCCTCCTGCGCGGTGGCGGCGCTGCACCATGCCCGCATCACGGGGACGCGGTGATGGCGCATGCGCTGGTCCTGAACGCCGGGTCGTCCTCGCTGAAATTCGGGCTATTCCGCGGACGCCACCCGGAACTGGTGACGCGCGGCCAGGTCGAACGCATCGGCGGCGCGGCGCAGTTGCATCTGCGGGATGCCGATGGCACCGCACTGGCGGATACGGCCCTTCCGGGCCATGCCGCCGCCGATCACGCCGGGGCGCTGTCCGCTGTCCTGCACGAGGTCAAGGGGCGCTTTCCCGAGGCCGAAATCGGTGTCGTTGGGCATCGCGTCGTGCATGGCGGCATGGAGTTTGCCGCGCCGACCTGCATCACGCCCGAGGTCCTGCGCGCGCTGGAGCGGCTGGAACCTTTTGCGCCCTTGCATCAGCCGCACAACCTTGCCGGCATTCGGGCCGCGCTCAGGGCCTTTCCCGAGGCGCGGCAGGTGGCCTGTTTCGACACCGGTTTTCACCGCAACCATCCCTTCGTGAACGACACTTTCGCCCTGCCGCGCGCCTATTACGAAAAGGGCGTGCGGCGCTACGGCTTTCACGGGTTGAGCTATGACTACATCTCGGGCGCTCTGGCCGAGATGGCGCCGACGCTGCACGCGGGCCGGGTGGTGGTCGCGCACCTGGGTAATGGCGCCTCGATGTGCGGGCTGCTTGGCGGGCGGTCCATTGCCTCGTCGATGGGATTTTCGGCGCTGGACGGCTTGCCGATGGGGACACGGTCGGGGCAACTCGACCCCGGTGTCGTGCTCTACCTGATGGACAGCGAGGGGATGAACGCGGCGGAGATATCCGAGCTGCTTTACCGACGCTCTGGCCTGCTGGGCCTTTCGGGCATCAGCAGCGACATGCGAACGCTTCTGGCCTCGGATGATCCGCGTGCCCGCGAGGCGGTGGACTATTTCTGCTTTCGCATCCGGCGGGAACTGGGCGGGCTGGCCGCCGCGCTGGAAGGGCTGGACGCGGTGGTCTTTACCGGCGGGATCGGAGAGAACGCCGCGCCGGTGCGGGCGCAGGTCTGCCGGGGGCTGCGCTGGATCGGGATCGAGCTGGACGAGGCGCGCAACGTGGCCAACGAGACGGTCATCAGCTCTGACATGTCGCGGGTGCGGGTACTGGTGATCCCCACCAACGAGGAACTGGTGATCGCCCGCGCCGCGATGGATCTGGGGGCCGCCTGACCGCTCTCAGATCGGGACCAGGTGGTTGTCCCAATGCAGGTCGTGGGTGAAATGGGTTTCGCCCCGCACCTCTCCGGTGCCGGAGGTCAGCAAAAAGCCCGTGCCGCTCGCGGCCACGCCGCAGACATCCACCATGTCGATTGTTCGTTTCAGCGCGTCGCTGCCAAGGTCAAAGACCTGTACCAGCCCGCCGCGCGGAGAGGTGATGGCAACTTCTTGGGTATCGGCCAACAGCGCCACGCTGCCCGCGTAGCCCTGCATCCGCGTGGCCCGCTCGGGCGGGGCGGTGAAAAGGCGCGGGGTGCCGCCCCGTCTGGTGACACCGATCAGCGGCGGGTCCTCGGACAGATCGCCTTGCCATTGCATCGCGAAGGCCACGGTGCCGTCCGGCCCGACCGCCAGGTGACGGATCGAGTTCTTGTGCAGGGACCGCTCCAGCCGCTGTTGGTCCAACAACGCGCCCTCCAGCGACAGGAAGGCGAGCGAAGGCTCCATCAGCGGGATGTTCAGCTTGGTCCGTCCGGCGTCGGGATGGGTCTCGATCCCGCCGTTTGCCACCACCAGCGTCTGGCCGTCCGGCATCAGGCGGATGTCATGCGGCCCGGTGCCGTGACTGTCGAACTCACCCAGCCGCTTGCCGTCCAGCGACCAGACGCCGATCACGCCGCGCGCGGCGGCATAGTCGTTTTCCGCCGTATAGAGCCTCGTGCCGTCGGGCGAAAAGGCGCCGTGGCCGTAGAAATGCCGCCCCTCGGGGGCGTCGAACCGGGCGATTTCGTTGCCGGTCACACAATCCAGCACCACCGCAAATCGCCCCGGACGGCGGGCGAACCCGACGGCAAGGGGCTGTTCCGGATGGGCGGCGGCGGCATGGCCTCGGTCGGGCAGGGGGCAGGCAAAGGTGATCTGACCTGCGGCGCTCAGCCCGCACAGCTGGTAGCGCCCGTCGCGGGTCATCGCCGCCGAGAGAAAGGCGGGCGAACCCGCCTCGGCCCATGTCGGGCGCGGGCAGGCGGTGGCGGCCAGCAACCCGGCCAGAAAGTGGCGTCGGTTGGCCATTTCAGTCCCCGTCCATGGAATTGAACCCGGCCGCGATGCCCAGCCGGGGGCCAAGATCCTGCGCAACGATCTCGCGAATCTCGTAAATGCGTTGTTGCAGGGCCTCGATGCGGATGCGGCCTTGCGGATCGCTGACCCCGGCAAAGACCGGATCGTCCAGATTGTCGGCGCGGGTCAGGGCGCGGGCAAAGGCAGTGTCGAGCGCTTTGTCCCCACCGGACAGCCGCGCGCCAAGGTCGCGCAGCGCCGCCAGCGATAGCACGACATGGCGCAGCGACCGGCCAGAGCGGCGGGTCTCGGCGCGCATCGGGCGGGGGCGGTCATAACTGCCCATCGGGCGCCCGATCCGCGTGTCGCCGGTGAATTCGAGGCCCGTAGCCAACGCGGTGAACAGCTGTTTCGCTGCTTCTTCCGCCGTGCGGTAGGTTTCGTTGCCGGGCTGGCGCATCAGGTCGGCATAGCCGGTTTCCCAGTCCGCGAGGATCGCCGCCGAAGTGGCTGCGATATCCGCGCTCATGACCTGGACCAGCGCACAGCGGTAGGCCTCGCTGCCCGCGGCGCTGAACTGGTCGTCGTAGAGCAGGAACTCCATCGCGTAAAAGCCGCGCGCCGCGATCGAGACGTTCTGGAAACTGTCGAGGCTTTGAACCACCGGGTCCTCGTCCCGGATCAACTGTCCCAGCGCCTTGGGCGTGGCGCCCCGGCTATCGGGCCAGAAGGCCAGGGCAAAGGCCCGGTCGCCCTGTTCGGAGGGGCCGAACCGTAGATGGCTGACCGCGATCCAGGCGTCGAACCCCGCGCCATAGGCCTCTTGCAGCTTGGGATCGTCTGTCGAGCAGTGCTGCTCTGCCGTGGTGGCCAGCGCGGCGGTGCTCTCGGCCAGCGCATGGTAGCCGGGCAGGATATGAGCATCGACGATGGCACTGACGTCGGGCGCCTGGGCCAAGGCCGGCGAGGCGGCAAACACGAGTGCGAAAAGGCTGTTGCGCATGTCAGAGGCTTTCCAGAAAGGCGATCAGGGCGTTGCGGTCAGGCGGCGGCATCCGGGTGACGGCGTCGCGTTGTGCCTGCGCCTCGCCCCCATGCCAGAGGATCGCCTCCAGCAGGGACCGCGCGCGGCCATCGTGCAGGAATGTGGTATGCCCCGAGACCTGTTCCGTCAAACCGATCCCCCAGAGCGGCGCGGTCCGCCATTCGCGGCCCGTGGCCCGCGCCTCTGGCCGACCGTCCGCCAGACCGGCGCCCATGTCGTGCAAGAGCATGTCGGTATAGGGCCAGATCAGCTGGAAACTGTGTTCCGGCCGGTCGGGCAGGCGGTGGGTCACGAATTTCGGCCTGTGGCAGGCGGCGCAACCCGTGTCATAAAAGACCTGTTTGCCGCGCAGCACCTGAGGGTCATCCATGTTGCGGCGCGCGGGTACGCCCAGGTTGCGGCTGTAGAAGGCGGTCAGTTCCAGCCCCTCGGCGTCCACCTCGAAACCGCGCGCGTCGCCGCCGCCATGCGGCGCGGCCTGACAGTCGGCCTGAAGGTCGGTGCATTCGCCCGCGCCCGCCGGGAACAGGGGGCTGGAAATGCCGATGTCGCCGACAAAGGCCGCCGCCGTCTGTTCCAGGATCGTCGGATTGCCCGCCTTGTGGCCGAACCGGCCCAGCATCGGCATGTCGAATTCGACCGACCAGACGATATTCGCCCGCCCCGAAATGCCGTCGCCATTGGCATCACCGGGATCGGCCCTGGCCAGGATCTCCGCTGCCGGGATCGCCTCCAACAGGCCCAGTCCGATCATCTGCGGCGCGACGCGGGGCGAGAGCATGGCTTTTGGGTGCAGCGGTCCATAGCCCAGGTCGGCGGCGGTATAAGTCGGTTTGCGCAGGGTGGCGGTTTCGCCCCCCGACAATGGCACGGTGATCTCTTTGTAATCCACCTGCAGGCGGTATTCGGCAGCATGGCCCGGCAGGCTGAAATCCTGCAACTGCGTGCCGTAAGTCGGCTCTGGCGCGCTGGCGATATAGCCCTCGATCTCGGGGATCATGTCGTCGGGACCGCCGGGCACCGAGACCCGCAGGAACATCGACACTGCGCTGTCGTCGTGGCTTTCGGGGGGATGGCCGCGCCCGTCCTTGATGTGGCAGCGCTGGCAGGAGCGCGCGTTATACAGCGGCCCCAACCCGTCCGAGGCCAGCGTGGACGAGGGCGAAGACACCCAGATCTTGCGGAACAGCCCGTTGCCGACCTTGAAGGTCAGCTCATCCTCGAAATCGAGGCTGGCGGAAGGCAGGGAAAAGGCGTTGGCATCCGGCGTCACCCGCACCGTCGCGGCGCCGGCGGGCTTGTACTCGAACCGTTCCGGCGCGTCGAAACCCGGGGGCGGCGCCAGCACCTTGGCGATGCGCGCGGCCTCGGCCGGGGTGCGCGGCGTGAAGTTCAGATGCGGTTCATCAAGCGGGCCCGCCATTGCGGCGGGCCCGATGAGGACAGCAAGACAGGCCAGCTTACTCGGCTTCATCCATCTTCGATGCGTTGAGGTGGGCATAATTCTCGGCGCCGACACGGTCGTGCAGGTCAAGCTGGGTTTCGAGAAAGTCGATATGACCTTCTTCATCGGCCAGCAGCTGGTCGAACAGCTCCTTGGTGACGTGGTCGCCGGCCTCGTGACAGTATTCGCGGGCCTCCTTGTAGAGAGCGCGTGCCTCCTGTTCGGCGGCAAGGTCACATTCCAGCGTCTCCTTGGGCGTCTGGCCGATGCGCAGCGGGTCCAGCTTTTGCAGGTTGGGGTGGCCTTCCAGAAAGACGATCCGTTCCATCAGCTTGTCCGCGTGGTTCATCTCCTCGATGCTTTCCTCGCGGCTCTTCTTGGCCATGTGGCCCAGGCCCCAGTCCTCTTGCAGCTTGTAATGCAGCCAGTACTGGCTGATCGCCGTCAACTCGCTGCGAAGGGCGCGGTTCAGGTAGTCGATGACTTTCGGGTCGCCTTGCATGGTCGGGTTTCCTGTGTTGCTCCATCCCTGAGGGTACGGAGGTGCATGGGGACTTCCAAGTTTTGATTCTTGCGCATGGTGCCAAGGAAAAGCGGCATGCAACCGCCGCAATCCGCGGCCTTTCCCAATGCGTGATAGATCTTGCCCGGTGTGATGAGGGTTTCAGGGTCCGCCGCCCGCATCCAGTCGATGGCGGAATGAATGTCGTGATCGGTGATGTTCTGGCAATGACAGATGATCATGGCGGCGGATCCGGTTGGTTTTACTGGAAGACGGCGTCGGGGTCGTCGAGACTGTCCGAGCCTTCGATGGCGGTGCCCTCGGCGCCCAGCAGGGCAACGATGCGTTCGATGCTGCGGGTCTGGTCGATCAACCCGTTGACGCCGCCCATGACCAGCGCCTCACCGGCCTCGGATCCGCGTTCCAGCATCATGTCATAGCTGAACCCGGCCTCGGCGGCGGACTTGATCCGGCCAAGTGCCATCATCGTATGCGCCAGCTTGCCCTGCATCTCGGCGTCCAGCGCGGCATCGGTTTCGGCGACGAGGTCGGCCAGGGACGGGCCGCTGATCAGCGTGCCGTCGATGCGGACATATTCGCCAAGATAGACGTTCTGGATGCCCAATCCGTCGTAGTAGTGGCTGTTGTGCGTGTTGTCCGAGAAACAGTCGTGCTCTTCCTCGGGGTCGTTCAGCATCAGGCCCAGGCGCATGCGTTCGCCTGCCTGTTCCCCGTAAGAGAGCGAGCCCATGCCGGTCAGCATCGCCGTGATCCCGGCAGCCTCGTCCGCCATCAGGGTGCTGCGGGCCTCGCCACCCTCGGCCCATTGCGCGGTGATCCATTCGAGGTCCGAGACCAGCAGGTCGGTCGCGGCCTTGAGGTAGTCTCCGCGGCGGTCGCAGTTGTCGTTGGTGCAGGCCTCGCCCCGGGCATAGTCGGTCCAGGGGCGGTTGCCGGCGCCATGTGCATGGCCGTTCAGGTCCTGGCCCCAGAGCAGGAACTCGATGGCGTGATAGCCAGTGGCCACGTTGGCCTCGACGCCGTCGGCCTCGTGCAGGGTGTCGGACAGCAGGGCAGGGGTGATCTCGGCCGCATCCACGGTCTCGCCCGAGATGGTCAGCGAGGGCGAGGCGACGACATTCAGCGCGGCCAGCGCGTTTTCGTCGGTCGGGCCGCCATAGGTCACGTCAACGTAGTCGATCAGGCCTTCGTCCAGCGGCCAGGCGTTCACCTTGCCTTCCCAGTCGTCGACGATTGCATTGCCGAAACGGTAGACTTCGCTCTGCTGATAGGGGACGCGGGCGGCCAGCCAGGCGGATTTCGCCGCCTGAAGGGTGTCCGCCGAAGGCTGGGCGATCAATGCATCGACGGCCGATTGCAGGCGCTGGGCAGCGATTAGGCTGTCGCCGTAGATGGCCTCGGCAATATCGGCGTAATTGTCCAGAACCTCGGTCCTGGAAACCTCGGCAAGGGCGGAACCGGCGGCGAGGGTCAGCGCCAGCGCGCTGGTCGCAAGGGTCCGGGTGGTCTTGATCTTCACTGTCTTTGTCCTCTTGGCGTTTGCTAGTGCAGTGTCCGCGGAGCGTTGGGGCCCGCTTTGCGCGGTGTCCCGGCGGGGGTTCGGCTGGTCATGCGGCGCAGCGCCAGGCCGAAATCCTCGGCCAACGCGGCCAGGATCGGGGCGATGTCGGGCCGCACCAGCGTCATCGCCAGCAACAGCGCATCCTCGCGCTGGCCTTCGCTGGCGTATCCGATGAAGGTGGCAAAGCAGGACTCGTCGGCGCCCAGGCATTTGCAGGTGACGTGGTGGCGCATCAGCGGGCGCCGGCAATGGCGCGCGCAAAGCGCACAGAGGTCCTCGAAGACGCCCAGGGCATGGCGGCCCTCGGTGCTGCCCAGGTGTCGGGCGAAATCGCTCCAGACCTCGGTGCGGGCGGCATCGCCGTCGTTCCACAGCCGCAGGTACAGGACCGCGCCTGCCTCGACCGGGCCAAGCTCTGACAGGTAACCGACCGGCGCGCCGCCTCTTTCGACCATGCCGCTCATTTCGTCAGGATCAGTTTGCCGGCGCGGGTGATGCGCAGGATGTACAATTGATCGGCCAGGCGGATGCGGGCCAGGTCGCCGCCCTCGGTCAGGTCTCGGGCGTCATAGACGGGCAGGGGGTCCGCCTGCCCGGTGTCGGTTGCTGTGCTCAGGCCCATGTCCGTCCCTCCGGTTTGCCTTCGATCCGGTCGAACAGGCGTTCGAGGGAAAACAGGGTGGAAAAGCCAAGGGTCACGGGCCGCCGGTCGCCCTCGCCGGGCGTCCGGGGATCTGCGGCAATGTCGCTGGCATTCAGCATCATGGGTCTCCGCGTGCCGGAATACATCGTTGGCTTGGCCCGGATTCGAGGGGCTGGCTGGGATGACTTAAAGCTGACTATTTCTGTATGTTTTGTCAATCCGACAATTTTGGTCGGATAAAAGCCCGCGGGCAACCCCACGGAATCAGTGCGGTTTCCACCGGGATGCCCCGGCAGCGGTGTTCATAGGAAAAGGTTGAGAAACCGGCGCGCGGGGCGTTCGATCAGGTGGTAGCTGAGCGCCGATCCGGCGATCACGATCACCCCCACCAGCGGCCAGCCGGGGGTCGCAAGCCCCAGCTTGGGCGCGTAGTCATAGCAGGCTTTGATCACCAGGACGTGGATCATGTAGGTCGAGTAGGAAATCTCTCCGAGGTAGACCATGACCCGGCTGTTTGTGGGCAGCCAGGGTGCCTCGGACAGACGCGCGCCCGCCACGATCAGCAGGCAGAAGGGCAGGAGCAACTCATATCCAGGGTCGCGCTGGCCGGCCAGCAGGGGCAGCGTCAGCAGCCCGACCGCTCCGGCGACAAGCCCAAGCCGCATCGACACCTGCGGCGCGATCCGGCGCAACACCATGCCCAGGATGAACAGGGGCAGGATGCGCAGGGCGCCGAAATCCCAGGTCAGGTGCAGGAATGCCGTCTTGCCCAGGCTGAGCGCAAAGAGATGCACCCCGACAGCACTGAGCGCCAGGGCGATCAGCAGCGCCCATGTCGGGTAGCGGCGCACCGCGAGCAGGCCGAAAAGCAGGTAGGCGAACATCTCGGCCGAGATCGTCCAGCTGGGCCCGTTCAGCACCAGCCCCTCTGTCAGCGCCCAGCTGTGCAGCATCAGCACAGAGGCGACGACCCCGTCATGCCGGTTGTTGCCCAGCACCGCCAGGGCCAGGAAGATCAGCAGCATCGCCAGGTGCAGCGGATAGATGCGCGCAAAGCGTTTCCACAGGAACCGCCGCAAAGAGAACCGCCCTGAGGTGATCTGCCCTTCGTAGACATGGGCGATGATGAACCCCGACAGGATAAAGAAGAAATCCACCCCCCGCGCGCCGTTCTCGACGATGTCCCAGCCCAGCCCCGTGCCCGGTTCGATCCGCACGCGAACATGGAACAGAAAGACCCAGAAGGCGGCGAAAAAGCGAAAGGCGGTCAGGGTGCGCAGGTCGGCGGCCAGCGCCCCGGCGGGGCTGGTCGCACCCGGCAGGGTGCCTTGGGGAAGGCTGGCCTGTCCTGTCATCCCGCGATCCTTGCGCATGTCCTGGACCCGTCATGGCGCGGGAAAGTGGCGGGTACAGGGCCGCAAAGGGCCGCTTTGGTGAAATACGCGGGGCTCATGCCGCGGGCAGCCAGACCCGGAACAGGGCGCCGCCCTCGGGGGCATTGGTTGCCGTGATCAGCCCGCCCGCCCGCTGCACCAGTGTCTGAGAAATCGACAGGCCCAGCCCGGTGCCTTCGCCCTGCTTGGTGGTGAAGAACGGGTCAAAGACCGCCTCCATCGCGCCTTCAGACAGGCCCGGGCCGCTGTCCTGCACGCTCAGGCAGGCGCCCGGCCTGCCGTCTCTGTCTTCGGCGCTCAGGGTCAGGGTCAGCGTGCCGTCATGGCCCATCGCCTGCGTGGCGTTCATGACGAGGTTGATGATGACCTGCTGCATCTCGCCGGGATCGACATGCACCTCGGGCGCTTCGTGAAAATCGGTCTCGACCCGGATGGCGCTTTTGGACAGGACGTGTTCGACCAGCAGTAGGCAATCCTCGACCAGCGGGCCAAGCGAGACAGAGTCCTCGTAGGCGTGGAATTCTCCGGGGCGGGCGAATTGCAGCAGCTTGCCCACCATCGCGTCGATGCGCGCGACTTGCCGGTCGACCAGGTCCAGCTCTGTCTTGACAGGTTGCGCCTTGTCGCCCAGCGTCTCGCGGATCACGTCGACATTGCCCTGGATGACCGCGACGGGGTTGTTGATCTCATGCGCGACGCCAGCGGTGATTTCCCCGATCGAGGCGAGTTTCTCGTTCATGACCAGTTGCCGATAGGTCTCTTCCAGCTTGGCATTGGCCTCGCGCAGTTCGGCGGTGCGTTCCTCGACACGCTGGTTCAGCTCATCCGCCCAGGCGCGAAGGCGCTTGTCGCGGTCCTGGACCTGGCCCAGCAGGTCGTCCAGATGCGCCGCCACCTGGCCGATCTCGTCGCGCGCGCCCACATCGCCGTAGCGGGCTGAGAGGTCGCCGCGGCCCACGCGCTGCATGGTGCGGGTGATCCGTTCCAGCGGCGCAAAGATGCCCCGCGCCAGGGTCAGGAACAGCGGCACCGACAGGACCAGAACGCCGACGAAGGCCGCCAGCATCCACAGGATCGCGTCGCGTTTTTCCGCTGCGAAGGGCGCCTCCAGAAAGCCGACGTAGAGCATTCCCACGCGCTCGCCGAAACTGTCGGTCAGCGGCAGGTAGCCCGAGATATACCAGTCGTTGACGACAAAAGCGCGGTCCAGCCAGGTCTTGCCCTCGCCAAGAACCTGTTGCCGCACCACCGCCGACACCCGCGTTCCCAGCGCGCGCACGTCCTCGAACAGCCGCACGTTGGTCGAGACACGCACATCGTCCAGGAACAGCGTCGCCGTGCCCTGGCGTTCGCCGCCGGTCACGGCATTCAGGTAGACCAGCGCGTTGATCGTGTCGATGAACTGCAGGTTGCGGTTCAAGAGGATGCCCCCCACCAGCACGCCATGATGACCGTCCAGCAGGACCGGCGCCGCGGAGTGCACCACCATCCCGCGATCCTCGACCTCGCGTTCGGTGGGGACGGCGGCCTCCGTCTCGATCAGCGGGATACGGGCGCGGGCATCCAGCAGACCGGGCAGGGCGGACAGGTCCGCGCCGGAGAGGATGTCGATCTCGGTCGCGGGGCGGCCATCCAGCGCCGCCACGATCACCGGCCAGCGCGAGGCATCGCCCAGCGTCGCCTCCTCTGACAGGTAATAGAGGAAATCCAGTTCCAGCGCCTCGCGCTTTTCGGCAAGGTAGCTGTCGAGCGCCGGGCCGCTGGCCGCCAGAACGCGCCCGAACTCGGCGCTTTCGGCGACGCCGGTCAGCTCATCGCCGGTCGTCTCCATGATGCGGGCCAGGTATTGCTCGGCGATGCGCAGGTCGGATTCGACGTTGGCGATCAGCAGTTCGTCGTAGTCACTGGTCCAGCGCGTCATGCCCAGCACCAGCAACAGCGGCATCAGCACCGTCAGCGGTGCCAGCGCCAGCACCAGGAGGCGCAGGCGCACCGACAGCGCGGGCACGCGCCCGCGCCTTGGCTGATTACTCGTCGAGCGATCCATGAATCGCGAATTGTTCCAGCCCGGCCGCCTGCGCCTCGATCACGCGATAGGCCTCGCGCACGCCGGAGTCGGTCAGTTCACGGGCGACGGTCAGCAGGGTATTGGCCGGGTGGTCCTCGCAGAGATCGGCCATGTGGGCAATCTCGTCCTGTGCGACGGGTCGTGCCGCCTCGACGGAGGGCGCGCCGTAGTAGGTCACGAAATGCTGTGCCAGCAGGTCCGTCAAGGCATTGACCTCTGCCGGTTCGGCCTCGGTCACGGCGACGAATGTCGCCCGCCCGCCGGTTTCCAGCCCGAACCAGCCGTTGGCAAAGGCCTGCCGTGCCTTGCCGGCCAGGTCGCCCTCGGTCCAGTTGGAAAACTCGAACCCGCCGGAGATGCACCACTCGCCTGTGCGCGCGGGGCTGGCAAAGACATGCTGGTCGCTTTCGTCGAAATGGATGGCACGGGCCAGTTTCATGGGGCCTCCTCCAGAAGGGTCGTCAAGGGGATCAGATGGGTGGTCTCGCTGTCGCGCAGGAGCATCCCGAACGCCTCGTCCACGCCCAGGAAGGTGCCGGGCCAGCCGTCCTGCACCACGGTTTCCCCCAATCCATGCGCAAGACCACGCCATTCCGAATGCAGCGCCTTGGCGCCTTCGTCTTCCCAGCGGGCAATCCAGTTCAGCGTGTGCCGCGCCCAGGCCTCGACCAGACGTTCGGGCGCGACCTCGGCGCAGCCTTCCTCGAACAGGGCCGTCTGGTCGGGCACCTCGCCCGGAATGGCGGCCAGGGTCAGGGGCAGTTCGAACCCGACCACCAGCCAGTCCGGGACTGCCTCCGGGTCCTGGGTCGAGGCACAGGCTCGGAAGGCGCCGCAGGCGGCGCCGTTGACCAGGATGCCGCCCGCCCAGGCCAGGTGCACCGCCACCTCGGGCGGGGCCAGCGCGCCAAGCGCGTTCTGGAACCCCACGCCGCAAAGCGGCAGCATGACCATCGCCTGTTGCAGCGGCACCTCTGGCGTCATCACCAGCGCCGCGCCCATGCGGTCCGCGGCGATGCGGTAGCAGACAAGGCCCGCGTCGCAGCCCCGGATCGCCCGCATCACCGCGCCGTCAAAGGGATCGCCGCCGACCTCCTCGCCGCTCATCGCGGGCGGGAAGGTCAGCGGCTCGGTGATCCCGCTCATGCGACGCCCTCTGCCACCAGCGCGCTGGCGATGGCGTGGAAGGCCTGCGCCTGGGCGCTGTCGGGCTTCGAGGTCACGATCGGCGCGCCGCCGTCGCTTGCCAGCCGGATCTGCAGGTCCAGCGGCACCTCGGCCAAGAGGGGCACGCCCAGCTTTTGGGCCTCGGCCGCCACGCCGCCGTGGCCAAAGACATGTTCCTCATGTCCACAGTTGGAACAGATATGCGTGCTCATGTTCTCGATCATACCAAGGATCGGGACATTTAGCTGCCGGAACATGTCGATGCCCTTGCGCGCGTCCAGCAGCGCCACGTCCTGCGGCGTGCTGACGATGATCGCGCCATCGACATGCGCCTTCTGGCTCAGCGTCATCTGCACGTCGCCGGTGCCCGGCGGCAGATCCACCAGCAGCACGTCCAGCGCGCCCCATTGCACCTGCATCATCATCTGTTGCAGCGCGCCCATCAGCATCGGCCCGCGCCAGACCACGGCCTGGTCCTCGTTGGTCATCAGGCCAATCGACATCATGGTGACGCCGTGATTGCGCAGGGGCAGGATCGTCTTGCCGTCGGGCGAGGCAGGCCGCCCCGAGACGCCCAGCATCCGCGGCTGCGACGGCCCGTAGACGTCCGCGTCCAGCAGGCCGACGCGCCGCCCCTGCGCGGCCAGCGCACAGGCGAGGTTCGACGAGACGGTGGATTTGCCCACGCCGCCCTTGCCGCTGGCAATGGCGATGATGTGGTCCACCCCGGGGATCTTCTGCGGGCCCTGCGGTTCGGCCTTTTTCTTCATCCCAAGGTCCGGCGGCGCCTTCTCGGAGTGGCCGGTCAGCACGATGGCGACCTTTTCGACCCCGTCCAACGCGCCCAGCCGGGCCTCTGCCTCGGCCTTGACCTTGCCATAGGCCTCGGCGTGTTGCGGCGCGATTTCCATGACGAAGCGGACATTGCCATCCTCGACATTCAGAGCTCGCATGACGCCACTGGCCACGATGTTGCCGCCCGCAACCGGGTCGGCGACGGTTTTCAGCACTTCCAGGACGGCGTCGCGTCCAAGCGTCGTCCGGGTCATTCCTGGCCCTTGATCTCGCCGGTGACCTCATGGCTCAGGCCCAGTTCGGGGATCGTCACGACGGCCTTGACGGCATAGGTCTTGCCGGCGGTATCGGTATTGCGCATCGCTTCCTCGATGGCCTGCTGCGAGGTCACGCCGACCTGCTTCAGAAACTTGCGCATCGACATGTTGAAGTCTTCGCTCATGGTCTGGTCCCTTTCATTTGACGCATGGCAGGGCGGGGGCCTAGCATGACCCGATGACCCTGCGTCTTTCTTTCATTTCCAGCGCACTTGCGCTTGGCCTGTCGCTTGTTCCCCTCGCGCTTGTCGCCCAGGACGACCCGCGCCCCGTCCGCCTGCATGCGCCCGCGGCACTTGTCGACAGCGGTCTTGTCCAACATATCCTTCCGCGCTTCACGCTCAAGACGCGGGTGCGGGTGGAACTGGTCGAGGACCCGGAAAAGGCCGATATCGTGCTGGGCGCAACGGGGGATCCGCTGTTCGCGGGGCCGGAACAGGTCTGGCACCTTGAGGTGAGCTCTGCGGATCACGCGGGCACCGGGCGTTTCGCGGACTGGCTGACATCCGAGGTCGGCCTCAACACGGTGGCAAGTTTCGCACCCGACGGTGCGCCGCTGTTCGGCCCGCCGCCGGACGAGACCGGAGATGTCGAGACCGTGGTGATCGACGGCGACGCGAAACTGGGGCACAGGGTCAGCCGCGCCAAATGCGTCCGCTGCCATGTGATCGACGAAAAGACGCGCGGCTTCGGCATCGGCTCGACCCCCAGTTTCATGGTGCTGCGGGCGCTGCCGGACTGGGAGGATCGGTTCTATGCCTTCTACGCGCTGAATCCGCACCCGGCCTTCACCGTGGTCGAGGGGGTGACACTGCCCTTTCCCGACAACCGGCCCTCGCCCATCGCGCCGGTCCGCATGACGCTGGACGAGGTCGAGGCCATCGTCGCCTATGTCGCCGCGATTCAGGCCGCGGACCTGGGCGCGCCGCTGGAGTTCCAGTAGCGTCCGGGGCAGGGCGGGGTCCGTCACGGTCAGTGATCCCGGCGCTTGGACAGGTAATCCTCGGTCGTGCGGACCTTGGGCCGCTCTCCCATCGCAAAGGGATTGTCCGAAGCGCCCA
The DNA here is from genome assembly GCF_012274245.1 of Mameliella sp. LZ-28. Taxonomy (NCBI): domain Bacteria; kingdom Pseudomonadati; phylum Pseudomonadota; class Alphaproteobacteria; order Rhodobacterales; family Roseobacteraceae; genus Antarctobacter; species Mameliella sp. LZ-28. The sequence goes on along the minus strand of NZ_JAANYX010000033.1, from coordinate 165,494 downwards.
TCTGCGCCTTGACCCGGCAATCGTCGCACATCTGGATCATCCGCAGCTTCTCCGGATCCTGGAACATGGCGTGCCCCGAGAGTTTCTCGGTGATCCGGTCGATGGCGGATTTCGACCCGAAGAGCGTGCCGCAGTCGACGCAGGCAAAGGGCTCTTCCTCGTTCAGCACCTCTTGCCGCAGGGCCGTCTCGGTCAGGTCCAGGCGTGGTTCCAGCGTGATGGCCGTTTCCGGGCAGATCGTGGCGCAGATCCCGCATTGCAGGCAGGCGTCCTCCTGAAAGCGCAGCTGCGGCAGGTCCGGGTTGTCGCCAAGCGCACCAGAGGGGCAGAGCGAAACACAGGACAGGCAGAGCGTACAGGCATCCGTATCCACCAGCACGGCGCCATAGGGGGCGCCCTGGGGCAGGGGCAACTGCGCTTGGTCGCCGTGCAGTGCGCGGGCAGCCTGCCGTGTCACCTGCCGCCGGGTGCCAAGGGGGCGCACCGGCTCTGCCACCGGGGCAGGGGCGGTTTCGTCATAAAGTGCATCGCTCATCGCGTCGGGGTCGGGCGTGTCCAGCAGGTGCACCCGGTTCCCGCCCGCGATTGCCTGGGCCAGCGCCAGCTGCGCCGCCAGGGCATCGCGGTCCGCCCCCGCTCCGGACAGCAAGGTGACTGACGCAAAGCCCGCCGCCAGCGCGGCCACGGCTTCGGCATGTCCGAAGGCGCCCACGACGGGCAGTTCCATCGGGATCACGTCGCGCGGCAGTCCGCGCCCGTGCCGGGCGGAGAGGCGGATCATCTCTGCCCCATGCGCGTCATGCACCAAGAGGCGCGGCGCGCTGCCGCCCGCATCCAGGTAGGCCTTGGCCAGTGTCTGCACCCGGCGAAAGGTCAGGTCGACCGGCGGCGCGTCATAGCTGATGGCGCCCGAGGGGCAGACCGCCGAACAGGCACCGCAGCCCGCGCAGATCATCGGATCGACCGTCACGTGATCGCCCTCGGGCGAGATCGCGCCGGTGGGGCACAGGTCGAGGCAGCGGGTACAGCCCGTCTGCCCGGCCCGCGAATGGGCACAGAGCAGCGACTCCGTGCGCACGTACAGCGGCTTTTCGAAGGTGCCGACAAGGTGCGACGCGGCCATGACCGCCGCCGCCACCGAGGGGGCGTGAGATGGATCTGCCCGCAGGTAACCCTCGCGCTTTTCATGCGCGGGGAACAGCGGGGTGTCGCCCCGCAGGTCGAGGATCACGTCGCAGTCCGAGGCGCCGCCGTCTTGCGGATCGGTCAGGACAAAGGCACCGCGCCCGCCCGGTTCGACTTGCCGCAGGGCGTCGATCACCACGCGGAATTGCCCCAGCGCGCCCTGTGCCTGCCGCAGGCGGCCCGTCACCACGTCATAGGCGCGGCTGTCGGGAACTTCCGATCCCTCGGGCAAGAGCACCGTCACCCCCAGATGCGGCGCCAGCTGTTCGGCGGCAGGCAGGGCGACATCCGGCGCCCCGAGGACCAGGCACAGCCCCTCTGAAATCACGTCGAGCGTCTTTTCCGGCGCGGCGGGCAGCAATGCCTCTGCGATCAGGGCGGACATTTTGGGTACTGCAGAGGCGGACTCCGCGCTCCACCCGGCCCGGTCGCGCAGGTCCAGTACCGGCGGCGCCGGCAGGTCCATTTCCTCTGCCAGGGCCTCGAAAATCCGGGACTCCTGGGTACAGCAAAAAATCGTGTCACCCCCCTGCAGGGCGGCGGCGGCCCGGTCGATCTGGCTGGTGCAGAGGGCCGAACAGGGTGGGGATACCTCCAGCCCGGTGGTCCGTGACAGGGCCTGGGAATCGACTTGCTGCGTCCCCAGGCAGTCGCATGTTATCAATGACTTGACCATTGTCTTGCCCTCCCCTCAAAGCACGCTTGACGGTGCCTGTTTCGTGCTGCGCCGGTGGAGCCTAGCCATGATTCGCGGCCCTCCACAACCGTTTATCCCGGTCAGCCAAACCGCCGAAACGGACGCATTCGGGATGCTGCGCTGCGGCTGATTCGAGCATTCTCAAAACGCCGCTTTTCCGAGCAAAAATGTCAGGTTGGACAAAACGTCCGTGGCCCGGTGGCGCCCCTGTCGGGGCTGCCCAAATTGACCGTTTCGGGCGCGGAATACCGCGGTACGCCGTTTTTCGCTTTCGTTCGGCAAGGTTGCCGGATCAAACTCCTGTCAAGGGAGGACCACCGTGATCCACAATCCGAAGGCGTACCGGACCATGCCGCTGGGCATCGTGCTGAGACGCGCCCCTGGCGTGACTCGATGGGCGAAGTGGGTCTGGACCGCATCCGCCGTCATGCCCGGCGCCGGCGAAGCCGACTGGCGCGTCCTGCGCACCGAGGGCGAGGTGACCGAGTACCATGCCGCGACCGTGCCGCTGGAACTGCACGGCGCCGATACGGACGCCTACCTGCACGAACTCTCGGCCAAGCAGCCCAGCGTCTACGTCATCCTGCGCGAGGCGACAGAGGGAGAGGCCCCGCTGGAGGTGCTGACCGTGACCGCCTCGCCCTACGAGGCGCAGGACTATTCCGACAGCGGCGAGGAAATCATCGAGAAGGTCCCGATGCCGCCCGCGCTCTATGCGCTGGTGGCCAACTTCGTCGAGGAATTCCACGAGGAAGAGATCTTCATCAAGCGTAAGCGGGACAAGAAGCGCATCGACCTTGTCGAGGATGGCGTGGGCGATCCGCGTATCGGCAAGCTGGAGGATGTCTATGCCTCGCCCGCGCAGCAACGGAGGCGCATGAATTGAGCCGGTCGCCCGCAGATTTCTGGTCGCGCCGCCGCGCAGCCGTTGCCGCCGAGGACAGGGCCGAGACCCGGGCCGAACAGCAGGCCGCCGAGGCCGAGCAGCAGCGCGCGCTGGAGGACCGCCCGGACGAGGAGATCCTTGCCGAGCTGAACCTGCCCGCCCCCGAAGACATGGAGGATCCCGCCCAGGTGCAGGCGCTGCTCAAGGCGGTGGCGCCGCAACGGCTCAAGACCCGCGCCCTGCGGCGGCTGTGGCGGTTGAACCCGGTGCTGGCCAATGTCGATGGGCTGGTCGATTACGGCGATGACTTCACCGATGCCGCCCGCGTGGTCGAGAACCTGCAATCGCTCTACCAGGTCGGCAAGGGCATGTTCGACAAGGCGGTGGAACAGGCCGAGGCAGAGGCCCGCGCCGCCAATGCCGACAGGGATGCGATCGACGAGTCGCCGGATCAGGTCCGGGACGCGGTCGCCACAGACGCCGACGACAGCGATGACAGCGATGCCAACGTGGCACCACCGGCCCCGGCCCCCGAACCGGCGCCTCTGGCCCATTCCGAACCGAAAGTTGAACCAGAGACCTATGCCGCCGCCCCGCGCCGGATGCGCTTTCGCTTCGAGACCAGCACATGACGACCGACAAGGACCAGATGACAAACACCGCCGAAACCCGCCAGATCGCCGAAGAAGACCGGCTTCGCGCCGATCTTTACAATTTCCTCGGGCTGCTACTGGCCGGGCCGCCGGACGAAATGCTGCTGGCGCAGACCGCCGGCCTGTCCGGCGACGCGACAGAGATGGGGCAGGCCATCGGCACCCTGGCGAAACTGGCCAAGGTGACAAAACCCAAGACCGCGACCAGCGAATACAACAAGCTGTTCATCGGCCTGGGCCGGGGCGAACTGCTGCCCTACGCCTCTTATTACCTGACCGGCTTCCTGAACGAGAAACCGCTGGCTCTGCTTCGGCAGGACATGGTGCGGCAGGGGCTGGAACGCGCCGACAACGTGTTCGAACCCGAGGACAACATCGCCTCGCTGATGGAGATGATGGGCGCGATGATCGTGGGGCGCTTTGGCGCGCCGGCCAGCCTGGATGCGCAGCGCCAGTTCTTCAACAAGCACATCGGCCCCTGGGCGGGGCATTTCTACGCCGACCTCGAAGGCGCCAAGAACTCTGTCTTTTACGCCCCCGTGGGTACCGTCGGACGGCTCTTCATGGAGATCGAGTCCGAGGGGTTCCGCATGAGCGGCGAGTGAGGATTTCGCCGGGTGCGTTCGGATACGCACCCATCCCGGGGCGGGTGACCGTCCCTCAACCCGTGAAAGGAGTAACTTTCATGACCCAGGAACCCAAGGCCTCGCGCCGGAATTTCCTCAAGCTGGCAAGCGTCTCGGCCCCCGCGGCCGCGGTTGCGATCGCCAGCGGCCAGGCGGCCGAAGCCGGTCCCGCCGAGCCTGACCTGACTTCGGAAAAGATGCAGGACACGGCGCATACACGCGCCTTCTACGACAGCGCCCGCTTCTGAGGCGGCGCCCGCTCTGTCCGGCAGCGTCCGGTCAAAGCATGTAACGGCCCAAGGCGACTGGTTGCGTGACGCCCGACTGCCCCAGGCCATCGTCAGAGTCCCGCGCCCCTCAAAAGGCGCGCAAGGGAGAGAAAACCATGTTGAGGAAAAAGACCAACGGGGTTGCGCGACGCCCCCAGCGGACAAGTATCCTTTCCGAGGCCGCCAACGCCTCGGTTGACCGCCGCGCCTTTCTGCGCGGCTCGGGTCTGGCCATCGGCGGGATTGCCGCCATTGCCGCCACCGGCGGCACCGTGAAACAGGCCAGCGCCGCCTCTGCCGCCGCCCTCGGCGCGGTGGAGCTCAAGAAATCCGTCTGCACCCACTGTTCCGTGGGCTGCACCGTCATCGCCGAAGTCAGCGACGGCGTCTGGGTCGGGCAGGAGCCCGGCTGGGACAGCCCGTTCAACCTGGGCGCCCATTGCGCCAAGGGGGCCTCTGTGCGCGAACACGCCCACGGCGAGCGCCGCCTGAAGTACCCGATGAAGAAAGAGAACGGCGAATGGGTCCGCATCTCGTGGGAGCAGGCCATCGACGAGATCGGCGACGGCATGATGAAGATCCGCGAGGAAAGCGGACCTGACTCTGTCTACTGGTTGGGCTCGGCCAAGCATTCCAACGAACAGGCCTACCTGTTCCGCAAATTCGCCGGCTACTGGGGCACGAACAACGTCGACCACCAGGCGCGGATCTGCCACTCGACCACGGTTGCGGGTGTTGCGAACACATGGGGCTACGGCGCCATGACCAACTCCTACAACGACATCCACAACAGCCAGGCGATCTTCATCATCGGTGGCAACCCCGCCGAGGCGCACCCCGTGTCCTTGCTGCACGTGTTGCGCGCCAAGGAGATGAACAATGCGCCGCTGATCGTCTGCGACCCGCGGTTCACCCGCACGGCGGCCCATGCGGATGAATACGTCCGCTTCCGTCCCGGTTCCGACGTGGCGCTGGTCTGGGGGATCCTCTGGCACATCTTCGAGAACGGCTGGGAGGACAAGGAGTTCATCCGCACCCGTGTCTGGGGCATGGACCAGATCCGCGAGGAAGTGGCCAAGTGGACCCCCGAAGAGGTCGAACGCGTCACCGGAACGCCCGGTTCGCAGCTGCGCCGCGTGGCCCGGACGCTGGCCAACAACCGTCCCGGCACCGTGATCTGGTGCATGGGCGGCACCCAGCACACCAATGGCAACAACAACACCCGCGCCTACTGCATCCTGCAGCTCGCGCTGGGCAACATGGGCACCTCTGGAGGCGGCACCAACATCTTCCGTGGCCATGACAACGTGCAGGGCGCGACCGATCTCGGCGTTCTGTCGCACACGCTGCCCGGCTACTACGGCCTGGCCAAGGGATCGTGGCAGCACTGGGCGCGCGTCTGGGAGGAAGACTTCGACTGGCTTTCGGCCCAGTTCGACACGCTCAAGGGCGCGGACGGCAAGGACAAGAACCTGATGTTCGAGACCGGCATCCCGGTCAGCCGCTGGATCGACGGTGTCCTTGAAGACCCCGAGAACATGGACCAGCCGAACACGGTCCGGGCCATGGTGCTCTGGGGCCATGCGCCGAACTCTCAGACCCGCATGGTCGAGATGAAGAAGGCGATGGAGATGCTGGACATGCTGGTCGTCGTCGACCCGTATCCCACCGTTTCCGCCGTGCTGCATGACCGTGAGGATGGTGTCTACCTGCTGCCCGCAGCCACGCAGTTCGAGACCTACGGGTCGGTGACCGCCTCCAACCGCTCGCTGCAGTGGCGTCAGAAGGTTGTCGATCCGCTCTTCGAGTCGAAGCCCGACCAGGAGATCATCGGTCTCTTCGCCAAGAAGTTCGGCTTTCATGATCGCATGTTCCGCAACATCGCGCTGGAGGACGACGGCATCACGCCGAATGTCGAGGATACGCTGCGCGAGATCAACAAGGGCATGTGGACCATCGGCTATACCGGCCAGTCTCCGGAGCGGCTGAAGCTGCACATGGAGAACCAGCACACCTTTGACCGCACCACCCTTCAGGCGGTGGGTGGCCCGGCCGACGGCGACTATTACGGTCTGCCCTGGCCAAGCTGGGGCACAGCCGACATGAAGCACCCGGGCACGCCCAATCTCTACGACATGTCCAAGCCTGTCGCAGAGGGCGGTCTGACCTTCCGGGCGCGTTTCGGTGTCGAGCGTAACGGCGACAACCTGCTGGCCGATGGCGTTTACTCGGTGGGATCCGAAATCCAGGACGGCTATCCCGAGTTCACCATGCAGATGCTCATGGATCTTGGCTGGGACGGTGACCTGACCGAGGAAGAGCGCGCGGCGATCGACGGCATCGCCGGGCCCAAGACCAACTGGAAAACCGACCTTTCGGGCGGCATCCAGCGGGTCGCGATCAAGCATGGCTGCGCCCCCTTCGGAAACGCAAAGGCCCGTGCGGTCGTCTGGACCTTCCCGGATCCGATCCCGGTGCACCGCGAACCGCTGTACACCAACCGCCGCGACCTCGTGGCCGACTACCCGACCTACGAGGACCGCAAGTTCTACCGTCTGCCGACCATGTATGCGTCGATCCAGAAGCAGGACTTCAGCCAGGACTACCCGATCATCCTCACCTCCGGCCGACTGGTAGAGTACGAGGGCGGCGGGGACGAGACCCGGTCGAACCCCTGGCTGGCCGAACTGCAGCAGAACATGTTCGTCGAGGTGAACCCGCGGGACGCCAACAACCTGGGTATCCGCGACGGTTCGGATGTCTGGGTCGAAGGCCCCGAGGGCGGCAAGGTCAAGGTCATGGCGATGGTCACCCAGCGGGTGGGCGAAGGTGTTGCCTTCATGCCCTTCCACTTCGGCGGCCACTTCCAGGGCGAAGACCTGAGGTCCAAGTACCCGGACGGCGCGGATCCCTATGTGCTTGGGGAATCCACCAACGTCGCCCAGACCTACGGCTACGACTCGGTGACCCAGATGCAGGAAACCAAATGTACCCTGTGCAAGATCACCGCAGCGTAAGGAGAAACAGACATGGCAAGATCCAAATTCCTCTGTGACGCCGAGCGCTGTATCGAGTGCAACGCCTGCGTGACCGCGTGCAAGAACGAACACGAGGTGCCCTGGGGGATCAACCGCCGCCGCGTGGTGACGATCCAGGATGGCACGCCGGGCGAACGCTCGATCTCGGTGGCCTGCATGCACTGTTCCGACGCGCCCTGCATGGCCGTCTGTCCGGTGGATTGCTTCTACCAGACCGAAGAAGGTGTGGTCCTGCACTCCAAGGACCTCTGCATCGGCTGCGGCTACTGCTTCTACGCGTGCCCCTTCGGCGCGCCGCAGTTCCCGCAGGCGGGCAACTTCGGCTCGCGCGGCAAGATGGACAAATGCACCTTCTGTGCCGGCGGCCCCGAGGAAACCCACTCGACCGCGGAGTTCGCCAAGTACGGGCGCAACCGGATCGCAGAGGGCAAGCTGCCCATCTGCGCCGAGATGTGTTCCACCAAGGCCCTGCTTGCCGGTGACGGCGACGTGGTCTCGGGCATCTACCGCGAACGCGTGGTCGCCCGTGGCTTCGGCTCGGGCGCCTGGGGCTGGGGCACCGCCTACGACCAGAAAGGCGGCTGACGCCTCCTTTGGGCGGGGCCCTGTCCCGCCCTATCATTCCATCTCATGGCAGGGGCCCGTGATCCACGGGCCTCTGGCCAATGGCAGAATATGACGCCTCGGGCCTCCGGCGCCGCCAACTCGGCTGCCGCGTCCACGGCGTGTCTTTTCGACGGGGACAGTCATGTCACAACGCTCCAGCGGTTTCGGATGGTTCATTCTATTGGTGGCCGGCCTTGCCGTGCTGACCTTCATTTTCCGGCCGCCCGCGCCGGCAGAGACGGGCACCGACCCGGCGACCCTGGCCGAGGCGCGCAAGGCCACCGGCGGCGCCCAGACGCTGGAGGACATCCTGGCCCGGCAACGGGGCGAAGAGGTCGATCTCAGCTTTCGGCGCGAGTTCGGCCAGCCGGGCGCCGATCCGGATGCACCGCTGGCGCTGGCCCCGCTTGGAGGCGCCTCGGACCCCGACCTGTGGCGCGCGCTGCGCTATGACGCGGCGGATGTGAACGTCTCCGCCGGCGGGGACGTGGCCAAGGTGTTGGTGCAGGATGGCGGCATGGCCTGGTACGAATTCCGCAAGGGGCCGCTGGCCACCTATGGCGGCTGGCTGCTGATCGGCACCATCGTCGCGCTGGCCGTCTTTTACCTGTTGCGCGGCCGGATCGGCATCGACGAGCCGATGACCGGGCGCACCGTGACCCGGTTCCAGGCGATCGAGCGTTTTGCGCACTGGCTGCTGGCGGGGTCCTTCGTCCTCTTGGGCCTGTCCGGCCTGCTGACGCTCTTCGGGCGCTTCTTCATCTTGCCGACCTTTGGCCCCGAGCTGAACTCGCAGCTGCTGATCGCGTCGAAATTCGTGCACAACAACCTGGCCTGGCCCTTCATGCTGGGGCTGGTCATGGTCTTTGTCATGTGGGTCTGGCACAACATCCCCGACCGCACCGACATCACATGGTTCGCCCAGGCGGGCGGCATCATCGGCAAGAACCACCCGCCGGCCAAGAAATTCAACGGCGGGCAGAAGATCATCTTCTGGTCGGTGATCCTGCTGGGCGCCTCGATCTCTCTGTCGGGCCTGTCGCTGCTCTTTCCGTTCGAATTGCCGCTCTTTGCCAAGACCTTTGGCATCGTCAACCAGACCGGCATCCCCCAGTGGTTGGGCTATGGCGCTCTGCCGACCGATCTGGCCCCGCAGGAAGAAATGCAGCTGGCACAGCTCTGGCACGCGATCGTGGCCTTTGTCCTGATGGCGATCATCATCGCGCATATCTACATCGGCTCCATCGGAATGAAGGGCGCCTTTGACGCGATGGGCTCGGGCGAGGTCGACGAGGCCTGGGCGCATCAACACCACTCGCTCTGGCTCGATGAGGTCAAGGCGCGCCAGGCGAAGGACGGCAAGACCCCGGAGTCCGGGGCCACCCCGGCGGAATGATGCGGGCCGCGCTGCTCGCCCTCGCGCTCGCGGCCTTGCCCGCGGGCGCGGAGGAATTCACCACGCTCAAGGGGCATGGCGGCCCCGTCATGGCCTTGGCGATCTCTCCCGGCGGTGAGGTGACAAGCGCCAGCTTCGACAACTCGGTCGGGCTGTGGTCGGGGCGCGCGCCCACCTGGCTGGAAGGACACGCGGCCGCGGTCACCGCGCTGACCTGGGGGGCGGGGGGCGCACTGGTCTCTGGCAGCGACGATTTCGCGGTGCGCCAATGGCGCCCGGTTGACCGCCTGCTGGGCAAACACATGGGCAAGGTGACGTCGCTGTCCGTCGCGCCCGACGGCAGCCATGCCGCCAGTGGCAGCTGGGACGGCAGCATCAGGCTCTGGCCACTGACAGAGGCGGCCAGGGCGGGGGAACTGCCCTATCCCGGTGCGGGCGTGAACGCCGTGGCGCATTCGCCGGATGGGCGTTTCCTCTATGCGGCGACCTCCAAGGGTGTGCTGCTGCAATATAACCTCGACACGGGCGGATCGCCCCTGCCGCTGGTCGAACATGGTTTTGGCATCAACCGGCTGGTCATTGGCCCCGGCTGGATCGCCTATGGTGCCGTGGATGGCGGCACCCGCGTGATCGACGCGGCGACCGGCGTGCAGATCGCCGACTTCACGCTCGACCGCCGCCCGATCCTCGCCCTCTCCTGGCACGCCGAAACGGCGCAACTGGCGGTCGGGGACGGGCATGGCTACATCATGATGGTCGACACGGAGCAATGGCGCATCACCCGCGATTTCCGCGCCATGCGGCATGGGCCGGTCTGGGCGCTGGCCTTTGCCCCGGACGGGCAGGTGATCTACGCGGGGGGGCTGGACGACGTCGTCTATGCCTGGCCCGTGGCCCTGCTGGACGAACTCGACGCGCCCGAAGGCTCGGGCCAGCGCAGCTTTCTGCGCGACCCCGAAACCATGTCCAACGGCGAACGGCAATTCATGCGCAAATGCTCGATCTGCCACGCACTGACCCCGGGGCCGTCGCGCAAGGCGGGGCCGTCTCTGCACGGTGTCTTTGGCCGCCAAGCCGGGACATTGCCGGGCTACAGCTATTCCGACACCCTGACAGAAGCCGGCTTCGCATGGACGGAAGAGACCATAGACGCCCTGTTCGACGAAGGCCCGGACCACTACATTCCCGGCTCCAAGATGCCCATGCAGGTGATCGCCAAAGGCTCGGACCGGGCCGACCTGATCGCCTTTCTCAAATCCGCAAGTGAAGGAAACAGCAAATGAAAGCCATGCTCTCGGGGTTCGCCGCGATGATCCTGCTGGCCGTCGGCGCCTGGTACGGGCTGAACGAGATGAAATTCTCGAGCGCCGACAAGCAGACCGGCGTCAACGTGCGGCTCGACTGATCCGGCGGGCGGGTTAGACTGTCAGCCATGAGCCCACTGGATGATTATGGACAGGCCCTCAGCGGTGCCTCGGTGCTGGTCGTCGACGACGAACCGGGCATGCGCAACTTCCTGGCCAAGACGCTGGGCCCCCGGGTCAAGACCGTGGCCGAGGCGGGATCGGCGCGCGAGGCGACAGAGCGGCTGGACGAGGCGCAGTTCGACGTCATCGTGGTCGACAACAAGATGCCGGGCGGGTCTGGCATTGACTGGGTCAGGGAACAGCGGCGCAAGGGGCTTTATGCCGAAACCGTGCTGATCACCGCCTATGCCGACCTGGAAACCGCCATTGCCGCGCTGCGGGCCGGGGTCAGCGATTTCGTCCTTAAACCCTTTCGGGCCAACCAGTTGATCGGCGCCGTGGCGCGGACGCTGGATCGCGGCGCGCTGCGCCGTGACAACCGGCTGTTGCGCCATGCCCTTCAGGCCGAGGGGGAAACCCGCCTGCTGGGCCGCTCGGCGCCGATGCAGGCGGTGCGCGCCATGCTGGAAAAGCTGGCGCCGCTGCCGACGCCGGTGTTGTTCACCGGCGCGACCGGCACGGGCAAGGAACTGGCCGCGCGCACGCTGCACCAGATGGGCGGCCGGGCGGAACGGCCCTTCGTGGCGGTGAACTGTGCCGCCATCGCGCCGGACCGCATCGCGGCCGAACTGTTTGGCGAGGTCGAGGGGGACCGCCTGCGCCCGGGTCTTTTCCTGCTGGCGGATGGCGGCACCCTGTTCCTCGACGAGGTCGCACAGATGTCGGAAACCCTGCAGGCGGCCCTGTTGCGGGTGATCGAGGATCAGCGCATCCGCCCCCTGCGCGCCGAACGCGAGATCCCGCTGGATCTGCGCCTGACCTTTGCCACCAATACCGATCTCGACAAGGCGGTTGACGACGGGCGGTTCCGCGCGGACCTCTATCACCGCATCAACGTGCTGCGGATCGAGATGCCGCCCTTGAGCGACCGATCCGAGGACATCGTCGAGCTTGCCGCGCTGTTCATCCAGCATTTCTCCCGCGCGCTTGGCCTGCCGGAACTGAAACTGGACGACGAGACGCTCTTGAAACTCAGCCGCTATCCCTGGCCCGGCAACGTGCGTGAACTGCGCAACCTCGTGGAACGCTCGGTCATCCTGGGCAGTTTCCCCGAGGATTTCGCCGGCAGCGGGTCTGTCACCGGCGTGCAGGCCATCGAGAACCTCGATCTGGTGATGCAGCGGCACATCATGCATGTCCTGGAACTGTCCGGCGGCAACCGGGCCGAAGCCGCAAGGCGGCTGGGCGTTTCGCGCAAGACCGTGGATCGCAAGGTCGCAACCTGGGGCGAGTGAACCCAGTGGAACACGTCCTCTGGTGGTTGCAAAATTAAGCATAATTTACATATGGGCTGGCGGGTCAATCTGACCTGCCAGCCCCCTTGTTTTCTTGAGGCTATGGCCAATATGTCTCGCTTTTCTCCTTGCGGGTGGGGCTTGTCTTTTCATACCTTCTGAACAGAGCGGGGCGTATGCCCCGGAAATTTTGCAGGAGATGACATGCAGGACATGGGAGAGGCCCTTGCCGTCGCGATGACGCTTGTCCTCTCGGGCGATGGCGACCTGGTCGAGATCGTCGGACTGTCGCTGCGTGTCAGCCTGACCGCCACGGTCGCCGCCTGTGCCATCGGCCTGCCGATCGGCGCGCTGGTCGCCACCAACCGCTTTCCGGGGCGGGGGGCGGTCCTGGTGGTGATGAACGCGCTGATGGGCCTGCCGCCCGTGGTCGTGGGGCTGATCGTCTACCTGCACCTGTCGCGGGCCGGGCCGCTGGGGTTCCTGGGGCTGCTCTATACGCCCGCCGCCATGATCATCGCCCAGACCATCCTGATCGCCCCCATCGTGGCCGCGCTGTCGCGCCAGGTGATCGAGGACATGCATGCGGAATATGCCGACCACTTCCGCTCTCTCTGCCTGAACACCCGCCAGACCGTGCAGGCGCTGCTCTGGGATGCGCGCTACGCGCTGCTGACCGTGGCGCTGGCCGGCTTTGGTCGCGCCGTGGCCGAGGTGGGCGCCGTCATGATCGTCGGTGGCAACATCGACCACATGACCCGTGTCATGACAACCGCCATCGCGCTGGAGACCTCCAAGGGGGACCTGCCGCTGGCCCTGGGGCTGGGCATCGTGCTGATGGTCCTGGCGCTGGGGGTCAACGCCCTGGTCCACAGCCTGCGCCTGACCGCCGTGAGACAAGCCTATGCGTGAAGCCATCATCCACGGACCCGAGGCCCTGACAGCGGGCGCTGTCCCGGCCTCCAACCTGCTTCCCCTGCGGGTGCGGGGCCTGTGCCTGACACTGGGCGGGCGCCGTATCCTGAACAGCCTGGACCTGGACCTGGGACCGGCGGGCTGCACCGTCCTTCTGGGGCCGAACGGGGCGGGAAAAACGCAACTCCTCAAGGTTTTGCATGGTCTTCTTGAACCCGACGCGGGAGAGGTCGACTGGAATGGCGCCGCGCCCGGGCAGGTCACCTCGCGACAGGCGCTGGTGTTCCAGAAACCCGTTCTGCTGCGCCGGTCGGTCGCCGCGAACGTCGATTTCGTGCTGAAGTCGCGCAACCTGCCGCGTGCCCGCCGCCATGCCCTGCTGGATCACGTCGGCCTGGGCGACAAGGCGCGACAGCCCGCCCGACTGCTGTCCGGTGGCGAGGCGCAGCGCCTTGCTCTGGCCCGTGCGCTGGCAACGGAGCCCGAGGTTCTGTTCCTGGACGAACCCACCGCCAGCCTCGACCCGGCCTCCGTCAACCGAATCGAGGAAATCGTGCTGAAGGCCGTGCGCAACGGCACCCGCGTGATTCTCGTGACACATGATATCGGACAGGCCCGCCGGCTGGCCGATGAGATCGTCTTTCTGCATGGCGGACGGGTGGCCGAACAGGCCGCCGCCGACCGCTTTTTCGCAGGCCCCCGAACGCCGGCGGCCCGGGCCCATGTCTCGGGCGGCCTCGTGCTCTGACCTCACTCAATACCCTACGGAGGAGATATTCCATGAAACCGCTTCATCTTGCGGCGCTGCTCTGCGCCGTGTCGCTGCCCTCTGCGGCGCTGGCCGATGACATCCTTGTGCAGTCGACCACCTCGACCGCGAACTCGGGGCTCTACGATCACCTGCTGCCGATCTTTGCCGAAGCGACGGGCATCCAGGTCAACGTGGTGGCCGTGGGGACTGGCCAGGCGATCCGCAACGCCCGCAACTGCGACGGTGACGTGCTGTTGGTCCATGCCAAGCCGGCGGAAGAGAAATTCGTCGCCGATGGGTTCGGCGCGTCACGTACAGACCTGATGTACAACGATTTTGTCATCGTCGGCCCCGCGGAAGATCCGGCCGCCGTGGCGGGCATGGACGATGTCCAGCCGGCGCTGGAAAAGATCGCCGCGGCGCAGGCGCTGTTCGCCTCGCGCGGGGATGATTCCGGCACCCACAAGAAAGAGGTTTCTCTCTGGGGCGCCACCTCGGTCGATCCGGCCAATGCCTCGGGCGACTGGTATCGTGAAACCGGCTCGGGCATGGGCGCGACGCTGAACGCGGGCATCGGCATGGGGGCCTATGTCATGACCGACCGCGCCACCTGGATCAGCTTCAAGAACAAGCAGGATTACAAGATCCTGGTCGAAGGCGATGCGGACCTGTTCAACCAGTACGGCGTCATCCCGGTTTCCGCCGAGAAATGCCCGTCAGTGAACATCGAAGGCGCGCAGGCCTTTGCCGACTGGTTGCTGTCGGATGACGGCCAGGCCGCCATCGCCGATTATGAGGTCGACGGGCAACAACTCTTCTTCCCGAACGCCCCGGATTGATCTAGGACAATTCGCCAGGCGGCCCGCATACACTAGATCTTTGGGCCAGGAGGCCCGATGTCCAGCGTCAATACGCCTGAATATTTTACTGTCGCAGAGCTGGCAGAGCTGCTGCGACTGAAAGAACGCAAGATCTACGACCTCGCCGCCTCAGGCGGGGTTCCCTGTTCGCGCGCCACAGGCAAGCTGCTGTTTCCCGCGCGCGACGTCTATGCCTGGATCGCCTCGCATACCACCGGCCCGCAAGAGACCGAGGCCCGCCCGCCGATCCTGTTGGGCAGCCACGATCCGCTGCTGGACTGGGCCGTCCGCGAAAGCCGCTGCGGCCTTGCCACCTATTTCGACGGGTCTCTTGATGGGCTGGACAGGTTCAAGGCCCGCGAAGGCGTGGCCTGCGGGCTGCATGTCTATCATTCCGAGACCAGCGACTGGAACGTGCCCAGCGTCGACAAGACTCGCGATGCCGTGTTGGTGGGGTTTGCCCGCCGCCGTCGCGGGCTGGTGGTGCGCCCGGACGAGACGGGTATCACCGGGCTGGAGGATCTCGCCGGACGCCGTTTTGCGCCACGCCAGCCGCTCTCGGGCACGGCCAAGCTGTTCGGAGACCTGGCAGAAGAGGCCGGGCTGGACCACGCGGCGCTTGATCTTGCGCCGGTGTCCCGGACCGAGACCGAGGCCGTGCAGGCCGTGGCCCGGGGCGAAGCCGACGCGACCTTCGGGCTGGAGACGCTGGCCCGCGATTTCGGCCTGCAATTCCTGCCCCTCATCGAAGAGTTCTTTGACCTGCTGATCGACCGGCGGCAGTATTTCGAGGCACCGATCCAGGCGCTTCTGAACTTCTGCACCGGCGATGCCCTGCGCGAACAGGCTGCCCGGTTGGGTGGCTATGACATCGCGGAGCTTGGCAAGATCCGCTGGAACGCCTGACACTCTGCCTGAGCTTTGCCGGATTGGTCTCTGGAAACACTGGAAATTCCGCAATTGGCGTCTGCGGGACAGGGCGGCTCGATTGGATATATGCCAAATTCTAACAGGCCCGCAGCCCTGCAATTCTTGCGTTTCAGCGGGAATCTGTATCTAATTCGAGATACGGGATAGTTTCCCGGGGGGATAGAAATGAAGAGCGATCTGACGGTCCGCCTCGCCGGGCGCCTGTCGGCGCTACGGGCTGCCCGTGGCTGGACGCTGGATCAACTCGCCGCTGCCAGCGGTGTCAGCCGCGCGGCGCTGTCGCGGCTCGAGAATGCCGAGGTCAGTCCTTCGGCGGATGTCCTTTCGCGCCTGGCGGCGGCGCATGAAATGTCCCTGTCCCGCCTCTTTGCCATGATCGAGGACGGGTTCTCCGCCCATGTCACGCGCGAGGAACAGGCCGTCTGGCGCGACGGCGAGACCGGGCTGGCCAAACGCTTTGTCTCTCCGGCGGCATCGGCCTTGGCGGGCGAGGTCGTGGAATGCAAGATGACGCCCAATTCCGAGATGGTGCAGGAGTCGCCCGAGGTCGTCGGGCAGGAGCATCATATCGTGCTGCTGAGCGGTTATCTGCACGTCAGCCTGGACGGATCGGGCTATAACCTCGGCGCCGGGGACTCGCTGCGCTATCGCGAACACGGCGAGGTGCGGCTGGTCACGGATCGCGGGCAGGGGGCGAAATTCATGCTGGTGAGTGTCACCAGCTGAGCGTGACGCCCCTTTTCCGGGTCAGCAATTCGGCACGTTGACGGCCAGCCCGCCCAGCGAGGTTTCCTTGTACTTTTCGCTCATGTCGTGGCCGGTCTGGCGCATGGTCTCGATGCAGGCATCAAGCGGGACCAGGTGCGTGCCATCGCCCCGCAGGGAAAGCGAGGCCGCCGAAACCGCCTTGATCGCGCCCAATCCGTTGCGCTCGATACAGGGCACCTGGACCAGCCCCTTGACCGGGTCGCAGGTCATGCCAAGGTGATGCTCCAACGCAATTTCCGCGGCGTTTTCAACTTGTTCCGGCGTCCCGCCCATGACCGCGCACAGACCTGCCGCCGCCATAGCGCTGGCGCTGCCGACCTCTGCCTGGCAGCCGGCCTCGGCGCCCGAGATCGAGGCATTGTATTTCACCAGCCCGCCGATCGCGGCGGCGGTCAGCAGGAATTCGGGTATGCGGGCGCGCGTTGCCCCGGGCACATGGTCCAGCCAGTAGCGGATCACCGCCGGAACGACACCGGCCGCGCCATTGGTGGGCGCGGTGACCACCTGGCCCCCGGCGGCGTTTTCCTCGTTCACCGCCATCGCGTAGACGCTCATCCAGTCGTTGATCGTGTGCGGGGCGCTTTGGTTCATGCCCCGCTCGGCCTGCAACTGGTCGTGGATGTTCTTGGCGCGGCGTTTCACGTTCAGCCCGCCGGGCAGCACCCCGTCCGAGGTCAGGCCCCGGTCGATGCAATCCTCCATCACCTGCCAGATCCGTGCCACGCCCTTTTCCAGGCTGTCGGCACAGCCGCGCGACACCTCGTTCGCGCGTTTCATCTCGGCGATGCTGCGCCCGGATTTCTTTGCCATCTCAAGCATTTCCGTGGCGCTCTTGAAGGGGTGGGGGACGGGGGCACCCTCATCCGTGTCCTTGCCGGCGGCCAGTTCCGCCTCTGTCAGGACAAAACCGCCGCCGACCGAGTAATAGACCTCTTGCAGGATCACGTCGCCCTGGGCGTCCGTGGCGCGCAGGATCATCCCGTTGGCATGGCCGGGCAGCGACTCGTCGTAGTCAAAGACAAGGTCCCTGGACGGATCGAACTGCAGCGCGGGCAGGCCGTCGGGCGTCACTCTGTGGGTCTTCGCGATCTCGGCCAGCGCCGCCTCGGCCTTTTCGTGGTCGTAGGTTTCCGGCACGAAACCGGCCAGCCCCAGCACCGTGGCGCGGTCGGTGGCATGGCCGACGCCGGTAAAGGCCAGCGACCCATGCAGCGAGGCGCGCAGCCCGTGCACCGCAAAGGGCGCCGCCCGCAGCTTGTCCAGAAAGCGGGCCGCCGCGACCATCGGGCCCATCGTGTGCGAGGACGACGGGCCGATCCCCACCTTGAACATCTCGAAGACCGAAAGAAACATCTGCGCTCCCTTTATTCTTGTGCCTCATGTAGCGCAGCGCCCGCGCGATGCCGACGCCGAAAACGACATGACGTCTGCCAAAGGCGCGCTTGACCCTTGGGCGCTCACGACTCCGTGAACGGCTTGTGACTGTCCGGGGCGAAACTTTCGACCGCCTGTCGCGTGACTCCGGTCAGCCGCACCAAAGAGGTGCAGCCTGAACCGACAGACAAACAGGAAGGACCACCAAATGAAACCCCTCAAGACTTTCGCAGCCGTTGCCCTCGTGACCGTGTCCGGCGCCGCCTTCGCGGCCAGCCATTCCGACACCGGCAACCCGATGGTCGGTGGCGCCGCGATGTTCCCGGACAAGACCATTGTCGAAAACGCCGTGAACTCGGCCGACCACGAAACCCTCGTGACCGCGGTCAAGGCCGCCGGCCTCGTCGACACTCTGTCCAGTGAAGGTCCCTTCACCGTCTTCGCACCGACCGACGATGCATTCGGCATGATCAAGCCCGAGAGCCTGAACGCGCTGCTGCAGCCCGAGGCCAAGGATCAGCTGACCACGATCCTGACCTGTCACGTGGTGGCGGCCAATGCCATGTCCGACGCCATTGCCGGGATGATCGCCGATGACGGCGGCATGCACCCCGTGCCGACCGTGGGCGGCTGCACCCTGCAGGCCAAAATGGACGGGGACGAGATTACCCTGACCGACGAGAACGGGCGCACCGCGACCGTCACCATCGCGGACGTCAAACAGTCGAACGGCGTCATCCACGTCATCGACCGCGTCCTGCTGCCCAAGCAGTAATGTGATCGGTTGCGCGAGGTAAAGTAACCCCCAGTTCGAGCCTCGCGCAATCGTGCGCATCCTGTGCTTGCCCCCGCAGGCCTGGGTGCGCATCCTTTCCCCGAGATAAGAGGAGGCCCCGATGAAACGACGCAACTTTATCGCCGCCGGGGCTGTGCTGCCGTTCTTCACGCGCAGCGCCCTGGCCGCCGGTGGCAATTTTGAGATCACCCGCAGCAAGGCGGAATGGCGCGCCATGCTGAGCGACGCGGAATACCGCGTCATGCGCGAAGAGGGCACCGAACGCGCCTTTACCTCGCCGCTGAACGACGAAAAGCGGAAAGGCACGTTCCTGTGCAAGGGCTGCGACCTGCCGCTCTACGCTTCGGAGACCAAGTTCGACAGCGGCACCGGCTGGCCCTCGTTCTACCAGGCCCTGCCGAACGCCATCGAGACCAAGCCCGACCGCAAGCTCTTCGTGACCCGGACGGAATGCCATTGCCGCCGCTGCGGTTCGCACCTGGGGCACATCTTTGACGATGGGCCGCCGCCCACGGGCAAGCGCCATTGCATCAACGGTGTCAGCCTGACATTCCGCCCGGCCTGACGGGCGGGAAACACAAAGAAAAACGGGCGTGTGGCTGGACTAGGGCCACGCGCCCGTTTCCTTTGGTGGGTCGAACGGGTCGAAAAATTGCCCGAAATTGACGTTAGGTCGCGTCGGATTGTCTGTCCAGAGGGTTTCGCAACCTTACGGACGTGTCCGGCCAAGGCGGCTCAATTCAGCGTGGAAACCCGTGTCATCGTTCGGGTAAAGCCCTGCAGCGAAATCCGCAGCGTCACGGGGGTATCCAGGTCCGCCGCCGGGCTGATTTCGACCGGGTCCGGGTTGACCGAGTAGATGCGCGTGTTCTCCGTCACGCCGTTCTCGACGTAACCGGCGACGAAATTCACCGCCTGCACGCCGCCGCCGGAGACCTGCTTGTTCGTCAGCACCACCTTGCCGAAATCCGACCGCGGCCCCAATGGCAACTCCTGCGCCGACAGGGGCAGGGCAAGGGAACAGGCGGCAAGGACGGCAAGGGTCAAACGGCGGGTGGCAAACATGCGAATCGAACTCCTGGCGGTTTGACCCAGCCTATCACCGGAACCGGGACAAAAATGGGTCCGGAATACCCGGACCCAGCCATTAATTCCTGAACATGTCCGGCCTGTTACCCGGCCCCGCGCTGTCTACTTAAAGCTGCGGCTGTCCTTGATCTGATCCCAGGCCCAGACGACCTGCTGCAGCTGTTCTTCCTGGCTGCGGTCGCCGCCGTTCATGTCCGGGTGAAGCACCTTGATGAGCGACTTGTAGACCTTGCGGATCTCGGCCTTGGACATGTGATCCTCGGCCTCGAGAATATCCAGCGCCTTGCGCTCGGTCGGGGGCAGCTTGCGCCCGCCGCCCTGCTTGCGCCCGGGATTGCGCGTGGCCTTGTCGCCCAGCACCTGGTGCGGGTCCTCGATGCCCAGCCGCGCCCAGGCCTTGGCCTCAGGGTCGCGCCAGTCCTTGGTCTTGCGCTCCCAGACCTTGTCCGAGGATTCCTGGGCGTTCATCTCCGCCTCGGTCTTGCCGTCGAAGAAGGACCACTTGGCATTGTATTCCCGGACGTGGTCCTTGCAGAACCAGAAATAATCATCCAGCACGTCAGGCGCCTTGGGCGCGCGGAATTTGCCCGGTTCCTCGCAACCGTCATGGTCGCAGATGCGCGTGGATGTCTCCTGTGCGCCAGTCATGCCCTTCCGTCCGCGCGGGTTTTTCTTTTTCGCGGACTTAACGGACATGTCGAAACCGAAGGGGTCAGGTTTGCTCATCTCGCACCTCTTCTCGACTCGGACACCGGAGCATAGACTATCGCGGAACGAGATACAGGGGGTCCTGCGAAAAATGTCGCGAGCCGATGAAATCCAGATGAAACTAGAGGCGGCCTTCGAGCCCAGCCTGATCGAGGTGCGCAACGACAGCGCGCGCCATGCCGGCCATGCGGGCGACGATGGCAGCGGGGAAAGCCATTTCCACGTAATGCTGCGCGCGCCCGCCTTCGAGGGCCAAAGCCGCATCGCCCGGCACCGGGCCGTTCACGCGGCCCTGGGGCCGGACCTTGTGGCGGAAATCCACGCATTGTCGCTTGATGTGCAGGCGTAACATTGCCGGGCTCGGATGTCGGCGGGAAATGACCGTCGGCATCCGGCCCAACCGGCGGGTTTGGACCGGATTCTGCTTCCCCTTTAAGGTGATGTTGTAAGTTTCGGCTCAACTTTGGACATGAGGTGCACGGGCATCGTGCCCGGTTCAAAGGAGGCGAACTTATGTCACTATCCAGACTCACCTGTACCGTCGCGGCGGTCATCCTTGCGGCAACTGCCGTGCAGGCAGACGATCCGTTTCCGGTGGTGCAGGGGGCGCACAAGGGCAAAGGCCTTGGCTTTGGCGGTTTCGTATCCGGCGCCGCGCCCGGTAAGGGCGTTCCGTCCGGAAACCAGGTGCCAGAGCCGCCGCGTTCCACCGTGGCAAGCGGCGTCCTGTCGCAGATTTTTTCAACGAGTTCGACCAGCGGTACCAACTGACGCCCTTTGGCAGAAAAAGGGGCGTGGTCCATGCGGACCGCGCCCCGACTTTCTGTGAACAAACGGATGAAAGCCCCCGTTTCAATCTTTTGCGTGTCGCGCCGATCAATCCTGACGCTCTGGAGATCTAGCAACCCCCGGTAACAGAACGTTAACAAATTGCGCTGACGCTGCGGCAGTCAGGGATTCCTTACCTTGGGTCAGGGCAGGGAACGGCTCGGGTCAAATCTTCGGTCGGACTCGCGCGCAGACAGACGAAACGCGGCCCTTGGGGGCCGCGTCGCGTGTTTTGTACAAAATGCTGGAAAAGCCGTACAAAACGTACGTTTTGTACAAGACCCCGAGGAGGCGGAAGGCCCCTTAGAGGCCCAGCTTGGCGCTGACGATCTCGTTCACCGCCTTGGGATTTGCCTTGCCGCCGGTGGCCTTCATGACCTGGCCCACGAACCAGCCCGCAAGTTTCGGGTTCTGCTTGGCCTTTTCCACCTGTGCCGGGTTGGCGGCGATGATCTCGTCCACCGCCGTCTCGATGGCGCCTGTGTCCGTCACCTGCTTCATGCCGCGTTCTTCGACGATCTTTTCCGGGTCTCCGCCCTCGGTATAGACGATCTCGAAGAGGTCCTTGGCGATCTTGCCGCTGATGGCATCGGACTTGATTAGTTTAATGATCGCAGCCAGTTGGCTCGGGTTCACCGGGCTGTCCGTGATCTCCGTGTCGTCCTTCTTGAGGCGACCGAACAGCTCGTTGATGACCCAGTTGGCCGAGAGTTTGCCGTCGCCCGAGGCGGTCACCACCTCCTCGAAATAGGCGGCGTTCACCACTTCGGCGGTCAGCACGCTGGCATCGTATTCCGACAAGCCAAAGTCCTTGACGAAGCGCGCCTTCTTCTCGTCCGGCAGTTCCGGCAGGCTGGCGGCGATGTCATCGACCCAGCCCTTTTCGATCTCCAGCGGCATCAGGTCGGGGCAGGGGAAGTACCTGTAGTCGTGGGCTTCTTCCTTGGACCGCATCGACCGCGTTTCACCCTTGTCCGGATCGTAGAGCCGGGTCTCCTGGTCGATCTTGCCGCCGGCCTCGAGGATGCCGATCTGGCGCTTGGCCTCGTAGTCGATGGCCTGCTGGATGAACCGCATGGAGTTCATGTTCTTGATTTCGCAGCGCGTGCCGAGATGCGAAAAGTCCTGCGTTTCCTGGTACTTCTCGTACTGTCCGGGCAGGCAGACCGAGACGTTGACGTCGGCGCGCAGGTTGCCGTTCTGCATGTTCCCGTCGCAGGTGCCCAGGTAGCGCAGGATTTGGCGCAGCTTTGCGATATAGGCGGCGGCCTCTTCGGGGCCACGGATGTCGGGGCGGCTGACGATTTCCATCAGCGCGACGCCGGTCCGGTTCAGATCGACGAAGGACATGTGCGGATCCATGTCGTGGATCGACTTGCCCGCGTCCTGTTCGACGTGGATGCGTTCGACGCGTACCTTTCGTGCAATCCCCGGCTCCATGTCGACGATGATCTCACCTTCGCCCACAAGCGGATGATAAAGCTGGGAAATCTGGTAGCCCTGCGGCAGGTCGGGATAGAAATAGTTCTTGCGGTCGAAGGCGCTGACAAGGTTGATGTCCGCCTTCAGGCCAAGCCCGGTGCGCACCGCCTGCTCGATGCAGTATTCGTTGATGACGGGCAGCATGCCGGGCATCGCCGCATCCACGAACGACACGTTCGAGTTCGGCTCGGCGCCGAATTTGGTCGAGGCGCCCGAGAACAGCTTGGCCTGGCTGGCCACCTGCGCGTGCACCTCCATCCCGATGACCAGCTCCCAGTCGTGCTTGGCCCCGGCGATCACCTTGGGTTTGGGCGCTTCATAGGTCAGATCCAGCATGGCGGTCCTCATCGGAAAACGGGTTGCCGAGCGGTCTAGAACAGCGCGGGGCAGGGGGCAAGGCCCGCCCGTCAGTCGCCCTTGATCATCCGCATTCCATCGGGACCGAAGCGCAGCCGGCGACCGGCCTCCAGCGCGGGGGCATAGAACTCTGTCAGGCAGTCCAGCGCGCGCACTTCGCCCGGTTTGGCCGCGCTGCAATCCAGCCTTGCGCCAGGGCTGCGCTCGGGCGCTTCGGCCCAGACCTGCGGGTGCAATTCGCGCAAGTGGTCCTGGGCGATCCAGCCCAGGCAATCGGCTACCCGGCGGCGCGTGCTGCCCGCCCTGGTCGGCCCGCCCAGCGTGTGCCCGACCAAGGCAGCCATCCGGTTCGCCATGTCCTGCGTGGGGTGGCGTGTCAGGATATCGTGCAGCCCCTCCACGAAGAGCTCGGCATCCAGCCGGGCAAAGGCGCCCGCCTCTTCGCAGAGCGCGCCAAGGTAGATCCAGGCATAGCCGCCGCTGCCCCAGAGATCGCCGGTCCGCGCCGCCGTGCGCCGCGCCTGTGCGTCCAGCTGTTCCCAACTGCCGAAACGCGCCGGACGCAGGGCCTTGCCGAACTGCCACATGTGCCAGGGGTTGCCGGGGTCGAGGTCGATGAGGTCCTCGAAATCGTCGGCCACGCGGTCCTGTGGCGCCGGGTCCGCCTCCAGCACCGCACACCGCACCACCGCCCAGAGCGGTGACTGATGTTCGAACGGGTCGAACCGGTCGTTCAGCCGCGTCGCGGCGGCCATGTGCCGGGCAAAGGCGGCCTGACGGTCCGAGGCGGGGAGGCCTGTGTCCGGGGCCGCGCGCCAGGCGCGGGCCGTCTCGACATGGACCATCGCGATGATCTGGGCGATCACGGGGCAGGCGGGCATTTCGGCCAGCAGCGGTTCCAGCGCCGCGACGGCGGCCTGCACCTCGCGCGGTTTTCCCCGGGCCACGGCCTCGGCGATCGCCGTTGTCATGTCGCGTCGGGCGCCCTCGGCCAGCATCGACGCGGCCGAGCGCAGGCCCGGCGTCTGTTGCCGTGCGGCCTCGGCCGTGGCGATTTCCTTGGCCAGCTGTTCCCAGTCGTCCTGCCGCGCCAGGAACTGCCCGCGAGCGCGCAGCGTCTCACAGGCCAGGGCATCCGGGCCGGGGTCGCAGATGGGGATGTCCACCGGTGCGTGCCGGGGCGCCGGTGTTGGCGCGACAGAGGTCCCGACGGGAACCGCCGGGCGAGAGGACAAACGTGCACTTACGGCGCGCATCGAGGGAAACAGATTACGTATCGTCATGACCTCAATCTGCCCGCGATTCGGGGCCAAAATCCGGCGGCTTGCGGGAATTGCGCTGTCTTTCTCCCGGCGAAGGTCCGGCTTTGATGCCGCGCAGGGGACAACATGTTGCGGGCGGACGAACAATGCATCGCCAAGACTGGGGCGATTGGCAGAGTTCCGCCTTGTCATTGGCGGTTCATGGCCCTGCGGCGGCAGCGACGCTTGCATCGTTCGGGGTCACGGGCGAAATTTCAGGACAAATGAAAAAAGCTGCCGCCCTTCTTTGCGGTCTCGCCCTCGCGGGCCAGGCCGCTTTCGCCAATCCCGATCCCGCCGGGGCCGTTGCCCTGCATCCGCCGGTCAGCCCGCCCGCGGCAGAGATCTCGCGCCTCGCGGTGCCGGTGTCCCTGCGGCCCAAGGCCCGCAAGAAAATCGTCGTGCCCAAGGCGCGCTGGGACAATATCGAGGGCAGCCGCAGCTGGAGCATCGCGGCCCTGCGCGGTTTGCGTGCGCAGGCCAACCACCTGCCGGACCTCGTGCCGCGTGATATCGCCGATTATTGCCCCGCCTATCCCAGTGCGGGCCGTGTGCAGCGAGAGGCCTTCTGGGTGGGCTTGATCTCGTCCCTTGCCTGGCATGAAAGCACGCATCGCCCCTGGGCCGTGGGCGGGGGCGGGCGCTGGTTCGGGCTGGTGCAGATCTATCCGCCGACCGCGCGCTTCTACAAGTGCAAGGCGCGCAGTGGCGCGGCGCTGAAGGATCCCGAGGACAACCTGTCCTGCGCGCTGCGGATCATGGCGGTCACGGTGCCGCGCGACAAGGTCATCAGCCGCGGAATGCGGGGCGTGGCCGCGGACTGGGGACCGTTCCATTCCCGGCGCAAGCGCGAGGACATCATGGCCTGGACCCGGTCGCAGCCCTATTGCACGGGCCTTGCGCGGTCGCTGCGCCCGGTCTTGCGCCCAGAGGGACTGGGCCCCGCCCAGGACGTCGCGGACGCCCCGGTGGCGGCAGAGGACTGAACCTCAGGCCTTCAGCCAGCTGGGGCGGCGCGTTGCATCCAGCAGCGACACCGCCGGTGCCTTGGGGCCGCCCAGGGCCAGGGTTGCCCGGCGCAGCATCTCGATACCGTCCTCGGACTTGGCCGGCAGCGCCTTGGGAGAGATCGCCTCGCCCACGGTGATGCGGTAGGGCTGGCGGGCCTTGTTCAGCGTCTCGTAGAACAGGGTAATGTCGCGCAGCGTCGGGTGCAGCAGGTCGAACAGGTAGAACAGGACCGAGTTGCGCGCCCGGATGTTCACCGGGATCACCGGCAAGTCGAACTTGCGCGCGATCATCGCCGCGCTGGCCATCCAGGGGCGTTCATGCAGCGACAGGCCACGGCGTTTCGCCAGCCGGCCCGACGGAAAGATCACGCCCAGCCGACCCTCGTCCACCGCCTTGCGGGTATAAGCCATCGTCTCACGCGTCTTGCCGTGACTGCGCTTTTCCTTGCGCCATTCGACGGGGGCAATCATCTCGGCGTATTGCGGCAGGACACGCATGATGTCGTGGTTGGCAAAGTAGTAGGTGTCGCGCCGGATCTGTCCGATGACGTGATGCAGCATGATCCCGTCGGCGATGCCGGTCGGGTGGTTCGACACGATCAGCGCCGGCCCCTGCCGTGGCAGGTGTTCCAGGCCCGTGACCTCAAGGTCCTTGGCCAGCATTTCCGCCATGACCTGCATGATCTGGTCAGCGCTCATGTCCTTGACCAGCGTCCCGATCTCGATGGTCTTTTCATATCCCAGCATGCGGTTCAGCACGGCCCGGGCAGGCCGGACAACCGGGGAACTGGAAAACAACCAGGGCGCGCGTTCGGCGATCAGCGGGTCGATGCGGTCTTTCATTCTAGCCCCAAGATCATAATTTCGTGACACTTCCATGACGGGCGCGCCTCTTCCATAGGCAGTTTACACCACCGGCGCGGCGGGTGCACGCCTCTGACGTAGGCTTTCGGCGATGGCTTGCCATTCGCGGGACAAAACGGGTTTCTGGCCGGGGCCGTTTCGGGCGGTTCTACCGTGACAAAAGGCATGTCAAGGTACTGCCTCGGCGGTCTTTTTCTTTTGAAATGTGTTTTTAAACAGCGGGTTATCTGGCGCGCGCGCCTGATCTCAGATCAAGCCGAAATGATGTCGCTCTGTCTTGATGTCCCGCGCCTGCAGGGCCTCTTGCAGGCGGGGATGCGGCGGCAGGCTGTCCTGCGGCAGAGTGATGCGGCGCCCGTCGTCCAGCACCAGCCGCACCCGGATCGAGAAATCGAGTCGCGTTTCGAAGCGGGCCAGCGCGATCCGAGTCAAGGCAACCTCGCCCGTCGCGCCGCCCGATCCCCAGCGCAGCATCCTGTCGTCCAGCCGCAACCAGGCGCTGCGCCCGGTGCTGAAATCGATCAGCGCGGGCAGGCTGACCAGAAGCAGCGCGCCGACGATCCAGACAGAAGCCTGCAGAGCGAACCACAGCGTCATGGCCGCCAGCCAGACCAGCATCAGAACCAGGAAGGCCCGCAGCGACCGGCCCGAGGAGGCATGTTCGAGCGGGGCGCTCACCGCCCCCCCGATACGTCGAGGATCGAGCGCGTGACATAAGAGGCGCGTTCCGACAGCAGCCAGAGGATCGCCTCGGCGCATTCCTCGGTCGTGCCCGCACGGCCCATCGGCGTGGTCGGCGCCAGCCGTTCAAGCCGGTCGGGCTGGCCGCCCTTGGCGTGGATTTCCGTCTCGATCAGGCCGGGGCGGATGGCGTTCACGCGGATACCTTCGGGCGCCAGTTCATCGGCAAGCCCCAGGGTGAAGGTGTCGATAGCCCCCTTGCTGGCGGCATAATCGATGTACTGGTGGGCCGACCCCAGTCGTGCAGCCGCAGACGAGACATTGACGATGCCACCGCCCTGGCCCCAGTCACGCATCAGGCCGACCGCCTGTCGTGCCACCTCGATCGCGCCGAAGACATTGACGGCAAAGACCTTTTGCACCCTTTCCGGGGTCAGGTCCCCTATGCTGCCGTGGGGAGAGACGATGCCCGCATTGTTGACCAGCCCGACCGGGCCGGGTTTCAGCTCGCGCAGCTTGGCGAACATCTTTTCGATTGCCTTGGGCTTGGAGACATCGGCCTGCAGCAGGTAGGCCTGCGCGCCCATGCTTTCGACCATTGCCGCCGTCGTTTCGGCCCCGGCCTTGTCCTGGCCGTAGTGAATGACAATCCGCTGCCATCCGGAAAAGGCCGCCATGCGCGCGGTGGCCGCGCCGATCCCGGCGCTTGCGCCGGTGATGATCAGCACGCCGTTCATGTGCAGAGGGCCCATGCGCAAAGGGACAGGCACGGCCAGCGGCCGGCGAAGGATAGGTCAGGGCGCATCGCGGTCTCCGGAGTGGTTCGGCCTCAGGCTATCGCGGTTTCGGCGCGGGCCACAAGATTGCTTGCGTGCCCGGCGCCGTTCTTGCAGGCGTTTGCCGTTTCAGCCGCCGCTCGGGGTCAGGCGCCCAGGATGCGGGCCACCATCTCGCCGGTGTCCCGGCTCAGCTTGGGTTTCGCTTGCAGCCGCTCCAGTTCCGCCCGCATCAGCACCTGGCGCTCGGCGTCGTAGCGTTTCCAGGTCTGGAAGGCCGAGGTCATGCGCGCCGTCGTCTGCGGGTTCAGGTCGTCCAGCTTGATCAGCCAGTCCGTCAGCAGGCGGTAGCCCGACCCATCCTTGCGATGGAACCCTGCGTGGTTCATCGCCAGCGCGCCCATCACCGCGCGGAAGCGGTTGGGGTTCTTCCAGTCGAAATCGGCATGCCGGGTCAGGGCCTCGGCCCGGGGCACCACGTTTTCCGGTGCCGTTGCTCCGACCTGCAGGCCGAACCACTTGTCCATGACCAGACGGTCATGCCGCCACTGGATCTCGAAGGCGGCCAGGGCCTCGGCATCCTCGCCCACGCGGATGATCTGGGCAAGGGCCGACAGTTGCAGCGTCATGTTGTCGGCGCTGGCAAACTGCGCCCGCGCCGCCTTGCCACCATCCAGCCGCGAGGTCAGGGCCAGAACCGCCGCGCCAAGCGCGCGCTTGCCCGACTGTTCCGCGTCCGGCGCAAAAGGTGCGTCCACCGTTCCCTCGGCGGCCAGCCCGGGCAGCAGGTCGGCCCAGCGTTCGGCCTTGACCTGGGCCAGCACCTCCTTGGCGGCATGGATCGCATCCGGGTCCGGCGTCTGCCCGCGTTCGAACAGAACCTGCGCCAGTTCCGACTCCGTCGGCGTGCCCATCATCATCGCGCGATAGGCCGGGTCCAGGTCGCGGTCACGCAAGAGCCGTTCCAGCCCGTCAAGCCAGGCCTCGTCCGGGCCGGCATCCTCGCAGATCATCGCGATCAGGCTTTCGCGGGCGAGCAGGCGCGACGCCTCCCAGCGATTGAAAGGATCGGTGTCATGGGCCAGCAAAAAGGCGCGCTCCTCGCGGCTCGACGCGCGGTCCAGCACCACCGGCGCCGAGAATCCGCGGTTGATCGAGGGCACGGGGCGCGAGGCCAGACCGTCAAAGGTGAAGGTCTGCTCAGCCTCGGTGACCTCCAGCACGCGGGTCGGCACCACTTCGTCGCCGTTGGGGTTGAGCAGCCCCACCGCCATCGGGATCACCTGAGGTTCCTTCTGTTCCTGCCCAGGCGTGGGCGGCGTGTGCTGCTTGAAGGTCAGCGCATAGGTGCCGTCGGCCCAGTCCTCCGTCACCTCGACGCGCGGCGTACCGGCCTGCGAATACCAGCGCTTGAACTGCGTCAGGTCGCGGCCCGTGGCATCCTCGAACACCTTGAGCCAGTCCTCGATCGTCGCCGCGTCGCCGTCGTGACGGTCAAAGTAGAGGTCCAGCGCCTTGGCATAGGCCTCATCCCCGACCAGCGTCTTGAGCATGCCGATCACCTCGGCGCCCTTTTCATAGACCGTGGCGGTGTAGAAGTTGTTGATCTCCTGGAAACTTTCGGGCCGGACGGGGTGCGAAAGCGGCCCCTGGTCCTCGGGGAACTGACGCGCGCGCAACTGCGCCACGTTCTCGATCCGCGCCACCGGGGCCGAGCGTACATCCGCCGTGAACTGCTGGTCGCGGAAGACGGTCAGACCTTCCTTGAGGCAGAGCTGGAACCAGTCACGGCAGGTGATGCGGTTGCCGGTCCAGTTGTGGAAATACTCATGCGCGATGATCGCCTCGATGCGCTCGAAATTGCCGTCGGTCGAGGTTTCCGGAGAGGCCAGGACGCAGGAGGAGTTGAAGATGTTCAGCCCCTTGTTCTCCATCGCGCCCATGTTGAAATCGTCCACGGCGACGATGTTGAAGACGTCCAGGTCGTATTCGCGGCCATAGACATTCTCGTCCCATTTCATCGAGGTCTTCAGGGCCTCCATGCCGAAGGCACATTTGCCCTCGTCGCCGGGACGCACCCAGATGTTCAGCTTGACCTCTTTGCCCGACCGGGTGGTGAACCGATCCGGAAAATTCACCAGGTCGCCCGCCACCAGCGCGAAGAGGTACGCCGGCTTGGGCCAGGGATCGTGCCATTCGGCCCAGCCCTCACCCCGGTCGACCGAGTTGCCGTTGGACAAAAGCACCGGCAGATCGCCCTCGATCCGCACGGAAAACACGCTCATGACGTCGGGGCGGTCGGGATAATAGGTGATCTTGCGAAAGCCCTCGGCCTCGCACTGGGTGCAATACATGCCGCTGGACATGTAAAGGCCCTCCAGCGCGGTATTGTCCTCGGGCGCGATTTCCACCTCTGCCTCCCACAGAAAGGGGCCGTCCGGCACGGCATAGCGCAAACCCTCGGGCGTGACCTCCGGCGTCACCTCGACCCCGTCGATGGTGGCGCGGATCAGCTTCAGGTCCTCACCGTGCAGAAAGAATTCCTGCACGGGGGCCTCGGGGTTGGGGGCGAAATGGATCTTCGAGATCACCCGCGTCGACTTGGGCGCAAGGCGAAAGGTCAGGTGCACGTCGCTGACCTGCCAGCCGAAGGGGGTGTAGTCCTTGAGATAGATGGTCTCGGGGGCGGCGTCTTTCATCGGGTCCTCGCGGGGCTGGAAGCTCTTGCCCGTGACCCTAGGTCGGAGCCGAGGGGGCTGCAATGGCAGCGCAGCGGAAAGGAGAGCCGATGCCCGTGATCCTCTGGTTCAAGCGCGATCTGCGCGTGACCGACAACGCGGCGCTGTTGCGCGCCTGCGAACTCGGGGATGTTCTGCCGCTCTACATCGTCGAACCGGGGCTCTGGGCGCAGCCCGACGCCTCTGCCCGGCAGTACGCCTTTCTTTGCGAAACGCTGCAAGGGCTGCGCGCGGACCTGCGTGCTCTGGGCAGCGACCTGGTGATCCGGGTCGGCGCGGCGGTCGAGGTGCTCGAGGCGCTGCGCCGGGAAACCGGGGCAGAGCGGCTGGTCAGCACCGAGGAAACCGGCAACGCCTGGAGTTTTGCCCGCGACAGGGCCGTGGCCGCCTGGGCCGCGGGGCAGGGGGTACGCTGGCAGGAACTGCCGCAGTCGGCGGTGCGGCGCGGGCGGCATGATCGCGACGGCTGGGCCGCGCACCGCAACCGGCTGATGGCGCAGGATCTGCTGCCGGCGCCCCCGGCGCTGCCGCCGGTCCCCCTGTGCTCCGATCCCCTGCCGGATGCCGCCGCCCTTGGGCTGGGGGCCGATCCCTGCCCGGGGCGCCAGCATGGCGGCCGCGCCAAGGCCGAGGCCCTGCTGAACAGCTTCCTGACAGAGCGTGGCCAGACCTATCGCAAGGCCATGTCGACCCCGCTGGAGGGCGCAAGCGCCTGTTCGCGGCTGTCGCCTCACCTGGCCCTCGGGGCACTCAGCCCGCGCGAGGCGGTGCGCGCCACCGCCGCCCGCCAACGCGCGGTCAAGGGCACGCGGACGGGTTGGTCCGGCAGCCTGAAGAGCTTTCAGTCCCGCCTCGCCTGGCGCGACCATTTCATCCAGAAAATGGAGGACGAGCCGGACCTGGAATGGCGCGCCCTGCATCGCGCCTACGAGGGCCTGCGCCCCGCCGAACCGGATGCCGCCCGTCTTGCCGCCTGGGAAAAGGGTGAAACCGGGCTGCCCTTCGTCGACGCCTGCATGCGCTCGCTCATTGCCACCGGCTGGCTCAATTTCCGGATGCGCTCGATGCTGATGAGCGTCGCCTCCTACCATCTCTGGCTGCCCTGGCAGCGCACGGGTCAGCATCTGGCCCGGCTTTTTACCGATTACGAACCGGGCATCCACTGGAGCCAGGTCCAGATGCAGTCCGGCACCACGGGGATCAACAGCCTGCGCATCTACAATCCCGTCAAACAGGGCCACGATCAGGATCCGACCGGCGTCTTCACCCGCCGCTGGTGCCCGGACCTGGCGGATGTGCCGGACCAATACCTGCAGGAACCCTGGCGCTGGGACGGGCAGGCCGATTATCCGCCGCCAATCGTCGATGTGAAACAGGCGGCGAAGGCGGCCCGCGAGGCCATCTGGTCGGTCCGCAAGGAGGAGGGGTTCCGCGACGAGGCGGCCCGGGTCCTGCACAAGCACGCCTCGCGCAAGGATCCACAACGCCATTTCGTCAACGACCGCGCGCCGCGCAAACGGCGCCCCGCCAACGACAGCCGCCAGCAGAGCTTTGATTTCTGATGCCGCGCGGCACCCGCAAGGGCGACCTGCCGGTCAAGACCTGCGCCACTTGCGGTCGCCCGTTCACCTGGCGCAGGAAATGGGAAAGGGTCTGGGATCAGGTGCGCTATTGCTCCGATCGCTGCCGCCGTACCCGCAAATCCGCCAAGGAGGACGCGGGCCGGCCCTGACCGGCACAGTGTTTCTTTGGGCTTGAAATACCTCGGGGGAGTCGCGCTTTGCGCGACGGGGGCAGCGCCCCCGCTTGCGCGCCGCAAGGCGCGCGGATCGGCCCGCGTCAGCGGGCCGACACCATGTCACGTCACTCCGCCGCGCGCAGGTCCGGCGTCAGTTCCATCGTGGTCGCGGGCGCATCTTCCCAGATGATCTCGGGCGATTTCACCTGGCGTGCCGCTCGGTTCAGCGCCCAGTCGCGCGCCGCCCGACTGCCACGGCCAAAACTCAACCTTGCCAGCAGGCGCGCGAACCACAGCACGTAGGTCGTGAACCAGACCCGGATCGCCAGCATCGCGGGGGTAAAGACCAGCGTCAGCACGGTCGCGATCCCCAGGCCGAACACCACGGCTGTTGCCAGGTTCTTCCACCACAGCGCGGTCGGGCTGTCGATCGAATAGCCACCGTTGAAGAAATCCAGGCTGAGCCCCAGCATCATCGGCGCAAGGCCTGCCATCGTGGTGATCGTGGTCAGCAGGACGGGGCGAATGCGATCCTGCGCGGTGCGCACGATGGCTTCGATCCGCGGCATGAAGCGCGAATACTCCTGGTAGGTGTCGATCAGCACGATGTTGTTGTTCACGACGATCCCCGCCAGCGCCACGATCCCCGTTCCGGTCATGATGATCGAGAAATACTGATCCATCACCAACATGCCGATCAGCACGCCCGTCGTGGACAGGATCACAGCCAGCAGCACCAGCACCGAGTTGTAGAAGCTGTTGAACTGCGCCAGCAGGATGATGAACATCAGGAACAGCGCGCCGCCAAAGGCCGATTGCAGGAAGGCCTGGCTTTCCTCCTGGTCCTCCTGGTCGCCGGTCCATTCCCATTCGATGCCCGCGGGCAGGGGATCGGTCTGCAGCCATTCGGTCAGCACCTCGATCCGTTCCGTCCCCGTCACCGGCACGACCTTCAGCCGCGACATCTCGCCGGTGCCCGCCCGGGCGGCGACCTCCTCGGGCGACATGTCGGTCAGCCAGCGCACGTCGCCGAAGTGGCGGAGGTTGTCCCCCATCAGCCATTCGAAGAACCCCGACGAGCGGCCAAAGTCATGGCTCCAGTCCGCGGCCGAGATATCGGAGGTTTCCGGATCCAGCTCGACGCCGGTCATCAACGGCACGAACTCGGTCTTGTCCGTACCGTCGGGGCCGGTCGTCGTCACGTCCCAGCCGATCTCCATCAGGCTTTCGCGGACACCCGCCTTGACGTCGAAAAAGCGCGTCTGGTCTACACGCTCGATCTCGGCCAGCTTGGCCACCGGCTCGCGGGTGATGAAATTCACCAGCGGCACCAGCCCGTCCGGGGTGCGGACCTTGAGGCTGTCCAGCGTCGACAGCACGCGGTTTTCCTCGGGCAGGCGCACGCGGATGTCGATTTCCTCGTCCGAGGTGCCGGGGGTATAGCTGCCGATGGCCAGCCCGCGCGTCACCAGCTGCACCATCGCGCCCACGGTGGCCACGTCGGCGCCGTAGCGGCCCGCCTTTTCCACGTCCACGTCGATCTGCCAGTCGATGCCGGGCAGGGGGCGCGTGTCCTCGACCAGGGTCAGGCCGGGGGTGCTGTCGAACTTGGCCCGCACGACGCCAGCCGCCTCCAGCAGCGCGGTCCAGTCGTCTCCGCGCAGTTGCAGGTGCACCGGCTTGGCGCTGGCCGGGCCACGCGCCTGGGCCAGGATCTCGATCTCGACGCCGGGAATGCGCTCCAGCTTTTCGGTCAGGTCGTCGAGGATAACGTCGCCGTCCAGCTGTGCCAGCGGGATGCCGTTGGCACGGGCATAGGCGGGGCGGTTGTCCCAGGAAATCGTCTCGAACTGGACCTGGCCGATGGTGTCCTTGGGCGCCGCGGCGCCGCCGGTGTTGTTGTCCAGCCCGCCTTCACCGGCAAAGGAGAAGGCATTGAGGATGCCGGGATGGGTCAGGACGATCTGTTCGGCCCGCTTCACCAGCGCGTCTTTTTCCGCAAGGCTCAGGTTGCCGCGCGCGCGGACATAGACGATGGCCTGCTCCGGTTCGCTTTCGACGAAGAAGTCCACGCCGTTGTTGTTCTCGCCGTAATAGGCGAAGACGCTGATGACAAAGCCGACGACGGCAAAGACCGTCACCAGCGGCATGATCGGGTTGCCGGCGATCAGCTTGGTGAAACTCCCGAAGAAGGTCCGGCGGCTGCGGGCGTCGACGCGCTTGGGCTTGCGCCGGATTTCGGCGGCGTCCATCACCACCGAAGAGATCACCGCAAAGAGCACGAAGACCACGACGCCCGGCATGTGCGCGCCCCAGCCGGTCGCCTCTGTCGGGCCCAGGTAGCTGGGGTTGAGGACCATCATGGCGCCGGTGAACAGCCCCAGGATCGCGACGGGCACCAGCAGGATGCGCAGGCTCCAGTGCAGGCGCGCGCGCAGCCAGTCGCCCGCACGGTGCACGTTGCGCGAGAACCGCCCCGAGACGCCGCCCATGACCGGCAGGTAGATCAGCGCCACCACCAGCGAGGCGGTCAGCACGAAGATGATCGTGATCGGCAACATGCCCATGAACTCGCCCGCAACACCGGGCCAGAACAGCATCGGCAGGAAGGCGCAAAGCGTCGTCGCGGTGGACGAAACCACGGGCCAGAACATCCGGTGCGCGGCCTCGACATAGGCATGCATCGGGCCGGTGCCCTCGGCGATGCGCTTGTCGGCGTATTCCACCACCACGATGGCGCCGTCGACAAGGATGCCCACGGCCAGGATCAGCCCGAACATCACGATGTTCGAGATCGTCACCCCCATCATCGCCAGCAGCACGAAACACAAGAGGAAAGAGGTCGGAATGGCAAAGCCCACCAGCAGCGCGGGCCGCAGGCCCAGGCTTGCCAGCACCACGATCATCACCAGCGCGATGGCCGTCAGAACGGACCCTTCGAGCTGGCTGACCATGCTGGCCACCTGCCGACTCTGGTCGTTCGAGGTGCCCACGTCCAGCACCGCGCGCAGCTCGTCGGGCCAGGTCTCCTGCGCTGTGGCCAGTTCGGCCTTCACCTGCGCCACGGTGTCGATGATGTTGAAGCCCTTGCGCTTGACCACCTGCAGGGCCACGGTCTGCGCGCCGTTGAAGCGCGCCGTGCCCTTGCGGTCCTCGAAGGTCAGGTTGATCGAGGCCAGGTCGCCCAGCGTCACCACGCGGTCGCCGTTCACCTTGACCGGCAGGTCATAGACATCGCGTGCATCGTCAAAGCTGGACGGAATCTTGACCGAAAAGGCGCCGTTTTCCGTTTCAACCTCGCCCGCGGCGATCAGCTGATTGTTGTTCTGGACAACGCGGATCAGCTCGTCGGCGGTGACGTTGTAGCTTTCGAGCCTGAGCGGGTCGATCACCACTTCCAGCATCTCGTCGCGGTTGCCCGCGATCCCGGCCTCCAGCACCGAATCGAGCCCTTCGAGCCGGTCCTGCAGGTCCTTGGCCACCTTGTTCAGCGTGCGTTCCGGCACCGGGCCGGACAGGTTGACGATCAGGATCGGGAATTCCGAGAAGTTGATCTCGTTGATCGAGTATTTCTCGGCGCCCTCGGGGAACTCGGCCTCGGCGTTGTTCATGCCGTCGCGCACGTCGGCGATGATCTTGGTCTTGTCCCAGCCGAACTCGAACTCCAGCGCCAGACCGGCATAGCCCTCGGCGGCGGTGGCGGTCATCTTCTTCAGCCCGTCGAGGTCCGACAGCTCTGTCTCCATCGGCTTGACCAGCAGCTTTTCAGAGTCGGCGGCCGAAATGCCGGGGAAGGGGACCGAGACGAAAAGTGCCGGGATCTCGATGTCCGGTTCGCCCTCCTTGGGCAACGACACATAGGCATAGGCCCCGACCACGAGGCTGAGCACGATGAAGGCGATGATCATTCGGGCCCGTGCGGCGGCCCAGTCGATGATGCCGGTCATTGTATGATATCCTCGTAACTCGGAACCACGGTCACGCCGTTGGTGACATATTCCTGGCCGACGGTGATCACGTTGATCTCATCCGGCAGGCCGGTGATCCAGACCCCGTCGCGGGTGTCGCGCAGGATCGAGACATCCATCCACTGCACGCTGTCGTCCGGCTTGACCGTGCGCACGCCCAGCTTGCCCTGGTCGTTCAGGGTCAGGGTGGATTGCGGCAGCAGATGCGCCTTGGCGCCCTCGGCCTCGATGGCGACCTCGGCGGTCTCGCCGTCGCGGATCGACAGATCGGCGTTGTCGACGGTCAGTTCCACCAGGAAGGTCCGGGTGGTCGGATCGGCGCTGCGCGACACGAAAGTGACCTCACCCTGCACGATACGCCCGTTGGTCAGCCGGGCGCCCGCCTTGGCGCCCACCATAACGCGCGCGACGGTGGTTTCGGGCACGTAGCCGACAATCTTGATCGGGTTCAGCTGGATCACGGTGGCGCAGGCCGATCCGGGCTGCAGCAAGGCGCCCAGTTCCGCCGTGTCGGTCTCCAGTAGCCCGGCAAAGGGGGCGTGCACCTTCAGGCGGTCGATCTCGCGCCGGGCCGAGGCCACGGCGGCCTCGGCGGACTGGATCGCGCTCAAGGCGCTTTCTTCGCCGGTCCTGGCGGACTGGATGCCCGCCGTCGCGGTTTCAAGCTGGGCGCGGGCGGCGATGACCGCCGCCTTGGCGCCTTCGACGCCGGACAGGGCCGAGGCCACGGCGGCCTTGGCCCCCTGAAGCTGGCTTTGCGCGGATTGCACGCCGGCCAGGGCGTTCTGGATCTGCGCCTTGGCCGAGATCACCCCGGCGCTGGCATTGCGGATGCCGCTTTGGGCCGCCTGCACGGCGGCCTTTGCCGTCTCGACCTGGCTCTTGGCGGTCTGGACGGCGGCCAGCGCCCCCTGGAGTTGAGACTTGGCCGCCTCGATGCCGGAGGCGGCGGATTTCAGCCCCAGTTGCGCGGTCTGCACGGCGGTCAGCGCGGTTTCATAGGCGGCTTCGGCCCCGGCCAGCCGGGTCTGCGCGGCAAAACCGTCGCGGGCCAGTTCCTGCGAGGCGCGCAGGTTGATTTCCGCCTCGCGCACCTGCGCCTGGGCCTGTTTCAACCGCGCCTCGGCCTCGGGCACGCGGGCCTCCGCCTCGGCCAGAAGGGCCTTTGCGGCGGGGACACCGGCCTCGGCTTCTTTCAGGCGGGCCTCGGCGGCGGGCACAGCAGCCTTCGCCTCTGCCAGCCGGGCCTCGGCCTCGGGGACGCGGGCCTCTGCCTCTTCCAGCCGGGCCTCGAACTCTGGCACCCGTGCCCTGGCCTCTGCCAGCCGGGCCTCGGCGGCGGGTATGTTGGCGCGGGCCTCGGCCAGCTGTGCCTCGGCGGCGGGCACGGCAGCCTCGGCCTCAAGGATGCGCGCCTGGGCAGAGGGAAGCTGTGCCTGCGCTTCGGCCAGCCGGGCCTTGGCCTCGGGCAGGCGCGCCTTGGATTCGGCCAGGCGGGCCAGCGCCTCTTGCAGGGAAACCTGGCTGGTGCCCGGGTCGATCTCGCACAGCAATTGCCCGGCCTCGACCAGCGATCCCTTGCGCAGCGGTTCGGACACGATCTTGCCCGAGGTTTCGGCCCGCACCTCGACCTGGCGAACGGCCTGGGTTTCGCCGCGCAGGATCACCTCGCTGTCGACAACCTGCGCCACCGACCGCTTGGCCATCACGCGCACCGCGCCTTCGGGCAGGGCATCGGGGGCACCGGCCTCTAGCGCCGGGTCCGCGCCATCGGCAGGATCAGGCCCGCCATCCGCAACGTTCCCCTGCGCTGCCGGGGCCACCTCGCGGGAGAATTCCAGCAGTCGGTCCCGTTCGAACACAACCCCGTATAGGACCGCGGCCACAAGGCAGGCGGTCAGGATAGACATGATGCGCATCGTCTTCGTCCCTTCGGCGCCGAGCCACGTGGCCCGCCGCACATCCTGTTAATCGTTACGTTGCCGAGCCGACCCGAACCCCGCGACCCGGGCGACTCCGGGCTGAACTGTTCCGTTCAGTTTTAGGGTGCCGCGACGGAGGCTTCAAGCACGGGGCCGGTTTTTGCGCTGCAAAGCGGCGGTTTTTCGACAATTCTGCGAGAGTTTCGCGATTAACGGGCATCTACGCGACAATTCGCTGGTCCGGTTTGGGGCCTGCAAAGGGCCCTTGCCGGTATGCCTTCTCGCCTTGGCACTGCGCGGCGGGACATGTAAGAGGGAGAAAACCAACCGGAGGGGGCCCGTTTGAGCGACGCCGACAGTTTTATCGACGAGGTGACCGAAGAGGTCAAACGCGACCGTCTTTTCGCCACTTTGCGCAAGTGGGGCTGGGTTGGCGTGGTCATCGTGCTTCTTATCGTCGGCGGCACCGCCTGGCGTGAATGGAGCATCGCCTCGGCCGAATCCCGGGCTCAGGCCTTTGGCGACAGCGTGCTTGACGCGCTGGATGCAGAGGAACCGGCGCAGCGTATCGACGCCCTGACCGCAATCGACGCGCCCTCGACCGGCGCCGCGGCGATTCTGTCGATGTTGACCGCTGCCGAGGAAGGCACCGCAGGCGATGACGCCGAGGCGGTCGCCCGCCTGCAGGCGGTGGCCGACAATACCGAGATCCCGGCCATCTATCGCCAGATCGCCAGCTACAAGGCCCTGACCCGCGGCGCATCCGTCCTGCCGGTCGACGAGCGCCGCGCGGGCTTCGAGGCGCTGGCCGTGCCGGGGCAACCGCTGCGCCTGCTGGCCGAAGAGCAACTGGCCCTGATCGAGATCGAAACCGGCGAGCGTGACGCCGCGATTGCACGGCTGGAACGCCTGGCAGAAGATGCCGAGGCGACGCAGGGCTTGCAGCGCCGGGCCGGGCAACTGATTGTGGCACTGGGCGGCGACGCGCCCGGAAACTGAGCCCGCGCAGGCGGGGCGCACGGCGGGGGGCAGGGCCCCGGGTAGTGACGAAAAGGGGCATGGTGATGCTGCGCAAGACCTCTCTGCTGATTTCGCTGGCCGCGCTGGCGCTGACGGCCTGTGCCAAGAGCGAGCAGATCCTTCCGGGGGAACGTCTGAACGTCCGGGACGTGCTGACAGGCGGTTACGATGACGGCGCCGCCCCGGCATCGACCGGCCCGCAGGCCCGCGCCTTTTCCACACCTGCCAGCGTGACCAACACCGACTGGGCGCAAAGCCCCGTGTCGCCGATGGTCCGGGTCACCAACCCGGCCCTGGGACAGGCGCTGAAGCCGCTGTTTTCGGTCGGGATCGGCGCGGGCGATGGGCGCAAGACGCGGCTGAATGCCGATCCGATCGTCGCGGGCGGCCGCATCTTCACGATGGACGCCAACCACCAGGTCCGGGCAACCGCGACCTCGGGTCAGCAACTGTGGTCCGCGACCCTTGTCCCGCAGCGCGACAAGGCGCCCGAAGGACAGGGCGGCGGGCTGGCCTACGGCGAGGGAAAGCTGTTCGTCTCGTCCGGTTTCGGCATGCTGACCGCGCTGGACCCGGCCACGGGGCGCAAGCTCTGGGAGCAGGACCTCAAGAACACCGCCACCGGCGCGCCAAGCTATCGCGACGGGCTGGTCTACGTCGTCTCGGGTGACAGCACCGCATGGGCGATCGAAAGCGACGATGGCCGCGTCCGCTGGCAGTTCGACGGCACCAAGGATTTCAACAACATCGCCGGGGCGCCCGCCCCCGCGATTGACGACAAGTACGTTGTCTTCGCCTTCGGATCGGGCGCTGTGTCTGCGGCCTTCCGGCAGGGCGGGCTGCAGGTCTGGAATGCCGAGCTGCTGGGCCGCCGGACCGGCGTCACCATCGCGGGCATCAACGATATCACCGGCGATCCGGTGATCGCGGGCGACCGCGTCTTTGCCGGCAACCACTCGGGGCGCGCGGTGGCGCTGTCGGTCTACAACGGAGAGCGCATCTGGACTGCCAAGAACGGTGCTCTGGGTCCGATGTGGCCCGCCGGCGATTCGGTGTTCTTCGTCTCGGATCTCAACCAGCTGGTGCGGCTGGACGCGGGCACGGGCCAGGAAATCTGGAGCCGTGACCTGCCGGGCTATCGCCCGACGCGCAACCCGAACCGCCGCCGCGACGGCGCCTATGCCAACCACGGACCGGTGCTGGCGGGGGGGCGCCTGATCGTGGCCAGTTCGGATGGCAAGATCAGGGCCTTCAACCCGGTGGACGGCAATCTGCTGCAGGAAATCGCGATCCCCGGCGGCGCCACGACGCGCCCCGTGGTGGCGGGCGGCACGCTGTACGTCGTGTCCCGCAAGGGCGTTCTGCACGCCTACCGCTAGGATTCCGCCGTCCGATCTCCGATCCCTGCGCCAGCGGACCGGGCACAATGGCCCCCGGTGTGAACCGGGGCGCCGGGATGCCCCTTTCCCCCTGCTTTGAAATGCGTTAAGCGGCGCCCTTGATCCTTGGAGCCGGGCCATGAGTTTCTCTCTTGCCATCGTCGGCCGCCCAAACGTGGGCAAGTCGACCCTGTTCAACCGTCTCGTCGGGCGGCGCTTGGCGCTGGTCGACGACCAGCCGGGCGTGACCCGTGACCTGCGCGAAGGCGAGGCCAGGCTGGGCGACCTGCGGTTCACCGTCGTCGACACCGCCGGGCTTGAGAACGAAACCGACGAGTCGCTGCCCGCGCGGATGCGGCGGCTGACCGAACGGGCCGTGGACGAGGCGGACATCTGCCTGTTCCTGATCGACGCGCGCGCCGGCATCCTGCCCGATGACGAGGTCTTTGCAGAGATCCTGCGCAAGCGGGCGAAACACGTCATCCTTGCAGCCAACAAGGCCGAGGGGTCCGCGGCGGATGCGGGCGTGATCGAGGCCTATTCTCTGGGCCTGGACGAGCCGATCCGCCTGTCGGCCGAGCATGGCGAGGGCATGAACGAGCTTTATGCCGCACTTCTGCCCCTGTCCGAAGGGTTCGCGGAGCGGGCCGCCGCCGAGGCGCCGGAAGTCGAGGTCACGCTGAGCGAGGAAGAGGCTGAAGCGGGCGAGGGCGACATGCGCCTGCCGACGCGGGACAAGCCCCTTCAGATCGCCGTGGTCGGGCGCCCGAACGCGGGCAAGTCGACGCTGGTGAACGCGATCCTGGGCGAGGAACGGCTGCTGACCGGGCCTGAGGCAGGGATCACGCGCGACGCGATCTCGGTCCAGATGGACTGGGGCGGCGTGCCGATGCGGATTTTCGACACGGCAGGGATGCGGCGCCGGGCCAAGGTCCAGGACAAGCTGGAAAAACTGTCGGTCTCGGATGGCATCCGGGCGGTGAAATTCGCAGAGGTGGTCGTCGTGCTGCTGGATGCGGCCATCCCCTTCGAGACCCAGGACCTGAAGATTGCCGACCTTGCCGAGCGCGAGGGGCGGGCCGTGGTCGTGGCGGTCAACAAGTGGGACGTGGAGAACGAGAAACAGGACAAGCTGAAATGGCTGCGCGAGCAGTTCGAGCATGTCCTGCCGCAGCTGCGCGGTGCGCCTCTGGTGACGATTTCCGCCCGGACGGGCAAGGGTCTGGACCGGCTGCAGGCCGCGATCATGCAGGCCTATGACGTCTGGAACCGCCGCGTGCCCACGGCGCAGCTGAACCGCTGGCTGGAAGGCATGGTGAGCCGCCATCCGCCCCCCGCGCCGCAGGGCCGCCGCATCAAGCTGCGCTACATGACTCAGGCCAAGACCCGGCCGCCGGGGTTTGTCGTGATGTGTTCGCACCCCGACAAGCTGCCTGAGAGCTATTCGCGCTACCTGGTGAACGGGCTGCGCGAGGATTTCGACATGCCGGGCACGCCGATCCGCCTGACCATGCGCGGGCAGGGCGACCGCAACCCTTACAAGGGGCGCAAGAAGAAGAACGCGGGCGCGCTGAAGAAGCACCTGGGCAAGCTGCAGTCGAAGAAGGACTGAGGCGGGGGCGCCGGGACGGGACTGTTTGCGGCTTGCGCCGCAAAGGCGCCCGCCCGCCAACCCCTTGGACAGGCTGCGCCTGTTTTTTGCTTCATGAGTCACCAGGGAACACGCATCGCCTGCGCCCCTGAGTCCTCCCTCGCTTTTTGAGGGCCTGAGCCAGCCGTCCCCGAGTCGCAAGGGCAAGCCGCGCAAAGCGCGGGGCTGCGCCCCCTTGCGACTCGGCGTCGTCCGACTCTGATCGGCC
This sequence comes from Mameliella sp. LZ-28, assembly GCF_012274245.1. Lineage (NCBI taxonomy): Bacteria > Pseudomonadati > Pseudomonadota > Alphaproteobacteria > Rhodobacterales > Roseobacteraceae > Antarctobacter > Mameliella sp. LZ-28. The sequence goes on along the minus strand of NZ_JAANYX010000033.1, from coordinate 123,263 downwards.
TCAAGCGAGTGAGGGCTCCGGGGAACAGGCTGGGGCGCGGGACGATTCTGGTGGGGGCGGTGCCGGGGGCTAGCGGAGCGGTTCGAGGCGGTCGAGCGCGTGGCCGTCGGCCCAGGTGCCGTGCAGGGCGCCGTCGGGCATCAGGACATAGACCACCGGGTTGCTGTCGCCCTGCCAGTCAACCGTCAGGATACGGCCCTCCAGCCGTCCGGTACCACGAAAGACCTGGCCGGCGATGGTCCAGGCCAGCTGGTACTGGGCGCCGTTGGCGGTCATCTCCAGTGTGCCGGTATAGGCGGAGCCATCCGGGTTGCGGCCCGCGACGCGGTAGGCGCCGGTGATGTCGGCCCCCGCTTCGAGGTGCAGGCTTTCCTGGGCGGTGAGCGGTCCGTGGAGAAACGGCAGCGAGAGAAGGCAGGCGGAGAGAAGCAGGGCACGCATTGTGGAAACCTCTTGAAACGAATGCGCGGAGCCTAGGCCCGGGGCGGACCCCTGTCCAGAACGGAGAGGCCCGCCGCGCGCTACTCGGTGTCGGTGCCGCGCACGCCGAGGATGGCGATCATGCCCACCAGGGCAAGCCCGGTCACGGCGGCGTTGAAGGGCTGGCCATTGGCCACCACCACGCCGACCAGGGCCCAGATCACCGTCATGCCGTATTCCGGCGCCCGGTGCAGTCGGTACTGGATGGTCACCGAGAGCGCCATGCAGACCGAGAGCGACAGCAGCGCCGCCGGGGTGGGCGGCATCCAGCCGTAGCCGCCGATCACCACGCCGGTGCCGACGCAGGCCGCCGCCGAAAGCCAGCCGGCATAGACTGCCACCGGACCCTGTTGCAGCCAACGGTCCGTGTCGCCCGCCCGCCAGAGCGCAACCAGCGCGGTGCCCAGCATGACCCAGATCAGCAGGGTGGCCAGCACCGGGGACCATTGCGCCACCGGCAACCAGATCGCCCCCACCGCGAGGCTGGCGAAAAGCGGCGGGCGCATCGGCGCCCAATCCACGTCATCGCTGCGCCGCAACAGGCCAAAGCCCGTGCCGACCACCAGCCAGGCATAGATCAAGCCCCAGATCGCAAAGGCATAGCCCGCCGGCTGAACCGGGGGATCTTCCAGGACGACGGGGAATTGCGACGGCTCATATCCGTTGAACCCGGGCACCAGCCAGGGCGCGGCCGCGAAACAGAGCGCGGCCAGGAAACAGAGAAGGGCCCAGAGGCGGGTCAAGAGACCGCCTCCGGACAGGGGGGCGTCCGGCTCATGCCAGCGTACCCTCGGCAGTCAGCCGGGTCTTGCCGCCAAGGTAGGGATGCAGCGCCTCGGGCAGGTCGACCGAGCCGTCCGCCTGTTGGCCGTTTTCCAGCACCGCGATCAGGCAGCGCCCCACCGCGAGGCCCGAGCCGTTCAGCGTGTGCAGGAACTCCGGCTTGCCGCCGGCGGAGGGACGGAAACGGGCGTTCATGCGCCGGGCCTGGAAATCGCCGCAGGTTGAGACCGAGCTGATCTCGCGGTAGGTGTCCTGACCCGGCAGCCAGACCTCGATGTCATGGGTTTTCTGCGCGCCGAACCCCATGTCGCCGGTGCAGAGCACAACCGTGCGATAGGGCAGGCCCAGCTTTTCCAGGATGCCCTCGGCGCAGGCCGTCATGCGGTCGTGTTCTTCCAGCGACTTGTCCGGATGGGTGACCGAGACCATCTCGACCTTCTCGAACTGGTGCTGGCGCAACATGCCCGAGGTGTCCTTGCCCGCCGAGCCGGCCTCGGAGCGGAAGCACTGCGAATGCGCCGTGTAGCGGCGGGGCAGGTAATCCTCGTCCACGATCAGCCCGTTGACAATATTGGTCAGCGTGACCTCGGAGGTGGGGATCAGCCACCAGCCATTCGTGGTCTTGTAGCTGTCCTCGCCGAACTTGGGCAGCTGGCCGGTGCCATACATCATCTCCTCGCGCACCAGCACGGGGGCCCAGGTCTCTGTCAGGCCGTTCTCGTCGACATGGGTGTTGATCATGAACTGCGCCAGCGCCCGGTGAATGCGCGCGACCGCGCCAGAGAGCACGACGAAGCGGCTGCCCGAAAGTTTCGCGGCCACCTCGAAATCCATGCCCGGTTTCACGCCGTCGAGGTCGAAATGCTCTTTCGGGGTGAAATCGAAGCTGCGGGGCGTGCCCCAGCGTTTGATCTCGACGTTGTCGTTCTCGTCGGCGCCTTCGGGGACGCTGTCGAGCGGCAGGTTAGGGATGCCGGCCAGCAGGGTGTCCAGCTCGGCGTCCAGGCCCTTGGCCTTTTCCTGCATCTCGCCGACCTCGGCTTTTTTGGCGGCGACAAGTGCACGCAACCGCTCGAACTCACCCTCGTCGCCGCTGGCCTTTGCCTTGCCGACTTCCTTGGAGGCGCGGTTCTGTTCGGCCTGCGCCTCTTCGGCGGCGGTGATGGCGGCGCGGCGCGCGCGGTCCAGGTCGAGGACCTGCAACGACATCGCATCAACCCCGCGACGGGAAAGTGCCGCATCCCAGGCGGCGGGGTTTTCGCGGATGGCGCGGATGTCGTGCATCGTATCCTCCAGAAGGTAGTGTGAGTCGCGGGGGTTATGCCCCATCTTGGTTAAGGAAGGTAGAGGGGCTGCGGGGCTTGTGTGTCAATCCCGGCCCGCTGCCGCGAATTCCCGCCGCAGCCAGCCGTCGACGGGCACGGCCAGCGCCTCTTCGTCGCGGGTGACGGCGACGATCACCGCGACAATGCGCCGTGCCGCGCCTTCGCCCGCCATGACCGGCCCGCCGCTTTGACCCGGCTCCACCCGGCAGCCGATCCGCCAGATGCCGCGATAGGCGTCCCCGTAGCAGAGCGGTGTCACCGTCAGCCTGTGCGGCCGTGAGCGGCGATAGCCCATCAGCGTCAGGGGGCCGGGCAGGGCCGCGTTGCCCAGGGCCAGCGGCGGCGGGGTCAGCCTGTCTTCCAGTTTGACCACGGCAATGTCATGGCGCAGGTCGAACCGGCCTTCGGCAAAGGCCCCGGGGTGCACGCGGACCTCACGGATGCGGGCGGCGCCGGTGTGTTCCTCGCCGTCCCAGCCAGCGACAAAGACCATGTCCGTGATCCGCTTGAGATAGCCGTCCTCTGGCCGGGTGACGCAATGGGCGGCAGTCAGGGCCAGGTCGGGGGCGATCAGCGTGGCGGTGCACATCTCGGTCATGCGGTAACCGGCGGTGTTCAACCGCCCGATCGAGGGCTCCCCGGCCGGAAGGGGCAGGGGGAGCAAAATCAGGGTCAGAGCCATGCGCAGCATGAGCGGGCCTTTCGCTTTGGCCCTGTTCGCAAGGCGCACGGTAGGCTTTGCGCAGCGCCTGGGCAAGGCAGGTTGCACCCGTCGGGCCCTGTACGGGCGGACCTCTGCGACCGGCGCCGCGGTGAAACGAAACAAATGGGGCAGATGAACAAATCAACGCAGGGTGCCCGGCCTTCTTGCATCTGGCCAGTACCGCGCATAGGTTCCGGCCAAATTTCGCGGGGGATGCCCCGCCGTATTCCAACAGGAGCATCCCCAATGGACGCAAGCGCAATCGGCCAGTTTCTTCCGCTCATCCTGATCTTCGCGATCATGTATTTCCTGCTGATCCGTCCGCAGCAGAAAAAGATGAAGGAACATCAGAAGATGGTCGGCGCCCTGCGCCGTGGCGACCAGGTGGTTACGCAGGGCGGCCTGATCGGCAAGGTTGCCAAGGTCAAGGACGACAAGGAAATCGAGGTCGAACTGGCCGAGGGCGTCAAGGTGCGCGTGGTCAAGCAGACCATCGCGCAGGTCCTGTCCAAGACCGAACCCGCCGAAAGCTGATCGGGCATGCTGCAGGTCGATCTCTGGAAGCGCGTGCTGATCTGGGCCACCGTCGTGGTCGGCCTGCTGCTCGCCATGCCCAACGCATTCTATTCGCGGGTCGAAACCCACAACGATGCCGTCAAGGCCATCGAGGCGGGGTTCGACACCTCTGAAAACCGTGACCTTGCCGCCGGTTGGCCCTCTTACCTGCCTTCGGGGCTGGTGAACCTGGGGTTGGACCTGCGCGGTGGTGCGCACCTGCTGGCAGAGGTCCAGGTACAGGACGTCTACGAGGCACGGATGGAATCGCTCTGGCCCGAAGTACGCGATCTGCTGCGCGATGCGCGGGACGAGGTCGGCACCATCCGCCTGCAGCCAAACGCCCCCTTGGGCGAACTGCGCATCAAGATTTCCGAACCCGCCGGCATGAATCGCGCCATCGAACTGGTGCGCACCCTGGCACAGCCGGTGGTCTCTCTCACCGGGGCCGGATCGACGGACCTGGAAGTGCGGGGCGAGGATGACGTGCTGGTCATCACCCTGTCCGAGGCCGAGCGCCAGGCGCTTGACGACCGCACCATGCAGCAGAGCCTCGAGATTATCCGGCGCCGCATCGACGAGGTCGGCACCCGCGAACCGACGATCCAGCGCCAGGGTTTTGACCGCATCCTGATCCAGGTGCCGGGCATCGGCTCTGCCGCCGAACTGAAAGAGATCATCGGCACCACCGCGCAATTGACCTTTCAGCCCGTGGTCAGCCGGACCTCCGACAGCAGCGAACGCCCCGGCGTCGGCAACGAACTGGTGCCCGCGCTGGACCAGGAGGGTGTCTACTACATCCTCGAACAGGCGCCCGTCGTCACCGGCGAGGACCTGACCAACGCCCAGCCCGCCTTTGACCAGAACGGTCGCCCGGCGGTGAACTTCAGCTTCAACCCCTCGGGCGCGCGGCGTTTTGGCGATTATACCGCGCAGAACATCGGCTCTCCCTTTGCCATCGTGCTGGACGACGAGGTGATTTCCGCCCCCGTCATCCAGGCCCATATCGCGGGCGGCTCGGGCATCATCACCGGCAATTTCACGGTCGAGGAATCGACCCAGCTGGCGGTGCTCCTGCGTGCCGGCGCCCTGCCGGCGGAACTGGTCTTCCTCGAGGAACGGACCATCGGGCCGGAACTGGGTCAGGACAGCATCGACGCAGGCAAGATCGCCACGATGGTGGCCTTTGTCGCGGTACTGGTCTTCATGGCGCTCAGCTATGGTCTCTTCGGTCTTTTCGCCAACGTCGCGCTGATCCTGAACATCGCGCTGATCTTTGGCCTCTTGTCGATGATCGGGGCCACTCTGACCCTGCCGGGTATCGCGGGCATCGTGCTGACCGTGGGTATGGCGGTCGACGCAAACGTGCTGGTCTTCGAACGGATCCGCGAGGAACTGCGCACTGCGCGCGGGCCGGCACGGGCGATCGAACTGGGCTATGAAAAGGCCCTGTCGGCGATCGTCGATGCGAACATCACCACCTTCATCACGGCGGTGATCCTATATGTCATGGGCTCGGGCCCGGTGCGCGGCTTTGCCGTGACCCTTGGCTTCGGCATCCTGACCTCCGTCTTCACTGCGATCTTTGTCACGCGGCTGCTGATCGTCATCTGGTTCGAACGCCGCCGTCCGAAAACGATCGAGGTCTGACATGCGCCTGAGACTGGTACCCCAACAGACCAACTTCGATTTCTTTTCGCGGCCGGTGCTCTGGCTGGGCATCTCGGCGGTCCTGATCCTGCTGGCGCTTGGCAGCTTCGGGCTGCGCGGGCTGAACTACGGCATCGACTTTCGCGGCGGCACCACGATCCGGACCGAAAGCGCGCAGCCGGTGGACGTGGGCGCCTACCGCGATGCGCTGGCGGCGCTGGAACTGGGCGACGTGGTGATCTCCGAGGTCTTCGACCCGAACTTTGGCCCCGAACAGAACGTCGCCATGATCCGTATCGGCGCGCAGGACGGGGAGGAGGCGGTGAGCACCGAGGTGATCGAAATCGCCGAGGCCGCGCTGCTGGAAATCTCACCGGACATCAAGTTCGTCTCGGTCGAATCCGTCGGGCCCAAGGTCTCGGGAGAGTTGATCCGGACCGCGGCCATTGCCGTGGCGCTGGCGATCGGCGCCGTGCTGATCTACATCTGGCTGCGCTTCGAATGGCAGTTCGCCCTCGGCGCCGTTGTGGCGCTGGTGCATGACGTGATCCTGACAATCGGCATCTTCTCGGAACTTCAGATCCGGTTTGACCTGGCGATCATCGCGGCGCTGCTGACCATCGTCGGCTATTCGCTGAACGACACGGTCGTCGTCTTTGACCGCGTGCGCGAGAACCTGATCAAGTACAAGTCCAAGGACCTCAAGGAAGTCCTGAACCTCTCGATCAACGAGACGCTGAGCCGGACCTTCATGACCTCGGCCACCACCCTGCTTGCGCTGATCGCGCTGCTGGTGCTGGGCGGCGACGTGATCCGGGGCTTTGTCTTTGCGATGACCTGGGGCGTGATCGTCGGCACGTATTCCTCGATCTTCGTGGCCTCGGTCATGTTGCTGCGCCTTGGCGTGAAACGCGACTGGTCCAAGCCGACGGACACCACCGGCAACCAGTTCGGCGACATCGATGCCTGATGCCTGGTTCAGCCTGTCTCCGATGGAGACGGGCTGGATCGTCCTGGCGGCTTTTTTCGCCGGGTTGGTGCGTGGCTTTACGGGCTTTGGCTCTGGGCTGGTCTTTCTGCCGGTTGCGGCCCAGGTCCTGCCGCCCTTCGGTGCAATCCTCACGATGACGCTGATGGACCTGTTCGGTCCCTTGCCGATCCTGCGCCGCGCCTGGAGCGACGTTGATCGCGGCGACCTGGGGCGGTTGGTGCTTGGCTGCATCTTGTGTCTGCCGCTGGGACTTTGGGCGCTGACCCGCATCCCGCCCGAGGTGTTTCAGCTTGCCGTGGGTCTGCTGGCACTTGCGATGCTGGGCATCCTGTCGCTTGGGCTGCGGTATCGCGGCACGGTCAGTCGGCGTATGGTGACGGGGATCGGCGGTGCGGCCGGCGCATTGGGCGGCGTGGCCGGCCTGCCGGGGCCGCCGGTGATCCTGTTCTACATGTCGCGGCCGCTGCCGGTCCGGATCATCCGCGCGACGATCCTGCTGTTTCTCCTCTCCTATGACGTGCTGCTGGTGGGCTACATGGGGGCCTTCGGGCGGCTGGAGCCAGGCTTTGCCCTTCTGGGGCTGCTCATGGCGCTGCCGAACATGGCGGGCAACATGGTGGGGGGATGGCTGTTCCGACCGGAGCAGGAGCATTTCTACCGCGGCATCGCCTATGTCCTGATCGCACTGGCGGCCTTGTCCGGCCTGCCCATTTGGGAGTAGGTAGCAGCCATGCGACTGAACGAGATCACATTCACCGATGCGCTGCCGGTCGACGGCTATGGCCCCGGCTTTTTCCGTGTCGGCGGCGAGGTTCACGAGGGCGCGCTGCTGATCTGGGACCGGGGCCGCGCCGACTGGGGCGGGCTGGAGGATCACGAGACGCTGCTGAGCATGATCGGCTTCGTCGACGTGATCTTTGTCGGCACGGGGGCCGAAACCGCCCATCTGCCCAAGGACCTGCGTGACCGGCTGGAAGAGGCGGGACTTGGCGTCGAGGCGATGAACTCGCCCTCGGCCTGCCGCACCTATAATGTTCTGCTCAGCGAAGGCCGCCGCGTGGCGCTGGCCGCACTGCCGGTCTGAGCGGCGAATGCCGAAAGGGGGCGCTGCCCCCTCTGATCCCGGATCAAGTCCGGGACCATTCACCCCCGAGGTATTTTTCAAACCAAAGAAGCAGCGGTTCCGCGCAGCCGGGGGCATCGCGTCGCGGCGGGCGCTTGGGGCTTTTTCCCGCGCGGTCGCTGCGGTAAGCGAAGACATGGAACTGACGGCAAGCGATCTGACGGTGGCCCGGGGCGGCGTGCCGGTACTGGACGGGGTGAGCTTTGCGCTGGCGCCGGGCCGGGCGCTGGTGCTGCGCGGCCCCAATGGCGCGGGCAAGACCACGCTCTTGCGCACCGTGGCGGGATTGCAGCCCGCGATGGCCGGAGAGGTCAGTGGCGCCGGTGAACGCATCGCTTATGCCGGGCACGCGGACGGGTTGAAATCCATGCTCAGCGTGGCGGAGAACCTGCAGTTCTGGGCGCGGGTCTTTGGCACCGAGGGGATTGGATCGGCGCTGTCCGCCTTCAATCTCGACTCGCTGGAGGAGCGGCTGGCAGGGACGCTGTCTGCCGGGCAGAAACGCCGGCTGGGACTGGCGCGGCTGATGGTGACGGGGCGCCCCGTCTGGGTGCTGGACGAACCGACCGTCTCGCTAGACACTGCCTCTGTTGCGCTCTTTGCCGAGGCGGTGCGCGCGCATCTGGGGCAGGGGGGATCGGCGCTGATGGCCACCCATATCGACCTTGGCATTCCGGAGGCGGATGATTTCGACGTGACGCCCTATCGCGCGACACCGCGCGGGGCGCTTCGGGACGAGGCCTTTCTGTGATCGCGCTTTTGACACGGGATCTGCGGCTGGCGGTGCGCGCCGGCGGTGGGTTCGGCCTTGGCCTGGCCTTCTTCCTGATCGTGACGGTGCTGGTGCCCTTTGGGGTCGGCCCGCAGACCGACCTTTTGACCCGGATCGCGCCGGGCATCCTCTGGATCGGCGCGCTGCTGGCCTGCCTGCTCTCGCTTGATCGGATCTTTGCGCTGGATTGGGAGGACGGCTCGCTTGACCTGCTGGCGACCGCGCCCCTGCCGATGGAGGGCATCGTCAGCGTCAAGGCGCTGGCGCATTGGATCACCACCGGCTTGCCGCTGGTGCTGGCGGCGCCGGTGCTGGGGGTGCTGCTGAACCTGGCCGGGCCGGGATACCTGTGGCTGTTCGTCAGCCTCGCGCTGGGGACGCCCGCGCTGTCGGTGATCGGCACCTTCGGCGCGGCGCTGACCGTGGGGCTGAAGCGCGGCGGCCTGCTGATGTCGTTGCTGGTGCTGCCGCTTTATGTCCCCACGCTGATCTTCGGCGCCGAGGTCGCGCGGCGCGGAGCCGAGGGGTTGGCGGTGCAGACGCCTCTCTTGATGTTGGCGGGGATCAGTTTCGGGGTGGCGGCGCTCTTGCCCTTTGCCAGCGCGGCGGTCCTGCGGATCAACCTCCGGTGAGCGCGCGCCCGTGACGTATTGCGCCCGCACGATATTTGCGCTGTAACCCTGCGAAAGGGAGGCCAAGGACCATGTCGATCTGGGAATATGCCAATCCGGTCAAGTTCATCCGCACCGCGGATGTGCTCTTGCCCTGGGTGACGGTGGCTGCGGTGATCTGTTTGGTCACCGGGCTGGTCTGGGGCTTCTTCTTCACGCCCGAGGATTTCCGGCAAGGCTCGACCGTCAAGATCATCTACCTGCATGTGCCGGCGGCGATGATGGCGATCAACGCCTGGCTGATGATGCTGATCGCCTCGCTGATCTGGATCGTGCGGCGCCATCATGTCAGCGCGCTGGCCGCCCGTGCCGCCGCGCCCATCGGCGCCACAATGACGGTGATCGGGCTTGTCACCGGCGCGATCTGGGGCCAGCCCATGTGGGGCACCTGGTGGGCCTGGGACCCGCGCCTGACGGTCTTTTTGATCCTGTTCCTCTTCTACCTGGGGTACATGGCGCTCTGGGAGGCGATCGAGGATGACGATACCGCCGCCGACCTGACCTCGATCCTCTGCCTTGTCGGATCGGTCTTTGCGTTGCTCAGCCGCTATGCCGTGCAGTTCTGGAACCAGGGGTTGCACCAGGGATCGTCGGTGCTGCGCGCGGGGGCGGTGACCGGGGTGGACACCACCGAGAAGGTCTCGAACGTCTATTTCATGCCGCTGCTGGTCTCCGGGATCGGGTTCGTCCTGCTGTTCCTGGCGCTGGTCCTGCTGCGGACGCAGACGGAAATCCGGGCACGCCGGTCGCGCGCTCTGCTGGCACGGGAGCGCAGCGCATGATGCCGGAACTGGGCAAATACGCGGGCACGGTGCTGTCCTCTTACGCGGTCTCGCTGGTCCTGATTGTCCTATTGATCGTGGTCAGCGTCCTGCGGTCCCGCCGGATCAAGGCCGAGTTGCAGCGCATCGAGGAGCGTCAGAAGAAGAATGGCTAAGGTTTCTCCCCTCATGGTGGCGCCGCCGCTGATCTTTGCGGCACTTGGCGCGCTGTTCTACTTCGGCCTTGGGCGCGAGGACCCGGACAAGCTGGAATCCATGTTCGAGGGCAAACCTGCCCCGGCGATGACCGAGGCCGCACTGCCGGGCTATGCGGCCATCACGCCAGAGATGCTGGCCGGCGGAGAGGTGACGGTGGTCAACTTCTGGGCCAGTTGGTGCCCGCCTTGCCGCGCCGAACACCCTGTCCTGCTGCAAATGCGCGAGGAGGGCATCCGCCTTGTCGGCGTCAACATCAAGGACCAGGCGGGCAATGCCACCAAGTACCTGGCCGACGATGGCAATCCCTTCATGGCGGTGGCCTTCGATCCTGCCGGGCGCACGGCGATCGACTGGGGCGTGACCGGCCCACCGGAGACCTTTATCCTGGACGGCGAGGGCACCGTCCTGTTCAAGTTCGTCGGCCCCCTGGTGGGGTCGGATTACGAACAGCGGTTCCTGCCCGAACTGAACGAGGCTCTGGGCCGCTGAAAGATTTCCCTGAGGAACTTCTTTGGAAGGCGCTACACTCGCCCCTGCGTGCGAGTCGAATGTCTACAAAAAGAAGCGATTTTTCAGGGAGAGGGACATGTTTCCACGACTGACAGGGCTATGCCTGGGGCTGGCGATGGCCGGCGCCACGGCGTATGCGGAACCGAGCCTTGACCGCGGACGCTACCTGGTCGAAGGACCGGCGGGCTGCGGCAATTGCCATACACCGATGGGGCCGCAGGGTCCGGTAATGGACCAGAACCTAGCCGGACGGCTGGTGGACAAGAACCCTGCCTTTACCGCCATTGCCCCCAACATCACGCCCGCCGGGGCTGTTGCGGGCTGGTCCGATGCTGAACTGGCACGAGCCATCCGCGAAGGACTGCGCCCCGACGGCACGATCATCGGTCCGCCGATGCCATTCCCCATGTACCGCGGCCTGTCGGATGACGACGTGATGAGCATTGTCATGTATCTGCGCACCTTGCCCGCGGTCGAGAACGACCCGGGCAAAAGCACTTACAACATCCCGCTGCCGCCAGCCTATGGCCCGCCCATCGACAGCGTGCCGCATCCCGAGCAGGCGGTGAGCGTCGAATACGGCGCCTACCTGGCCGGGCCAGTGGCGCATTGCATGGAATGCCATACCCCGATGGGAGAGAAGGGGCCGATGCTGGACAGCCGCCTGGGCGCCGGTGGGTTCGAGTTCCACGGCCCCTGGGGGACGTCTGTCGCCGCCAACCTGACCTCGCACGAGGATGGTCTGGCGGGATATACCGACGCCGAACTGGCTGACATGATCACGAAGGGGATGCGGCCCGACGGCAGCCCGATGATGCCGCCGATGCCCTACGGATACCTGTCGCAGATGACGGGGGATGACCTCTCGGCCATCATCCTCTACCTGCGCAGCCTGCCGCCGCTGCCCGACGCGGGCTGAACGGGGCCGTCAAACCGGTGAAAGGGGCCTGTCGGTCAGAGATCGCAGGCCTCTGCCGGTGCGGTGAGTTGCTGGGGGGCGGCGCAGGGCTGTGCGGCGGCGTCCTGCCCGGCATAGGCGCCGATCACTGCCAGCATCAGCAAGGCCGCGGCCTGAAGAATGGTCAGGGTTTTCATGGGTCTGCCTCTTTTGTCTTTCTGTCCAAGACATGGGATCTCGAGGCTGATTTACAGGGGGAATTGGACGCCGCGCAGGTCAGGAAATCCGCCAGTGCGCGTGATTTGCGCGGAAACCTGCAACCATGTCCGGGAAATGAGCATCCTTTGGCCTATCTCCCGGGGGGGCGCACCTGCCGGAGCATCGGGCCAGTTGCAGGTTCTGGCATTCGGCTACGATGAAAGAGAAGCGGGCCCTGCGAAAATCGCAGGGCCCGTCCAGAGTGCCTGTTGTACGAAACGCGCCTCGGAAGACTAGGGCGTTCTGGGGATCAGGCGCTCTTGCGGAACTGGGGGACGGGGGTAGTCATGCCCAGTTGCGCGCGCAGGTGTGCAGGCAGCATGCGGCTTGACGAAACGCGCGGCTTCGTCATTTCCGGGATCAGGCGTTCCACACCATCGTAAAGCGCCACATAGTCGTCGTAGTTGTCGAAGTTCTTGCGCGCTGCGTAATCGACGAAGGTTTCCGCCGCCGCGCCGTTGGCGATGATCTCTTCATGGCTCTCGGTCTCGACATGGTAGACCTTGAAACGGCCACCCAGTTCCGTGGCCGACACGAAGTCGATGGTCGAACCGTTGACCAGGGCCGATGCATTCACGACCAGCCCGTCCAGGATCATGCCGTGATCCGCGGTGACAGTCAGGTCGCTGTGGGGCAGACCGTCGCCAAGCGCGCCCGCGGTGATGCGCACCATCTGCTTGCCGGTTTCGCTGAAGAGGCTGCTCAGGGTCTGGACGCCCACCCACTTGACCGTCGTTTCGGATCCGTCTGCCGTCCGGATCGTGTCGCCGATGGCCAGTTCCTCGACCGGGCGCTCACCCTGTGCGGTGTCGATCAGGGTGCCTTCTGCAAAGCAGTAGGCGTAAGGTGCGTCGCTGGTCAGGTTGATGGTCGAGGTCAGAATCCCCGCGAGCGGCTCGCCTTCGGGGTACCAAAGGTATGTCGTCCCACCCTGCGAGAAGGCCACCACGGGTTTCGAGTCGAGCTCGATACCGCCAATGCCGATTGTCGCTGCGGTGCCTTGACCGATGTAGGAAAAGCCGCTGCCATTGAACGTGGCGGTATCGGCGGTTTCGAATGTGTCGTCATCGTCGACGAATGTGGCCGTGCCCAGTTCAGGACCGTAAGGCAGCAGACCGACGTCCAGGACGCCGCCGACGGAAAGAGCTACGGCGCCCGTATACTCGTGCACGTTGTTAAGGTCGATTGTGGACATGAAATTCTCCTATACGTCACACCAGAAAGCGCAGGGCCCCGAAGAGACCTGTCCCGCAGACACGCCGATACACATCCCGAAGATTGTGCTGGCACCTTCGGAGTGGCAAAGATTCGCTCCCGCATAAGAAGAATTACCCAGTGGTCTTCACGCGGTCAATCTTATAGGTGTATCTTAGTTTGATAGTTTATTGGTACTAAGGTCTGTGTTCACTAAAGAGGCAGTTGGGTCTATTGATGTTTAATGTTGCAAAATATTCATAAATTTTTTGCTTCAGTTGGAGTATGTGGAAATCTGACACGCCGTCTAAGGTGGGCACATCTCACGCCTTGTTGGCTGTGCCGGAGCGTGACCTTGATCGTTGAAAACCTAGTGGCAATCAGGGATTGTATTTGATTTTTTGAATCTTATCGGGTATACGTGGCTTCTTGTGAAGGGGATCAATGAAAAAAAGGCATAGCATCCTGGCCGCATTCGCGGTGCGAGCCCCAGTTTCAGGCGGGGAGAGGAAATTTCAGACGGATAGGTCGGTTTAGATACCGGCTCATGAGCCAACGCCTACAAGAACAGCCCAGGGTGCCCCTTCGGACAGACGTCTCGACGAGGGACATCATCGACCGCGTCAAGAACGGGCGCCCGCCACATCATCCTGCCAAGGGGACGATTACTTGCCAATCGAAGTGTGGGTCTTGCGCTGAGCCACTTGCGCTGAGCCAGTCGCCATGCCTGACTTGGGCTCATTAGCGACAACGTGCCGAGGCTGGCAGATCTCCTGCAAAGCGGGTCTGTCTCCGGAGGCCCAGGCGTGACGCGATGTCCGCTGGCAGGTGGCGTCCGCTAGAGATCCGAGGCGCAGGCATCTCGGGGATGATCCGTTCGCAGCCATAGAGCGCCAGGTATTCGTCGAAATTGTCGAACCGCTGCCGGTCACGGTAGTTGATGTAGCTCTCCGAGGGCGCGCCGTTGGCCAGGATCGCCTCATGGGCCTCCGTCTCGACATGGTAGACGGTCAGGCTGTCCGGCAGGTCCCGCAACGGCACCCAGTCGATCGTTCCCCCGTTCACCAGCGCCGAGGCATTGATGATCAGCCCGTCGATCATCATGCCGTGGTCGGCTGTCACGGTGAGGTCCGCCAAAGGCAGCCCGGCGCCAAGGGCGCCTGCACCAATGCGCACCAGCCACTGCCCCCTGTGAGGGGCGGCCAGCCTTTGCCGACCGATCCAGTGCACCCGCGCGACCCCGCCCGTGGCGGTCGGCAAACGGGCGCCGATCTGCAGGGTCTCGACCGCGACGGGGCCGTCTGTGGTAGTGATCATGGTGCCGGGCGCGAAACAGTCGGGGTAGTCGCTGGTATCCAGCGTGTCGAGGTTTAGCGGGCTGGGAAAGGTGTAGTCGGCGATATTGTCGGTCAGCGGAATCGGAATGAAACTGAACCCGTTGCTCAGCGCAAAGACCGGCAGGTTCACCGTGCCGCCCCCGGCCTTGGCCACGTCGACATTGCCAAGATAGGTGCAATTGCTGTTGTTGACGCCATTGACCCGGTAGATCAGCGTATCCCCGGTCTCAAAGCTGTCATCGACCTCCAGCTCGACCACTTCCAGCAGGCTGGGTTCCGTGCCCGATCCGCCCAAGGTGACGGTCCCGGAGGTGCCCGCGTAAAACCCCGAGCTTTGAAACTGGAAGGTTCCCATGACCTTTACGTCCTCTCGTTACCCAAGGTTCGGGGGACATTGGCAGGCCCTACCGCCAATCGCACAGTTCTGTCAGGCGCGCCGTGTTTCTCTGTCATCCCTTTGCGCCGCAATGCCCTGGTCAAGCCGTTCGCGGATCGCGGTGGGCAACTGACGGCGGGACGAGATCCGTGGGCGAGGCATCTCGGGGATGATCCGCTCACAGCCGTAGAGGTCCAGGTATTCGCCGTAGTTGTCGAAGGACTGGCGGTCACGATAGTCGATAAAGGTCTCCGTGGGCGCGCCATTGGCCAGGATCACGTCATGGGCCTCTGTCTCGACATGGTAGACGGTCAGTTGTTCCGGCAGTTCCGAGGCAGGGAGCCAGTCGATCGTCGACCCGTTTACCAGCGCCGAGGCGTTGACGACCAGCCCGTCGATCACCATGCCGTGGTCGGCGGTGACGGTCAGGTCTTGTTCCGGCAGCCCGCCTCCCAGGCACCCTGCGCGCAGGCGGACAGGTTGCATCCGTGCGCCAGCGGTTGCCACCGAAACGGCCTGTCTCCCGATCCACCGGACCGGCACAGGGCGACCGTCCTGCGTCAGGATGGTGTCACCGATCCCCAAGGTCTCGACCGCGCGATTGCCGTCCGGCGTCGCGATCATGCTGCCGGGTGCAAAACACAGGAAGGCGCTGGCGCTGTCCTGCTGGGCGTTCGAACTGCCGGAGGTGGGGATTGTGGTCTGCGTCGTGCCGTCTTCGTCGAGGGGGACATAGTAATTCGTCCCATCGGTGAAGACGCCATATTCCGTTCCGCCCGAGGAGATCGTGTATCCCGAGTAGATGAGGCCAAGGGCGAAGTTGCCGAAGTAATCCGGGGTAAACGAGTTGGACGGCATCCCGACATTGACCGAACCGTTGTCATCCTGGTCGGTGATCGACAGGTTGATGTCGCTCTGGCCGGTCAGCCCGGTCCAGTTCAACGTCGACCCCGGTGCGCCTTCGGTTCCCGTGAAGGAAACCCCGCTGAGAATGACATAGCCTTCGGTTCCATAGGCTGTTGGCATTGATCCCTCCAAGCTCCGGTGTCAGCGGGGGCTGACAAAAGTTGACGTGAAATTGCATCTTAATTGAACCGGAGTTTGCCCGGAAAAGGCGATCCGGGCAAGTTTGCTCTCGGCAGGCCGGTGTCCGCGTCTGAGGGAACAAGGGGCAGGCCGCCATTGGTGCAGCGGCAAACCCCAACTGGAAAACGGTTTTCCGGCCGGGCAGCGATCCTTGTCAGGCGCTCAGACGGTGGTCCATGACCCGCAGGCCCAACTGCCGCTGCAGCTCTGCGGGGATCATCCGGGCCGAGGAGATCCGCGGGTGAGGCATCTCGGGGACGATCCGCTCGACCCCGTAGAGGTCCAGGTATTCGTCGAAGTTGTCAAAGCCCCGCCGGTCACGATAGTCGATGAAGGTCTCGGAGGGGGCGCCATTGGCCAGGATCACGTCATGGGCCTCGGTCTCGACATGGTAGACGGTCAGGCGTGCGGACAGGTCTGCGACGGGCAGACGCTGGATCGTGTCCCCGTTCACCAGGACCCCGGCATTGATGACCCGGCCATTCAGCACCATGCCATCATCGGCGGTCACCGTCAGGTCACTGTGGGGCAGGCCGGGCCCCAGGGCGCCGGCACGAATGCAGACCAGGCGCGCCGCCGTGGCGCGCAGGCTTTGCCGACCGATCCAACGGATCGGGACAGCCGCACCCGCCGCCGTCAGCACGGGGGCGCCGATGGCCAGCGTTTCGACCGCGACCTCTCCTTCCGGGGTGGCGATGCGGGTGCCGGCTGCAAAGCAATAGGTATAGGTCGTGTCCGAAGAGGCCGTCACCACGCCCGGCCCCAGGCTGGGGTTGTTCGAGGCGACATAGGCCGCGGAACCGTCGAACAGGACCGGGTCGCCGTCGGCGGTCAATCCGACCAGCTCATAGGCGCCGCTGGTCAACACGCTGGACACGGTCCATGTGACGTCGTCGCCAACGGCGGTGCTGCTGTCATTGTTGCCATCGGCGCCGTCGCTCACCACCGAGGAGATCGCGTTCGGCCCCTGCAACAGGTAATCGCCGTTTCCATCGGTCCCGCCGACGGAATAGATATGGGTAAAGCTCTGCGACACGGGGGATAATCCTCTGGAACCAAAAGTAACATGCGGGCGATTGGCCGCAGGTTAGGCATTGTTCCCGGTCGCAATCAAGGGGGGCGCGCCGCGAAAGGCCGGCGGCGCCCCGGTCACGGGTGGGGTCAGTCGGCCCGAGTCGTCAGGGCGACCTCGCTTGCGATCCGCGCACGTTTGGCTGCGGCGTCCTGCGCGATGATCGGGCCGATGCGGAAGGCGTCGACGATCCACCAGATCACGAAGGCCAGCAGCATCGGGATACCGATGATGAAATAGGCCAGCAGAACACCGCCCCAGAGCAGGATCAACTGGGCGATGGCGGTGCCGACGCGGCCCAGGTAAAACCTGTGGGCCGAAAACCCGCTGAGGAAGAACCACAGCAGATAGGCCGTGGTCGAGGACTTCTTTTCGTTGGTCAACTTCTGTTCGACCAGCATTTGCTGTTGCGTGGAAAGTTCCAATCCGGGTCTCCTGGGAATCACAAACTCATATGCACGTCAGGGTGAAAGCGGAATACGGCACAAATATGGGGACAATCGGGAAGGGCCCCCGATAGGGGCCCCGGATTTCGCGCTTCGATCCGGCTGCAACTCAGGCGCAAATCGCGCCCTTGCAGGGGGACAGCTCGAGCGCAAGACGCGCGCGGAGCTCCGCCGGCAGTTGCCGCGCGCTGGAAATGCGGGGGTGGGCCATCTCGGGGATGATCCGTTCGCAGCCGTAGAGGTCGAGGTATTCGCCGAAATTGTCGAAGGCGCGGCGGTCGCGGTAGTCGATGAAGGTCTCGGACGGCGCGCCATTGGCGAGGATCACGTCGTGGTCTTCGGTTTCGACGTGGTAGACGGTGAATGTCTCCGGGAGTTCGGAAGAAGGCACCCAGTCGATGCTGTCATGGTTCACCAGCGCCGAGGCGTTGATGACAAGCCCGTCCAGCACCATGCCGTGATCGCCAGTGACCGTGAGGTCGGCATGGGGCAGGCCATCGCCCAGGGCGCCCGCACGGATACGGACCAATTTACTCATTGCGCCGGAAAACAGGCTGTGCTTCGTTTGGCGGCCAATCCATTTGACCGGGACCGCCGCGCCTTCGGCCGTCAGGATCAGGTCGCCGATTGACAGTGCTTCAACCGGGACCTCGCCGCCGGGCACGGCAATCCCGGTTCCGGCCGCGAAACACATCGTGTAGGTGCCGGCGGTAAAGCCCATCGGCGTGCCGCCAGGCGGAAAAGGGGAATTGCTGAGAACAAAGTAAGACCCGGCACCAACGGCGAGGACCACCGGGTCACCGCTGGCGGTGGTTCCGACAACCTGCACATCGCCGCCCGAGGCCGACCAGTCAATCAATTGCCCCGGCGCGATATCGCCATCGTCGGTTCCATCCTCGGTATCGGACAAGGTGGACGAGGTGACGGTAGGGGCATCGTTTGTATAGGTGGTCGACGCATTCGGGGCAGAAGCGCCGATATATAGGTATTGGGAATAGGTTGCGGTAAACGGCATCGCGTTTGCTTTCCTTCATCAACGGGGCGCACCATCATCGCGACGCGCCTTCAACACTGATCACATAACGACGGTTATCAAAGAACGGGCTTGCATACTAGTGAACAGTCCGACCCGGTCAGGCACTGCGTGCAGTAGCCGCAAGCCCGGCCGCGTGGTCTATCCCGAGTTGGCGCCGGATGTCCTCCGGGAGCAACCGCGCGCAGGAAATGCGCGGGCGGTGCATCTCGGGGATGATCCGCTCACAACCATAGAGGTCCAGGTATTCGTCGAAATTGTCGAAGGCGCGGCGGTCACGGTAGTCAATGAAGGTCTCGGACGGCGCGCCATTGGCGAGGATCACGTCGTGGTCTTCGGTTTCAACGTGGTAGACGGTGAATGTCTCCGGTAGCTCGGCCATCGGGACAAAATCGATGCTTGATCCATTTACCAGCGCTGAGGCGTTGATCACCAGACGATCAAGGATCATGCCGTGGTCTGCCGTCACGGTCAGGTCGTGATGCGGCAGTCCGTTGCCCAAAGCGCCGGCCTTGATGCGCACAGGTGCGGCGGCCGCACCCGAGAAGAACGGCAAACGGGTCTGTCGTCCGATCCACTTGACCGGCACCGCGCGGCCCTCTGCCGTGGTCACAAGGTCGCCGGCGCGCAGCGCTTCTACCGCGGTTTCTCCGTCAGGGGTGGCGATCAGCGTGCCCTCGGCAAAGCAGGTGGGAAAATCGTCCGTGGAGCGCGAGGCGTAGACAATCGGTTGCGGGAAATTGAAGTCCGAGACAGAGAGGTAGTCCGGAACAACGATCAGCACCTGAATGATGTTCGGATCCGTGAAACTGGCCGCACCTTGTACCAGGGCCAGTTCCATCGTGCCGCCTCCGACCATGTCCACGTTTATGGTGCCCAAATAGGGCAGTTGCTCGCCCGCGACCGTGGCGACGATTTCGTTCTCCGAAAAGACCATGTCGCCCGCACCATTCCCGTCGTCGAAGGTGAAGTTTTGCACCGTGGTCCCCTCGAAGAACGTGACGGTGTTCGTGGTATTCACCTGGTAAGACGCGTAGCCTGAAATCTCGTAAGTTGCCATGTGGCACCTTTTTTTGCCTGGGGTCATCGCAATAGTTGCGCGCAGACCGGTTGAAATGGAATGCTTGCAAAGCTGATCGGCCAATGTCGACCGGCTGACCAAATATCTGCGGAGAGGTGTGACTTATGCAACTGACGATGCTGAGTCATGGGCAAAGCCAGGTGGTCCATTCGCCCGAAAAGACACGTCCAAGTGGGGCATCCCAACGGTGTCCCGCCAAGCTTGGAGCGGTGGCGGGACACCTTGCTGCAGAGGTGGCCGTGGCATGATCGTCTGCGCATAGAAAAAGGCCCCCGTATCAAACTTCGGGGGCCTTTCATGAGGTGGTTAGATGTGGACCGGAGGGGGCGTTACTCCGCCGCCACCGGCGCCTGTGCGAGGTTGCGCAGCACGTAGTGCAGCACGCCGCCGTGTTCGATGTATTCCACCTCGATGGCGGTATCGATCCGGCATTTCAGCGTGATCTCCTTAGTCGACCCATCCGCGTAGGTGATGGTGCAGGGCACTTCCTGCAGCGGCTGCACGGTGTCGAGGCCCGAGATCGAAATGCTCTCGTCGCCCTTCAGGCCCAGAGATTTGCGGGTGTCGCCGCCGGTGAACTCGAAGGGGATGACGCCCATGCCGACCAGGTTCGAGCGGTGGATGCGCTCGAAGCTCTCGGCGATCACCGCCTTCACGCCCAGGAGCGCCGTGCCCTTGGCCGCCCAGTCACGCGACGAGCCGGCGCCGTACTGTTCGCCGCCGAAGATCACCAGCGGGGTGCCGGCGTCCTTGTAGGCCATCGCGGCATCGTAGATCGAGGTCTGGTTGCCGTCGGGGCCCTTGGTATAGCCGCCCTCGACGCCGTCCAGCATCTCGTTCTTGATGCGGATGTTGGCGAAGGTGCCACGCATCATCACCTCGTGGTTGCCGCGACGCGACCCGTACGAGTTGAACTCGCGCACCGGAACCTGGCGCTCGACCAGGTACTGACCGGCGGGGGTAGTGTCCTTGAACGACCCCGCCGGAGAGATGTGGTCGGTGGTGATCATGTCACCCAGCAAGGCCAGGACGCGCGCGCCCTCGATGTTGGTGATTGCGCCCTTCTCCTTGCCCATTCCCTGGAAGTAGGGCGGGTTCTGGATGTAGGTCGAGGTTGCCGGCCAGTCATAGGTTTCCTGCTGCGGAACCTCGACGCCCTGCCACTTCTCGTCCCCCTTGAAGACATCGGCGTATTTGGACTGGAACGCCTCGCGGGTCACGGTCTGCTCGACCAGTTCGGCCACTTCCTGCGTGGTCGGCCAGATGTCTTTCAGGTAGACGTCCTTGCCGTCCGGCGTCTGGCCGATCGGTTCACTGGTGATGTCGATGTTCATGTCACCGGCCAGCGCGTAGACTACGACTAGCGGCGGCGACGCGAGGTAGTTGGCGCGCACGTCGGGCGAAATCCGGCCCTCGAAGTTGCGGTTGCCCGACAGGACCGAAGTCGCGATCAGGTCATTCTCGTTGATCGCCTTCGAGATTTCCGGCTGCAGCGGGCCGGAGTTGCCGATGCAGGTGGTGCAGCCATAACCGACGAGGTTGAAGCCGACCTTGTCCAGGTCCTCCTGCAGGCCTGCAGCCTCCAGGTAGGCCGAGACGACCTGCGAGCCGGGCGCCAGCGAGGTCTTGACCCAGGGCTTGCGGGTCAGGCCAAGGGCCGCGGCCTTGCGGGCCACGAGGCCTGCGCCGATCATCACATAGGGGTTCGAGGTGTTGGTGCAGGAGGTGATCGAGGCGATCACGACCGACCCGTCGCGCAGCTCATAGTCCTCACCCTCGACCTTGGCGGTCTTGTGGATGTTGACCGGCTTGGTCGCGGCGGGGCCTTCGGCGGCCATGTCTTTGGCGTCGCCCGAGATGTCGATGCCGCGGAAATCTGCCACGACCTTTTCAAAGGCCGGCGCGGCTGCGGTCAGGGCAACGTAGTCCTGCGGACGCTTGGGGCCGGAGATGGCCGGCACGATGGTGCCCATGTCCAGTTCCAGCGTGTCGGTGTAGACCGGCGCGTAATCCGCGTCGCGCCACATGCCGTTCGCCTTGGCATAGGCCTCGACCAGCGCGATGCGGTCCTCGTCGCGGCCGGTGTTGCGCAGGTAGCGCAGGGTTTCGCCGTCGATCGGGAAGAAGCCGCAGGTTGCGCCGTACTCGGGCGCCATGTTGGCGATGGTGGCACGGTCCGCCAACGGCAGCTTGTCCAGGCCTTCGCCGTAGAATTCCACGAACTTGCCGACCACGCCCTTGGCGCGCAGCATTTCCACGACCTTCAGGACGAGGTCGGTGCCGGTGGTGCCTTCCAACATCGCGCCGGTCAGCTTGAAGCCGACGACCTCGGGGATCAGCATGGAAATCGGCTGACCCAGCATCGCGGCCTCGGCCTCGATGCCGCCCACGCCCCAGCCCAGAACGGCGGCGCCGTTGACCATCGTGGTGTGGCTGTCGGTGCCGACCAGCGTGTCGGGGTAGGCCACGGTTTCGCCGTTCTGGTCCTCGTCGGTCCAGACGGTCTGGCTGAGGTATTCCAGGTTCACCTGGTGGCAGATGCCGGTGCCCGGGGGAACGACGCGGAAGTTGTTGAACGCGGTCTGGCCCCATTTCAGGAACGTGTAACGCTCCATGTTGCGCTCGTACTCGCGGTCCACGTTCATCTGGAAGGCGCGCGGGTTGCCGAATTCGTCGATCATGACCGAGTGGTCGATGACCAGGTCGACGGGGTTCAGCGGGTTGATCTTCTGCGCGTCGCCGCCGAGGGCCTTGATGCCGTCACGCATGGCGGCCAGGTCGACCACGGCGGGAACGCCGGTAAAGTCCTGCATCAGAACGCGCGCCGGGCGGTAGGCCAGTTCACGGTCGCCCTTGCCGCCGTTCGCGGCCCAGTCGCTGAACGCCTTGATGTCGTCCTGGGTGACGGTCTTGCCGTCCTCGAACCGCAGCATGTTCTCCAGCACCACCTTCAGCGCGGCGGGCAGTTTCGAGAAATCGCCAAGGCCCGCGGCCTCGGCCGCCGGGATCGAGTAATAGGCGACGGTCTTGCCGCCGGCTTCGAGCGTCTTGCGCGTGCCCGCGCTGTCATGGCCTACGGTGATGGTCATGGGCAATGCCTCCGATGGGGTGACGAGAATGTTCCTTGCGCCCCTCTTGCCGAAAGCGGGGGACTCAATCAAGGGGGGTGCGTCGTTTTTGTATACCGTTGCACACAATTTTGCCCGGCAGGGTGGTGGAACCGGTGCCGCTCGCTCTTGCCGCCGTGCAAACCGGCACACTGCCTGCCTCCTCATCGCCCCGGGTTCGCGGACGCGCTGTGCGCGATCGGGGCAAAACCTGTCACGCAATCTCCCAAAACCTTGATTGGCGTTCGAGAACGCGCTTGGGTAGACCCGGACGGGGGAACGAGACAAGGGCAAGGCATTCATGCACAGGTTTGCAGGTATGGTGGCGGCGGGCTGGATCGCGCTGGCAGGGGCGGTCAGCGCCCAGGACAATCCGGTCGTGGTCGAGCTTTTCACCTCGCAGGGCTGTTCCTCCTGTCCCCCGGCGGACGCCATCCTGGCCGAGCTGAGCGACCGCGACGACGTGATCCCGCTGGCGCTGCATGTCGACTACTGGGACTACATCGGCTGGAAGGATGCCTTTGCGCAGCACGCCTTTACCCAGCGGCAAAAGGCCTATGCCCGGACCGGCGGCTGGAAGATGATCTATACCCCGCAGATGGTCGTCAACGGCCAGGACGATGTTGTCGGCTCACGCCCGATGAAACTGTCCAAGCTGATCCGCAAACATGCCGAACAGCCGGCCCATGCGCGCCTCACGGTCACCCGTGACGGCGATGCCATCGTCATTCACGCCGAGGCGCTGCAAGCGATGCGGCCCTGTGACGTGCACGTCGTGCGCTATGATCCGGCCAAGGAAATCACCATCACCCGGGGCGAGAACGCGGGCCATACGCTGACCTATACCAACATCGCCCGCCGCTGGGACGTGGTGGGCCGTTGGGACGGGCAGGGGCCCTACGAAGGGCGCGTGACCGTCGGCGCTGATACGCCCGTGGTCGTGCTGGTGCAGGACCCGAAAGATGGTCACATCGTGGCGGCGGCTCGCTTGCGCTGACGTTTCATCTGGCGCTTGGGTTTCCAGCGCCGGTGGGTCCACATCCATTGCCCCGGATCGTCCTTGATCCGTGCCTCCAGCCGCCGTGTCGCCTCGCGCATCATCTCGACCGGATCACCATGTTCGATCGGCTCTTCGAGGATGGTGTCAAAGCCGTAGCGATCGGCGCGGCGGATGCCGAAATAGGGGATCAGCAGCGCCCCGGTCTTGAGCGCGATATCCGCCGGGGATGTCACGGTTGGCGCCGGTTGGCCGAGGAAGTCGATGGGCACGCCGGAGCCGTCGAAGACGTCAAAGACCATCGCCAGCACGCCGCCGCCGCGCACATGGCGCAACAATGCCTTCAACCCGCCGGGCCCCTGCACGAAAACCGGCTCTGCCACGTCGCGATAATTCTGGACGTAGCGTGCGTTGGAATAGGGGTTCGACATGGCCCGCAACAGCCCGCCCACCTCGTAGCCGCGCGCCACCAGCGCGCAGCGGGCACAGATCGGGTTGCCGTAGTGCCCCGAAAGCAGCAGGACCGACCGCCCCTCGGCCCGCGCCTGTTCGAAGGCGGCCAGGCCGGGGCCGCCCACCGGGTAGGCGGCGCCCCGTTGCAGCATCTCGGCCGGGTCGTAATTCTCGATGAAGGCGCGGGCGAGGTTGTCGATCGCCGCATCGGCGATGCGGCGCTTTTCCTCGGGCGGCGTTCCGGGCCATACGTGGTCGATATTGGCCTCGACCCGGTCGTAATATCCCAGCGCCGGGGCCACTGCGCGGCGCACGATCCAGCTGGCCAGGTTCAGCCGCTGCCGCACCGGCAACAGGCGCAGAGCGCCGACAAAGAGGTTCAACCCGATGTCGGACAGGCGGTCCTGCCAGGTGCCGCGCGCGACCTCTGGTTTCGCCTCGGGTTTGCCCGCCTTCCGCGTGTTTGCCGTGTCCTTGCCGCTCACCGGGGCCCCCTCGTACAGATCGCCCCCGTTCTATGCAGGGCGATGCCGGGCGGCAAGGGGCGGGGGCATCACTCTTCGTCGGGGGTCACAAGCTCGATCTCGCCCACCGAGACCAGGTCGCGGATCGCGCTGACCACCGCCGCCATCGCCTTTTCGCCGACCTTGGCCTTGACCTCGCCCAGGCCAGAGGCCTCTTCGCGCAGGTTCTCGCCCAGGCGCTTGGACATGTTGGCATAGAGGAATTCGACCGCCTTCATCTCTTCGGGGGTGCCCTGGTTCGCGGCGGCCAGCGCCAGCGCCATCGTGTCCGGCGGCACGTCGCGGGTGATCTTGGGCACGTCCATCGGGTTCAGCCGCTCCGGGATGTTGGCAAAGGTAAAGATCGCCTTGCGCACCGCCTCGGCAAAGGCCGCGTCCTCCTGTTCGAGGTTCTGCAGCAATTCCTCGCGCACGGCGGTGTTGGAATAGTTAAGGATCGCGCCCAGCCGTTCGTCGGGCCGGGCCTTGAAGGCCTTGGGCGGTTCGGCGTCGATCTGCGCCGCCAGGCTGAGGCCGATCCGGTCCACCGCGTCGGGTGTCACGCCCGTGGTCATCGACACCGCGTAGGAGATCCGCCGCGCCTTGTCACCGGGCAGTTTCGCCAGCACCTGCGCTGCCTTGCCGACGGCGATCTTGGACATCATGACGGCGGCGATTTCGATGCTTTCAGACATCACCAGAGTCTTGATCTGGTCCACGTCCAGCGCGTTGATCCGTGCCCAGGGATCGCCGGTCTGGCGCACCCCTGCCTCCTTGCGCAGACGCATGGCGGTATGCGGGTTGATCTTGCCATCCAGCGCGTTCAGCGCACCGGCCATGTCGCCCGGAAAGGCCAGGCCAACCGATTCGAGCTCGTTCGAGAACTCTTCGACCACGGCGTTCAGCGTCTCGCGGTCGACGTAGCGCATGTTGCCCAGGAGCATCGTCAATTCGGCCTGGTATTCGTCCGGCAGTGCGGCCAGAGGCACATCCGCGCCTTCGTTCAGCAGGAATTGCACGATGATGGCGGCCTTGGCCTTGCGGCTGAGACGGGGCTTGCCACCGGGGGCGGATGGGGCAGGCAGGGCAGCGAGTGCGGACATCCGGTTCTTTCCGACCATGTTGTTGGGCTTTGGCCAAGGGGTAACGCCACAAGGTTTCCGGCCCGTTAAGCCCGATGCCGGAAACCGCCCCGGGAAACACCTGCACTTGTTGGTAAATTTCCGGGCCCGTTAAGGGATCATAAAGACGCGGCAGGGCAGAACCGAGGGGGCGAAACGAAACGGGCAGCCCGATGGGCCGCCCGCGAAAGTCCTGTCCGGCACCCTGTGGCGCCTCTGGCCGTCAGCTGGCGATCACCACGCAGCTGTGGCTTTCCTGGTCGTAGGTCATGCCGTCGGCACAGCTCATGGCCTGCTTGGTATGGGCCGGGCAAGCCATCGAAAGCGCCGGTGCCACGATAAGGGCCGTCGCGGCGAAGATCATCTTCAGCTTCATCTTCATGGTCCTCCTGTATGCGTGTATCCGAAAGGGTAGCACGCAAGGGGCGGCTGGCAAAAACAAACTTGCCCTGCGGGGCCATGCCCGCGCAACATCCCGAAAACCTGCCCGGTTTCGGCGCGCTCAGTGATCGTGTTTCGCGATCCCGCGGCCGATCATGACATAGTTGACCGGAAGCGTGGCCACAAAGCCTATTGGGATGGCAATGGCCATCGACAGCCAGAAGGCCGTGCTCCAGACCGTGCCGGAGGTCATGCCGCCCATGAGATAGTCGACGGCGTTCATCACCGTTTCCATCGTCAGGATCGAGACCGTCTCGCCCAGCCAGACCATGCCAAGCGCGGCTCCCAGTCCGACCCCCAGTCGCCGCGCCAGCGGGACAGAGGCCAATGTCAGGCCAAAGAGCAGCGCCAGGGAGGTGGTCAGGGCGATGATCGGCCAGGGACCCAGCCCCAGCGACACACCGATCATCAGCCCCAGAACTTCGCCGCTGACGCAGCCGGTGGCACAATGGACCGTCGCCCAGAAGGCGGCGGGCCATGTGGCGTGGGTGTCATGCGTGTCGTCCTGCGCATCCCCGTGATGCGCAGGGGTATGCTCTTGGTGTTCCATACCCCTCAGGTAGGGTCGCCGAACACCCTTTCAAAGATCGTGTCGACATGCTTGGTGTGATAGCCAAGGTCGAATTTCTCGTTGATCTCTTCCTCGGAGAGCGCGGCGCGCACCTCTTCGTCGGCCAGCAACTCCTCGCGGAAGTCGGTCCGGTGATCCCAGACCTTCATCGCGTTGCGCTGCACAAGGCGATAGGCGTCCTCGCGGCTGACACCGGCCTGGGTCAGCGCCAGAAGCACCCGCTGCGACATGACGAGGCCGGGGAACTTGTTCATGTTGTCCAGCATGTTCCGCGGGTAGACCAGCAGCTTGTCGATGACACCGGTCAGGCGGTGCAGGGCGAAATCCAGCGTGATCGTGGTGTCGGGGCCGATGTTCCGCTCCACCGACGAATGCGAGATGTCGCGCTCGTGCCAGAGCGCCACGTTCTCCATCGCAGGGATCACCGCCATGCGCACCAGCCGGGCAAGGCCGGTCAGGTTCTCGGTCAGCACCGGATTCTTCTTGTGCGGCATCGCGGACGAGCCCTTTTGCCCCATCGAGAAGAACTCGGCCGCCTCCAGCACCTCGGTCCGCTGCATGTGGCGGATCTCGATGGCGACGTTCTCGATGCTGCTGGCGATCACGCCCAGCGTGGCGAAAAAGGCCGCGTGGCGGTCGCGCGGAATGACCTGGGTGCTGATCGGCTCGGGGACCAGGCCCATCTGGTCGCAGACGTGCTCTTCGACCGCCGGGTCGATGTTGGCAAAGGTGCCGACGGCGCCGGAGATGGCACCGGTGGCGATCTCGGCCCGCGCGTCGCGCATCCGGCTCAGGTTGCGGTCCATCTCGGCGTAGAAGCGGGCAAAGGTCAGGCCCATCGTCGTCGGTTCGGCGTGGATGCCGTGCGACCGCCCGATGCGCACCGTGTCCTTGTGCTCGTAGGCGCGTTTCTTCAGCGCCGCCAGCAGGCCTTCGAGATCCTTGATCAGGATGTCGCTGGCGCGCACCAGCTGCACGTTGAAACAGGTGTCCAGCACGTCCGACGAGGTCATGCCCTGGTGGACGAAGCGCGCCTCGTCGCTGCCCACGTGCTCGGCCAGGTGGGTCAGGAAGGCGATGACGTCATGCTTGGTCTCGCGCTCGATCTCGTCGATGCGGTCGATGTCGAACGTGACATCCTTGGCCTTCCAGACGGCCTCGGCGTTTTCTTTCGGGATCACGCCCAGGTTGGCCTGTGCGTCGCAGGCATGGGCCTCGATCTCGTACCAGATGCGGAACTTGGTTTCGGGGCTCCAGATGGCGACCATCTCGGGACGGGAATAGCGGGGGATCATGGCGGACCTCTCGGCTGGGGCTGCGACGTTGGGGTGCCATACGCCGCCGGGAATGTATCGGCAATAGGGGGGCGGGCGCGCCGCGACGATAGGGAACAGGGCGGCTGTGGCTTTCCCCGGGGCGGTGCCGCGTGTTAGCACTCTGGAATCCGGCGGGGACGGCAAGATGACAGGGCAATCAGGCACGGTGGTGGCGCGGGACCTCGGGGCATTCCTCGGCGACTGGCAGGTCAGCCGGCAGATCCGGCAGGACGATGGCGCCCGGGGCCGGTTCGAGGGCACGGCCCGCTGGCAGGCCGATGGCACCGGTGCGATCTATTGTGAACGCGGGCAGGTCTGGCTGGGCGGGCAGGGGCCCTTCGTGGCAGAGCGCAGCTATCGCTGGGACGCCGACCTGACCGTCTACTTCGAGGATGGCCGCCTGTTCCACCAGGTGCCGGCCCAGGGTGGCGCGGTCGCGCATTGGTGTCCGCCGGATCAATACGATGGGCACTATGATTTCTCGGACTGGCCGCGCTGGTCGCTGCGCTGGCGTGTCTCCGGCCCGCGCAAGGCCTACCAGAGCCTGACCCGCTACACGCTGCCAGGGGGATCGGGGTCATGAGAGGCCGTGTCTATGGCACGACCCGCTTGCCGCAACGGAAATGTATACGGTCGCATTCATATAAGGCACTGAAAAGGCGCCGTTTATCCTCTTTACTTTGCACCTGCAGCAATTCATGTTGCGCCCGATAACCGGAGTCCACCCCATGCCGCCCATCCAGGACCATCCGCTGCGCTTCAAGCTGGCCAACGAGTTGCACGCGCGCCCTTTTCCCTCGCTCACGGCGCCGTGCCGGGCGATCTACCTGGCGATCAAGCAGCCCAAGGACGCCGCCGCCCGGGACCGGGGCGCGGACCTGGCGCATCTGATCGACCTGCTCGACCGGCACGAGACCCCGCATCCCCAGCCCGGCGCCACGCATTACCAGGGCCGGATCGGGCAATTCATGCTGAAATGGGAACAGCATACGGAATTCGTGACCTACACGGTCTTCATGCCGGGGCTGGGCGATCGCGCCTTCGATCCGGCGGATTTCGATGTCTTCCCGCCGGACTGGCTGGCCCGCGCGCCGGGCGTGCGTGTGACATCTGCCATGCTGCGCATCGACGAACGCCCCGCCGACGACACCGCCATCAGCCGCCAGTTGCACGACTGGCTGGTGCCCGAAAGCGTGGCGGTCAGCGAGGTGATCGACGGCGACGCGGTGATTGCGGGTGATTTCCGAATCGATCCGGCGGGGCACCAGCGCTTTGCCATCTTCGTCCGCGAGGGCATCGGCCAGCGCCGGGTGGGGCGCATCGTGCAACGGCTCTGCGAGATCGAGACCTACAAGGCCATGTCGATGCTGGGCTTTACCCGCGTCCGCGAGATCTCGCCCCGGCTGGGCGAGATCGACACCGAGCTGACCCGGCTGATGCAGATCATGACCGACGAGGACGGCCAGGAGGAAGGCACGCTCAAGGCGCTGCTCAAGGTATCGGCCCAGCTGGAAAGCCTGTCGGCGCGCATGTCCTTCCGGCTGGGCGCGACCGGCGCCTACGAGGCCATCGTGGGCCAGAGGATCGAGGTGCTGCGCGAGGAACGGTTCCAGGGCCGGCAGACCTTTTCCGAGTTCATGATGCGCCGCTATGACCCGGCCATGCGCACGGTGAAAAGCGCCGAGCGCCGGTTGGAAAGCATGACCAACCGGGCCACCCGCGCCGCCGACCTGCTGCGCACCCGGGTCGAGGTGGGACGTTCGGCGCAGAACCAGCAACTGCTGGAAAGCATGGACAAGCGCGCCGAGCTGCAGCTGCAATTGCAGAAGACGGTCGAGGGGCTGTCGGTGGTGGCGATCAGTTACTACGCGGTCTCTTTGGCGGGATACCTGATGTACCCGGTGGCGGACTTGCTGGGGATCAGCAAGGGCATGATGACCGCGATCCTGACGCTGCCGGTGGTGGCGGTGGTCTGGCTGATGATCCGCCGCATCCGGCATCACATGGAGGATGGCGGGCCGGATCTGTAGGCGGGCCGCCGGGACGGGACTGTTTGCGGCTTTGCCGCAAAGGCGCCCGCCCGCCGACCCTTGGGACAGGCTGCGCCTGTTGGTCCGCTTCCGGAGTCACCAGGGAACAGGCTGAGCCCCTGTCCATGTGGCTGCTGGCACAAACCAGAACGGCCCCGGAAGTCTCCGGAGCCGTTCGGTTTGGGTCAATGAAGGGTTATTCCGCCGGTTGCAGCGCGCCGCGCGGGGCGGCGGAGAGCAGGGCATTGGTCACCAGCCCGCCCACTGTGATTGCGCCCAGGGCAGCCAATGCGGCGACTGAGAGGGTCGGCACGCCCGAGAGGCCCGCGCCCACGGTGCAGCCGCCGGCCAGGACACCGCCCACCCCCATCAGCGAGGCACCGGCCAGGTAGCGGCCGGTCTCTGCCGGGGAGGAAAAGCTCTGCCACTGGAAGCGGCGTGCCGCCAGGGCCGAGACGAAGGCGCCCAGGAAGACGCCGCCGATCAGGCCCACGCCGAAGCCCGCCGGGATCGAGGTCGAGGCGACGGTCCAGAACAGCGTGTCCGACCAGGTGGAGGTGAAGGCGAGGCTCTGCATCGCGATGGGGTCGAAATCGTCATAGAGGATGAAACCCGTACCGACCCAGCCCAGCGGCACCAGCAGGCCGATGAGCGCACCGCCCACCAGCGCCTGCCAGCGGTTGCCCGAGCGCAGCCCGTAGGCCAGTGCCGCGGCGGCCAGCAGCGCGGTCCAGAGCGCGGCGCCACCGGGCAGGGCGGCAAGGCTGGTGGTCTCGCCCAGGGGCAGGGTGGTCTGGGCCAGGGTCGTGCGCACCGGGGCCATAACGCCCTTGAGCGTGGCATGGGCGACCACGGCGAAAACCGCCAGCACGGTCAGCGCGCGCAGGTTGCCCGAGGCGGTCAGGACCGTCAGCCGCGAGACGCAGCCGCGCGTCAGCACCATGCCCGCGCCGAAGAGCAGACCACCGACGAGGATGGCCGCCACCGGCAGGTCGCTCGCCATGAAGCGGTGGTCGCCGAAGCTGATCCAGTCCATCGCCACGGCGGCCTGGGTGCCCACCAGCGCAAAGGCCAGCGCGGTCAGCCAGACGCCAAGCGCGGCGCGCCGGTCCTCGCCGACAAGGCCACGGCGAAAGCAGAACCGCGTCCGTTCGGCCAGGAGGCCAAATGCGGCGCCGAGGATCAGCGCGAACCAGACCGCGGCCTGCGGTGCGGTGAGAGTGTCGAAACCCAGCGATTCATACATGGCAGCCTCCGGGGTGCAGGAAGTCGGGAAACAGGAATTTTGTCCCAAATGAGGGGGCGAGCGCCACAAGGCAAGCACATGATCCTTATGGGTCACCTGCGGAACCGGGACAGTTTCCCGGTTCCGCCTGTCTCGTGGGAAATCGTCATCCGGGTGCCCGCGCCGGGGCGGGCGCCTGTTCGGGGCATCGGGCCGCGCGCCGTGGGGTTATCCTTTTTTCGCCCCCGGGTGTTCTGCCAGCATCGTGCGCAGTTTTTGCACCGTGTTGAGGTTGCGCATCGTTCCCGCCCGCATCGCCGGATGGTCCAGTTTCGACCGGCCCATGCCCTGCGGATAATGGATATAGAGCACGCCGGGACCGGGGATGATCTCTTCGGTCGTCAGCCCCTTTGCCTTGGCGGCGGCGTCCTGCGGCACCGGATCGTCGCTCAGCAGAAGGCCCAGCTGTTTCGGCTCGGCACCGGCAAAGGGCAGGGCCGAGAGGACCGCGTCAAGCTGGGGTAGGTCGCGGATCATGACGCCGACCGGCTTGCCGGCGTAGGTCTCCAGTACCGCCGCCAGCCGCGCCTTGACCTCTGCCGCCGGGGCGTCATGGGCAAAGACCGCGTTGCCGCTGGCGAGCCAGGTTTGCGGATCGGTGCCGCCGATCCCTTCGATCATGGCACGCAGGTCCGCCATCGGCAGCTTGCCGGTGCCGCCGACATTCACCGCGCGCAGGAAGGCCGCATAACAGGCCATCACGAAAAAGACCGGCGGTTTGCACCGCCGGTCCCTGTGAGTGTCTTCGCGCCGGGGCTCACCGGCCCCGGATGCGCGGGTCCAGCGCGTCGCGCAGCCCGTCGCCCAGGTAGTTGACCGAGAGCACGGTCAGCGAGATGGCGATGCCGGGCAGCAGCACGCGTTCCGGGAATTCCTCCATCCGGACCACGGCGTCGGCCAGCATCTTGCCCCAGGTCGGGAAGTCCGAGGGGAAGCCGACGCCGAGGAAGGACAGGGCCGATTCCGTGATGATCGCCGTGGCCAGACCCAGCGCCGCCGAGACCATGATCGGTGACAGGACGTTGGGCAGCAGGTGGCGCCGGATGATCTTGAACTGGGTTGTCCCGATCGAGCGCGCCGCCAGCACGAACTCGCGTTCCTTGATGGCCAGGATGTCGCCCCGCACGATCCGCGCCGTGGGCATCCATGAGGTGATGGCAATCATCGTGACGATCAGGATGAACATGCCCCCCTCCGGCCCGAAGTTGGCCCTCAGTGGTTGTCGGAACAGCGTCACCGCCAACAGGAGTAGGGGCAGGATCGGCAGCGAGAGGAACAGGTCCGTCATGCGCATCAGGAACCCGTCCAGCCGTTTGAAGAAGCCCGCCGCCACGCCGACGGCGGTGCCGATCACGAGGCTGAGGATCATCGCCGCCCAGCCCACCGCCATAGAGGCGCGGCCTCCGGCGATCATCTGCGCCAGCTGGTCACGGCCCAGCTGGTCCGAGCCGAAGGGCTTGTTCCATCCGGTCCGCGCATCGGAATCCCACAGCGCGACGTAGATCGGGCGGAAGTCCTTGTTGCGGATGTCGATCTTTTGCGGATCGACCTGGTACAGCCAGGGGCCGATCAGCACCGCCAGGGTGATGAAGATCAGGAAGCCCAGGCCGAACATGGCGCCCTTGTGCTTGCGGAACTGGTCCCAGACGTCCTTGGCGCGGGACCGTGGCGGTTTCGACGGTTCCTTGTCCTGCAGGGCCTGGATGGCCTGCAATGGCTCGTCCGCGGGGGTGGTGTTGTCAGTCATAGCGGATCCTCGGGTCGAGCAGGCCGTAGAGGATGTCGGCAACAAGGTTGAAGAGCACGATCAGCACGGCAAAGATGAAGGTCAGGGTCATGACCATCGGCAGGTCGTTGGCGAAAAGCGCGGTGATCAGCAGCTGGCCGATCCCGTTCACCTTGAACACCTGTTCGGTGATGATGGCGCCGCCGAAGATGGCCGGCACCCCCAGCGCGATCACGGTCACGACCGGGATCAGCGAGTTGCGCACGACATGGACATTGACCACGATCGCCTCTGACAGGCCCTTGGCGCGGGCGGTGCGGACGTAATCCTGGTTGAGGTTGTCCAGCATCGAGGCGCGCATGTAGCGGCTCAGCTGGGCGGTGATCTGCAGCGCCAGCACCATGACCGGCATGATCATCTGGCTGAGCTGGACCTTGAAGCTGGCCCAGTCGTTCACGACATGGGTGGTGTCGTAGATCGAGGGGAACCAGCCAAGCTGGACGGAAAAGATCACGATCAGCAGCGGGCCGGTGAAGAAGGGCGGGATCGAGAAACCGATCATGGTCACGAAGGTGCCCGCCTGGTCAAAGACCGAATACTGCCTGTAGGCCGAGTAGACGCCAACCGGGATGGCGATCAGGATGGCGACGACATAGGCCGTGCCGACCACCCAGAGCGTCTGCGGAATGCGCTGGATGATGATGTCCATGACCGGCGACCGTGTCTGCCACGAGATCACGCGTTGCGCGCCCTCTGTCATGTTGGTTCCGAAGGCCCAGTCGATAAAGACCTTGGGTTCGGTCCAGAAGACCTGCACCAGCCATTTCCAATATTGCACGAGCGGCGGTTCCCCAAGCCCGAGCGCCTGTCGCATCTTTTCCTTGACCTCGGCGGGTACGGTGAGCGGCACCTGCGCCATCGGGTCGCCCGGGGCAAGCTGGAGCAGCATGAAGATGACAAAGCTGATGAAGAGAAGCGTCGGGATCGAAAGGACCAGACGTCGCGTCGCGTAGGAGAGCATCAAACGCCTCTGATTTTTGCGGCTTTGGAGCCGGGGGCAGGCCGGGCCGGAGTGGGTCCGGCCTGCGGAAGGAGCGCGCCGGGCGCGCCCCGGTTTTCAGCCGATCAGTCGATCCGGTACCAGTCGGCCACGTTCCACAGCTCGCTGTCCCAGACGTTCAGCTTGACGCCGCCGAGGCTGTTGGAATGCGCCGAGAGGCGGCCACGGTGGACCAGCGGGATCATCGCGCCACGCTCGAAGGCCATGCGGCTCAGCTCGCGGCCGATGCGCTGGCGCTCTGCCATGTCGGCGGTCTCGGACAGCTGCTTGTGCAGCGCGTCGTATTCCTCGTCGCAGAAGCGGCTGATGTTCTCGCCCTGCCACTGGGTTTCCGGACGCGGTGCCTTGTCGCACAGACCGTTGCCCAGGTAGGCCTGCGGGTCGGTACCGTTGAAGGTGTTGGCGTACATTTCGACGTCGGCATAGAACTTCTGGAAGGTGTCGGGCGAACCCGGGTCGCCACCGAAGAAGACCGATGCATCGACCGAGCGCAGTTCGACTTCCATGCCGATCTGTTCCCACCAGTCCTTGATCAGCGCCTGGAAGTCCTGGCGGACAGCGTTGACGGAGGTCTGGTAGACGATCGACAGGGGTACGCCGTCCTTCTCGCGGATGCCGTCACCGTCGGTGTCGACGATGCCCGCATCGTCCAGCATCTTCTTGGCGCCCTCGATGTCCTGCACGTCGCAGCCTTCGATGTCGGCGGCAAAGGCGGCAGGGGCGGGGACCCAGGAACAGGATACGCGGCCGGCCTGGCCATAGCCGATTTCCACCAGCAGGTTGCGGTCGATGGCCATCGACATCGCCTTGTAGACCGCCGGATCACCCAGGAAGGGGTGCGGACGGATCACCGACCGTTCGTCCGGGCCAAGCGCCGGATCGGGGTTGGTGTTGTTCAGCATGATGCGTTCCAGCAGCGGGCCGAAGCCGGCCACCGGCACACCCATGCCGCCCGCTTCCATCTTGGCAATGACATCGGGGGCCAGCTGCAGGTTCCAGGCATAGTCGAACTCGCCGGTTTCCATCACGGCGGTGCCCGCCGCGGCCGCCGAACCGCCGCCCTTGAAGGTCACGGTGGCGAAGGCCGGCTTGGCCGGGTCGCGGTAGTTGTCGTTGGCCTTCATGGTGATCACGTCGTTCGGCTTGAACTCGGTGACGACGAAGGGGCCGGTGCCGATCGGGTTGAAGTTCTGCTCGGTGCAGGTCGAGGCCGCGGCGCCGACACAGTTCTCGAACTGGGCCTTCTGCAGGATCGGGCTCTCACCGCCGACGAAGGGGCCGTAGGGGTTCGGGGTCGGACCTTCGAAGGTGACCACGATGGTCGACTCGTCCGGCGTCTCGACCGAGGTCACGCCCTCGAACTTGGTGACCTGCGCGCAGCCGCCCTCGGGGTGGGTGCAGTATTCATAAGTGAACTTGACGTCTGCGGAGGTCAGCGGCGAGCCGTCCGACCACAGGATGCCCGGGCTCAGTTTCCAGGTGATCTGGGTCAGGTCCTCGGAGACACCGCCATTGGCAACGGTGGGGATCTCGTCGACCAGCCAGGGCACCAGTTCACCCATCTCGTTGTAGCGTGCCAGCGGTTCGATGATCATCGACGAGGATTCGACGTCCTTGGTGCCACCCGAAAGGAACGGGTTCAGGATCGACGGAGCCTGCCAGTAGATGATCTTGACGTCGCCGTCAGACGCACGCTCGGCAAAGGCTGCGGGAGCCAGTGCAACGGCGGCGGCTGCCCCGAGCATCAGGGTCTTGAGTCTCATGATATCACTCCATGTTGGTCGGGACCGGATGTCTTGCCCGGCCCCTTCGTTGTGATGGGATGGTCGGTCAGATGCGCCGGCGATTGCAACCGCCATTTGCACATCGATGAACCGGAAACCCCACCCGTTCCCCATCGAAAGCAGAACATGCGCAAAATGCAAGCATTGCCTAACGTAAAAGCACTGCGGGTCTTTACAGCGGACCTGCGCAGCCCATAGCCTTTGCCTTCAGGACATGGGGAGCACGCAACAATGCTGGACAGCGCACCGAACTCGCAGACCGCAGGACCGATCGCGCGGATCGACAAGCTGCGGGTGGAGTTCCAGACCAAGGACGGCCCGGTCGTCGGTGTCGAGGACGTCAGTTTCGACATCGGTCCGGGGGAAACGGTCTGCGTGGTGGGCGAATCCGGCTCCGGCAAATCGGTGTCCTCGCTTTCGCTGATGCGGCTGGTGGAATACGGCGGCGGCGACATCGCCGGCGGCCGGCTGCTGTTCGACCGCAAGGATGGCGGCGAGGTCGACCTGCGCACCCTCGACCAGAAGCACATGCGCGACATCCGCGGCAACGAGATCGGCATGATCTTCCAGGAGCCGATGACCGCGCTGAACCCCGTGTTCACGGTCAAGAAACAACTGACAGAGGGGCTGCGCGTCCACCGCGGGATGAGTGCGAAACAGGCCGAGGAACGGGCGGTCGAGCTCTTGCGCGAGGTGCGCATCCCGGAACCGGAACGGCGCCTGAACCAGTACCCGCACGAACTGTCGGGCGGGATGCGGCAGCGCGTGGTGATCGCGATGGCGATGGCCTGCAAGCCTCGCCTGCTGATCGCGGACGAACCGACCACCGCGCTCGACGTGACGATCCAGGCCGAGATCCTCGCCCTGATGGACCGGCTCAAGCGCGAGACCGGGACCGCCGTGATGTTCATCACCCATGATATGGCCGTGGTCGCCCAGATGGCGGACAAGGTCGTGGTCATGTTCCGCGGCAACAAGGTCGAGGAAGGCACCGTCGAGGAGATCTTCGAGAACCCGAAACATCCCTACACCAGGGCCCTGCTGGCCGCTGTCCCCAAGCTGGGCGAGATGACGGGCAAGGACCTGCCCGAACCGATGAAGCTGGTGGGCCGTACCGACCAGGACCTGAAACCGATCCCCGGCACCAATGAACCGCTGCTGACGGTCGAGGGGCTGACCACGCGCTTTGCGGTCAAGGGCGGTTTCTTCCGCCGCACCGTGGCCAATGTGCACGCGGTCGAGGACCTGTCCTTTACCCTGAACAAGGGCCAGACGCTCAGCCTCGTGGGGGAATCCGGCTGCGGCAAGTCCACTGCCGGACGGTCCATCCTGAGGCTGGTCGAACCGCTGGCGGGCAAGGTCGACCTTGATGGCACCGACGTCATGGCCCTGGGCACCAGCGGGCTGCGCGAGGCGCGGCGCGACATGCAGATGATCTTTCAGGATCCCTTTGCCTCTCTGAACCCGCAGTTGCAGCTGGCCGATCAGGTGGCAGAGCCGATACACAATTACGGCATCGAGACCGGCAGTGCGGTCTCCGATCACGTCGCGCAGCTCTTTGACCGGGTCGAACTGCCGCGCAGCTTCATGCGCCGCTATCCGCACGAACTGTCGGGCGGTCAGCGCCAGCGCATCGCCATCGCCCGCGCCCTGGCCCTGCGGCCCCGCCTGATCGTCGCGGACGAGGCGGTGAGCGCGCTGGACGTCTCGGTGCAGGCGCAGGTCATCAACCTGATGATGGAACTGCAGGCGGACATGGGGCTGGGCTATCTCTTCATCAGCCACGACATGGCCGTGGTCGAGCGTGTCAGCCACTATGTCGGCGTCATGTACTTGGGCCGGATCGTCGAGCTGGGGCCGCGCCGCGCCGTCTTCGAAGACCCGCGTCACCCCTATACACAGGCCCTGATGAAGGCGGTCCCAATCGCCGACCCGCGCCGCCGCAAGACGGAAAAGGACCTCAACTTCAAGCCGATCCCCTCGCCGATCCACCCGGTTGACTACGAGCCCGCGCCCTCGGAATACGAGGAGGTCAGCCCGGGCCACAAGGTGTTGATCACGGACAGCGGGTATTGACGGACATGAAGATGTGATAAGGATGCATCTTCCACACGCTTAAGGTGCATTTCTGATCGTTTCTTGTTGCTTGGGATTGTTCGACCTGCCAGTGTCGATGTCCTCTGGTACAGGTTGAGGAGTAAAAACGATGAACCGTATCGCTGCCGTCGCAGTTGCCGCCACCATTGCAGCTTCGGGCGCCGTTTCGGCGCAACAGGCCCCCGAGGCGCAGGACCCGTTCGTGAGCACGCAGGCGATGAGCGACGATGACATTTCGCCCCTGATCGTGTTGTTCGGCCTGGGCGCCATCGTCATGGGTGTGGCCGCCGCGTCCGGCACCAACTGACCGCAGGTCTCCCTGCAGGAAAACGCCGGTCCCGTTCTGCGCGGGGCCGGCTTTTTTCGTTTCGATTCCACCCTGTCCGGTCCTGCGAGGGGGCGGATCGCTGACCGCGGCGGGCTGGATTTTGCCCTCGGCAGAAACGCGGCCTCGGTTTCCGGGACGAGGCTGCCTCGATGCTTGCGGATGTCGCCCCGCCGTGACAGGCATGTGCCATCCGACACATCAAGAACGAGGTGAGAATGGCCGAGGTGCTGTCCCCCCGCGCGCTGCTGGACAAGCTGGTGAGCTTTCCCACCGTCAGCCGCGACACCAACCTGCCGCTGATCGACTGGGTGCAGGAGTACCTTGCCTCGCATGGCATCGAGGCCGGGCGCCATGTAAAGCCGGACGAGCCGGAAAAAGCGGCGCTTTTTGCCCATGTGGGGCCCGAGGAAGAGGGCGGCGTGGTGCTTTCGGGCCATACGGACGTGGTGCCGGTCGACGGGCAGGACTGGTCCACCGATCCTTTCACCGTGACCGAGAAGGACGGCCGCCTCTACGGGCGCGGCACCACCGACATGAAGGGGTTCGACGCGCTGGCGATCTGGTCCCTTGTCGAGGCGAAACGGCGCGGTGTCACGCGCCCGCTGCAGATCGCCCTGTCCTACGACGAGGAAATCGGCTGCGCCGGTGCGCCCCCCCTGATCGAGGCCATGTCCGGCCTGCCGCGTGCCCGCGACGTGATCGTCGGTGAACCCACGATGATGAAGGCGGTGACCGGCCACAAGGGAGGGGTCACCTACTGGGTGCACGTCCACGGTTTCGAGGTGCACAGCTCGCTGCTGCACACCGGCGTCAGTGCGATCATGTGGGGCGCCGAGATGATCACATGGGCCAACCAGCTGAACGCCGCGCTGCAGGCGGCAGAGCCGCGGGACATGGCGGGACTTTTCGACCCGCCCTACACCAATGTCCATGTCGGCCAGGTCCGGGGCGGCACGGCGCATAACATCTCGGCCAGGGACTGCGAGTTCTGCTTCGGCTATCGCGTGGTGCCGGGCGAGACGCTGGACCAATGGCGCCGCCTGACCGAGGACAAGGCTGCCGAGCTCACCGCGCAGATGCAGAAGATCCGCCCCGAGACCCGGATCGAGCTGGAAGAGAAATTCAGCCTGCCGCCCTTTGCCCCGGAAACGGACAACACCGCCGAGGCGCTGGTTCGCCAGATCACCGGCGACAACTCGGAGACCTTCGTCAGCTACGGCACCGAGGCGAGCCATTTCCAGGTCGCGGGCTACAAGGCCGTGGTCTGCGGTCCCGGCAGCATCACCGTCGCGCATCAACCGGACGAGTACATCACCCTGGCGCAGTTCCAGGAAGGCCAGCGGTTCATGGAACGCCTGCTGGAGCACCTGGCATGACCGGCGCGCCGGCAGGGGGCGCTGCCCCCTCGGCCTTCGGCCTCACCCCCGGTGGTATTTTCGCCAAGAAGAAACAGGGGCGCGCGCCTTTTGCTTCTTCTTGGTCCAAATACCCCAATACGACGGCGGGTGCAGGCGCCACATCCGGGCATGGGAGGTGCCGATGACGTTCCCCTTTCACGAGATGGGACAGGTCGAATTCTCCGATCCATTGCCCGAGGCCGTCGACCTTGCGGTGATCGGCGGCGGGGTGATCGGGGTGTCCACCGCGCTGTTCGCGGCACGTCGCGGGCTGAAGGTTGTGCTGTTGGAAAAGGGCCGGGTGGCAGGAGAGCAATCCTCGCGCAACTGGGGCTGGATCCGGGTGCAAGGCCGCGACATGGCCGAGATCCCCATCGCGCGCGAGGCGCAGGATCTGTGGCAGGCGCTGGATGCCGACTGTGGCGGGCGCCTGGGCACGCGCACCCTGGGGGTCAGCTATCTTGCCCGTGACGAGGCCGAGATGGCGGCTTTCGAAGGCTGGCTGGACGAGGCCCGGGGGCTTGGGGTCAGTTCGGAATTGCTGGGGCGGACGCAGATGCTGCGGCTGCTGGATTATCCGCGCGGACCCTGGATCGGTGCCCTGCACACGCCGACCGACATGAAGGGCGAACCCTGGGTGGCTGTGCCGGAGCTTGCGCGGCTGGCACGGGCCGAGGGCGCGGCGATTTCCGAGCGCTGCGCGGTGCGTGGGCTGGACCGGCAGGCGGGGCGCGTGACCGGGGTCATCACGGAGCGGGGCCGCATCCGCACGCAGGCGGTGGTGCTGGCCGGGGGCGCCTGGTCCTCGCTGTTCCTGCGCCGGCACGGGGTGGACATTCCGCAGCTTTCGGTGCGTTCGACCGCGCTTGCCACGCAGCCCTTGCCGCCGGTCGTTGGGACGGCGGCGGTGGATGACCGGCTGGCCTTTCGTCCGCGCGCCGATGGCGGGTTCACGCTGGCGCCTGCCGCCTTTGGCGAGTTGTACCTTGGTCCGGATGTTCTGCGGCACCTGCACCATTACCTGCCGCTGGCCATGACCGGCGAATTCGACATCCACCCGCGCGGCCCACAACCGCCCCATTGGCCCGATGCCTTTTCCACCCCGCGCCACTGGAGCGGCGCCGAGGAGAGCCCCTTCGAGCGGATGCGCATCCTCGATCCCGCACCCAACGGCGGCAAGGTTTCGGAGATCACCCGGCGGTTTGGCCAGCTTTATCCCGATGCGGCGCCGGTCCGGGCAAAGGACACCTGGGCGGGCATGATCGACGTTCTGCCCGACGTGGTGCCGGTGGTGGACAGCGTCGCGCAGATTCCCGGGCTGACGGTGGTGACGGGCATGTGCGGGCATGGGTTCGGCATCGGGCCGGGCTTTGGCCGGGTGGCGGTGGACCTCGCCACCGGGCGCGATCCGGGCCATGATCTGGGGCGGTTCCGCATGTCGCGCTTCTTTGACGGGTCGCGGTTGCAACCCGGCCCCAATCTCTGAGGCTTGCAGAGGGGGCCGCATGGGCGCAGGATCATGGGCAAAGGAGAAACCCGATGCCCGTGAAAAACCGTATCGCCGACTGGCAGGAGGACCTGACCGAATGGCGCCGCCACCTGCATGCCCATCCCGAACTGCGCTTCGAGGAACATGAGACCGCGCGTTTCGTGGCCGAAAAACTGCGGGGGTTCGGCTGTGACGAGGTGATCGAGGGCGTGGGCCAGACCGGCGTCGTGGCGGTGATCCGTGGCCGGCAGGACGGGTCGGGGCGCACCATCGCCTTTCGGGCCGATATGGACGCGCTGCCGATCCTCGAGCAGACCGGGGCGGATCATGCCTCGACCATACCGGGCAAGATGCATGCCTGCGGCCATGATGGCCACACGACCATGCTGCTGGGCGCCTGCCGCTATCTCGCCGAGACGCGCAATTTCGATGGCACCGTCGTGGCGCTGTTCCAGCCTGCCGAGGAAGGCAGCGGCGGGGCCAAGGCGATGATCGGGGACGGGGTATTCGACCGCTACGAGGTCGACGAGGTCTATGCCATGCACAACTGGCCGGGGCTGACGCCGGGCCATTTCGCCACGCGGCCCGGACCCTTCCTGGCCTCTGCCGACAAGTTCGAGATCCGCGTGACGGGCAAGGGCGGGCACGGCGCCATGCCGCACCTGGCGGTGGACACCAATCTTGCCGCGGCGCAGATCGTGACCGCGCTGCACTCGATCCCCTCGCGAGACATCAACGCGCAGAACGCGGTGGTGATTTCCGTCTGCGGGATGAAGTCGGAGACCTTCACCTACAATGTGCTGCCCGATGCGGTGACGCTGATCGGCACGGTGCGGCAGTACGATGTCACCGACCGCGAGACGATCCGCACCCGTATCCGCCAGATCGCCGAGGCCACCGCCCTGGCACACGGGGCGCAGGTGGAGATGGAATACATCGAGGGGGTCGATCCGCTGGTGAATGCCGAGGCGCAGGCGGATTTGGCCGCCGACGCGGGCGAGGCGGTGTCCGGCCATGTGAACCGCGAGGCGCCGCGCGTCATGGGCAGCGAGGATTTCGGCGACATGCTGCGGGTGCGTCCCGGGGCCTTTGTTTTCATCGGCAATGGCGACAGCGCCGACCTGCACAACCCGGGCTATGACTTTGACGACAGCATCGCGCCGGTGGGGGCCAGCTGGTTTGCCACCCTGGCCGAGACGCGGATGCCCTTGGCGTAAGCAGCGCGGGACCCCGGGGCCGGGGCGACGCGCGGTCGTGGTTGCGCCCCGGACGCCGGTGCATATGTTGGCAGCCATAACCGCAGCGGGTCCGAGGGGCCCCCGCGGCTCGACGAACACTCACGACAACAAGGAGGCCAAGATGCCCGTCAAGAACCGCTTTGCCGAACTGCAGGACGAGATCACCGCCTGGCGCCGCGACCTGCATGAACACCCCGAGATCCTGTTCGAAACGCACCGGACCTCGGCCCTGGTCGAGGAAAAGCTGAAGGAATTCGGCTGTGACGAGGTGGTGACCGGCATCGGCCGTACCGGCGTCGTCGGTGTCATCAAGGGGCGCGGCAATGGGTCGGGCAAGGTCATCGGGCTGCGCGCCGACATGGACGCGCTGCCGATCCATGAACGGACCGGTGTCGAATATGCCTCGAAGACCGATGGCGCCATGCATGCCTGCGGCCATGACGGGCACACCGCCATGCTGCTGGGCGCGGCAAAGTACCTGAGCGAGACGCGGAATTTCGACGGGACGGTCGTCGTGATCTTCCAACCTGCCGAAGAAGGCGGCGGCGGCGGCAAGGAAATGTGCGATGACGGCATGATGGAGCGTTGGGGCATCCAGGAGGTCTATGGCATGCACAACTGGCCGGGCCAGCCAGTGGGCAGCTTTGCCATCCGCGAAGGCGCCTTCTTTGCCGCCACCGACCAGTTCGAGATCAACCTCGAGGGCCGTGGCGGTCACGCGGCCAAGCCGCATGAGACCGTGGACACGACGGTGATGGCGTCCCAGCTGGTGCTGGCGATGCAGACCATCGCGGCGCGCAACGCCGACCCGGTCGACCAGGTGGTGGTCTCGGTCACGTCGTTCGAGACGTCCTCCAAGGCCTTCAACGTGATCCCGCAGAAGGTCTTTCTGCGCGGCACGGTGCGCACCCAGTCCACCGCGATGCGCGACCTGGCGGAACAGCGGATCAAGGAGATCGCGGCGGGTGTCGCGGCCACCTATGGCGGCACGGCCGAGGTGATCTATCACCGCGGCTACCCGGTCATGGTCAACCACTCCGAACAGACCGAGTTCGCCCGCGACGTGGCCCGGGCCGTGTCCGGCGGTGTCGACGAGGCGCCCATCGTCATGGGTGGCGAGGATTTCGCCTACATGCTGGAAGAGCGCCCGGGTGCCTATATCCTGGTGGGCAACGGCGACACGGCGATGGTTCACCACCCGGAGTACAACTTCAACGACGAGGCGATCCCGGCGGGCTGCTCCTGGTGGGCGGAGATCGTCGAACGCCGGATGCCGCTGGCGTCGTAAAGGACGGCAGGGCGCCGCTTGTGCCCCCGTTCGGGGCCACGTCGCCCCACTGTTCCAAGTGGGCCGTAAGGGGCCAGCTCGTCACACTGGCGGTGTGCACCGAAGGATGCGAGGGGCCAGCCTCTCGCGCTCGCCGGAGTATTTTGAGAGAGAAGAAGCAGGCGCGCGCGCCCTGGGTGTCACCCGACGCTCAGCAGCAGGCGCACCAGCGCCGTCTGGGCGTTGACCCCGGTCTTTTCATAGAGCCGGGACAGGTGCGTGCGGGCGGTGTTGACACTGATCCCCAGCGCCTCGGCGGCCTCTTTCGGTCCCTTGCCATCGGCGATCTGGCGGGCCAGCCGCACCTGGCCGTCCGACAGGCCGTAGACCGCCTGGGCCGCCGTCAGGCGGCGGTCGATCTGGGCGTCGCCGTCGATCCGGACGTAGGTCGTGCCGTTGCGCACCGAGAGATGCACGATC
Organism: Mameliella sp. LZ-28; assembly: GCF_012274245.1. Lineage (NCBI taxonomy): Bacteria > Pseudomonadati > Pseudomonadota > Alphaproteobacteria > Rhodobacterales > Roseobacteraceae > Antarctobacter > Mameliella sp. LZ-28. The sequence goes on along the minus strand of NZ_JAANYX010000033.1, from coordinate 79,249 downwards.
GCCAGCCCGCCGGTGTCGGTCTCTCCCAGGATCGCCGGGTAACGGAAGGGGCCGCCGGTCTCCTGGGTGAAGCGGTGCAATTCGAAATAGCCGTGGTACTGCCCGGCGCGCCTCAGCGCCTCTTGCAGGGCCCTGTCCCAATCGCGCCGGTGGGCGCGCAGCCGGCCAGCCGACAAGGTCAGCAGCGGGTGATCCTGCAGCCGGGCCAGCGTCACGGGGCTGGCCCAGAGCAACTGGCCCGTGGCATCGACCGAGATCGCCTCGTCGCCGCCGGGGTCGCCGTGCCGCATCACGAAGGCGGCGTAGACGATCCGCCAATCGCCCGAAATCCGTTCCAGGATCCGCGTTTCGAAGCTCTCGATCCGGGCCGACCCCGGCGGCGCAGCCCATTCGTCGTAGACCACCCAGGCCGTGTCGCCCGAGAGGGTGATGCGGAGGTTTTCCTGTCCGAAGGGCACGTTCGGGCAGCCGATGCCGCTGTCCATAACGTGTTTCATGTAGCGCGAGATCTGGGCCCAGCCGCTGTGGACGGTCAACCCGGTGGCGGGCGAGACATAGACGTCCCGCGTGCGCGGCTCCTGCACCCAGCAGCGGGCCCAGGCCGCGTAGTCGCGCTGTTGAAAGGCCGTGGTCTCGGCGCGGATCACCGCCGCGACGGCGGCGCGGTCGGGATCCTGCGCTGGGGGGACGGGCTGTGGCGGGCGGGTCATGTGCATTGGTCTATCCCTTGTGGCCTTCGGTGCCAAACCCGCCGCAGGGCGCGGGCGAGGGGAGGCAGCAGGGGGGAAAGGCCGGGACGCCAGCCCTGGCCGTGTTCCGCATAGAAGGCCTCGATGACCCGGGGGCTGTCGCTTGGTCCGCGGGGCAGGGGGCGGGTGGCAATGAAAAGGGTCGGGTCCATGATCTGTCTCCGCTGTCGGTGCTGTGAGCATCCTGACCCATGCGGAGCGGCAAGCATGTCATGCGGAACGACCACGGGAGCGCAAAAAAGCGCGGGCAGGGGGCCTGCCCGCGCCTGGTGTCATGGGGCGCCGGGATCGTGGCGGCGCTTCTTGCTGGTCGAAATCTCGCGCACCATCTTGCCGAAGGCCTTGCCGCGCGCCCGTGCCTCGGCCACGGTTTCGCTGTTGTAGCGGTCCTCGCGCCGCAGCTTGTCCCAACGCGCCAGCCGGTCGGGATCAAGCGCGCCCGTCTCGATGGCGGCCTGTACCGCGCAGCCCGGTTCCCCGGCATGGGCACAGTCGCGGAAGCGGCATTGGCGGGCGAGGTCCTCGATGTCCTCGAAGACCGCGCCGATGCCCTCGTCGGCATCCGCCAGTTGCAGCTCGCGCATCCCCGGCGTGTCGATCAGCCAGCCGCCCGCCTGGGTGGGCACCAGGCTGCGCGCGGTGGTGGTGTGGCGGCCCTTGGCGTCATCCTCGCGGATACCCTGGGTCAGCTCATGTTCGCCGGTGAGCGTGTTGCGCAGCGTGGTCTTGCCCACGCCCGAAGAGCCGACCAGCGCCAGCGTCTGCCCGTCCTTGCACCAGGGCGCAAGGCGGGCGACTTCCTCCGGGTCGGTGGCGTCCAGCGCGATGGCGGTCACAAGCGGCGAGAGTCGCTGTGCCCGGCGCAGGTAGTCGTCCGCGTCCCGGGCCATGTCGGCCTTGGTCAGCACCACCAGCGGCAGGCAGCCCGCGGTATGGGCCAGTGCCAGGTAGCGTTCCAGCCGCGCGATGTTGAAATCGGCGTTGCAGCTGGTGACGATGCCCAGCGTGTCGACATTCGCCGCGATCCGCTGGAGTATCGCCTCGCGCCCGGCGGCGCGGCGGGTGAGGTCGCTGGTGGGGTCCAGCCGCCGGACGGCACGGCTGCCGTCACTCAGCACCCAGTCGCCCACGGCATAGGCGCCGGTGGACTCGACGGGCAGAAGGGAGAGGGCACCCCCGGGCGCCAGCGCGCGCAGGCGGTCGCGGTGCACCTCGGAGAGGCGGGCAGGGGCCAGGCCCCGGTCATCGTCGCCCAGCTGGCGCGCGAAATGGGCCGACCATCCCAGGCCGGTCAGATCAAACTCTGTCAATGTTGTAGGTCCCGTTCAGACATGCAGGTAAAGGCCGCGGCAGGCGGCCTGAAATGCGTGCACGGGCGGCGGGCTGAAAGTTAGCGCGCGGCCCGGAGGGTCGATGCAATCTCCATCATGGCCTCCGTCCTGGGTTCGGGTTCACGGCCAATCTAGGCGCGGCACCGGCCCGCTGCAAGCGCTGGTGTTCCGGCGCGGGCGTTGCTATGCCGCGCGGGCAACACCAAGGCGGGGGCGCAGCGTGACGGCCATCAACATCATGTGCATCAAGTGGGGCACGCTGTTCGGCCCCGAGTATGTCAACCGGCTGTATTCCGGCGTGCGGCGCAACCTGTCGCGGCCCGTCCGTTTCATGGTGATGACGGAACACGCCGAGGGGCTGCACCCGGATATCGAGGTGCTGGACCTGCCGGTCGAACCCTATGCCGAGCCAATGAACGCGGCGCTGGCGGTGGCCAACCGGCAGGGCGCGATGCGCAAGACTTCGCTGTTTCATCCCGGGTTGGTGCCGGACCTCGAAGGGCCGGTGCTGGGTTTTGACCTGGACGTGGTGATCACCGGCGGGCTGGACGAGATCCACGACCTGGCGCCCGGCACCGTGGCGATGCGCCATGACTGGACGGAAAAGCGCAAGGGGCGGCCCACCGGGCACGGGTCGGTCTTTCGCTTCGATCCGGCGCTGCACGGGTTCCTCTACGAGGACCTGGCCGCCAACCCCTATGAAGAGGTGGAAAAGGCGCGCGGATCGGAGCAGCGCTATACCTCGCATAAAGCAATGGACCGGGGCGTGTTCACCTATATTCCGGGCGAGTGGGTGGTGTCGTTCAAGTACGACTGCAACCCCTTTCCCGGCAATTACCTGCATGCGCCGCGCCTGCCTGCGGAGGCCCGCGTGGTCTGTTTTCACGGGCGCCCCAAGATGACGGATGCCCTGTCGGGGTATACCGGATCTTTCATCCGCTATTCCAAGCCCTGCGACTGGTTGCAGGAACACTGGATCGACCGGGCCCGCGCAGACCTGGGCGCGGACTGGGCCTGAGGCGCAAGACATCGCCCGCCCGGCAGTCCGGATCACGGGGACCGAAAGACACACCATGACGATCACCCGGCAAGACGAACTCGAGGGGATGCAGGCCATCGGCCGCATCGTGGCCAACACCCTGCAGGCGATGATCCGCGCGGCAGAGCCGGGCATGACCACCCGCGAACTGGACGACCTCGGGCGCCGCTTGCTGGATCGGTCGGGGGCGGCCTCGGCGCCGGAGACGACCTATGACTTTCCCGGCGCCACCTGCATCAGCGTCAACGAAGAGATCGCCCACGGCATTCCCGGCGACCGCCTGCTGCGCGCGGGGGATCTCGTGAACATCGACGTCTCGGCCAGCAAGGATGGCTTTTTCGCCGACACAGGTGCCAGCTTTCGACTTGCGACGGCGCAGCCTGACCGGCTGTGCAAGGACGGCCACCGCGCGATGCAGATCGGCATCGCGCAGGTCGCCGCGGGCAAGCCGCTTGCGGGTATCGGCGCCTCCATCGGGCGCTTTGCCGAAAAGCGCGGCTACACGCTTATTCGCAACCTCGCAAGCCACGGCGTCGGGCGGAGCCTGCACGAGTATCCGGAGGAAATCGCCACATGGCCCACCCGGGCCGAGCGCCGCCGGATCACCAAAGGCCTTGTCCTGACCGTCGAACCCTTCCTGTCGCGCGGGGGGCGGATGGCGGACGAGGCAAGCGACGGCTGGACCCTGCTCAGCGTACCGCCCGCCGAGACCGTGCAATTCGAACATACGGTCGTCGCCACGCCGCGCGGCGCCAGGATCCTGACCCTGCCGGGCTGACATCGGCGGTCCGCTGGCAGTCTGGCCAAGGTTCTTTGGTGTGTGGTGCAGCCCGTGGGGCGGCGCGGTGACCCGAGCGTTGGCCAGATCGCAGCCACCGCACGCCGCGCGGGCCTTGTGCGGCGGTCGGTTGTCTGCCGACGGGGGCGGCATCCCCTTGCCCCTGCGGGGCTTCGCGCGGTATGAGCGGAAAAAGAATGTGAGAGAGAGGGCAGGCGCATGGCACGTCGCGTAGTTGTCACCGGGCTGGGGCTGGTCACGCCGCTGGCTTGCGGAGTCGAAGAGACCTGGAGCCGGATCCTGGACGGCCAGTCCGGGGCGGGCACCATCAGCAAGTTCGATGCCAGCCACCTGGCGACCACCTATGCCTGCGAAGTGCCCTACGGCGACGGCAGCGACGGCACCTTCAATCCCGATGACTGGATGGACAAGAAGGAACAGCGCAAGGTCGACGAGTTCATCCGCTTCGGCATCGCCGCCGCGGAACAGGCCGTCACCGACGCGGGCTGGAAGCCCGAGGGCGAGGAAGACCGCCTGCGCACCGGCGTCATGATCGGGTCGGGGATCGGCGGGCTGAACGCCATCGCGGAAACCGCGCTCCTGATCCGTGACAAAGGCCCGCGCCGCGTGTCGCCCTTCTTCATCCCCGGCGCGCTGATCAACCTGATCTCGGGCAACGTCTCGATCAAATACGGCTTCAAGGGGCCGAACCACGCGGTCGTGACCGCCTGTTCCACCGGCGCTCATGCCATCGGCGACGCGGCCCGCCTGATCAAATACGGCGACGCGGACGTGATGATCGCGGGCGGCGCCGAGGCGGCCATCAGCGAAATCGGCATCGCGGGCTTCAACGCCTGCAAGGCGCTCAGCACCAAACGCGGCGACGACCCCAAGGCGGCCAGCCGCCCCTATGACGCCGACCGTGACGGCTTTGTCATGGGCGAAGGCGCCGGTGTCGTCGTGCTGGAAGAATACGAGCACGCCAAGGCGCGCGGCGCAAAGATCTACGCTGAAGTGGCAGGCTACGGCCTGTCGGGCGACGCCTATCACATCACCGCCCCCTCCGAGGACGGCGAGGGCGGCGAACGCTCGATGCGTGCCGCACTGCGGGACGCCGGGATCGAGGCCACGGCGCTGGACTACATCAACGCGCATGGCACCTCGACGATGGCCGACACCATCGAACTGGGCGCGGTGGAACGCCTGCTGGGCGATCACGCCACCAGCGTCACCATGTCCTCGACCAAATCCGCCACCGGGCACCTGCTGGGCGCCGCCGGCGCGATCGAGGCGATCTTCTCGATCCTTGCCATCCGCGACCAGGTGGCCCCGCCGACAATCAACCTCGACAACCCGGCGGTGGACACCCCCATCGACCTGGCCCCTAACGCCAAACGCCCGCGCAAGGTGACCTACGCCCTGTCCAACTCCTTTGGTTTTGGCGGCACCAATGCCAGCGTGGTCTTCGGCAAGGTGGAGTAATCCCGCATGTGGCGCAGCATCGCCTCGAACGCGCTGACCTTTCTGGTCGTCGCGCTGTTTCTCTTCGGCGGCGTCCTGATCTGGGCGCAGCGCGAATACCATGCCCAGGGTCCGCTGACCGCGCCGATCTGCCTGGAGGTGCCGCGCGGCACCAACATGCGTGCCGTCTCCGAGGATCTGTCGGATCAGGGCGCGGTCAAGAGCGCGATGATGTTCCGCGTCGGTGCCGATTACGGTGACAAGACCCAGGCGCTGAAGGCGGGCAGCTACCTTGTCCCCGAGGGCGCCTCGATGTCCGAGATCACCGACATCGTCACCCGCGGCGGCGCCTCGACCTGCGGCACCGAGGTGGTCTACCGCATCGGCATCACCCGCGCGACAGTACAGGTCCGTGCCGTGGACCCGGCCACGGGCCGCTACGAGGAGCAGGCGAGCTTCGACCCCGGCGAAGGCGACGCACCCGAGATCTATGCCCAGGTCAAGGACACCACCGGCACCCGGTTCCGCGTGGCCCTGGCCGAGGGCGTGACCAGCTGGCAGGTGGTCGAAGAGTTGAAACAGATCGACGTACTGGACGGAGAGGTCGACGTGCCCGAGGAGGGCAGCCTGGCCCCCGACAGCTACGAGATCCTGCCCGGCGACAGCCGCGCCGATGTCATCGCGCGGATGAAGGAACGCCAGGAGGTGATCCTGGCCCAGGCCTGGGCCAACCGCGCCTCGGGCCTGCCGCTGGAAAGCCCCGAAGAGGCGCTGATCCTGGCCTCGATCATCGAGAAGGAAACCGGCGGCCCGCAGGAACGCGGCGAGGTGGCCAGCGTCTTCGTCAACCGCCTCGACAAGGGCATGCGCCTGCAGACGGACCCGACGGTGATCTACGGCATCACCAAGGGCGAGGGGCCGCTGGGCCGGGGTCTGCGCCGGTCGGAACTGGATGCAGAGACCCCCTGGAACACCTACCGGATCGACGGGCTGCCGCCGACCCCCATCGCCAACCCGGGCCGCGCCAGCATCGAGGCAGCGCTGAACCCGGCGGATACGGACTATATCTACTTCGTGGCCAAGACGCTGGACCCGCGCGACGGGCACAATTTTGCCGTCACGCTGGACGAGCACAACCGCAACGTCGCCGCCTACCGCGCGCTGGAGGCGCAGCGCGACCAGTAGGCCGGAAGGCAGCGCGCGCTGCCCTCACGCTTTATCTGTGCGACTCGGCTTGGATTTTTTACTCAGGTCATTCATCTTCGACCAAATCGTGCGGGCTTTTGCAGGCGCGCTTTGAACGTAGGGGGCTGGTTGTGACCAAGAAGTCCAAAGACTCTAACGGGAACCCGCTAAAGCTAAGAAAAGCGTTTCTCTTCTACGCTGTCTGCCATTTTGGCTTTTTTCTCATCTATGTCGTTTTTCCGGATGAGTTTTCGGACAGCTATTTCTTTATTCCCGGGGCGGTGCTGTTTTGTTTTTGGCCATTTTTTGTATTGATTGACACCATGCGCGGTCGGTTGCGATGAATCCTTAGGTGTTTGCGACTCTTTGGGTAGCCGTGCTTTTTGCGAGGCATCTTTGTCGACCGGGCGGCCTCAGTCTGCCCCGCGGTACCACTGAAAACCGGATCATGTCCCCGCTCGGGGGCCTTTCGATCTGCGCGGAACGAGGGGGCGACGCCCCGAAAAGGGCTGGGAGTGACACCCCGGCAAGACCGATCCGTCCGGCGGCCGCCGTTTTCAGACATCCATGAGAGACATGTGACGACCCGCCCGGCCATTGCGCCGCCGGCGGGCTTGGCCGCTGGAAAAGCGGTTTGAAAACCGCTTCAACACTTTTCGAAAAGCGTTTCCAAGGCGCCTGTAAGCGCCTTGCGCGCGGCCTCAGCCGCCCGCGATGTCCCGCTGTTTCTTCTTCGTCAAACCGCCGAAGACGATCCGGTAAGAGGTCTCGATCCGGTCCCGAAGCTCCTCCTCGGGCACCGCCTCCCAGTCCACCCGCACCCAGGAGCGGTGGAAATAGGGGGCCTTGACCGCGCGCGCCATCTCGATCAGCAGGGCCGCATCCTCGACCGAGGGCGTCTTGACCGACACCCCGTCGTTGGCCACGCCGATGCAGGCGAACATCCTGCCGCCCACCTTCCAGGCATCATGCCCGCCTCCCCAGGGATCGGATCTTTCCGCCCCGGGCAGCGCCTGGCAGATCTCGTTGACCGTATCGCGTCCCATGCCCGCAGGATGCCCCGGGCGCCGTGCCGGTGCAAGCCGCGCAAGGCTCCCGATGAATTCCTCTACAGATATGAAATGAAGTAATAATTCCCTCTTGATCCCAAGTGAACTTGAGGAATTACGCTTTGCCCCATATTGCAATGGAAAGGACAGAGCCATGAACGCCCGCCTCGAACACGTCAACATCACCGTTCCCGACGCCCGCGCCACCGCAGATTTCCTGTCCCGCCTCCTGGGCTGGCACATCCGGTGGGAGGGCGCCTCGCTCAACAACGGCTATTCCGTCCATGTCGGCAACGCGGACAGCTACCTTGCCCTCTACACCCCCAAGGCGCCAGTCGCCGAGGCACATCCCCGCTACGGCAACGCCGCAGGGTTGAACCATGTCGGCATCGTGGTCGAGGATCTCGACGCGATCGAGACCCGTGTCCGTGCTCTGGGCATCGAGACTTTCAACCACGCCGATTACGAGCCCGGCCGCCGGTTCTATTTCGATAGGCCGGACGCGGTGGAATATGAAATGGTGAGCTACGGTTGACCCCGACCGTTGCAGGGGTATTTGGACCAAGAAGAAGCCCCGAGGCGCGCGCTTGCGGTTTCTTCTTGGCAAAAATACCCCCGCCACGCTGGAAAGGCGCGGCTTGGCAGGGCAGGGGCGCCGTGCTAAGCCACGCCCATGACGACCGCTGCACATACCCTCTGCTGCATTACCTGCTGACACCGGTCGGGACATCCCGGCCATTGGCGGGACGGTCCTCTATTCCATTCGCATCATAGAGTTGCTAGGCCCGCCGCAAGATTTGCGAAGGACGAGGCCATGAACATCCGCTTCACCAACTCCCGGACCCGGAAGAAGGACGACTTCCGCCCCATAGACCCCGACAACGTGCGGATGTATGTCTGCGGACCCACGGTCTATGACCGCGCGCACCTGGGCAATGCGCGCCCGGTCCTTGTGTTCGACGTGCTCTTTCGTCTGCTGCGCCATGTCTATGGCCCGGACCACGTCACCTACGTGCGCAATTTCACCGACGTGGACGACAAGATCAACGCCACCGCGCTTCAGCGCAAGGAGGCGGGGGCATCGGGCACGCTCGAGGAACTGGTGCGCGAGCGGTCGGACGAGACCATAGGCTGGTATCACGCGGACATGGACGCGCTGGGCGCCCTGCGGCCCACGCAAGAGCCGCGCGCGACCGGGTACATCGACGAGATGATCACCATGATCGAGGGGCTGATCTCCTCCGGTCACGCCTACGAGGCCGAGGGGCATGTTCTGTTCGCGGTCGAGAGCTATGCCCAGTACGGCGCCTTGTCTGGCCGGTCGGTCGAAGACATGATCGCGGGCGCCCGGGTCGAGGTGGCGCCCTACAAGAAGAACCCGATGGATTTCGTGCTGTGGAAGCCGTCTTCGGACGAGTTGCCGGGGTGGGAAAGCCCCTGGGGCCGGGGACGACCGGGCTGGCATATCGAGTGCTCGGCCATGAGTTTCGCCCTGCTGGGGGAAACCTTCGACATCCACGGTGGCGGCAACGACCTGACCTTCCCGCATCACGAGAACGAGATCGCACAGTCGAAATGCGCCCATCCCGAGGGGGATTTCGCGCGGGTCTGGCTGCACAACGAGATGCTGCAGGTCGAGGGCAAGAAGATGTCCAAGAGCCTTGGCAACTTCTTCACCGTGCGCGACCTGCTGGACCAGGGGGTGCCGGGTGAGGTGATCCGCTTTGTGATGCTGTCGACGCATTATCGCAAGCCGATGGATTGGACCGAGAAGAAGCGGGAGGAAGCTGAGGCCACCCTGCGCAAGTGGTATCGTCAGGCGGCAGAAGGTCTGGATAACGTTGAACCCTACGTCGGGGTGTTGAACGCTTTGGCTGACGATCTGAATACAGCCGCAGCGATTTCAGAACTCCACCAATTGTCTCATGCCAACGACCAACCCAGTTTGCGCTCAAGCCTGAAGATTATGGGGTTTATGGATAATGGTATTCCTGAATGGGTACAGGGGCCGGAACTCGATCTTTTGCCATTTGCCGAAAGACTTGAAAGGCTGCGCGCCCAGGCCATGCAGAGCAAGGATTTCTCCGAGGTGGACCGGATGAAGCAGGCTCTCATCGACGCGGGCGTCGAAGTGCGCATGTCCAAGGAGGGGGTGGACCTGGTGCCGGGCGCCGGGTTCGACGCGGCCAAGCTGGAGGGGCTGGAGTGATGGCTGCAAACAGAGCCAGCCGGCGCGCATGCGCCATGCCCGACCTCCCCCCCGGGAGGGCATTCGTTGGCAATATCGAAGTGAGAGCGGCATTGGAGCTTTGGAGTGCAAACGCCGGGACTGCGTCAAGGCCCTCCCGAGGTCGGGCATGGCGCATGCGCGCCTCCTGTCTCGCCCAACTCGGGGGAAGGTCATGACCCGCGAACGCCTCTATCTCTACGACACCACGCTGCGCGACGGGCAGCAGACCCAAGGTGTCCAGTTCTCCACCGCCGAAAAGCTGAAGATCGCGGCGGCGCTCGATGCGCTTGGCGTCGATCATATCGAGGGCGGCTGGCCCGGGGCGAACCCGACCGACAGTGCCTTCTTCGAGGAGGTGGGCCAGACCCGCGCCACCTTGACCGCCTTTGGCATGACCAAGCGCGCGGGCCGCTCGGCCGCCAATGACGAGGTGCTGGCGGCGGTGACGAATGCGGGCACACCTGCCGTCTGCCTTGTCGGCAAGACCCATGATTTCCACGTCACCACGGCGCTGGGGATCACGCTGGAAGAGAACATCGCCAATATCGCCGCCTCGGTTTCTCACCTCGTGGGGCAGGGGCGCGAGGCGCTTTTCGATGCCGAGCATTTCTTTGACGGCTACAAGGCGAATGCGCCCTATGCGCTGGACTGTCTGCGTGCCGCGCTGGAGGCCGGGGCGCGTTGGATCGTGCTCTGCGATACCAATGGCGGGACCTTGCCGCATGAAATCGGGCAGATCGTGCAGGATGTGATCGAAAAGGGGATCCCCGGCGATCACCTGGGCATCCACACGCACAACGACACGGAAACCGCCGTCGCGGGGTCGCTGGCGGCGGTGATGGCCGGGGCGCGCCAGATCCAGGGCACGCTGAATGGTCTTGGCGAACGCTGTGGCAATGCCAATCTGACGGCGCTGATTCCGACGCTGCTGCTCAAGGCGCCTTACAAGGACCTGTTCGAGACGGGTGTCAGCATGGAGGCGCTGGCCGGGCTGACGCGGACCAGCCGGATGCTGGACGACATCCTGAACCGGGTGCCGCAGAAACAGGTGGCCTATGTCGGCGCCTCGGCCTTTGCGCACAAGGCCGGGCTGCACGCCAGCGCGATCCTCAAGGACCCCACCACCTACGAGCACATCGACCCCGGACTGGTGGGCAACCGCCGCGTCGTGCCGATGTCGAACCAGGCGGGCCAGTCGAACCTGCGCCGCCGCCTGTCGGAAATGGGGCTGGAGGTCGACAAGGGCGATCCGGCGCTGGCCCGCATCCTCGACCGCGTCAAGGCGCGCGAGACCGAGGGCTATTCCTACGACACCGCGCAGGCCAGTTTCGAGCTGCTGGCGCGGGACGAGCTGGGGATGCTGCCCGAGTTCTTCGAGGTCAAGCGCTACCGGGTGACGGTGGAGCGGCGCAAGAACAAGTACGACAAGATGGTGTCTCTCTCCGAGGCGGTCGTGGTCGTGAAGGTGGATGGCGAAAAGAAACTGTCGGTGTCGGAGTCCATGGACGAGGCGGGCAATGACCGCGGCCCGGTCAACGCGCTGTCCAAGGCGCTGGCCAAGGACCTGGGCCGCTACCAGGAGGCGATCGACGACATGCGGCTGGTCGACTTCAAGGTGCGGATCACCCAGGGCGGGACCGAGGCCGTGACCCGCGTCATCATCGACAGCGAGGATGGACAGGGGCGCCGTTGGGCCACCGTGGGCGTCAGCGCGAACATCGTCGATGCCTCGTTCGAGGCGCTGCTGGACGCGGTGCGCTGGAAACTGGTGCGCGACGGGGGGCAGGGCTGATGGAGTGGGAGGCCTTCTTCGCCGTCCACAAGGACCTGCCGCGCGAGGGGCCGGGCAGCGAAGAGGACGTGACCTGGGCGCTGGAGCTTGCCGCCTTGCCCGAGGGCGCGGCGATCTGCGACGCGGGCGCGGGTGCGGGGGGCGATGTGGCCGCATTGGCGCGCGCGGGCCGGGTGCTGGCGGTGGACCTGCAGGAGGGTTTTGTCGCGCAGATCCAGGCGCGCTTTGCCGACCTGCCGCAGGTCACGGTGCGCAAGGACGACATGGCCCGCATTGCCGCCTTCGCCGAGGCGCCCTTTGACATGATCTGGTGCGCCGGGGCGCTCTACTTCCTCGGGCTGAAACCGGGGTTGGATGTGATGCGCGGGGCGTTGAAACCGGGCGGCGTGCTGGCCTTCTCGGAACCCTGTTATTTCACTGAAACGCCAAGCGCGGAGGCGCGCGCCTTCTGGGAGGACTACCCGACCCGCGACCGCGCGGGCATCGCCGCAGCGGTGGCGGCGGCGGGGTTCGAGATCCTGGGCACGCGCGATGTCTCGGACGCGGGCTGGGAGGCCTATTACCAGCCGATGGAGGCGCGGATCGATGCGCTGCGCCCCGGGGCGGACGCAAGGCTGACCGAGATGCTGGACCTCTGCGCGCAGGAGGCGCGGGACTGGCGCGCGGTGCGGCATGAGACCGGCTATCACCTTGTTGTCGCGCGGCGGCTGTCATGAGCTGGGAAGAGGGCAGCGACCTTTACGCCTGCGCGCAGATCGTCGAACGCGGCGACCCCGAGCGGTTCGTGGCGGCGATGGCGGCGCCTCTGCCGGCGCGCGCGGTGCTGATGCCGCTTTATGCCTTCAACGTCGAGGTCAGCCGCGCGCCCTGGGTCACGCAGGAGCCGATGATCGCGCAGATGCGGTTGCAATGGTGGCGGGATGCGCTGGAGGAGATCGGCGCGGGCGGGTTCACGCGTCGGCACGAAGTGGTTACGCCCTTGGCGCAGGCGCTGGCGGGGGTGGATGTGTCCGGTCTGCAAAAGGCCGTGGAGGCCCGCGAGGCGGATCTTGAGCGCGCGCCCTTCGAGGATGAAGCCGCGCTGATGGGCTACCTGGACGCGACGGCGGGGCACTTGGCGCTGGCGGCTCTCTCGGCGCTGGGGGCGCGGGTGGATGAGGCGGCGGTGCTGGCCCATGCGCGGGCGGCGGCGCTGGCGCGGTATTTGCAGGCGGTTCCGGAGCTGGAGGCGCGCGGCAAGCTGCCCCTGCCGGACGGGCGGGCAGAGGCGATCGCATCCCTGGCCCGCGCGCGACTGGAGGAGGTGCGCAAGGTGCCGTCGCTGCGGGCGCTGCGGCGCGGGCACGGACTGGCTGGCGCGGCGCTGCGGGAATTTGCGCAGGGCAAGCCGCTGCTGGCGCTGGCGGCGCGCGATCCGGCCTCGGTGGGCGAGGGGCGGCTGACGCTCAGCGAGTTTTCCCGCCGCTGGCACCTGCTAACCAGCTGAGGCGCCGTGTCAGGCCTCGGCAGTGTCGCGGGGGCGCATCACCAGCCAGATCAGCGCGCCGCCTGCCAGCACGAGGAAAGGCGCCATGGCGAGGTTGACCGCCGTCCACCCCTGTTGCGCCGAGCCGCCCGAGCAGTTCATCAGGCCACCGCTCGCCAGCGAGGCAAAGGTCACACCGCCAAAGACGATCAGGTCGTTCAACCCCTGCATCCGGCCGCGCTCATGCGGCTCATGCGCGCCCGCGAGCATGGTCGTGGCGCCGATGAAGCCGAAGTTCCAGCCCAGGCCCAGCAGCACCAGCGCGACGAAGAACTGTTCCAGCTCGACGCCCGACAGACCCACGACGCCCGCGCCGGCAAGGATCACCAGCCCCAGCGCCATGATCTTTTCGACGCCGAAGCGGGCGATCAGGTGGCCGGTGAAGAAACTGGGCGCGAACATGGCCAGGACGTGTGCGGTGACGACATTGGCCGCATCTCCGGTTTCGAACCCGCAGCCCACCACCGCCAGCGGCGTCGAGGTCATGACAAGGTTCATCAGCGCGTAGGACACGGTGGCGCAGATCACCGCCACGGCGATGCGCGGCGTCGTCAGCAGTTCCCAGCGGGAACGGCCCTTGGGCGCGTCCTCGGAGGGGCGCGGGGGGCGCGGGATGTCGAGGAAGAGAAAGAGCATCGCGCCGATGACGTTGATCGCCACCACGGCGGCATAGGTGCCCAGGAAGGGCACCACGAAGGCATCCGAGGTCGCCTTGACCAGTTGCGGGCCGATCACCGCGGACAGCAGGCCGCCCGCCATGACGTAGGAAATCGCCTTGGGGCGGAAGTCATCCGAGGCGGTGTCGGCGGCGGCGAAGCGGTAGAACCCCTGCGCGGACATGTAGGTGCCGGTGATGAGCGACCCCAGGAGGAAGATCGGGAAAGACGCGATGTAGAGCCCGTAGGCGCCGACCATGCCCCCGAGCGCGCCCGCCCCGGCGCCGACAAAGAACCCCGCGCGACGCCCGTAGCGCTGCATCAGCGCCGAGACCGGCGTCGCCGAGAGCATCGAACCCAGCACGATCAGGGAGATCGGCAGGGTGGCGAAACAGGCGTTCGAGGCCAGCGACTGTCCGGCCAGCCCGCCGATGGTGAAGATCATCGGCATCTGCGCGCCGAGGATGGCCTGGGCAAGCACCAGGACGGTCACGTTGCGCTTGGCGCGGCTGTCGGTGGGGGGCACTGTCACGTCACTCATGCGCATGGGTTAGGCGGCGCCGCTCATATGGGCAAGAGGGAATATGTCGCGCGGTGGAACAGCGGGCGCGCCGCGCGGCCGATGACGTAGCGTCATTTCGCCCAGGGATCGCCCAGCATCCTGGGGCGGAGGGGGGCGCAACCCCCCGTCTCCCCTTGGTCGACTCCCCCGGCGATATTTGGAGAGAGACGAAACACGGGCGGTGGCCATGCGGGCTCCGCCGCGCCCTGGGAGCGGAGGGAGGGCCGGCGCGCGTGTTTCCCTTTCCCGGCGGGCTGTTCTATGGGGAGGCCATGACGGGGATCGTGATCATCGGCGGCGCGGCGGAAGCGCATGAGCTGGCCCGGGCCTTGCCCGGTGCCCATGTGCGGCTGCCCACGCGTGAACGTGTCGCGCGGCGCTGGCCGGGGCCGGTGAGTCTCGGTCCGGTGACGGCGGATTGGCTGCGGGACAGCGGCGCCCGCGTGGTGGTCGAGGCCGGGCATCCCTGTGACGTGGAAACCGCCTTTGCCGTGGCGCGGGCCGCGCGCGCCGCCGGTCTGCCGCTGCTGCAGCTGGTGCGCCCGGAGTGGCGGCCCACCCGCCGCGACCGTTGGGTGGCCTTGCGCGATGTCCGCGCGGCGGCGGAGGTGATCCCGGCGCGCGCGCGGGTGCTGGTGGCCACGGGGCGGGCCGCCCTGCCGGGGCTGCGGGCGCTGCGGGCGCATGTGCTGATGCGGCGCATTGGCGGCGGGCAGGCGCCTTTCCCGCTGCGCCGGGGACGCTATCTGCCTGCCGACGGGCCCTTTTCCGTCGCCGAGGAGATCCGGCTCTTGCGGCGCGAGCGGATCGACTGGTTGATGGTGCACAACGCGGGCGGCCCGGGCGGCTGGCCCAAGCTGGAGGCGGCGCGCCGCCTGCATCTGCCGGTGGCCATGATCGCCCGTCCGCGTCGGCCCGGCGGGCCGCGTGTCGCAAGTGTGAAGGAGGCCCTGGCATGGCTGAGGATGCACAATCTGTCGGACGGCTGATCCGCTCGGACGCCTGCGTGGCCGAGGGGGCGGCGTGGCTCGCCGCGCGTGAACCGCGTTTTGCCTTTGCGCTGGACCGGACCGGGCCCTTGCCGCTGCGGCTGCGGCCCGACGGATTCGCGCAGCTGCTGAGCGCGATCGTCAGCCAGCAGGTCAGCGTTGCCTCGGCCCGGGCGATCCAGGCCCGGCTGGAGGCGGCGGGCATGGTCACGCCCCAGGCGGTGGCGGAGGTGAGCCATGACGATCTGCGGGCTCTTGGCCTGTCGCGCCAGAAGGCCACCTATGCGCAGGCATTGGCGCAGGCCGGGATCGACTTCGACGCCCTGCGTGCCATGCCGACCGAGGCGGTGATCAAGCGGCTGGTGGCAGTCAAGGGGATCGGCGTCTGGACCGCCGAGATCTATGCCATGTTCAGTCTCGGGCGGGCGGATGTCTTTGCCCCCGGCGACCTGGCGCTGCAGGAAGGCGCGCGGGTGCTTTTTGACCTGCCAGAGCGCCCGCGTGAAAAGGCGCTGCGCGAAATGGCCCGCGACTGGGCGCCCTGGCGGTCGGTTGCGGCGCGCGCGCTCTGGGCCTACTACCATGTGGAGAAGAAGCGCGAGGGGATCGCATGAAGCATGTTCTTGTGGCCGTCGGGGTCATGGTGGCGGCGCTGTCCGGCGCCGCAGAGGCGCAAGATGCCGTCCGGGCCAGGGTCGTCAGCACGGGTCCCGGGTTCGAATGCCTGTCGATCTCGGCGCGCGAGGGGTGGCAGCGGCACGAGACACGGCTGACCGGCACGCTCGAGGCGCTGCGGCTTGGGCGCGGCGAGGGTTGGACGGTGGATGCCAATACATATGATCGTGTCGGCCCGGATGGCCACGGCACGGCGGACGAGGCACGTCTTGCCCCCTATGCGACCTACAAGGAACAGTCCTCGCTGCCCTTCGGGCGGCTGCTCTACCGGCTGGACGGGGGCAAGGTGGGACATTTTCCCAGCGGTTGGACGTTCAACACGCAACAGATCCGCCGGGTCATGGAATTTCGCATCAACGACACCGCGCTGCAGGACAATGCGGGCGCGGTCGAGGTCTGCTTTTTCGAGAAGCGCTGACCGCAAGCACATCACAGGAGACAGGGCATGACACGAGTATTGCAGACGGGCCGCAAGGGGCCGGTATCGGGAGAGATGCGGTCCTGCGTCGTCTTCCTGCACGGCTATGGGGCCAACGGGGCGGACCTCCTGGGGCTGGCGGATCCGCTGGGCGAACACCTGCCAGACACGCTGTTCGTGGCCCCCGACGCGCCCGAGGCCTGCGCCGGGGCGCCCTTCGGGTTCCAGTGGTTCCCGATCCCCTGGATCGACGGCTCGTCCGAGGAAGAGGCGATGGCCGGCATGGCGCGCGCGGTCGACGACCTGAACGCCTTTCTCGACGCGCTGATGGTGGACGAAGACCTGCTGCCGGAACAGGTGGCCCTGTTCGGCTTCAGCCAGGGCACGATGATGAGCCTGCACGTCGGCCCGCGCCGCGAGGACGAACTGGCGGGGATCGTCGGTTTCTCGGGCCGCCTGCTGGCGCCGGAACTGCTGGCGGACGAGTGGAAAAGCAAGCCGCCGATCCTGCTGGTGCATGGCGACCAGGACGACGTGGTGCCGCCGCAATCGCTGCCGCAGGCGGCGGAAGCACTGCAGGAGGCGGGCTTCAAGGAGGTCTTTGCCCATATCATGGAAGGCACCGCGCATGGCATCGCGCCGGACGGGCTGGGCGTGTCGCTGGCCTTTCTGCGCGACAAGTGCGGGTTCTGACGGCGCGGCTTGTGAAAAAAGGGGCGTCCTCGCACGGACAGAAAGACGACGTAATGTCTTCATTGGGTTGCAGAGGCGATTTTACTGTCCGTTAGGAGTTCAGGCCCCGACGGTGGACGGGATTTCCGGACTCCGACAGGGCGGATTTCTTGCTAGACTGCCAGAGCGGATCCATTGCCCGGAGCCGTTTTGCCCATGTCTTTTGCCCGTCTTTCGCTTGTTGCCATTCTTGCCAGCGCCCTTTCCGGTCCCGCCGCCGCATTGAACGAATGCGATTTCGGTTTCGACCTCGACCGTGAAAGCAGCGCCATGCCGTCGATCCGCCGCAAGGCCGAGGACCTGAGAGGGTTCTGGCGTCCGATCAAGGAAGCGCCGGACGATGTGCAGGAACTGGCCAAATTCGTCGGGCGGCTCGACATCTGTCTTGTGACACCGGACGGCAAACCGCGCACGATCCGGCGGGGCAGGCGTATTTTTCCGACCAGAGGTTTGACGAAGCCTTTGAGAAATACACTCGGGCCGCCGATACCGGCGATCCGGTTGCCCGGAACAACCTGGGTGTGATGTACGAGAATGGTCTTGGCGTGGAACAATCCGACACGCTTGCCGCGCGGTGGTATCGTAAGGCAGCGGACCAGGGGCACGCGTCGGCCCAGAACAGCCTTGGCGTAATGTACATTAGGGGGCGCGGTGTAGCACAATCCGACAAGCTTGCCGCACAGTGGTATCGCAAGTCGGCGGATCAGGGGTATCGGTATGCTCAGTACAACCTTGGCGTGATGTATGAAGAAGGGCGCGGCGTTCCCGCGTCACCTACAGAGGCGGCCCGGCTCTATGTCGAAGGTCTCAAGCTGGGGGATGACTGGGCGGTCGAGCGGGATGTTTCAGACTGGGACCGGGCCACCGCGCGCGCCATGCAGGAGCACCTGAAAAGACTTGGCCTTTATGATGGTCCCATAGACGGGCAGATCGGCCCGGGCAGCCGCGATGCCATGCGGGCCCTGCTGCCAGACTAGCCGCGTCAAACGGCCCCTCCCACCCGATTCATGCTACACTGGGCCCCAGGGGCCGGGCGGCTCCGGTCCCGGCACAGGAAAGGCCCGTCCCATGATCATGCGCATCTTCCAGGTCACCATCCGCCCCGGCAAGGAGGCGGAGTTCGCCAAGTTCTTTCACGAAACGGCCATTCCGCTGATGAAAGGCACCGATGGCGTCGTCGACGTCTATCCCGGCGCGGCGCGCGCCGAGAGCCCGCGCGATTTCGCCTTTGTCATGATCTGGCGCGACCTCGACGCCCTCAAGGCCTTTGTCGGCGAGGATTACACCACACCCCACATCGACCCCGCCGAGGCCGAGCTGGTCGAGCATCGGCTGATCCGGCACTATGACTTGGTTGCGGCCTGAGCCGGATTTGCTGTTTCGGCGCGGCGGCGGGACTTGCCAAGGTGGTTGTGATTTCAGCTCGGGAGGATTTCATGGGCCCTCTGTTTGCCCTTGTCCTGATCCTTGCCGCCGGTGAGACCACCGCCCAGGATCTGCCGGTTTTCGATGGCGCCGGTTTCGGCAAGGTGGTCATCGACAGCAAGCAATCCGCGCCGGGCACGATTCGCAACGAGGCCATGATCGGCGCACAGGGCATCGAGTTCATCTCGAACTACAGCGCCAATTCGCCCTTTGCCCGGCTTGGCCGTGCGGTGGGCAAGCTGGATATATTGACGGACAGAAACAAGTTCGTGCCCTGCACCGCCTTCCTGGTGGCGGGTAACAGGGGTGTGACAAACGATCATTGCGTGCCCGGCATTCGGGCTCACCCGAAGACCGGCGGCAATGCCATCGCGGCGGTGCGGTTCCATCTCGGCTTAGTCCGGGGCGGGGTGGACGGCAACACGCAGAGCTTTGACGTCAGCCCGGTGCCGCTGGAAGCCAACGAGGCGCTGGACTACATGGTGCCGAGACTGCTGGGTGACGCCAACACGGAATTCGGGGCGCTGGAACTGGCGGCGATCTCGGCCCGGGACGCGGACAAGCCGCGCGAGACACCAACGCCGCCCACGGCCGGTAAACCGGTTGCGCCTGCAAGAAGCGGCTGGACTGGCCTGCGGGTTCAAGACCTCGACGCGGATATCGCCAAGGCCTTGGGGGTGTCCGGAACCAGCGGCGTACTGGTGTCCGAAGTGCTCGATGGCCCGGTCAGGGCGGCGGGGATCAAGGCGGGCGACGTGGTGCTGGAAATGGGCGGTGAAACGGTGACCGATACGCGCGGGCTTGTCGCGATGGTTCTTGCGCATCGGGCCGGGGAGAGCATTGTCGTGCGGCTCAACCGCGCGGGTCGGGACCAGTCGGTAAAGGTCACTCTGGCCGAACCTCTCAACACGCGAGCCGAACCCCATCTGACACCTCGGAGCAGATCCTGCCGTCTGTGACCCTGGCCCCGATCGACACGGGGCGGCGGCGCGAATTCGGCCTGTCCGAGGACCGGCAGGGCCTCTTGGTAGTCGCCGTGGACGAGAGGTCCGAGGCCTGGAACAAGGGCATTCGACCCGGCGACGTGGTCTCGGAACTGGACCAGAAGAGCGTCGGGACGCTCGCAGAGGCCGAGGCGCTCACCGCTGAGCTGCGCAAGCGCTGCAAGGTATTCGTCCTCGTGTGGGTGTTCCGGAACGGGGAGGCCTTGTTGATTACCACGGATCTGTAGGAAAAACTCCGGCGCCGACCAAAGCCGAAGACAAGGGCGCAGCGCGATCCGGGAGCCTCTCCCGCAAGTCTCGCCGGGACGGCAGGGCTGGCGCCCAAAGTGCGCCCCGGCGTGGTGGCCGCCTGCTGGCAGTGATGCGCCCTATATGTCGAGGAGCGGGGGCCATCCGCAGACAACGAGGCATGACCGGACCCGCAGCTGACAGGGGAGTGGGCAGGGCGTGCATGCCTATTTCCAGCCTGCCATCTGTCACATGCCTTTTACCTAAGCAGGCTACTCCTCGTTACGACCACTCTATCTTGCGGGACTTGCCAGAGGCAAAACGCGAGATATAGTGTTTCTCAGGCTGGGGCGGGTTCCCCGCTCTGGTGCTTACAGGTTGAGCAGGCAGGGCGAGGGAAGAGTCTCTCATGAACAGTGAGTTCAGGACACATTTTGTAAGGGAGCCGGGCGCTCTCAAACACCATCCAGCCTTGGTGCTTAACGCCGATTACCGCCCGCTATCCTACTATCCGCTCAGCCTCTGGCCCTGGCAGGACGCGATCAAGGCGGCCTTTCTCGACCGGGTCGACATCGTCGCCGAATACGACGAGGTGGTGCGCAGTCCGAGTATGACGCTCAGGATTCCCAGCGTGGTGGTCCTGAAAGATTTCGTCAAACCTCAGAAGCGCGTGGCCTTCACGCGCTTCAATCTTTTTCTGAGGGACGAATTCCGCTGCCAGTATTGCGGCACCAAGACGGAACTGACCTTTGACCACGTGATCCCGCGCGCCGCGGGGGGCATCACCAGCTGGGAGAACGTCGTTGCCGCCTGTGCGCCCTGCAACCTGCGCAAGGGGTCCAAGAGCCTGCGGCAGGTGAACATGAGCCTGCGCAAGCCGCCGCGCCAGCCCTCGGCCTCGGAGCTGTTGAACATGGGGCGCCGGTTCCCGCCGAACCACCTGCACGACAGCTGGCTCGATTTCCTCTACTGGGATGCCGAGCTGGAGGCCTGAGGCCTAGCCGTCCCGCGCAAAGCAGAAAACATTCTGCGAAACCTCGTTGCGGTAACAGCGGGGAGGCGCGTCGCCCGGCTGCGCCGCGCCGGGCCAGTACCAGGGGATCGCCGTCGCGCCGTTGATCGCCAGCGCGCCGCCAGCCTGTTCCAGCCGGGTTTGCGCGCCCGAGGGCCATTCGAATGTGTCGATCATTCTGCCGTCCGCCGCTGCAAGCCGCTGGCGCAGGCAGGACTCGTCGTCACTCTTGACTGCCGGCTCTCCGGTGAAGACGTAGCAGCGCCCGGTTGCGCTCTGGTAGTCGGGCACGCGACCGTCGCGGGGCAGGGCCGAGAGCGGCATTTCCCCGGGCCAGGCCATGTAGTTCTGGAAGAAGCCGAAGAAGACCGGCGGCTGCGCGTCGCGGACACCGCCGACACCCCAGACGGACTGGCGGATCAGCCGCGCGTTGCCCCAGAAGCCCTCGACCAGGCCCGCGTCCGGCCCGGAGGTGGCAGAGCCCCCGGTGCAGGTGCCCGCCGCCTCCATCCCGAAGGCGGTATAGGAAAATCCGGTGTCGGTGCGGCGCACTGCCTCGAAGGGCAGGCCGCCGCGCGACCAGGCGTCGGGATCGCTGGTCATCTGGTCCTGCACCTTCAGGTAGAGATTGTTGCAGCCATTGCGGATCGCCGCGTCGCTTATCCGGGTTGGCGGGGCGATGCCCAGGATGCCGATGTCCCAGCGCGCGGCCTCTTCGACGCGGGTGACATAATGCATGTCGGTGGCAGGGGTGGCGTGCATCCGCGCCGCCAGCGAGGGCGCGAAACGGTAGGTCACGAGGTTGCGAAAGATCAGCTCGCTCACCGCGACGGAAATCTCGTAGGCACGGGCGACGGTCGCGGTGTCATAACGGCCCTCGGGGACGGTCAGACTGGGCGCGTGAAAGCCAAGCCGCCCGTCGACATGCAGAAAGCGGTTCACCGAGACGCCGAAATCCGTTTCCGTCGAATGACTGCCCGCCATGAAGACCAGCGCACAGGCGCTTTCGCAGCGGGCGCCGGCGCGGATGACCGTGCCGAGGGTGCCATGCACCAGCCGGGTCAGCGCCATCGCCTCTGTCAGCGCGCCGCCGGGACTGTCGAGACAGAGGTTCATCGGCTCGTATATGGCGACGTTGGGCGCGCCGCCCGCCGGGTCCTCGTTCACGTAGATCGTATTGGCATAGCGGGGCAGGGACGCGGCCTGTCTGAGCAGCGCCAGCAGGGTGTCGCTGTCACCTTCGGCGATCTGGCCCTCCAGCGCGATGAGGCAGCCATAGTCCGGGTCCTGGGTCAGCGACAGTTGCGCGGCCCTGGATGCGGTGGGCAGGGTGAGAAAGACCAGGGCGATCATCAGCAGGCGGTGCATGGGCGGCTCCTCTCTCCTCGGGTGGCCCTCCCGGGCCGTCCGCCCGGGCAGCAAAGCAAAGCCGCCCCTCAAAGGCGAGGAATTTCGTGGCAGGCCTGCAAGGTGCACGGGTTTTAGACATTCGAGATCTTGCAGTTGACCCTGCGAAAGAGCAGACTCGGGCGCAGATTCCGAACGAGGGGGACTCTCAATGAAACTCAAAGTCGTCGCGGCCACCGCATTGGTCGGGCTGGCCGCCGCTTGCACCCAGCCCGAGCCGGTGCCGGTCTATGTGCCGGTCGAGTTCGACAAGTACGGCAACGTGGTCGGCGGGTCGATCGTGGATGGCAACTACGTGCTGGACGACGGCACCGTGGTCGGCCCGGTCAGCCCGGACGTCAGCGGCGGAAACCGTAATCGCAACCGCGAACGGACCGAACAGCAGTACCAGCAGCAGCAGGTCCAGCAGACCCAGACCCAGCAACAGAAGATGGGCGGCTGACCCGCCCAGGTCCGTTCCGGCGGGCCAGGGTGGCGAAAACACCGGCTGCGAAATCAAAAGGCCCCGCCAATGGCGGGGCCTTTTCACGTTGTCAGATGCAAGAGCGTCGCGATCAATCGTTGCTGGCCGCCGTGGTCGGGGCCGCTGCGGGGGCCTGGGGCGCCGGCTGCTGGCGCTTGCCGCCGTTCAGCGGATCGTCCTGGCGCTGCACCGAGCCTTCGAAATGGGCGCCGGATTCGATCGCGATGGTCTTGTGGATGATGTCGCCCTCGACACGGGCGGTGGCGGTCAGGCGCACCTTGAGGCCGCGCACGCGGCCCACGATACGGCCATTCACCACCACGTCGTCGGCGACCACTTCGCCCTTGATGGTGGCGCTTTCGCCGATGGTCAGGACATGGGCGCGGATGTCACCCTCGACCGTGCCTTCGACCTGGATGTCGCCGGTTGTCTTGATGTTGCCCGTCACGTGCAGGTCGGCCGACAGCGACGAGGCCGGCGGCTTTGCCTTGGGCGTGGCTGCGGGCTTGTACTCGCCTGCGGAGGATTTCGAGGGCTCGGGCATGGCCGGTTTCGACGTATCGTCGGCCTTGTGGCCGGGCTCATTGATCTTGCTCTTAGAAAACATCTTTCGCAGCCTTGATATAGATCATCGGATTGACGGGTTTGCCGCCGACTCGGACTTCGTAGTGGAGATGAGTCCCGGTCGACCGACCGGTGTTCCCCATATCACCGATCCGATCCCCGCGCGAGACCCTTTGGCCGACCTTCACGCGGATTTTGGACATATGCGCGTAACGGGTCTCGATGCCGAATTCATGCTGGATCTTGACCAGCCGGCCATAGCCCGACTGCCAGTCCGCGTGGATCACGACGCCGTCGGCGGTAGAATAGATCGGCGTGCCGTGCGGCGCCGCGAAATCCGTGCCCGCGTGCAACCGGCCCCAGCGATAGCCGAACCCGCTGGTAAAGCGGAAGCTGTCCTTGAGCGGCGAGGCGAAAGGCGCCTTCTGGGCGGCGATCCGGTAGAGGTTCAGCCGGTCCATCTGGTTGAGGATGCGGTTGGCGCGCAGCGTCTCGGGGGAGGTGGCGTCGCCCTTGGTCGAAAAGCTGAGCGGCGTCATCGGGCCGCCCTGGCCGGAGTATCCTTTGCGGACCTCGTTCAGGATGCGGTCCGGGTCCATGCCGGCCTTTTCGAACATCTTGTCCAGCGGCATGACGGAAACGGTCATCGCCTCTTCCAGTTGGCGGAAGATGCGGTCGTTCTTGTCTTCGAGGATCTCGATCTCGGCCTGCATCTCTGCGGCGCGGATCAGCGCGGCCTGGGCATCGGCAATCACCTGGTCGCGTTCCTCTGCGACGCGGGTCAGCGCCTCGTTCAGCAGCTTGACGGTGGCATCGTCGCCGCTGGCGCGGGCCAGGGCCACTTCGCCTTTAAGGTCGCTTTCCAGTTCGGCCAGCCGGGCGGTCGCCTCTTCGCGCGATTTCATCACCTCGCGCAGCGTGGCCTGGATCACGTCGATCCCGGTTTCCAGTTCGCGCCGCTGTGCCTCGGAATTCAGCAGTTCGGTCTGCATGACCGAGATCTGCTTCAGCGCGGAGGCAAAGCGATCCTGCGCGGCCAGCGCCTCGGCGGCGCGGGCGTCGCGCTCGGCCGACAGGGCGTTCAGCCGCTGCTGGTAGGTCAGCTGGTCGCGCTTGGCCTGGTCGCGGAAGTTGCCGGCACCGATCGAATCCATCAGCAGGATCGACGTGGCCACGATGCTCCAGCCCACCAGCAATGTCAGACCGACAAAGCCGACCGCCTGCGTTTCCGATCTCAGCCGGATAAAGCGCGTGTCGCTGTCGGATCTCAGAAAGAGCCTGCGTTCCGGAAAGAAGCGCTCTACGAGCGCATGAAGTCTGATGGTCAGACGTGATCTCACCTGACTGTCCCCTAGTCCCGTCCCAATCAAGGTGCGCACAGTCCCCACTTAACGGCACCCTGTCGTCGGGCTTACCCCAGCCTTTCACGCAACCGCAAGATTTTTGGCCATGCGATTCGGTCGCACCGGCGGGAAGGGGCCGAAATGGCAAAAATCCGCCGATTCAACGGCTTCGGTTCGGGGTCTGATCCGCAAGCGGCCAGTAGAAATCCGGCGGCAATCCGGCCTCGGCGCGCTTTTCCTCGTTGAAGGGCGGTTTCAGCGCGCCTTTGAAGTACTTTCTCACCAGCTCGTGAAACACGCTTTTCGGGTCCGTGTCATGACGGCCACAGAGGAAATGGAACCACTTCGACCCGTAGGCCACATGGCTCACTTCCTCGGCATAGATGGTTTCCAGCGCGGCGACCGCGCTGTCCATCCCGGCCTTGCGGAAGATCGCGATCATGCCCGGCGTCACGTCCAGGCCACGCGCCTCCAGCACCATCGGCACCACCGCCAGCCGCCCCATGAAATCATCGACGGTGTCCTCGGCGGCGCGCCACATGCCCGCATGGGCGGGCAGGGCGCCGTAATAGCTGCCCAGTTCCTCCAGGCAATCGCACATCAGGTTGAAATGCTTGCTCTCCTCGTCCGCCGCCTTGACCCAGTCGTCGTAAAACCCGGCGGGCATCGGCGTTTCGGCAAAACGCGGGATGATGTCCCAATGCAGATCGACGGCGTTCAGCTCGATATGGGCGACGGCATGCAGCAGCGCGATGCGCCCCTGCGGGCTGCCTGGCTTGCGCTTGGGCACCTCGCGCGGGTCCAGCAGTTGCGGCGCCTCGGGGCGCGCAGGGCGCAGGGGCGCCGCCGCCCGCCCCAGCGGGATCTCCTCGCCGGCGGCACGCGCCGCGAACCACCGCGCGGCATGGGCCCGCGACTTGGCGGTTTTCCGCCGCCCGTCCGCGGTGGTCAGAACGTCCACCGCCATCTCGCAAAGGCTCATCATCCCGCGCCCGCGTCCCTTTCCGGTCTGTCCAGGTTTCTTCTTGGCAAAAATACTCCCGGGGGTATGGGGGCAGCGCCCCCATGACGCAAGTCCCGGGCGCGGCTGCCGGGACTACAGCGCCTGTGCCGCCTCCAGCACCGCCTCGGCATGGCCGGGGACCTTCACCTTGCGCCATTCCTGCGCGATGCGGCCTTCGGCATCCACCAGGAAGGTGGAGCGTTCGATGCCCATGAAGGTCTTGCCGTACATCTTCTTTTCCTTCCAGACACCGTAGTTTTCGCACATGTCCGACACTTCGTCCGAGATCAGCGGCACGGTCAGCGCCTTCTTGGCCATGAATTTCTCGTGGCTGGCGATCGAATCCTTGGACACGCCAAAGACCTTCACGCCCAGTTTCTCGAACTCGGGCAGAAGCGCGGTGAAGGCCTCGTTCTCCTTGGTGCAGCCCGAGGTGTCGTCGCGGGGATAGAAGAACAGCACCACCGGCGCGCCTTTCAGGGCCGAGAGGGATACCTCGCCCGAGGTCGAGGGCAGGGTGAAATCGGGGGCGGTTTCCAGCGCGGTGTCGGACATGGGTGTCTCCTTTGGTGCGTTGCGGTATGATGTGCCATAAAGCTGTGCCAGGAGAGTAAGACAATGGGCGCGGGCTTCCAGTGAGCAGTCAGGCCGGAATGCAGGAAAAATCCACACCGCCCCGCCGCCGCAGGCGCGGGCGGCGGGTTCTTTACGTCCTTGTGGCGCTTCTGGCGATGCTGGGGGTGGCTGGATACGCGATGGTCGGCCGCCCGGTGGACGCGCCCGAATGGGTCCGCGAACGGATCGAGACGCGCATCGCCGAAAGCCTGCCGGGAATCGAGGTCGATTTCGGCCGCATGAGCCTGCTGATCCAGCGGAGCGGCCTGGCCCGGGTGATCCTCTGGGACGTCGAGATCCGCAATCTCAACGGCGAAACGGTGGCGCAGCTGTCGGACATCGAGGCGGGCCTGTCGCCCGCCGCGCTGCTGAACGGGCAGGTCGACCTGCGCGAGGCGCAGGTTTCCGGCGCCTTCGTCACCCTGCGGCGCGATGCGGACGGGCGGCTGGGCCTATCGCTGGGCGATGCTTTTGCCGCCAGTTCCGAGATGCCCGACATCGGCCAGATCATCTCCCGCATCGACACGGTCATGGGCGATCCGCGGCTGGCGGGGCTGACCTCCTTCGAGGCGGACGCGCTGACCCTGCGCTACGAGGACCAGCGCGCGCGGCGAGGCTGGACCGCCGACGGCGGGCGCCTGCGGCTGGCGCGCGAGGACGGGCGGCTGGCGCTGACCGGCGATGTGGCGCTGTTGGCGGGCGGCGACGGCGTGGCCACGGTCGAGGTCGAGGCGCAAAGCCCCATCGGCAAGCAGAGCCTGGATTTCGGCGTCATCCTGCACGGGCTTGCCTCGCGCGACATCGCCACGCAAAGCCCGGCGCTGGCCTGGCTCGAGGAACTGGACGCACCGATCTCGGGGGCGCTGCGCTCGGGTCTCGATGAAAGCGGCGCGCTGAGACCGCTGGAGGCCTCTCTGCGGATCGGCAAAGGCGCGCTGCAGCCCACCGCCGCCACCCACGCGCTGCCCTTCGACAGTGCCGAAACCGCCTTTACCTACACGCCCGCCGAGGGGCTGCTGCGGTTCCAGCGGATTCGCCTGGCCTCTCCGCTGGGCAAGGTGACGGCGGCCGGGACAGCCCGGCTGAACGGGGTCGAGACCGGCTGGCCGCAGGGGCTGACCGGGCAGTTCACGCTGAGCGACATGGCGCTGGCCAAGGGCGCACTGCTGGACCGCGAGGTCAGCCTGTCGGGGGCCGAGGCCGCCTTCAAGGTGCGGCTCGATCCGTTCGAGGTCACGCTGGGAGAGCTGCGCCTGACCGATCCGATCTACCCGTTGCGTGCCACGGGCCAACTCTCGGCGCAGGCCGAGGGCTGGCGCCTGGCGCTGGACACGCGGATCGCGCGGACCTCGCCGGAACAGGTGCTGAGCTTCTGGCCCGAGGACCTGCACCCGGGCACCCGCCGCTGGGTCGTGAACAACGTCCACAGCGGACGGGTCGAGGACGTGCAGTTCGCCCTGCGTGCGGACCCGGGCGCGGATAAGCCCAAGACCTATATCGACTTCGCCTTTGCGGAGGGTGTGGCGACCTTCAACCCGCGCATGCCGGGCCTGACCGGCGCCGCGGGCAGGGTGACGATCTACGACGGGCGGCTTGGGCTGCGGCTGGAGACGGGCACAACCGATGCGGGGCGCGGGCCCATCGACCTCAGCGGGACCGAATTCGTCATCGGCGATCTGCGGGTCAAACCCGCGGTGGGCGAGGTGCGCTTGCAGGCGCGGGGCAGCGTCACCGCCGCGCTGTCCTATCTCAACAACGAGGCCTGGCGCCTGATCGACAAGGCCGACCGGACCGTCGACATGGCCAGCGGGCGGGCGCGCGTCTCGGGTCGGATCGCGCTGCCGCTGGTCAGGGGGCTGACGCTGCAGGACGTGGCGCTGAACCTCGAAGGCACGTTGCGCGACGTGGATGCACCGACGGCCATTCCGGGCAAGCCGCTGACCGCCGACCGGCTGGCCCTGAGCGTCACCAACACGGCGGTGGCCCTCGAAGGGGCGGTGATCGTCGACGGTGTCCCGGCCACGGGCCGCTGGGCGCGGCCCTTCTCCGGCTCTGGCGGTGAGGTCGACGCCGAGGTGACCTTGACGCCTGAAAGCATCGCGGCCCTGGGGATCGGCCTGCCGCCGGGCACGGTGCGGGGCAGTGGCAAGGGCATGTTGCGCATCGACATGCCGCGCGGCGCCCCGGCGCGGTTTTCGCTGACCAGCGACCTGGAGGGGATGGGCCTGTCGCTGCCGCAACTGGGCTGGGACATGGCGCCGGGCGAACGCGGCCGCTTTGCCGTCGCGGGCCTGCTGGGAGAGGTGCCGACCATCGAACGGCTTGAACTGCAGGGTGCTGGGCTCGAGGCCGAGGGCCGCGTCCTGCTGACCGCACGGGGCGGGTTCGACCGGCTGGAACTGTCGCGGCTGACGGTGGGCGACTGGCTGGACGTCACGGGGCGTCTGCGCGGGCGCGGCGCCGGGGCGGTTCCGGCGATCGAGGTCGGCTCTGGCAGCGTGGACATGCGGCGCGCGCCCTTCACCTCCAGCTCGGGCACGGGGGGCGGTGACGGTGGTCCGGGCGGCGGCGCGCCGCTGACCCTGACGCTGGACAGCCTGCGCCTGACCGACAGCATCGTGTTCGAGGACTTCCGCGCCGATTTCGACACGACACGCGGGCTGAACGGGCGGTTCGATGCCCAGCTTGGCGGGCGCACGCCGGTCAAGGGGCTGGCGGTGCCGCAGTCCGGGGGCACCGCCTTCCGCATCACCGGAGAAGACGCGGGCGACGTGCTGCGGGCCGCGGGCTTTCTCAAGACCGTGCGCGACGGCAGCTTTCAGCTGGATATCGCACCGGTCCGGGGCCAGCCGGGCAGCTATGACGGGTTCATGCGGATCGAGGGGACGCGGATGCGCAAGGCCCCCGCCATCGCCGCGCTCTTGGACGCGGTCAGTGTCGTGGGCCTGCTGGACCAGCTCAACGGGCCGGGGATCTTCTTTACCGATGTCGAGGCGCGGTTCCGCCTGACCCCCAGCCGGGTGATCGTCAGCCGGTCCAGCGCGGTGGGACCGTCGATGGGGATTTCGCTGGACGGGTATTACGACCTCGCCAGCGGGAGCATGGACATGCAGGGGGTGCTGTCGCCGATCTACCTGATCAACGGCATCGGCCAGATCTTCTCGCGCCGGGGCGAGGGGCTGATCGGCTTCAATTTCAACCTGCGTGGCTCGGTCGAGAGTCCGCGCGTCATGGTCAACCCGCTTTCGGCCTTCACCCCGGGCATGTTCCGTGACATCTTCCGCCGGCCTCCGCCCAAGCTGTCACAGTGATTCCAACGGGTTGCCCCATGAAGCTCAGCGATTTCGATTTCGATCTGCCGGACGGGCTGATCGCCACGCGGCCCGCGCGTCCACGCACCTCGGCCCGGCTGCTGGTGGCCGAGGGCGACAAGATCACCGACGCGCATGTCACCGATCTTGTGGACTGGCTGCGCCCGGGGGACCGGCTGGTGCTGAACGACACGCGGGTGATCCCGGCGCGGCTGCAAGGTGTCCGGCGGCGCATCTCCGACGCCGGAGAGACCGAGGCCAGGATCGAGGTGACCTTGCTGGAGCCGCGTGCCGGCGGCACCTGGGCTTCCCTGATCAAGCCGTTGAAGAAGGTGCGCGATGGCGAGGAAATCATCTTTTCCAGTGCCTTGAGCGCCACTCTTGAGGCGCGCGAAGAGGGGCAGGGCCTGTTGCGCTTCAACCTTGAAGGCGATGATTTCGACGCCGCGCTGAACGCTGCAGGCGCCATGCCGCTGCCGCCCTACATCGCCGCCAAACGCCCCGCCGACGCGCAGGACCACGAGGATTACCAGACGGTCTGGGCCCGGCATTCCGGCGCCGTCGCCGCGCCCACCGCCTCGTTGCATTTCGACGACGCGCTGCTGGCACAATTGCGCGATAGGGGCGTGGAGTTCACCCATGTCACCCTGCATGTGGGCGCGGGCACCTTCCTGCCGGTCAAGGTCGAGGACGTGACCACCCACAGGATGCACGGCGAATGGGGCGAGGTCAGCGAAAAGGCCGCCGGTGAGATCGCCGCCACCCGCGCCGCGGGCGGGCGGATCATCCCCGTCGGCACCACCGCGCTGCGCCTGATCGAGACGGCCGCACGGGGGGGCGAAATCGCGCCGTTTCAGGGGGTGACGGATATCTTCATCTACCCCGGTTTCACCTTCAACGTGACCGACGCGCTGATGACCAATTTCCACCTGCCGAAATCGACCCTGATGATGCTGGTTTCGGCCCTGATGGGGCCTGACCGCATCCGGGCGATCTATGCCCATGCGGTTGCCACCGAATACCGGTTCTTTTCCTACGGCGATGCCTCGCTATTGATCCCGCCCGCGGGCTGAGAAACCGCGCGGAGGTTCCGCATCGGTCACAAGGTGGTCGGTGCAGGAAACCGAGTGTCGTGATCCTGCCGAAAAAAGTCGCAGCAATTCGCCAAGCGGTGACGCTTTTGGTTCCACAGCGACACAGAATCGGGCAGGGCGTCGCCAACGGCCATCCGGCAGTGGTGCGCCATTTTGCAGTGTGCCGAAAAGAAAGGACAACGCATTGGTCCATGTGCTGAAAAACTCCTGGGCGCTGCTCCTGGGCATGTTGCTCTTGATGATCGGCAACGGTCTGCAGGGGTCGTTGCTGGGCGTGCGCGGCGCGGCGGCGGGGTTTTCCGCCGGCACCATGTCGATCGTCATGGCGGGCTATTTCGCCGGTTTCCTGCTGGCCTCGCGGACCGTGCCGGGGATGATCCGGCGTGTCGGGCACGTGCGGGTCTTTGCGGCGCTGGGGTCCTTTGTCTCGGCGGTGCTGATCCTGTTCCCGGCGGTCCAGGACCCGATCGCCTGGACGCTGGGGCGGCTGGTGCTGGGCTTTTGTTTCTGCGGCGTCTACGTCACCGCCGAAAGCTGGCTGAACAATGCCGCCGACAACGAGACGCGCGGCCAGACGCTCTCGGCCTACATGATTGTGCAAATGGCGGGCATCATCGTCAGCCAGGCTCTGCTGGTTATCCCGGACGTGAGCGGTTTCCTGCTTTTCGTGATCCCATCGGTGCTGGTTTCGATCTCATTCGCGCCGATCCTGCTGTCGATTTCACCGACCCCGGCCTTTGAGTCCTCCAAGCCGATGACCCTGCGTGAGCTCTACGGCGTGTCGCCGCTGGGCATGGTCGGGATGTTCCTGCTGGGAGGCGTCTTTGCGGCGCAGTTCGGCATGGCGGCGGTCTATGCGACCGAAGTGGGGCTGAAACTGACCCAGATTTCGATCTTCGTGGCCTCCTTCTATGTCGGCGCGCTGGTGTTGCAATATCCGCTGGGCTGGGTGTCCGACCGGGTCGACCGGCGCTGGCTGATCATGCTGGTGGCCGCCTGCGGAGCCGGTGCGGCGGTACTGGCGACCGTTTCGGGCGGGTCCTTCGCGGTGCTGGTCGCGGCGGCCTTTGTCATCGGGGGCTGTTCCAACCCGTTGTATTCGCTGCTGATTGCCTACACCAACGACTTCCTGAACCACGAGGATATGGCAAGTGCATCTGCCGGGCTGCTGTTCGTCAACGGACTGGGTGCCATCGCCGGCCCGCTGATCATCGGCTGGGTCATGGAACGCGCCGGGCCGCAGGGGTTTTTTCTGCTGATCTTCAACCTGCTGGCGCTGGTCTCGCTCTACGCGCTGTACCGGATGACCCAGCGGGCCGCGCCCTCGGTCGAGGATACCGGCGCTTATGCTCCGGTGATGCCCTCGTCGACTCCGGTCGCCCTGGAAGTGGCGCAGGAATATTTCATCGACCAGCAAGAGGAAGACGAGGCCGATGCGCATTGACTGTCAAAACCTGACAGAATTCGTGATTTGGGTACCGGTGATTCCTCGCGCAATATTATTTCGTGGCGGGAAGAGTACAGGGTGAAAGAGGAGAAACAGATGACCACCCCCGACAGTATATTGGCCTTCTGGCTGGACGAGGTCGGCCCGGAGGGCTGGTATGCAAAGGACGACGCGTTGGATTCGGCGATCACCGAGCGGTTCGGCGCCGCCTGGGAAGGGCTCATGGACGGCCGTTACGGCCTCTGGCTGACCTATCCCTCGGGGGCGCTGGCCTATATCCTTCTGGCCGATCAGTTTCCGCGCAACATGTTCCGGGATGACCGACGCGCCTTTGCCTCGGACGACGTGGGCCGCGCGGCGGCGAAACAGGCGATTCATCGCGGCTGGGATCTCAAGATCGACCCGCCGGCGCGGCAGTTCTTCTACATGCCGCTGATGCATTCGGAAAACCTGTGTGACCAGGACCGCTGCGTGCGCCTGTTCAAGGAGCGCATGCCCGAAGCCGAAGGCAACCTGCTGCACGCCCGCGTGCACCGCGAGGTGATCCGCCGGTTCGGCCGGTTCCCCTATCGGAACGAGGTTCTGTCGCGCAAGACCAACGCCCCCGAGCAGAGCTTTCTCGAGCAAGGCAGTTATGGCGCCGTTCTGCGCGAGTTCCAGGCGGACGTGGCGGCCTGATCGGCGCCTGCTGCCGATTGCCCTTGTCCCGGTGACGGGCTAGCCTCCCCTGCGAAGGCCTGCAGGGGAGGAACGGCATGGGCGCGAAACGCTTTGACATGGTGGTGATCGGCGCCGGCCCGGGTGGCTACGTCGCGGCGATCCGCGGCGCGCAGCTGGGGCTGAGCGTCGCCGTGGTCGAACGCGAACACATGGGCGGCATCTGCCTGAACTGGGGCTGCATCCCGACCAAGGCCATGTTGCGTTCTGCCGAGGTATTCCACCTGATGCACCGCGCGCAGGAATTCGGCCTCAAGGCCGAGGGCCTGTCCTATGACCTGGACGCGGTGGTCAAACGCTCGCGCGGGGTGGCGAAACAGCTGAACTCGGGCGTCGGGCACCTGCTGAAAAAGAACAAGGTCACCACCCTGATGGGCACCGCGCGGCTGGATGGGCCGGGCCGGGTGCATGTCACCACCGACAAGGGCGAAGAGCTGCTGGAGGCGGGCAGCGTGGTGCTGGCCACCGGCGCGCGGGCCCGCGAACTGCCGGGGCTGGAGGCGGACGGAAAACAGGTCTGGACCTACAAGCACGCGCTTGTCCCGCCGCACATGCCGAAGAAACTGCTGGTGATCGGGTCGGGCGCCATCGGCATCGAGTTCGCCAGTTTCTACCAGACCCTCGGCGCCGAGGTGACGGTGGTCGAGGTCATGGACCGCATCCTGCCGGTCGAGGACGCAGAGATCGCGGCTTTTGCGAAAAAGCAGTTCGAAAAACAGGGCATGACCATCCACGAAGGTGCGAAGGTCGAAAAGCTGGAGCGCGGCGGGGCCTCGGTTGTCGCGCATGTGGATAAAAATGGGGAAAAGTCAAAAATCACCGTGGATACGGTGATTTCGGCTGTGGGTATTGTTGGAAATGTAGAAGGGCTGGGACTCGAGGATCTGGGCGTCCGGGTGGAGAAATCCCATGTTGTGACCGATCCCTTCTGCCGCACCGGGGTCGAGGGGCTCTATGCCATCGGCGACGTGGCGGGCGCGCCCTGGCTGGCGCACAAGGCCAGCCACGAGGGCGTCATGGTGGCCGAACTGATCGCCGGGCAGCATCCACATGCCGTCGACCCCGACAGCATCGCAGGCTGCACCTATTGCCAGCCGCAGGTGGCCAGCGTCGGGCTGACCGAGGCGCAGGCCAAGGACAAGGGGCATGACGTCAAGGTCGGCCGCTTCCCCTTCATCGGCAATGGCAAGGCCATCGCGCTTGGAGAGCCGGAGGGGCTGGTCAAGACAGTGTTCGACGCCACGACGGGCGAACTGCTCGGCGCGCATATGGTCGGCGCCGAGGTGACGGAACTCATCCAGGGCTACGTCGTCGGCCGCCAGCTGGAGACGACAGAGGCGGACCTGATGCAGACGGTCTTCCCTCATCCGACGCTGAGCGAGATGATGCACGAATCCGTTATGGACGCCTGGGGTCGGGCGATCCACTTCTGAGGTGCGGGCATGGCAGACCGGATGACACAGCCCTCAAAGACCTCGGTCGCGGCCTTCCTTGACACTGTCGAACCGGCGCGCCGCCGCGAGGACGCAGGCGTTCTGGATGGGCTCTTCCGCGAGGTGACGGGCTGGCAGCCGGTGCTTTGGGGGACATCGATCCTGGGCTACGGGCGCTACGACTACACCTACGCCAGCGGGCATTCCGGCCAGAGCCTTGCCACCGGCTTTGCACCGCGCAAGGCCAATATGGTGGTCTACATCATGCCCGGCTACGCGGACTTCCAAGAGGTCCTGTCACGGTTGGGGCCGCACCGCCTGGGCAAGTCCTGCCTCTACCTCGGCGCGCTGTCGAAGGTCGACCTGGACGTTCTGTCAGACCTGATCCGCGCCGGGCTGGCCGATCTCGGGACGCGCTGGGAGATCAAGCCCAGCTGAGACCTCGCGACTCCGATCCACGGCGACGAACAGGTCGCTGCGCCCCCTGTTTCTTTGGGCCAAAAAATACCTCCGGGGTCCGGGGCAGAGCCCCGGTCCGACAGTACCGCATTCAAGGGGTTAATAACGGCGCGCAAGGTTTTGAATTCTAAGCCTTAAGCCGCACCTGGCAATCACAGGTTCTCGTTGTCGGCGCCGGGTGCCAGCGCCTGGGGCGCCGCGTCGCCGCGTTTTTTCGCGTCCAGCGCCCGCTGGACGTGATCGTTGAGAAAGTTCCGTGCCCGCCGCTCGGCAAGGCGGATGCGGACCGCGGCGCGAAAGATCTCCTCGGAGGAGGGGGACGAGGCCCCCAGCACCTTGGCGACCTGTTCCGGCAGGTTCTCATCCCCCAGGGCGTCCATCGCCTTGATCGTGTCGCGGGCAAGCTTGTCTGCGAGGTCGTCGACGACGGACATGCGGGCCTCCGGTTAGCGGGTGTTCTCGGTCAGGCGGCGTTTCACATAGGTCGAGACACTGTCCATCAGCGTCTCCATATGCGGTTCCTCGAAGAAGTGGCCAGAGCCTTCGACCTCTTCATGGGTGATCTGAATGCCCTTCTGCTCGTGCAGTTTCGACACCAGCGCGCGGGTGTCCGCGGGCGGGGCGACGCGGTCGGCGGCGCCGTTGATGATCAGGCCCGAAGAGGGGCAGGGCGCCAGGAACGAGAAATCATACATGTTGGCGGGCGGCGAGACCGAGACAAAGCCGGTGATCTCGGGGCGGCGCATCAGCAGTTGCATCCCGATCCAGGCGCCGAAGGAGAACCCCGCGACCCAGCAGTGTTTCGAGTTCTGGTTCATCGACTGCAGGTAGTCGAGCGCCGAGGCGGCATCGGAAAGTTCGCCCACGCCCTGGTCGTATTCGCCCTGGGACCGGCCCACGCCGCGGAAATTGAACCGCAGCACGGTAAAGCCCATGTTGTAAAAGGCGTAGTGCAGGTTGTAGACAACCTTGTTGTTCATTGTCCCGCCAAACTGGGGATGCGGATGCAGCACGATGGCAATCGGCGCATCGCGGTCCTTTTGCGGGTGGTAGCGGCCTTCGAGACGGCCTTCGGGTCCGGGAAAGATGACCTCGGGCATGGGGCGGAACAGCTCCTTCACAGTGGCGACGGGCGCGTGACCGCGGCGTGCCTGAAATTCTTGACCAAAACACGCGGCTTCTTTAGAAGAGTTCTAAATCGGTTCGGGCGTGGTCCGGGCTGCGAAGCAGATAGGCAATGTGGCGGTCAAGGTCAATTGCCGCGGTACCTGGGGGCGTAAACGCCGTGAAACTGAGCACAAAGGGACGCTATGCGATGGTCGCCTTGGCGGATATCGCGCTTCAGCCGGCCGGGGACCTGGTGACGCTGGGCGATATCTCGCGCCGGCAGGACGTTTCCTTGCCCTATCTCGAACAGTTGTTCGTCAAGCTGCGGCGGGCGGGCCTGGTCGAGTCGGTGCGTGGCCCGGGCGGCGGCTATCGCCTGTCGCGCCCACCAACCGAGATCCGCGTGGTCGATGTGCTGGCCGCCGTGGATGAAACCGTGGACGCGATGCACAAGGGGGCGGGCGCCTCGGGCGCGCTGTCCGGCAGTCGCGCGCAATCGCTGACCAACCGCCTGTGGCAGAGCCTCTCGGCGCATGTCTACGTCTTCCTGCACCAGACGCGGCTGTCGGACGTGGTGGACAACACGCTGGCCCCCTGTCCGGCGGTGCCCTCGATCTTTTCCGTGGTCGATGATGACAAGGCGTGATCCGGCGGAGCGCCTGCGGCGCGCAGGTGAAGGCGGCTGCCGCCGCCGGCTGGGGCTCTGCCCCAGACCCCGAGGTATTTCCAAACCAAAGAAGCAGGGGGCTGCCGCCCCGTGGGGAATGTCATGAGCCGGGTCTACCTGGATCATAACGCGACGACGCCACTGCGCCCCGAGGCCCGCGCGGCCATGCTGCGGGCGATGGATGTGGTCGGAAACCCTTCGTCTGTCCATGCTGAAGGACGCGCGGCCAAGGGGGTGGTCGAGGCGGCGCGGGCGCAGGTGGCCCAGCTGGTGGGCTGCATGGCCAGCCAGGTGGTCTTTACCGGCTCGGCGACCGAGGCGGCGGCGCTGGCGGTGGCCCAGAAGGACCGGTACGGCGGGCGCTTTGCCGCGCTACCCACGGAGCATGACTGCCTGCTGGCCTGGAGCGAGGGTGGGGAGGATGCCGGGTTGCTGGCGATCTCTGCCGCCAACAGCGAGACCGGGATCATGCAGCCGGACCGCGCCGTGGTGGCGAACCGCGACGGGCAGGCGGTGGTCTGCGACATCACCCAGGTGGCGGGCAAGATGCCGGTGCGTTACCCCGAGGGCGGCAGGCCGTCCTACATGATCCTGTCGGCGCACAAGATCGGCGGGCCCAAGGGTGTGGGCGCCCTGATCAATTTCACCCGCGACGATCCTCTGCCGATCCTGCGTGGCGGCGGTCAGGAGATGGGGCGGCGCAGCGGCACCGAGAATGTCATCGGCATCGCCGGATTCGGTGCGGCGTCGGAGGCGGCACAGCGTGACGTGGCGTCCGGGGCCTGGGCGCGGGTGGAAAAACTTAGAAACATTCTAGAAGAATCTCTTGAGGCTTCTTCTGACGTAACTATTTTTGTCGGGAAAGATTCGCCCCGTTTGCCGAATACCAGCTGTTTCGCGACCCCCGGGTGGAAGGGCGAAACGCAGGTGATGCAGATGGACCTGGCGGGATTTGCCGTGAGCGCCGGATCGGCCTGTTCCAGCGGCAAGGTTCGCCGCAGCCGGGTTCTGGAGGCGATGGGATACGACGACGCGACCTCGGGCGGCGCCATCAGGGTGAGCCTGGGTCTGCAGACCACCGAAGAAGACGTGACGCGGTTCTGCGCGGCATGGATCGACAAGTACCAGCGGCACCGGGCACGGGCCGCGTGAAAGGAAGGGAACCCGATGGCGGCTTTTGAAGACGTGACGGTAAAAGAGGGTGTCGACCAGGAGACGGTGGATGCCGTCAAGTCCGTTGGCACCTACAAGCACGGCTGGGAAACCGACATCGAGATGGAATACGCCCCCAAGGGGCTGACGCCGGACATCGTGCGGTTGATCTCGGAAAAGAACGAAGAACCCCAGTGGATGACTGACTGGCGGCTGCAGGCCTACGAACGCTGGCTGCAGAAGAAAGAGCCCGACTGGGCGATGGTCGACTACCCGGAAATCGATTTCCAGGAGCAGTATTACTACGCCCGCCCCAAGTCGATGATGGAAAAGCCCAAGTCGCTGGACGAGGTCGATCCCAAGCTGCTGGAAACCTATGAAAAACTGGGCATTCCGCTGAAGGAGCAGATGATCCTGGCGGGTGTCGAGGGGGCCGAGGCCATGCCGGCGGACGCTCGCAACAGTGACCGCAAGGTCGCCGTGGACGCGGTGTTCGATTCTGTCTCTGTGGGCACGACCTTCCAGGCAGAGCTGAAGAAGGCCGGCGTGATCTTCTGCTCGATCTCCGAGGCGATCCGCGAGCATCCCGAGCTGGTCAGGAAATACCTCGGCTCGGTCGTGCCGGTGTCGGACAACTTCTACGCGACGCTCAACAGCGCCGTGTTCTCGGACGGGTCCTTTGTCTACGTCCCGCCGGGTGTGCGCTGCCCGATGGAGCTGTCGACCTATTTCCGCATCAACGCGGAAAACACCGGGC
Organism: Mameliella sp. LZ-28; assembly: GCF_012274245.1. Lineage (NCBI taxonomy): Bacteria > Pseudomonadati > Pseudomonadota > Alphaproteobacteria > Rhodobacterales > Roseobacteraceae > Antarctobacter > Mameliella sp. LZ-28. The sequence continues at coordinate 40,870 of NZ_JAANYX010000033.1, read as the reverse complement.
AGTTCGAACGGACACTGATCATCGCGGACAAGGGCAGTTATGTCAGCTACCTCGAAGGCTGTACCGCACCTCAGCGCGATACCGCGCAGCTGCACGCGGCCGTGGTGGAGATCATCGTCGAGGAAGACGCCGAGGTGAAATATTCCACGGTGCAGAACTGGTACCCCGGCAACGAAGAGGGCAAGGGCGGCATCTACAACTTTGTCACCAAGCGCGCGGATTGCCGTGGCGACCGGGCCAAGGTCATGTGGACGCAGGTGGAAACCGGCTCCGCCGTGACCTGGAAATACCCGTCCTGCATCCTGCGCGGCAACGAGAGCCAGGGCGAGTTCTATTCCATCGCCATCACCAACAATCATCAGCAGGCCGATACCGGCACCAAGATGATCCACCTCGGGAAAGACACGCGCTCGCGCATCGTGTCCAAGGGGATTTCGGCTGGCGTGGCGCAGAACACCTATCGCGGGCTGGTGTCGATGCACCCCAAGGCAAAGAACTCGCGCAACTATACCCAGTGTGACTCTCTGCTGATCGGGGACAAATGCGGGGCGCACACGGTTCCCTATATCGAGGTCAAGAACAACTCGAGCCGGGTGGAGCACGAGGCGACGACGTCCAAGGTGGATGACGACCAGCTGTTCTATTGCCGCCAGCGCGGCATGGACGAGGAAGAGGCCGTGGCATTGGTGGTCAACGGGTTCTGCCGCGACGTGCTGCAGGCGTTGCCGATGGAATTCGCAATGGAGGCGCAACAGCTTGTCGCCATCTCGCTCGAAGGATCGGTGGGGTGAGCCTGCGCGGCGCGGGCAAGGCCGTTCTGCTGCTGGCCGGCATCCTGATGCTGGTCAGCGGTGTAGGCTGGCAGGAGCCGGCGTTGGCCGCCGGTCCGCGCTTTGACCCGCCGCTCTTGCCCGGGCTGGATGTCTGGAGCGCGCTGGACGTCCGGCGTTGCGTGACACCTCTCTTGCTGCCGCAGAACTGCGGCTGGTGGATGTGATAGGCGCCCCGGGGGAACGCGAATGCAGGCGTCGATCCGGTCAATGAAATACTCAACAACATGCTGATGGAGCCGGCCAAGGGCACCGCGGTCCAGATCGTCAGATCCTGTGGTTGCCAGGCTGAGTGAAAGGAAAGAAAATGCTGGAAATCAAGAACCTGCACGTCAAACTTGAAGAAGAGGATAAGCAGATCCTCAAGGGCGTCGACCTGACCGTCGAGGCGGGCAAGGTGCACGCGATCATGGGGCCGAACGGCTCGGGCAAGTCGACCCTGTCCTACGTCTTGTCGGGCCGCGACGGGTACGAGGTGACGGACGGCTCTGCAACGCTGTTGGGCGAGGACCTGCTGGACATGGAAGTCGAGGAACGCGCAGCCGCGGGCCTTTTCCTGGCGTTCCAGTACCCGGTCGAGATCCCCGGCGTCGGCAACATGACCTTCCTGCGCACGGCTGTGAACGCGCAGCGCAAGGCACGCGGGCAGGAGGAGATGTCCTCGGCCGATTTCCTCAAGGTGATCCGGGCCAAGGCCAAGGACCTGAAGATCGACGCCGAGATGCTCAAGCGTCCGGTCAACGTCGGCTTCTCGGGCGGCGAGAAAAAGCGCAACGAGATCCTGCAGATGGCCATGCTGGAACCCAAGATGTGCATCCTGGACGAGACCGACTCGGGCTTGGACGTGGACGCCATGAAGCTGGTCGCAGACGGTGTGAACGCGCTGCGTGACGAGGGCCGGGGCTTCCTGGTCATCACGCACTACCAGCGCCTTCTGGACCACATCAAGCCGGACGTGGTGCACATCATGGCCAATGGCCGCATCATCAAGACAGGCGGCCCCGAGCTGGCCCTGGAAGTCGAGCAGAACGGCTATGCGGACATCCTCGAGGAGGTGGCGTAATGGCTTTGCCGCAGGCGAAACAGGACGCAACAGAGGCGCGGATCGCGGCGCTGAGCCTGCCCGAGGGCGGCTGGGCCGAGCCCGCGCGACGCGAGGCGCTGGCGCGGTTGCGGGCGATGGGCCTGCCAAATGCGCGTGACGAATACTGGAAGTTCACCCGGCCCGACACGCTGGTCAGCGCCGAGGCACCCGCCGCGCGGGTGCTGGAAACCGGCGAGACGCCGCTGTTCGACAGCCGGGACCGGCTGAAACTGGTCTTTGTCGATGGTGTCTTTTCCGCCGAGGAGTCCGATGACCTGAGCCTTGAGGGGGTCACGATCGATCGGCTGGCCGAGGCGAAAGATATTCATTGGGCCAAGGACTTGTACGGCGTTCTTGAGGCGCGGGGGCAGGACCCGGTGGCGCGTCCTCTGGCCGCGCTGAACACCGCTTTCGCCACCGACGGCCTGCTGATCCATGTGACCGGCAAGCCGTCGAAGCCGATCAGCCTGATCTACCGCCACGTCTCGGACACCTCCGACGCGATCCTGCACCACGTCATCAAGGTGGACGCGGGCGCCGAGGCGACGATCCTGGAAAACGGCCCCGCCGCCGCGCGCTTCAACAAGTGCATGGAGGTCGACCTGGCCGAGGGCGGGCGCCTGCACCACATCCGTGCGCAGGGCCGCGACCATGAGCGCCGCGCCGCGACCCATGTCTTTGCCCGGCTGGAGAAGGAAAGCGTTTTCAAGAGCTTCACGCTCTCTGTTAATGGCGCCATGACCCGGAACGAGGTGGTCGTGGAATTCACTGGTGACGATGCGGTGGCGCATGTCGCGGGCGCCTGCATGGGCGACGGCGATTTCCACCATGACGACACGGTCTTTGTCACCCATGACGCGGTGAACTGCGAAAGCCGCCAGGTGTTCAAGAAGGTGCTGCGCAACGGCGCAACCGGCGTTTTCCAGGGCAAGATCCTGGTGAAGCCCGACGCGCAGAAGACCGACGGCTACCAGATCAGCCAGTCGCTGCTGCTGGACGAGGACAGCCAGTTCCTCGCCAAGCCTGAACTTGAAATCTACGCCGATGACGTGGCCTGTTCGCATGGCTCGACCAGCGGCGCGATCGACGAGGACGGACTGTTCTACCTGCGTGCGCGCGGCGTGCCGCGCGGCACCGCCGAGGACCTGCTGACCATCGCCTTCATCGCGGAGGCGGTGCAGGAGATCGAGGACGAGAGCCTGCAGGAAGACCTGGTGGAACGGGTCGCCGGCTGGCTGGCGCGGCGGCGCGGCTGAGCCGTGAGCGTCACGACGGATATCGCGGCCAGCTATCGCGGGCCGGGCAAGGTGCTGCGCGCGCTTCTGGCGCGCGGAGCGCATGAGCCGCGCGCGCTGGCCTACCTGATGGGGGCCTGCGGCGTGATGTTCGTCGCGCAATGGCCGCGCCTCGCCCGCGAGGCACACCTGGAAGACACCGAACTGCAGCCTGCGCTTGGCGGCGCGCTGCTGGCGACGCTGATTTTCCTGCCGTTGATCTTCTACCTTGTCGCGGGGCTGAGCCAGTTGGTCGCGCGCGCCCTGGGGCGTCCGATCGATGGCTACGGCACGCGGCTTGCGCTTTTCTGGGCGCTGCTGGCGGCCTCGCCGCTGGCGCTGCTCAATGGGTTGGTGGCCGGGTTCATCGGGCCGGGGGGCGCCTTGACGCTGGTCGGCATCCTGTGGTTCGCCGCCTTCCTGTGGTTCTGGAGCAGCGGGTTGCGCGAGGCGCGGCGCCTGAACGCCGGGGCGGAACCGGCGTGACCTTGGACGGGTTCCTGAAACTGGCGCTGCAAAGCGTCACGAACCCGCGCGAGGTCGCGGCGCTGCTCTTGTCGATCCGCCCCAACCGCGAGGCACTGTTGACGGGCTTTGCGCTGGTGGTGGTGCTGAACGCGCTGCTCTTTGGCCTGTCGATCCTGCTGGATCCGACAGGTGCGCCGGGATTGATCGGCGGACCGGTCAGTTTCCTGGTCATGCAGGGCCTGGCCCTGGCGGCGACGATCCTGGCCCTGACCTGGATGGGGCGGCTGTTCGGCGGCCGCGCCCGGGTCGAGGAAATCGCGCTGTTGATGATCTGGATGCAGGGTCTGCGCGTGCTGGTGCAGGCCGCGACGCTGCTGGTGGTGCCGGTCTCGCTGGCGCTTGCGGGGCTGGTGACGATGGGCGCAACCGCGCTTGGCGTCTGGATCGCGGTGAATTTCCTGGACGAGGCGCATGAATTGCGCAGCCTCTTGCGTGCTCTGGCCGTCTTGGTATTGGGCATGCTTGCGATGGCCTTTGCGGTCTCGCTGATACTGACCCTGGCCGGGGTCACACCGGAAGGGATGTTGGACAATGTATGATATCGAGGCGATCCGCGCCGATTTTCCGATCCTCGCACGCGAGGTGAACGGCAAGCCGCTGGTCTACCTGGACAACGGCGCCTCGGCGCAGAAACCGCAGGTGGTGATCGACGCGGTGACGCGCGGCTATGCCGAGGAATACGCCAACGTCCACCGGGGCCTGCATTACCTGTCCAACCTGGCGACCGAGAAATACGAGGGCGTGCGCGAGACCGTGGCGCGTTTCCTGGGCGCCAAGGACCCCGAGGAGATCGTCTATACCACCGGCACGACGATGGGGATCAACCTTGTCGCCTATGGCTGGGCCATGCCGAACCTGGAAGCGGGGGATGAAATCGTCCTGTCGGTGATGGAACACCACGCCAATATCGTGCCCTGGCATTTCCTGCGCGAACGGCAGGGCGTCAAGATCAAGTGGGTGGATGTGGACAGCACAGGCTACCTCGATCCGCAGAAGGTGGTGGATGCCATCGGGCCGAAGACAAAACTGGTTGCCGTCACGCATCTGTCGAACGTCCTGGGCACCGTGGTGGATGTGAAGGCGATCTGCGACGGCGCGCGCGAGAAGGGCGTGCCGGTGCTGGTCGACGGCTCGCAGGCGGCGGTGCACATGCCGGTCAACGTCGAGGAGATCGGCTGCGATTTCTACGCCATCACCGGGCACAAGCTGTACGGTCCTTCCGCATCCGGTGCGATCTGGATCAGGCGCGCCCGCATGGATGAGATGCGCCCCTTCCTGGGCGGCGGCGACATGATCCGCGAGGTCCACAAGGACGAAGTCACCTGGAACGACCCGCCGATGAAGTTCGAGGCCGGCACGCCCGGCATCGTCCAGCAGATCGGCCTGGGCGTGGCGCTGGACTACATGATGGGCCTGGGGATGGAGAACATCGCCGCGCATGAGGCCCGCCTGCGCGACTACGCGGTGTCGAAACTGGGCGGGCTGAACTGGCTCAGCGTGCAGGGCACGACACCGGACAAGGCGGCGATCTTCTCTTTCACGATGGAGGGGGCAGGGCATGCACATGACATCTCCACCATTCTCGACAAGAAGGGCGTGGCGGTGCGCGCGGGCCATCATTGTGCCGGGCCGCTGATGGATCACCTGGGGGTGACGGCCACCTGCCGCGCCTCGATGGGCCTCTACAACACCGAGGGCGAGATCGACGCATTGGTCGACGCGCTGGAACTGGCGCACGAATTGTTCGGCTGAACGCCCCAAAAAGGGGCAGTGCCGCAGCGGAAGGGGTTATTTTCCCGGCAGGCGGTTCAATTCCGGGGCGCATCTTGGCAGGTTGCACGGGACGCAACAACCCGGAGACCCGCATGCCCCTTTTGACCGAAGCCGACGAGATTTCGCAGATCGCATTTGGATTCATGGGCTCGAAGGCGCTTTTCGCCGCGCTCGAGCTCGAGGTCTTTACCCATCTCGCCAAGGGCGCCATGACGGCCGGAGAGCTGGCCAAGGCCGCCGAGATGCACGAGGACCGCGCGATGACGCTGCTCACGGCGCTGGCGGGCATGGGGCTGGTGGCGGTCGAGGAGGGGCGCTTTTCCAACGCGCCCGCCGCCGAGGCCTTTCTGGTCCAGGGGGCGAAATACGATTTCTCGGATTACCTGCGCCTGCAGGTCGGCAAGCAGATGTACCCGCTGATGGAACAGCTGGAGGGCGCGCTGTCGGGCGAAATGAGCGATGAGGACACCGCGTCCTATGCCGACTGGTTCTCGGATCCGGACGAGGCAAAGCTCTATTCCGAAAGCCAGCATGCCGGCTCGCTTGGCCCGGCGCGGCAACTGGCCCGCTCGCTGGACCTGACCGGCAAGACAAAGATGCTGGACGTGGGCGGCGGCACGGCGGCCTTCGACATCACCCTCTGCCAGAAGAACCCCGGGCTGAAAGCCACGGTGCTGGAGTTTCCCAATGTCGCGGCGCTGGGGCGGGGCTACGTCGAAAAGGCGGGCCTGTCGGACCGGATCAGCTACCTGGACGGCAACGCGCTGGAAACGCCCTGGCCCGAGGGGCAGGACGTGGTGCTGATGTCCTACCTCTTTTCCGGCGTCCCCGGGGAGACCCACGCCGGGCTCATCGCGCAGGCCTTCAAGGTGCTCAACCCCGGCGGTATGGTGCTGATCCATGATTTCATCGTCAACGAGGACCGCACCGGCCCCGGTCTTGCCGCGCTCTGGCAGTTGCAGCACACGGCCTTTACCCCCGAGGCGCGCTCGCTGGATGCGGGCTGGCTGGAAGGGGCGCTGGCCGCGGCGGGCTTCCAGGACGTGAGCGTCGGTGCGATGATCCCGGAGATGACCATGCTGGCGCAGGGCAAAAAGCCCTGACGCTTTTGCGCCCGCACCCCATTGCGGCGGTGCGGGCGAGCGGTTATAGACAGCCGCGAAGCACCCGTAGCTCAGCTGGATAGAGCGCTGCCCTCCGAAGGCAGAGGCCAAAGGTTCGAATCCTTTCGGGTGCGCCAAAAAATCAATGACTTAGCGAAACCCGAAATTCCCTGTGTCCCGTTTGTGTCCCGATTGGGACGGAATCGCGGTCATCCACGCCGATTCATTGCGTCGACGGCGCTCTGTTGATGGTGCGGGCTGTGGTGCCCGTACACGCGCTCGATGGTCTCTGCGCTGGTGCCGAAATAGCCTGCGGCATCCCAGATCGTAGCGCCGCGCTGCATCGCCCAGGTGATCGCTGTGTGCTTGAGCGTGTGCGGGGTCACATCGGACAGGTCGATCTCGATCTCCTGCTTGTCGGCCAGTTCGGCGGCCAAATCTCGCGCCCGGGCCCATGCTTTTCGGATGTCGCCAACCATCGCACGCTCCCCGGCGATCTCGCGCTCAACGACATAGATCCTGCCGTTTGCCGCTTGCCTGCGCAGGTGGGCCAGATAGCGATCTGGAAGCCGGGCCGGGGTCTGGCGCTTCTTGGTCTCGGCTTTGGCGCCAGGGCGGCGGTACAAGATGCCCTGGACGGTATCGACATGGCCGCCTACGGGCGAGGCGCGGTCGATGTGCAGCCGCAGGATCGTGTCTTTCCGAGAACCCGTGTAGAGGCCGCACAAGATGAAGTCTGCCAGGTGCCGACCGTCCCGGTTGAGGCTGCGCGCCGCGCGCAAGAGCCATGCCGCTTCCTGACGTGTCAGCCAGCGTTCCTTGGCCGGCGGCTTGGCGGGCATGACAACCTTCGGTGCCTGGGTCAGGTAGCCTTCCCGGTGGCAATGGTTGATGGCGGCTTGCAGCACGTTGAGTTCGCGGCGGATGGTTCCTGCGGACGCGGGCTTGCCGTGGCGTGTCACGCGACTCTTGGCGTAGCGGCGGCAGGTTTCACCCTTCACGGCGCTTACAGGCAGATCGCGCCAGAACTTGTCCAGGGCGTCGATGGCGTATCCGATCCGCTCCGGCGATGCGACGTGTGCTGCGTGTTCCTCGCCGTAGAGGGAAAGCGCCATCGAAACGCTCAGGTCGTCCGGGGAAGTGGGACCAACTGGGCGGTTCTTCCGCTCGATGTATTCTGCGAGCGCGCTTTCAGCCTCTCGGCGGTCGTCTGTGCTGGTCGAGAGGCGGGTATTGCCGTCTCTGATTTCCCAGAACGGGCTTCGATTTTTCGGCGCGCGCCAGTGGAGACGGGCGCCTTTGGCTCTTTTCGGCATAGTTCAATCAATTCTGGCAAGTCATCAGGATGCAGGCGAAGGGCGCGGCCCATACGGATGGTCTTACCATGCTCATCCGCAACTGTCCGCAATGATGCCACCGGAACCCCGAGGGCCCTTGCGGCCTCTTCAAATTTCAGGAGGCGGGGCACTGTCATTTGCGGCGCCTCTGTTTGTTGGCGAGGGCCTGCTTTCGGGCGGCCTTGACCTTGGCCCGCTTGTCCGGATCGCGGGGCTTTGCGGGCTTCGAATCTACAGGGCGCCCCCAGTCAATGCCGACATAAACCGGCCCGGTGGCCATCAGTGCGCCAACCGCGGTCATGCGTGCGAAGTTTCGGGTCATGTGCGCTCTTCCCCCTCGATAGCTGCGAGGATGCGTGGCTCTGTAGACGCGCAACTCCGGCAACATTCTGTAATCCTGCGTGCAATCTCCGCCGCCTCCCGCATCCCAGCAGCCCGCGCCTGGGCGAGCTGGGCTTCGAGGGTGGCGATGCGGGCGCGCCAATACTTGTCCGCGCTCTCGTGAATATCGGCATCGACATAGCGATGAAATTCGCGGTCACGCTCTTTATCACCCTCCCATCGGGAAACAGTGGCCCATTCCGATAGGACCGCAGTCACGACACCTTGGTCGTGCTCTTCGCGCTCGGCCATCCAGATTTCGCGCGGCCAGTTCAAGTTCAGGTCGTCACTCATTGGGCTTCTCCTGTAGGCCGGAGCGGGACCAACGGCGCATTGCCCTTGACGTATAGCGGGTGCCTCGGGTGGCCGTGTTTCGTCTTGCCCAGGCATTTTAGGTGCGGGCCGTACTTCTCCACGATCCAATGTTCGGCGCGCTTGGTATTGGCGCCCCAAGCCGCGACCATGATTTCGGAATCACGGATTGCGCGGTGCAACTCTATTTCTGCCTGAGGCCCTCCGATCCGTTCGGACGGGTCCAGCGCCCACAGGTCGGCAGGCTTGGTTGCACGGTAGGCGTAGAGGTTGACGACCACGATGCCGCCGCAGCCCTCGCGCTTAGCGAAACCGATGCAGCGCCGGATCGTCGGGTCATCGGTTTCCGCGTCGGCGGTGCTGGGGTTGAGCATGATGAACCCGCATATCGGCCCATCGGCCCATCGCCGTGTCAGGCGATAGCGGTAGCACCCGCAGTCGGAAACCACCGCGTCGGCCTCAATACTTTCTCTAGACGTGTCTACGGCCTCTCGTGATGTGTCGGTCATGTGCGCTCTCCCGGCATCCCGTCATGGGTCACGCCGTCCAGCGTGCGACCGGCGCGGCTCTTGCCGATGCGAAACATGGTCTGGCGGGTGGCGGCGAAGTCCTGCTGGACGGGATGCACCCACCTGCCCGCATCATCGAAGCAGCCGAACGCGCTGCCATCGATGTCATCACCCATGCCGTCGCCGGGGTGCCACTCGCCCCACTGCTTGAAATGGAAAGGCACGTCAGCCGCCGCGCACTGGTCGCGCAGGTCGCGGAACCAGGCAGGATTGCTGGGCCGGGCGCCGGGGCCGCTCTCGCCGCCTGCGATGACCCAAAGGATCTTGCCAGTGCGGTAGTATTCATCCGGGCCGTCCGGATCGCTGGGGTCGCAGGCGATACCGCGCAAAGCGGAAATGTCATGACCACGGTGATCCGTTACCAGTAGATTCACCGGCCCCAGCAGCGGCTCGCAGGACAGGAACCGGACATGGGCAGGTGTTGCCAGCAGGTCGGGGATCCGTTCATCCGCGCGAACCTGGTCCTCGACAGAGACGCCGATCCAGACGTTCGGCAGGGGCCAACTTTCCGTCATCCAAGCGTCAGCGTCTTCGATCACGAAGCGCGCCTTGCGTTCGATGATTTCGTGCCGCGTCTCTCCGTGCGCATTGACATGAGACATATAAGTCCGCATCCGCGCCGACCGCTTTGTCAGCACCTGGAAGTTGTGCTGCGGGGCGAGTGCCATGACGGCGAATATCGCGTCGATCCAGTCGTCGGGCACGTCCTCGTGGAAAAGGTCGCCGTGGGCGCAGACAAAGACGTTGCGGCCCCGGCGCCAGTGGATCGGCTGTTCCAGCCATTGGTCGTTCAGCCGCACCTTGCCGTTCCAGACGGGACCGGCGCGGCTGCTATCGGTCAGCCCGGCCCGGCTGGGGTGGTTGCGCAGACGGGTGCCTGCCAGCTTCATGGCGTAGCAGTTGGTGCAGCCCGGCGAGACCACGCTGCACCCGGTGATCGGGTTCCATGTGGCATCCGTCCATTCGATCTTGCTGTGCTCAGCCATTGTCGGCCCTCATCTGTTGCAGGGTGTCGGTCATGCTTTCACCCCGGCTCGGTGCAGGGCGGCGGGGCCAACCGCTTTCTTCACGCGGGCCAGATCCGAACTAACCGTGCCGATCTCGGCCAGTTTGGCTTCGGCGCAGGCCCGCAGGGTTTCTGCGCGCTCGCTCATATCTCTCGCTTGGGACATGAGGCCGTCGACATCGTTTCTCAGATCCTCGATCCGCGCCGTCAGCGCCTCGATGTCCTCGTTCCCGCCATCCGGCCCGAAGAACTCTTCGCGGATCTTGGCGACAAACCCGGGCATGACGCCACAGAGGTCAGCGAGAACCTGGTCGGTGTTGCCCGATTTGTACCGTTCGGTCTCGGTATCGTAGTAGTCTTCCAAGGCGAGCATGATTTCCCGCTTCTGGGCTTTCGTCGGTTCGGGCGCGGCCTGCGTCTCCTGGGGCTTCGTCTTCACGGCGGTTTCGGTCACGAGAACGGCCTTCCTTTCCTTCTCACACTTCGGGCAACTGTGTTTCTTCTTCAAAATCGCCCAGCCATTCTGGGTGATCTTCTTGTTGATCTGGCCCATGTTCGGGGCCCAACTGCCTCCCGCCTCGCGGGCGTAGTCGCACACAACGGTTTCAGTGGTGCCGCATTGGTCGCAGACCACCTCCGCAGAATGGTGTCTGCCTCCCTGCTTCGGCTTGCTGAGGATGCTCATGCCGACCCACCTTTTCTTGTCGCCCGGAACCGCCCATCCACCCCGTAGACCTCCGTCAGCTGGTCGAGGGTGAGGCGATGGTGCCCGGGGTTCACCTCCACCGGGTCGCTCCGAAACCGGCGCCGGCCGCCGTCAGTGCGCTTCTCGGCAGGGCGGGCGCCGTGGTAGAGGGCGGGCGCCCAGGTGCCGTTGAACCGGCGTTCCTCAACGAAAAACAGGGTCACAGCTTCTCCCCCATGTCAGAGGCAATGCGGGCCAAAGCCAGCCCGCGCGTAATCGGGTTTCTGTCCCGCATTGCATCGTTGATCGCGCGATGGATCGACCTGCGCTCACGGATCTCTTTGAGCGCGACATGTTGCTTGAAAACGGGGGACCAAGATTTCATTGCGTTGATGCTCGCCGACACCTCAACATCGGAATCTTTATGGAAGTGAAGGGCGTCATGGAGCCGATCAGCAAGGCGGTCGTGGGCCAGCCACTCCTCGTCCGGCTCTTCATAGGAGCCGCCAACCATGTTTGCCGGGTATGATACGCCCACCGCTGACGCGCCGCTCGCAATCGCGTTCTGCGCCGCGACCGGGGCGCCCAGCAGCGCCCCGAGGAAGCCACGCCGCATCATGCCAGCCCCCTTTCGATGGCCAGCCATTCGGGCAGGGTCACGGCCCCCGTCTCCCCGATCTCGCCGTCGATCTCGATCTGGCTCTTCGGGAGCCAGATTTCATCGGCTTCCTCGTCTTCCTTCACCAGGATCGCCGCCGGAGTCTCGGCCACCAGGATCACCTCGATGTCGACAACCTCAGCCATTGCGAAAGCCCTCGATGAGGTGGGCCAAGAGAACGATGAAGCCCACAAAGATGTCCCCCAGCAACCGGAGCAATTCGTTGGCCGCGGCCCAGCCGATGCGTGCGAAGAACCCGAGGGCGATGCACACCAAGGCGAATTTCACGAAGATCATGAGTGGTCCCTTTCGTTTTCAGGATGGGGGCGGGTCTCGAACCGGGCCGCGCCCTGCGTTTCGAGCCAGTATGCTTTGAGGGGCAGGGCACGACGGTTCTGCCAGTGCCAGATCGCGTTGCGGACGGCGGCTTGCAGGGCCTTCTGGTCGGCCAGATCCATGCCTTCGAGCGGGTGACAGTCGCCGCTCTCGTCGCATTCGTCTTCCGTGCGATCCCGCAGGTCTTCGATCCAGCGTTCGGCATCGAACCATTTGGACAGGTCCACATGGCGCGGTCTGGCGATGATGATGAAGACGCCAGCGCGCCATTCAGGGTGGTCGTCGTCTGGGTCGATCTCCTGAAATTCGCCCTGGCACAGGGCCTCCGTCACGGCATCCTCGATGGTCTCGCCGCCCGGATGGAACGGGCCTTCATCGGAGCGGCTAAACCAGAACTCGAAGTCCGGCACGGGGCAGGGGTGGTCGTGGTTCATGTCGAACCTCCTTGCTGATGTCCGTCGCTGGCCCCCGGCGCGCGGGGACCAGAAAGAGACATCAGCCCATGCCGAGCGCGGCTTTATACATTTCCAGCACCGCATCTTCCTCGGCGATGTCGTCGGCGTCGCGCTTGCGCAGGGAGATCACCTTGCGCATGACCTTAGTGTCGTAGCCGCGCCCCTTGGCCTCGGCCATGACCTCCTTGATCTGCTCTGCAATCTCGCGCTTTTCCTCTTCGAGGCGTTCGACGCGCTCAATGAACTGCTTGAGTTCGCCCGCCGCGACGCCGTAGCTGTCGGTCTCGCTCATGGCTCACCTCACCCGTTCAGCGCGGCGCGCAGGTCGTGGCCTGTCACCTTGATGAACTCGTCCAGCAGTTCCGGGTTCTTCTCGTCCAGTTCGCGGACCTTGGGGCCGTAGAAGCCCATCGCGGCATCAAGGGGGGCACCACGTTCATCGACATCGGCCAGGATCGCGTTCAGCAGGTTGCCCCAGTCACGCTTTCCTTCCTGTTGCGGCGTCCCGCCCAACATGTCGCCCTGCGCGGCCTGCTCTTCCTCGCCGGTGTAGTCGCCTGGGATGTCGGTATCGTCGGTCACGTCGCCGTCATCGACCTCGCCAGTCTCCGGGTCGTGATCGGGTTCCGGTTCGGGATCTGCCGGGGGCGGCGGGGTCCGGTCGACCGGCTTGCGATCGCGCGTGGCGGTTTTCCCGGTGGTTTTGGTCTTGTTCTCGATCTTCCGCTGGGCGGGTGCCTCTTCAACTGCGTTCTTTGCCTTGATTTCCGCGCGCAGTTTCTCGGCAGTTGTATCCCCCTCTTTCAGGGAGTTGTGCAGACCGGCCAGCACGAGAAGAGCGTCCAGGTCGATGTCCTCGACGCCGTTGACGCCAACGATGCCGCAAACATCCTCAGCCGTCAGCCCGAACGATGACATCACTTTGAGCGCGCGATCCCGGCGCTCAGGGAGCGTCTTGATGTCGCCGCGGATCAGGTCTTCCGCATAAGCATAGGCGTCTTGCCACACCGGGCGCGGAACGCCGGCCAGAACGGCATTCCGGAAGGCGATTGCGCCAGCCGCGTTCGATGTGACGATAATCATGTCGTTGCTGTAGACACGGCCATTGGCGCTGGCGATGCTGCGGCGAACTCGACGCACCGTCTTGGCGTTGGTTTGGAGATCGTGAAACACGCCCTCGCACTCAACATACCCGTCTTTCCTGTTCACCTCGATGGTGCGCGATCCGCCAGTGCAGTTGCCCCATTGGCTGAATAGGATTTCAGCGAGGCGGATAGACGGGCCGACGATGGGTTTGCCGCCTCTGGGCAGCGAGAAGATGCATCCCTCGGCGGTTTCTTTCGACATGGAAACGAGGCTTTTGACGTTGTTCGCCACACGGGAAATCTGACGTGGGTAAGCGTGCGCTGTGGAAATCTGAATGTCGATCTCGGCACGGGTAACAGCATCCAGGCCGCCAACTTGCGGCATCGCGGGGACACCGCCATTGTCATTTGAAAAGTCCAATTTGGTTCTCCTTGGTTTTGGGGATTAAGCTGCGGCGCGGGCCTTCATGGCCTCGTCGCGTGGGTCGCTGATGACGATGGCGCCATGCTCGCGGACAATGGCCGGGCGATTGCCGGGGCCGCGCGGGATGCGGCGCGTGACGCGGACATGAGCGATGGTGATGTAGGCAAACCCGCGCATTCCATTGACGCGGATGGGCCTGCTTTCGACCTCGAACCGGAAGTCGCGCCCCTTACTGGACGCGACCAGGGCGCCCGTCTCGGGGTCGTACCGTGGGCGGATCGGGATGTCGGTCTCGACCATGCAGAACTGCGTGCGCAGTTCGCCCCACAGGGTTTTGATGCCGCTCTCGCTCATGCTGCGAACTCCCCGGGGAAGATCGCCGCGCGCTCGCTCAACTGTTTCTCGATCTCACGCTCGCGGAATCCGGGCGGCACCATTTCCTCGATCCGGTCCCACGGGGACGGCCAGTGACCATCTTCCCAGCAACGGGCGAAGGCGTTGAGGCCGTCGCGGAGATCCTGCCGGGCTGCGGCCAGCAGGTCGCTGCCCTTGGAGAGGTAGCGGACGGCCACGCGCTTGGTCTTGGTGTTCTGGACGAGGTAGGCGACACCGGGGATCGAGTATCCGGTGGCCTCATAGACGCCCCACATCTGCAACGCGGCCTGGATGTCGAGACGGGTGTCCACGAGGCTCTTTTTCACCCATACGTCGATGTCCTCGTGATCGGTGGTCTTGTAGTCCACGATCCAGCGGTGTGCCTCGGTCGGGGTCATGTCCGGTCGGCTCTTGATGAACATGCCGGTCTGGGTGTCCTTCCAGATGTGCGACTGTTCGATGGTGCAGCCGTCCATCAGGTCCATCGCCTGCGCGTTCGATTGCAGGGCATCGGCCATGTCGCACACCATGTCCCATTCTTCGGGTTTCAGAACGGCGCGACCGAGGGCCTGCTGTTCCGCGACGAATGCCTTGGCCGCTTTGGTCGACAGCGATCCGTTGGCCCCCAACAAGTCAGCCGGGACAACTGAGACGGACTCCGTGATCTTCTCCGGTTCCAGCGTCAGGACGTGTGCGGCGCTGCCGCGATCGAAGTGCCGCTTGGGGATCACGATGCCCTTGGACCGCGCGTCCTCGCGCTCTTTCTCCTTCCGGGCCTTCACTTCCGGGTTCATGGCGCAGCCGTCCCAGAACTTTGCCGGGTCCTTGCGCACGACGCGCAGGCCGGAAGACGAAATGCTGGGCCCTTCGCAGCAATCGCCGTGGTAGATGTCGTTGGGGAGGTCGTCGTAGACGCCCGGTCCCAGCAGGATTTCGGGTGCAATTTCCATCAGGCTTCCTTGTTGTCGGGGTGGTCGGGATTGGGGATTGCGCGGCGCAGGCGGCCAGCACCGGCCTGGAACTTGAGGTCGATGACACGGCGCGAGATCATGAAATTGGGGTGCTTCGGCCTGTCGCCATCGAAGACCCATTCGCCGCCGACGATGAACGCCAGCGCCTCGAACAGGGTCAGCTTCTCGCCCTTGATGAACTTACGCGGCCGGCTCATCGGGGACCGGCACCTTGTTCTTCTTGGAGACGATGTTGTTCCAGGCTTTAGCGCGCCAGCGTTCGGCCCGCTGAAACGCTGTCATGGCGGTGGCGCCTCGAAATGCGAAATCGAAGCCGTCGATGGCGGCTATGAAAATTCCCGCCTCGCCATCCAAGGGGGCGAAAACCCGGATCTCCTGTTCCATGATGGTGCGTTTGACCATGCCGCTTCCTTCTGGGGTTGATGTTGCGTGTTGCTATGTGTAGCAAACTGCAAACACGTTGCAACCCCATAAAGTTTGTGACACCTTGCAACCTGTGATTATTGCGTGGGCGGGGGTGGCATGTTCAGGAGGACGATTTGGAAGTCGGAATAAAAAAAGGCGCCAGTGGCGCCTGTAGTGGGAGCGATGATGAGGTTCTGTTGGGCCTTCTTCGGCGCATGACGCCGGAGCAGAAGGCTGAATTCGTCAGTCTGATGAAGAATCGCTATCCAGAACTGTTCGGGCGATAGCGAGGAACATTTCACGCTGTTTCTGCGACCCGGATTGGAATGCGCGCATAATTAGGTCCTCATCTTGGATGGAGGCGCCGGAAAAATCAACGAGATCAGAAGGGTCCACGCCAAGCGCCTTGGCTATTTCGTCCTGGCGCTTGGCCGTTAGATTTCGTTCTCCTGACTCGATTTGTGCCAGGTAAGGCCGACTGATTCCGACCTTGGATGCCAGTTCGCTTTGCTTAATCCCGAGGGTCTTCCTGACATCCGCAATCCTGATCCGCATACTGTCCTCATTGCTCAAGTTAGGTCATCAAAATACAGCGTCGTGTAACATATTGCGACGCGAAAAATAGCCGCCAAGCCTTGACTGTTCTGCTAATATGTTGCGTATTGCAAACTGTTTCAAGTGGCGGGGCAGCAAATGAACATCGAGCAATATGTTGAGCAATACCGGGCCGGGAACCCGAAGGCCAAGCTGGCTGAGATCGCGCAGCACCTCGGTCTGAGCCAACCCTACCTCAGTCAGATCCTCACCCAGGCCCGCGATCCGGGCCGTAAGACCATGCAGACGATTTACCTGCGGTCAGGCGGTTCAGTGACGATGGAATCGTGGCTGAAACGTCCGGCGCCCTCGGAAGGGGAATAGGCGACTGTCGGAGGTCTGATATGTCGCCAGCAGGGTATGACGCGGCTCGCGCCAGAACCAAGAGGCCCGTTCCCATTTGGGCCGACGCGCTCTTGCGCGACACCTTGCATTTGTCTGCCGAGGAAGTCGGCGCGTGGCATCTTCTCATCTATGCAATGTGGGCGCGGCCCACGCTGGACCTGCCCGACAACGACCGCAAGCTGGCAACGATCACTCGAATGAGCACTCGGAAATGGCGCGCGACCATTCGACCAGTCATGGAGCCGCTGTTTCAGGTGGCGGATGGGGTCTGGCGGAATCGTCGTTTGTCCGAGGCGGCCAGGCGCACCGAGGAATTTTGCATGAGCCAGAGCGAGCGCAGCCGTATGCGCGACGCGCCTTACCGAGGTGAGCCTCTGCCGCTGCCGGAGGTCGATCATCCCGCCGACGAATACCGATCAGCCCTTCTGCGCGCCTGCGGACTGCCGGCCAATCACCCCGGGCCGGTCGCGAATGAGGCGCAGATGGTCGAGGCCCGCCGCTGGCAGACCGATCTGGGGCTGTCCGTCACCACGATCACTGCCGAGATCGGCGCGGTCATGAACCGAAGGCGGGACGGAGAGCCTGTCCAGTCTCTCGCATATTTCACCAAGGCGATGGAGCGCGCCGCCGGGCGCCGGGACGACGCCGCATCCAAAGAAATCCAACCACGATCAGGAGGACGACATGACGGATATGACGCCCACGACATCGGCGCTGCCGCAGACAGGATCGCCGCGGCAAACCCCCGCCAAGGATAGGCCGAAATCTTCCGACGAGTCCCTGACCATCCAGATGATCCTGTCCCAGTTCTTCAGGCGCGAAGACAGCCCGGAGGTGCGCGCGATCGAGGTGGCCTCGTGGCGCCGCGTTTTGCAAGGTCGTTCGGCCATCGAGATACTGGCCTCATGGGAAGCGTACCAGGCTCACAGCCCGCGCGACCAGAACGGACGCCTCATCAAGCCCACGCCGCACGACATCGAGCGCCGTATCGCCCAGATGCATGGCGCCCCCGTCGATGGCGGAATCGTTGTCACGGGTCCGATGAAGGATGCGGCCAAGGCCATCATCGAGGGCGGCAATGTTTCGTCGTTCTGGGTCGATGGTACGGGCGGCGAGGATCTGTTGCGGGCTGGGCTGGTCACGCGGGCGGATCTGCGCGCGGCGCAGGACAAGCGGCGCCGGTGGTTCAATGAGCGGTGACGCCGACATGTCCAAGGTCGTGATCGAGTTCGCGGCGCTGCGTCCTGCCGGTGGCTTTGGCCTCATCATGGCCGATCCGCCCTGGCAATTCTCGAACTGGTCGGAAGCGGGCGAGGGCAAGAACGCCACGGCCCACTACGACTGCGAGCCGCTGGACTGGATCAAGGCGCTGCCGGTTGACGTGTTGGCCGCCGACAACTGCCTGCTGTGGCTGTGGGCCACGAACCCGATGCTGCCGCAAGCGTTCGAAGTCATGGACGCCTGGGGCTTCACGTTCAAGACCGCCGGCCACTGGGCCAAGCGCACGCGGCACGGAAAGCTGGCCTTCGGCACGGGCTACGTCCTGCGCTGCGCGGGCGAGCCCTTCCTGATCGGCACGCGGGGCAAGCCTCGGATCGACAGCAAGAGCGTGCGATCCGTAATCGAAGGACGGATCGGGCAGCACAGCGAGAAGCCGGACGAGGCATTCCTGGCAGCGGAGCAGCTGGTGGAGGATCGGCCGCGCATCGAGGTCTTCTCGCGGCGCAATCGCCCCGGCTGGTCGTGCTGGGGAGACGAGGTGGGGAAACTGGATGCCGTCTGACGATCCCTGGCTCGATCTGGACCTCCTGCGCGAACGGGCAGCTATCATCCAGGAGGGCGAGGGCTGCACGCGCTTCCTCGCGGAAAGCATCGCGGCCCGCGCCAACGGATACCGTGATTGGGTCCACGCGGAGTCGAACATCAGGAGGCGGATCAGTGAGAAGAAGCGGGCAGGCGGGAAAGTTGACCAAGGCCAAGACCCCGCATAGCGTAAGCCCCGTCGCAATCTGCAACGGGGCTTTTTCATGGGCACTCAAGGTCTACCGATTCCGTGGCTCGATCCGGGCTTTCTGATGTTCCTCGGCGTTTGCGTCGTCGGATACCTTGGTTGGAAGATCATCAGGGGGAGATAGAAACCCCGCTGCCGTGAGGCAGAGAGACGGGCTGCGTATCAGCAGCGGGGCAGCCCTCGGCTCATCCGAGGGGGTTCAGGTAGCCGGTCGTGGATTTGTCAGTGCCCGCGGCACCTTGTTGCCGACCCCAGCCGCTTCGGCGCCCAGGCGGGTAACGCGAAACAGGGGATATGGCATGACTTCGTTCATGAGATTGTTGCCCCCGGAGGCAAGCCCGCGATCCACCAGTCCCTTCCAGATCGAGACATCTTTTCCGCCTGCGGCAAAGTGGTTGCGGTAGGCCCATCGGCGCCGTCTGGACAGCCCGAGTGCGTGCAGGATCACGTCACGTTCCTTGTCGTCCAGCTTCATCTTTTCGTCTCGGCTGGTCATGTATCCTCCGATCTCAGGACGGTGCGGCCACCGATCTTGCGCTTGTAGATGTCGCCACGGTGCCCCGGGATGCGGGACCGGCTTTCGTTCTCGAACCCGAGGTGCTTTTTCTTCTTCCGGGCCACGCGCCCCTTTTCCTCGACATCGGCTTTGGTCTTGCGCGCGTGGCAGGCGGGCCGAAGGGCTTGCAGGTTCGATTCCCGGTTCTCGCCGCCGTTGATCAGCGCGCGTTTGTGATCGAACTCGATGACCTCGCCGCCGCGGCCCAGTTCCATGCCGCAGCCGCAGGCGCAGATGTGGTGCTGGGCAACGACGATCCGGGCTTTAACGCGGGGCGGGGGCGGGGTGTCCGGGCGTGGCCCGATCCATTCGTCGACAGAGCGGGTCACTTCTCGGACCTCACATTCTCTTTGATCCAATCCTCCCGTCGCTTAGCTTCGGCGTCGGCTAGATTGGCGGCTTGACGTAGACGGTTTGCCGCTGTGGCCCATGCGCCGTCTTCGGCGTACATTCCTGCCATTTGGACGAGTTCGTAAAAGCGATCCATCTTTAGCCTCCCTCAGCCTCGTTCTTCACGGGGCGGGTGCGATCCAGCCACATCATCGCCTCGTCCAGCTTGGTCTGAACCATCGAGCGCGCGCGGCTGTGCGGGAGCATGTCGAGGGTTGCCATTGCATCCGCGATGCTCTCGGAGGTCGCGTCTGCCCAGTCGATCCAGTCGATCTTCTTCTTGCTCATGTCATCGTCCTTTCCTGAAAATGCGCGGGGCCGGCTGGGGAGGAGGGGTGCCGGCCCCGCTGGTCCACGCGGGCAGGGAGGAGGAAAGCCCGCGCGGAATTAAAACGGACGACAGGGACCAGGACGGGAGCGAAGCGCCCCGGCCCCTGTCGCTCTTGGCGTTCCGTGAGCGGTTACACGCCAAGATCGCCCTGATCTCCGGGCTTCGGCACCTCGGAGATCAAACCTTCCTTGTAAAGTTTTTTACCAATAGCCACCAAGCCCTTGGGCGTGATAAGCACCTGCTCTCGCACCTTGTCGAACCCTTCACGGTCCTTGTAAGGGTGGGGTTTGTGTGTCAGGTGCCCGGACTGGATGCGGTTCTGGTATCCGACGAAACTCCGCGCTCCGGCCCGGCGGTAGATCCAGCGATCCCGCTGCAACCACGCCATGAAGTCCTTGGGCCTCATCTTCACGATCTTGGCTGTGTTTGTGGGCGTCATCGCGCCATCCGCCTCTGACAGCAGTTTCAGCGCCCCGACATCCTCGCTCATATCCTCGATCCGGGCCGCCTGGCGGCGCTTCTCTTCTTCCTGATCGGCCCAGGTGCGGGCCATTGCCACCGGATCGCTGAAATTCGGAAGGGCGTGCCGCTTTTCGCGCTCTGCTTCGAGTTCCTGCCAGCGGTCTACGATCCGTGCCGTGAACTCGGGGGAGAGTTGCGCCACCACCACGAAGCAATCCCTCTTTTCGAGGTAGTAGACCTGAACGGTGTGCTTCCGTCCG
The DNA here is from genome assembly GCF_012274245.1 of Mameliella sp. LZ-28. NCBI lineage: Bacteria > Pseudomonadati > Pseudomonadota > Alphaproteobacteria > Rhodobacterales > Roseobacteraceae > Antarctobacter > Mameliella sp. LZ-28. Next base: position 20,330 of record NZ_JAANYX010000033.1, on the reverse strand, counting down.
TGTCCGGTCTCGATTTGATCTTCCTCAGATTGAGGAAGATCAATCACGCCACGCTTCGCCAGTGTCTCGATCTTGCGCTTCACGTTGTCGTGGCGCTTTTCGACCAGTCCCGCGATTTCGAGGCTGCTCATGGTGAGCGGCTGGTCGGGGCTTTGCATTATCATGTTCATGGTTCACTCCCTTCACGCTCGCAGCCGCGCGAAGCGGCCCGTGCGCAGATGTTTGTCGAGATCCGGGCCGTTGGCCCATATCGCCCGGCGCGCGATGTCCGGATTGTCGATCGAGAACCGCGACCACATGGCCGACAGGCTTTGCGACGTGTGCGGGAACCCGCCCTCGCGCGTGGGAAAGCCCATCAGGATCATCCGTTCCAGGTCGACGGTTCGGGGCCATGCGTAGCCGGTGATGTCGAGGTTGCGGATCTCGTCCGGGCGGTCCTCATGCACGGCGATAAAGTCGTTCCGACCGTCATGCTCGTGCGTGATGAAGATGGCCCAGCCGTGCATCCGGTCGATCTCGTCGGCCACGGGCGCGTAGGCGGGGAGGACGGGGACAAAGTGCATCAGAATCTCCCTATCGAACGGCAGTACGGGCAATCGCGGACAGCCTGCCGCCTTGCGCCTTCTGCGGCGTTGGCCAGAGCGGCCTTCATGTCCTCGACCTGAGAGGCGTACTCGGTCGCCTTGCGCTGCCAGTAATCGGCAACGATCGACACATCGGCGCTGGGGGCGCAGTCGGGCGCGTCATCCTCTGCGATGAAGCTGATGCCATCGTTCGATCCGTCCGGGCCGTTCGGCATTCGCACGGCAACCTCATCGAGGCTGTACCGCCCGGCGTGCTCCTTAAGAGCGGTGTAGCCCTTGGCTTCGGGGCGATAGTAGAGGCCGCGCTTGAGGATGAGGAACTTGGGGTCGTCGCTCATTTCCGTTCGCCCAGCGATTTGATCGTTTCGTCGACAGCCGTTTTGACGCCCTGGTTTGTTTCCTCGATGAAGAACTCAAGAATAGGCGTGATGTCTTCGAGGGTGGGCATACGCTTGAACTCCTTGTAGAAGGCCGTCGCAAAGACCGCGTATCCCGCACTAGCGGTCGTAAAAAATGCGATAGCGCCGGCCTCGGAATCCGAATGGTGCAATTCTGATTTTGCCCTCATCATCGTTGAAAAAGCCGCTGCATAGGCTTTTTGGGCCTCATCTTCTGGCGCGTGCGTCGGGATGAAGTCGAAATCTTTGCGGTCGCTCATGTCGCCACCTCCTTGTCCATCGTGGTGATCTTCCATTCGGCCAGGGCGGCGCGCGTATCATCGACGCCGCGCACCACGGCCACGCGGTATCCCAGCGCCCGCAGTTCCTCGTGCAGAGCCTTCTGGTCCTTGTCCGGGTATTTGCCCTCGGCCTTCACCTCGAAGAGCATCACCGGCAGCGCGGTGCCGGGCAGGACCAGCAGATCGGGGAACCCTTTGACCGTGCCCTTGCGCGCCGCAGCCGCCAGTTCCTTGGCGAATTTCTTTCCGCGCTTGTTGATCTCGTTGCGGCTGTGGTGGACCACGGCCCACGGCAAGGCCGCGCACAGGTAGTCGTACACGGCGATATGCACCGGGGACTCCCGGTCAATCTTCCGCTTCTTGGGGAGGGCAATGCCCATGCTGCTCTTCTCCTTTGCCTGACGCATGGGATGGCGCCGCCGCGACGGCGCGCACCGATGCGTCAGCCGAACACGACCCCGCCAAAGGCGGCGCACTGGAACAGCACATCGGCGCTGCCCGCGTCCTCGTTCTCGTTGATCCAGTCGGCCAGCGCCCACGGCGCCATCACCGCGTTCCGGGCGAAGGTCTCGGCGCTGAAAAAGAACGTGTCGGTCTCGCTGCCGTCATTGGTCAGCGGATAGGTGCCCTTCACATGCCACGATCCCTCGTAGCTGGACGCCTCGCCGTAGGGGGTGCGGGTGTCGAGGCCCGCGTAAACCTGCACGTCGCTGGCCCAGTGCCCGATGCCGGTCTCGATGGCGGTAATCATCAGGTCCGCGATTCTCTGCGCGGGCATGTCGATGGTGATTTTCATGCTGCGGCACCCGCTATTGTCGGGGCCTCGGCCAAGCACGACATGCCGGGATGCCACGGCAGCGGCTCCCACAGCCGCCCGTTGTAGGAGATCCGGGCGATGTGCTGGCCGAACTGGTCGAAAACCTCGCCTGACGCGAAATCGGACCCGCCAAGGCCGCTTTCGTCGCGCCATGTGATGTAGGCGGCCTGAGCCTCTTCGAGGGTGAGGTGCCCTCTCGTCCAGACGACGCAGCCCTCGATCTGCAAGCGCAGGTCGTAGCGGGTGCGCTCGTCGGCATTGTAGTTCGGCAAATGCTTCATGGGTTCGCTCCTTTCGGGTTCATGCGGTTGGCGCATGGCGCTGCCGCCCCGCCTTTCGGCGCAGGGCGACAGACGATGCGTCACTCGGCGGCGATCTTCGGTTCCTCGTAGTGGGTGAGGATCGGGGGGTGGCCGTTCCGGTCCTCGATCACGGCAAGGTCTCCCTGCTCGATCTCGGTCCAGCGTGTGTTCGGCGCGGATGTCTCGCCGCCGATCCCGAGGCGGATGAACCCCGCCCCCTTCTTGGCGAACAGCTTGTTGCCGCGCGCGTACAGTTGGGATTGCTGGTAGACGCCGCCGGTGCGGATAAGGACGAACGCATCCTCGATGATGGTGAAGAACCGCGTCATGCCGCCGCTCCCTGCGTCTGCCGCTGCACCTGACCCAGCGGGGTGATGCGGCTGCGGTCGCTGTTCTCGCGGGTGACGCCGTAGGCCATGAAATGTGCCCGCCCGGCGTTGCTGTTCTGCTCATGGTCGCAGGCGATGTCGCGCACGTTGTCGACGGCGCCCTCAGCCTCTTCCTTGGTGGAGTAGGGCCCGGCGAGGAAATACGCGCGGCGCCCGTCGACGGCGGTGACGTAGAAACGATCCATCATGCTGCCACCTCCCGGTCAGGACGGGCTTCAAGGAACCGTTGCATGGCAGCAGCCAGTTCCTCGGTGGAGTAGTTGTGGCAGTCCATGTGGCCGGGCGTGCCATCGTCGTTGTCCTCGCCCAAATCGAGGCCGTGGATGCAGCTATCGGCCATCGCATCCGCCAGAGTGATGAGGTTGGCCCGAATGGCCGGGCAGTCGCCCTCGCAGGCGATGATGTCATCGACCTGAGCGGGCGAGTTCTGGCCGCCTCCGGTCATGTATTCGTAGGCGATGGCATCGAGCATCAGGTCGCATGTGGCGAACTCGACATTCTGGAAAACGTAGCCGCTCATGCCTCACCTCCGTAGCCTGAGAACTGGCGCAGGATTTGCTGTCCCTCGTCGTATTCGGCCTGCGTGAGTAGGTCGCCGTGCGTCAGCAGGAACTCGTCCAGCGAGACGACATCGGCGCACATGCGCGCGACGTAGCGACGGGCGATTTCGTGCCAGTCGAGGGGGTCGCCGCATCCGAGTGCTTCGGCGCGGATCATGCCTCCCAGGCGAGTCTGATGGTCGGGTGTCGTGGTCAATTTCATTGCTTCGCTCCTTCGAGATTTGATGTCTCGAAGGTCAGCATAATGCAACATGTAGCAATTTGCAACACGCAAACGAGAGGATCTGGAGCCGGAGCCTGACGAATTAAAACGCGAAATGGTCGTCTTTTTTCGCACGCAAATGGGTGTCGAAATTTACGCGGGTTATAATGGTGTAAGGTATTGTAATCACTCAATCAGGTGTCATCCGTGGATGGAGCCACGGTAGAGCCGCGGGATGATCCGGGGATTATCCAACCCAAGAGTCCAACAGTAGATAGTGGTGGGGCGCGTGTGCGCACGCGCCTGCGCGCAGTTTGATGTGTGGTGGTGGAAAAACAGGGTGTTAAGGCGAGACGCTTGGAGATCGCTGTGCAGCGTGCTACGAGTTAGCAAAGAGCGACACGTTGCACAGGTCGAGATCACCATGCCCCGCCTCAAGAACCCCAAGCACGAAGCCTTCGCCCAAGCCCGAGTTGCCGGGATGTCAACCGATGCCGCCTACGAGGAAGCAGGCTACAAACCGCACCGGTCCAACGCCGCTCGATTGAGCGCAAAAGATAGCGTCCAGCAACGCATCGGGGAGTTGCAGGAGGCAGCAGCAGAGCGCGCCGAAATGACCGGCGCAGAGGTGCTGAAAGAGATCGGGCGCGTGGCGTTCAGCGACATCCGCCGCTTCTTCGATGAGCATGGCCGACTGATCGCCGTCCACGACTTGCCCGAGGACGTGGCCCGTGCCGTCCAGTCGATCAAGGTCTCGCACAAGGCCGTCCCGGGCACTGATCCCGTCGAGATCGAGCATGTCTCCGAGATCAAGTTCTGGGACAAGAACAGCGCGCTGGAAAAGCTGGCCAAGCACTTCAAGCTGTACGAGGCCGAGGACAAGGGCAAGTCGCCCGTCGATGCGTTCCTGGCGTCCCTCATGGCCGGTGCGAAGCCGCTGCCCGTCGCCTCTCAGGAGGGTGACGATGTTTAGCGGAATCGGGGGGAAAGCGCCCGGCGTCTCAACCGGAAATGCCATGAGTGAGTGGAGGGAGCGTCAAGCGTTTCTCAGCCACGAGAGGTCCCAAGCCGTGCGATGCGAGGGCTGCGGCGCTCCTCTCACCTCGTTCGTTTGCAGCTACTGCACAGGCGGCAGCGACGATGACTGATCCGATCATCAAATTCGCAGGCGGTAAGCGCGTTGCCGTCGAGCCAGACAAGGCGCTTGTGACGATCCGTGGCAAGCACCACGTCGAGCGCGTGCCGTTCGACCGCCTGGACAGCCGCATGGCGCTCTACAAGAGCCTGCACGCCAAGCGGCCCAAGTTCTACCTCGATGCCATCAAGGCCGTGCAGGCGGCGCAGGATGTCGTCGCGGACCTCACATCGCGGGGCGCGACCCCGTGAACCAGTTTGCCCACCAGACGCAGGATTCATGCACCTGTGCGCCGTATCTGGCGGGCAGGGGCGCAGCGCGTGCAACCGCTGCGCCCCAATTCCACCCTGACCGATACTTTCTAGGCGCCGCAGTCAGCACGGCGCCTCAACAAGGCTGGGCTGATATGTCGGATCGGTCAGGGTCGATCGTGACGACGGCCGACGAAGCCCAGCAACGCACGAGGACCACGCGAGAGGTGGGAGGGCAGCATACCACGGCCCGACATTGCGCCATGAGGATTGGCGCCTGATGGCCGCGGCGGCTCAAGCTGCGGCCATCGAGCCGATCACGGAGGATTTCGACCCGCAGACGCGGGAGGACCTTCTGAGGGCGCTACAGGACCCGATCTGGCGCCTGTATTCGGGGCGTCTCTACAAGATCATGACCAAGGCCGACGAGTTCCAGGACGGGTCCGTGATCCCGTTCAAGCCGAACAAGGCCCAGCGTGATTTCGTCAACGCGCTCCACTACCGAAATGTGATCCTGAAGGCCCGTCAGCTTGGGTTCACAACGCTGATCGCCCTGATGTGGCTCGATCACGCGATGTTCGTGCCCAACCAGCGCGTCGGCATCATCGCGCACAGCCTCGAAGACGCCGAGGTGATCTTTCGGGACAAGGTGGTGTTCGCCTACGAGAACATGCCGCCCGAGGTGCGCGCGATGTTCCCGCTCAAGAAGAAGACCGAGAGCGAGATCCTGTTCGCGCACAACGGGTCCTCGATCCGCGTGTCGACCTCGATGCGCTCAGGCACGATCCACCGCCTGCACGTCTCGGAAATGGGCAAGATCGCCGCCAAGTACCCGCAGAAGGCGCGAGAGATCGTGCAGGGCTCGCTCCCGGCAGTCCCGTCGCATGGCATCGCCATCATCGAGTCCACAGCCGAGGGCAAGGCCGGGTATTTCTACCAGATCGCCACCAGGGCCGAGAAGCGGGCGATGATCCCGCGCCGCCTGGGCGTCAAGGAGTTCAAGTTCCACTTCTTCCCCTGGCACCAGATGCCGACCTATGTGGCGCCTGCCAACGACAACACGCCCATCAGCGCGACCCAGCACAAGTATTTCGACGAGATCGAGGACAAGATGGGTATCTGCCTGACGCTTTCGCAGCGTCGGTGGTACGTCATGACGCTCGAATCCGAGCAGGCCGGCGATGCCGAAGGCATGTGGCGCGAGTATCCGTCCACGCCCGAGGAATGCTGGCAGCGCAGCGTGGCGGGGACCTATTACGCGCCGCAGATCGCCCGGGTCCGGGCCGAGAAGCGCATTGGCCACGTCCCGTTCGTCAAGTTCGTGCCCGTCCACACCTTCTGGGACATCGGATCGGGCGACGGCACGGCGATCTGGCTCATGCAGCATGTCGGCCAGCAGTATCGGTTCCCGATGTTCATCGAGAACTGGGCGCAGGGCTACGAGTTCTACGTCAACCAGCTGCGCGAGACGGGCATGGTGTTCGGCACCCACTACCTGCCGCACGACGCCATGCACGAGCGCCAGCAGAAGCACAAAGTCGGCAAACCGATAGACGATCTGCAATCGCTGGCCCCGGATTGGTCGTTCAGCGTGGTGCCGCGCGTGGACGACATCCAGCACGGCATCCAGATGACCCGGCAGAAGTTCCACCTGTGCTGGTTCGATGAAGAGGGCTGCAAGGAAGGGTTCGAACACCTCGAACTCTACCACAAGAAATGGTCGACCCGCGTCGACGACTGGATCGACGAACCCGAGAAGCAGGACGGGCACAGCGAGGCTGCTGACGCCTTCCGCCAGTTCGCCCAGGGCTACGACGACGCCGCCAATTCCTCCGAGAGTCCATATGACACGCTGTCGAAGATCCGGCGGCGTGCGCCAACCTACTGAAAGGAAACAGAATGGCAGGTTGCATCGTTCAGGTCTGGTTTGAGCCGGAGACGGAAGTGCCCGGCGGCGCAAAGCGCGCGCCGTTCAAGGTCATCGAGACCGAAATGCCGGATTTCGCCACCTTCTGCGAGATGGTCGAGTCCGACCGGCTCATCGGTGGCGCGATCCTGTGGACCCGCAAGGGCATCGAGAAGGGGCACCAGATCATCAACGATCGCCAGCCCTGCGCCTTCCGTGGTTCGTCCGTGCTGCGCTGCGAACTGCCGCGCTGGACCTTCTCCGAAGGGGAGGTCTGATGATGGACGAAACCCATGACCCAAAGCGCAAAGTTGAGGTCCGCGTCGAGCGTACCTTGGACGCGCTGCGCGATTTCATGATCTCTGAGTTCAGCGATGTCATCCACGACGACAGCGTGGCCCTGATCGCCGAACTCCATGAGGAATTGCGCCTCTGTCGGAAGGAATTGGCGAGATCCGAGAAGCACCTCGTCTTCGAGGTGAATGAACGGCGGGATGCCGTGCGGCAAAAGAACAAGATCGAGTCGCAAGCCCGCGCCATGCGCCAGCACGTCCGCAAATACTTGGACGCAAAAACGGAACTGAATTTCAGCGCGGAAACCAGTCAAGGCGCGCCAAGTGCCGCTGTCACCAAGAAGTACGTCAAGGCTGAAGCGAACCTGCGTGCCATCGCAAGGGAGGCGCACGAATGACCTCCGAAACTGACAAAACGCCCAATGACACGACCGAAGAATTGCGGGAGGGTGGCTTTCTTCCCGATGGCCGGACGGTGTTCTTTCTGACCGAGGATGAGGCCGAGGAGCTCTCCACGATAAGGGCATACCGAGCGGACGACAACGACTGCTCTGTCGACTGGTGGTTGACTGCGCAGAATCTCAAAGAGGGCCTGTGCAAGATCAAGGACGCGCTGAAAGTCGAGGGCGGAACCGTCGATGACGCGCTCAGGGCCATCAGCAAGCTGCGGATGCTGGCCGACGCCGGGCGGCGTGAGATCGAAACCCAGGCGCACACCGTTTTCGACAACCTGTTGAGGGATCTCCAAGAGCGGCACGGCGGACCGGTGGGCGCAGATCATGAAGCAGACCTGAGTGAAATCAGGGCTGTGTTGCGATTGGAAGACGCCACGCCGTCCGAAGTTCTCGAAGAGATCCGTGAAATCACCCGCATCTACGACCGCCTTCCGAAGGACAAGAATGGCGGAATGATGTGGGCTTATTACGGAGCCGCGTTCAACCTCGGTGACGAGGTGTGCGTTCCCCTTGGATCGACGGGGCACTACCTCGTTGGCATCGTTGTCAGGGTCCACCTCTCGGCAGAAGAGACAAGCTACTGCGTCAGATTGGACCGGGCGCCAGATGTCATTCGCACATTCACGGAGTCTGATCTCGAACGGGCTGTGAGGCCGAATGTCGAGGTGCCGGAATGACCCTCAAGCCCATCCTCGACCTCGCCTTGCAGCACAGCCAGCGGACCTTTGGCGACATCACGGCCATCTTCACCTGGAACCTGCACACCGACCGGCCCTGTTGCGCCCTCGTTCCCACCTACACGCCACGCCACCACGAGCGCATTACGCCGTTCGTGGTCAGCGTCGACATGGCGTTCGAGTGGGACGAGGCCACAGGCGACCCGGCCTATTCCGCGCACGCGACTTACCGGGCCTGCAACGCCCTGGGCATGAACCCGTCGCCCAAGTTGCAGGTCCGCATCTTCAACATCATCAACGATTGCCTGTCCGACCTCCTGCGAATGCCGAACGCGCCGCGTTTCTCCGAGGGCGAGGTGGTGGCCGATGCCATCGCCCGCGATCCGGAGACCGGCAAGACCATCCACGAAGCCGAGGTGATCGACCATGTTTGAGACCGATGACGACCCGCGTTATGCACGGCAGATGACATCTGGACCGTTCAAGCGGGGGAGCAACCCGTGGGACCGCGTTCAGACGGCCCCGACTGTCACGCAGCAGGTCGCACGGTCCAAACTGGACAAGGCCTACGCCACCAACCTGCACGACAGGCTCATCAACCACTACCGGCGCGAGATCCTGCGGCAGGAGAGCCATCGGCGCGAGGTGGCCAAGGACTTCGATTTCTATGACGGGCTGCAACTGTCCGACGAAATGATCGCCCACATGCGGCAGCGCGGACAGACGCCGCTGGTGTTCAACGTGATCTCCAACGTGGTCAACTGGCTGTTGGGCACCGAACGCCGGGCGCGCACCGACTACAAGGTGCTGCCACGACAGGAAGACGCCTCCAAGGCGGCCGAGAAGAAGACGCAGCTGCTCAAGTACCTCAGCGACATCAACCGGACGCCGTTCTCCGTGTCCAGATCCTTTGCCGATTCCGTCAAGGGCGGCGTCGGATGGATCGAGGACGGCGTACAGGAAGAGGACGAGGGCGAGCCGATCTATTCGCGCTACGAGTCCTGGCGCAACATCATCTACGACAGCGCCGGCACCGAACTCGACATGTCGGATGCCCGGTACATCTTCCGCACCAAATGGACGGATGTCGACGTGGCGCAGTCCATGTTCCCAGACCGAAAGGCGCAGATCGAGCATTCCTCGACAACCTCTCTGGCCCTGACACGCGCGCTGGACATGATGGGCGATGAGGTGATGGACCGCCGCGAGATCGAGGCGTCCGAACGGTCCTACTCGACAGATGTGAACGGGCTGTCCGAGCGTCACCGCGTCAGGCTGATCGAGGCATGGTTCCGCATCCCCGTCGAAGACAAGTATGTGCGCGGCGGCCAGTTCAGCGGCGAACTCTACGACAGCCGGTCCCCGGGCCACGTCCAGGATGTCATCATGGGCCGCGCGACCGTGGTGCCCAAGGTGCGGATGCGGATGCACGTCGCCATCATGACCGAGGAACACATGCTGTTCCTGGGCAAGTCGCCGTACCGGCACAACCGTTTCCCGTTCACGCCGATCTGGTGCTACCGCCGAGACCGCGACAACCTCCCGTATGGCCTCGTGCGCCAGATGCGCGACCCCCAGATCGACATCAACAACCGGGCGGCCAAGGCCCTGCACATCCTCAACAGCAGTAAGGTCGTCATGGATAGCGGCGCTGTGAAGGACATGGAGAAGTTCGAGGAAGAGGTCAGCCGTCCAGACGCGATCATCATCAAAGAACATGGAAAGGAACTGATACTCGATGCCGACCGCGGCATGGACCAGTCCCACCTCGACATGATGGGCCGCTCGATCCAGATGATCCAGCAGATGAGCGGCGTCACCGACGAGAACATGGGCCGCACGACCAACGCGACATCCGGCAAGGCGATCACCGCCCGGCAGGACCAGGGCGCGCTGGCTACCGCCCCGATCTTCGACAACCTGCGGCTCGCCAAGCAGATTTCCGGCGAAAAGAAGCTGTCGCTCATCGAGCAATACATGACCGAGCAGCGCCAGTTCCGCATCACGAACATGCGCGGCAACCCGCAATACATCCAGATCAACGATGGCCTGCCCGAGAACGACATCCTGGCGACCAAGGCCGATTTCATCATCACCGAAGACGACTTCGCCGCCACCATCCGGCAGGCGCAGGTCGAGGAACTGATGGAGTTGCTGGGGAGCCTCGCGCAAACCGCGCCCGAGGTGGCGATTGCCGTGCTGGATCTGGCCGTCGAGACGATGGACATCCCGCAGCGCGAAGAGATCGTGAAGCGGATCCGCCAGATCACCGGCCAGACCGACCCGGACGAGGACCCGAACAACCCGGCCCCCGAAACCATCGCTCGCCAGCAGCAGCAGCAGAAGGAACAGGAGTTCAACGAGGCGATGGCGCAGGCCGAACTGGCGGCCAAACAGGCAGAAGCCCAGAAGAAGGCGGCAGAGGCCGAGAAGATCGCTACGGACATTCGCAAGCTGACCGCCGAGATCACCCGTATCCTCACGGAGACCACCGGGAAGGGCGTTGAAATGCAGGTCCGGGCCCTCGAAGCCGGGGCGCAGATCCTCGCCGCCCCGGGCATCGGGGCCGTGGCCGACGAGATCCTCGACGGCGCCGGTTTCCAGGACAAGTCGGACCTCGCCAAGATGGCCCGCGCCGGGAAGGTCATCGGGACACCCAGCGCGCCCCCGCCGGCACCGCAGCCGATGCCGCAACAGCCCACTGAACAGCCCCAAGGAGTGCCAGCATGAAGCTGACCAAAGCCCACCTCGAATCCCTCGTGGTTCAAAAGACCTTCACCCGCCCGACGCCGACCATGACGATCTGTGTCATTACCGTGCCCGGCAACGCGCAGGTTGCGGGCGAAAGCAACGTTATCGACCCCGCCAACTTCGACGCCGCGATTGGCGAGAAGATGGCCTACGAGGACGCCATCGAGAAGCTGTGGCAGCTTGAGGGCTACGCGATCAAGCGCCAATCATCGACGGTTCTGAGCCGGGCCGCCCGCGCCGGATACCAAGCCGAACGCGCGGCACAGGTCGAGGCAGACGGGCGGGAGCCTGCACCCGACTGGGCCAATCTGTCGGAACCCGCTGCGCGCCTCGCACTTGAGGACGCGCGGGCCGTCTTTGGCGGCAACGCCCCGGAGCATCACGGCCCGGTATTCCGCGCCGCTGTTCTCGCCTTCACCTGACACTTCCCTGAAAGGAGCCTGACATGGCTAAAATCATCGAGTCCCTGGCCGACCAGCTGACACCGGAAGAGGTGGCGGCCTACGAAGCCGAGGACGAAATCAGCGCCGAGGAAGCGATTGCCTCGCTCAACGATGCGCGTTCCGACCCGGATGATGACGACCCCGACCCGAAGGAAGACGACCCGGAGGACGACCCGGAACCCAAGTCGCAAGCCGATGACCCCGATCCCGAGGACGACCCGGACCCGCAGAAGCAGGCCGAGCCGCAGGTCGATGTCAAGGCGCTGGAATCCGACCTCGAAGAGATCGACGCCCAAATCGACGACCTGGGCGAGAAGCGCGAAAACCTCGAAATCACCGCCGAGGAATACCGCAGGCAGATGCGGGAGTTGAACGACAAGCGCGCGCCGCTGGCCTACCGGTTGCAGCAGGAGGGCGAGAAGGTCGAAGCGTCGAAGACGGAATGGGCCAATTCCGTGCGGTCCTACTTCACCAAGAACGCAGGGCTGAACGATGGTGGCGAAATGCTCCAAGCGTTCGACCGTGCCGTGCGTGCGATCACCGGGAACCCGAAGTTCGACGCCCTGTCGAATGACGAGGTGCTGGTTCGCGCTCACACGCTGCTCGAAAAGCAGGCCGATGTCCTGGGGCTGAAAGTGCCGCCGGTCAAGATCGAGACCAAGGGTAAGCAGAAGGATGGCCAGAAGCCCAAGGCCAAGGACGCGAAGCCGAAAGAGGGCGATGACGACGATGCACTGGGCGGAACCGTGCCCACGCTCGCCAAAACGCCGGCCTCCGATGTCGGGCAACTGGACGACAGCCCCTATGCCCAACTCGAAATGATCGCCCAGAAGGGCGATGCCATCGCGCTGGAAGAGGCGATGATGCGTCTCCCGCCCGAAAAGCGCGACGAGTTCGCGTCCCTGTACCTGGAGGACTGACGGCATGGCCAGCGGCAACATGACAGCACTAATTCGTCAGATGTCCGCTGGCGATGCAATCGTGGTGGGGTCCGGCCCGGATACAATCGTCATCCAGGTGAAAAAAGCGGGCGACTCCACCATACGGCTCTGCGTCATGGCGCCAGAGGAAAAAAAGATCGCCCATGCGAGGCATGGAGAACTGATCACCTCAAAGACCCGATAAGCGACATGTAGCATAAAGGCGCTTTTCAGATATGGCCGCCATGTGCTACCTGTAGCAGACATATAGGGCACAAGATGTGCTCGTGCTGGTTCAAATCCCACACGAGGACACATCTATGTCTCAAACCGTTATCCCTTGGGGCGACCCCAAGGCTGTCAAAAAATGGTCGGCCAACCTTGCCGTTGATATGCTCGACAAGAGCTATTTCAACACCAAGTTCATCGGCAAGGGCACCAACAACATCATCGAAGAGAAGAAGGATCTCGAATCCGACCCCGGCGATCGGGTGTCGTTCGACCTCTCCGTGCAGCTTCGCAAGGCGCCCACCACGGGCGACAAGCGCGTGAAGGGCAACGGCGAAAACCTCAAGTTCTTCACCGACGAAATCATCATCGACCAGGCCCGCCACGAAGTTTCGGCTGGTGGTCGCATGACCCGCAAGCGCACCGCGCACGACCTGCGGCAGGTGGCCCGTGACCGTCTGGGCGACTACTGGTCGAAGTGGCAGGACGAACTGTTCTTCATCTATCTCTCGGGTGCGCGCGGCATCAACGAGGACTTCATCGAAGATACCGCCTATGCCGGCCACGCGACCAACCCGCTCCGTGCCCCGGACTCGCAGCACCTCTTGTACGGTGGCGATGCGACCTCCAAGGCATCCCTCGTCGCGGCTGACGTGATGACGCGCAACGTGATCGAGCGCGCCGTCACCCGTGCGCGCATGATGCGTGCCAAGGACCCGGCGACCGCGAACATGGTCCCGGTTAAGATCGGCTCCGAAGAGCATTACGTCACGGTCATGTCCCACTACCAGGAACACGACATGCGCAATGCCGCCGGGTCCGAGTGGCTGGACATCCAGAAGGCCGCCGCCTCCGCCGAGGGCAAAAAGAACAAGATTTTCACCGGCGGCCTGGGGATGATCAACAATGTGGTCCTGCACAGCCATTCGTCGGCCATCCGGTTCGATGATTACGGCGCAGGGTCCGATGTCGAGGCCGCCCGCGCGCTCTTCATGGGCCGTCAGGCCGGGGTCTACGCCTGCGGCATGAAGAACGGGCGCTTCGACTGGTCCGAGGAAATGGAAGACCGCGGCAACGAGCCGGTCGTCACCGCCGGGACCATTATCGGCGTGAGCAAGACCCGGTTCAACAACCGCGATTTCGGCGTCATGGCGATCGACACCGCCGCCACCGAGCCGACCGGCTAAGGCCTTATTGGCGCGGCCTGAGAAGGGCCGCGCTCATCCCCCAAAGGAGACCCCTTCATGACCATTTTCGTCTCTCGCGCCGCGTCTCATGGCAACGTCCCGACCCCCGGTCAGGCCGGTGTCATCATGATTGCGGAGTTTACCCACACCATTGACGCGGCCTATACCGCTGCCACGCCCGACATCATTGAGATCGGCGTGCTGCCGGCCTTCGCAAAGCCCGTTCGCATGTCGATCACTGGCGGCGCACTGGCAGTCAGCACTGCCGATGTCGGCCTCATGTCTGGCGATCCCCAGGATGACCAGTCGGCCCGCACCAGCGGCGATGAGTTCCTGAGCGCAACGAGCATCGTCAGCGCCACGCAGGACGTGCCCATCGAAACCTGCATGGAAATCGCGCCTGTGGCCTACGACCGGGGCATCGGCGTCAAGCTGAGTGCCGACCAGACAGCCGGTGCGACCAAGACCGTGACGATCCGCATGGAATACGTCCTCTAAGGCCGTCGACCAGCCCTCAGCCCTCGCGGGATGTCGCGGGGGCTTCTGCAATCAAGGAGATTTCGCCATGCTGATCCGCTGCAAGATCGAGCGCCGCGCCGGAACCCAGGTTTCGCTCGATGACACCACCTACAACTTCCAGCCCATCGACCCGGACAAGCCCCGCTCGCCGCATGTGGCGCTGGTCGAGAACGAAGAACACATCGCCCGCCTTCTGTCGATCTCGGAGGCCTACGTCTTCTTCAAGGCGGATGCCTCCCAGCCCGCGCAGGACCCCGCGCCGCAGCCCGTTGTGCAGCAGCCGGTGGCCCAGTCGGCCCCCGCTCCGCAGCCCGCTGCGCCGTCTGAACCCGAGCCGGATCCGGCAGAGGCGTTCTCGGCCTCATCCAACGCCGGGCACGATGCGATGCAGGCCATCCTGTCTGATCCGTCGAAGGCAACCGAGTTCGCCGCCGATCAGGCACATGAGTTCCTGTTTGGCCGCAAGCCGAACGGTCGCGCGCACCTCGATACGGTGGTCGTCAAGATCATCGAAGGCGCCGCGCAGGAGGAATACATCGACGCCTCCGATGTCGAAGACCTGAAAGCCAAGGCCGAGGCCGCTCTCAGCAAGTAACCTGAAACAGGAAGGGCCGACTCGTCATGTCGTTCACCGCAAAAGACGTTCTCTGGGCCTGCCGCACGGCCCTTCTGGACGCCAACAACACCCGCTGGACCCTTGAGGAACTGCGCGTCTACCTGAATGCGGGCCTCAAGGAGATCGCGTTCCACAAGCCCACGGCTGTCTCCGAGAACACCGTCATCGACCTCAACGAGGGCACCTATCAGGAACTCGCGGACGGGAGCCAGTTGCTCCGGGTCGTGCGCAACATTACCGCCGAAGGGCCGCCGCGTGTGGCAGGCAAGAACATCACGCCCATTGACCGCTCGATCCTCGACAGCCAGGTGCCGGGCTGGCACCAGACCAGCGTCGTGCCGTTCTCCGCGACCGTCACCCACGTCATGACCGACGAAATGAACCCGCGCGTCTTCTACGTCTACCCGGGCAACACCGGGCTGGGGAAGATCGAGGCCATCGTTTCGACGGTCCCGGCACCCGTGGCGGCCCCGGCAGATCCGCTGGACATCGACCAGTATTCGGCGGCCATCGACTTGCCCGACCTCTACGAGAACGTGCTGCGCGACTATGTGCTGTACCGCGCGTTCCAGAAGGACGTTGACGTGCCCGGCGCCGCACAGCGGTCCACCATGCACCAGCAGAACTGGATGTCGGCTCTGGGGATGCGCCAGCAGGTCGAAATGCTCGCCAATATCAACACGGACACGAAGTAATGGTCGCGGCAACCGTACCGCTCGAACAGTTCGAGCCTCTGGTTCGCCCCTATGCGCGGGACCTTCCCGTGCCTGTCGCTCGCCGCCTTCTGCGGCGGGCGGCCATCGAGTTCTGTGAACGCACCCGATGCTGGCGTGAGATCATCACCGTCACCGTGGACGAGCAGAACGAAACGATTGTCACCCCGTCATATGCCACGATCCACCGCATCGAAGAGGCGTACTGGGAAGACAACGTGAAGCTGATCCCGACGCAGTATACCGAGGTGACGCAGACAGAGCGCCAAGCCGAGGGCCTGCCCTGCTATATCGCTCAGATGCACCCGAACACGGTTCAGCTGATCCCGTACAGCGCGGGCACGCTGACGATCTCAGCATTCCTCAAGCCCATCGAGGGGACCTCGATGCAGTTGAACGTGGCAGGGGACGTGGAGGACGCACTTGATGTCGTTCCGGCCTTCCTCCTGGGGCAATTCGGGCAGCAGATTTCCTATGGCGCGCTTGCCCGCGCGCTGATGATCCCCGACCAGCCTTACACGGACCCGCGCAGTGCCATGCTCTACCAGGGCAAGTTCGACGCCGCCTGCACGGACCATTTCGCATCGAACATCACGATGCAGCACCGGCCACCAGCCCGGACGCGCTACCAAGAATACTGACGGAGAACCGCCATGCTCTATCGCCTCACCCAGTTCGCAGGCGAGATCCCGCGGCGTGACCCCGACTTGCTCCCGAAGGGCGCCGCAGAGGTCGCGGAAAACTGCGATTTCGCCTCTGGTGCCCTGCGCTCGATGTATTCGTCGGCGGCGGCCACGATCCTTGGCTCTGCCGCAGACGACTTCATCGCCTATGACGGCGCGTGGTTCGCCTATGATGACCACACGACCTATGCGCCGGGGCCGGTAGATGACAACCGCCTTTACATCACCACCGTTGGCAAATCCCCGAAGCTGCGCGAGGTCGATAGCGCAACCGTTCATGATCTGGCCATCCCGACGCCGACCGCCGCGCCGCTGGTCACGGTCAACACCGAGCCAGTCGATGACCCGGACGATCCGCTGCCCGTCGAAACTGTGCTGTTTGCGACGACATGGGTAACGGACCTGGACGAAGAGTCCTTGCCCAGTCCGACATCGGAACCCCTCGATATTCTGGAAGGAACGACGCTGAACGTGTCCATCGTGGACAACGCCGCGCCATCAGGAACCCGCGTGAACCGGATCCGTGTCTACCGCTCTGCCACCAGCGCAACGGGCACCACCGGCCTGTATTTCGTCAAGGAATTGTCCGTGGGCACGCCGCTCTATGTCCACGACATCGAGACAGACCCGACGCAAGAACTGATCCCGTCTGCCGACTATGATCCTCCCGTCGCCACGCTGGAAGGAATCGTGCCCATGCCGAACGGCATGATGGCCGCGTTCTCTGGCCGGTCGCTGTATTTCTGCGAGCCGTACATCCCGCACGCCTGGCCCCGCAAATACGCCCTGCGAACGGAATACGACATCGTGGGGCTGGGGGTGTCTGGCAACTTCCTCATCATCATGACCGAGGGCACGCCCTACATCGCGCAGGGGTCGCACCCGGACAACGTGATCCTCGAACGCCTGGACGTGAACCTGCCGTGCCTGTCGAAGCGCGGTATCGTGGATATGGGCCTTGGAGTGGCCTATCCGAGCCATGACGGGCTTGTGCTGGTGTCTGGTCCCAATCCGCAGGTCATCACGCGCGACATTTTCGACCGCAGGGAGTGGCGAGCGCTCAAGCCCGAGACCTTCAGGGCCGGGTTCTATGATGGCCGGTATGTGTTTTCCTACACGCCTGGGGCAACGCGGATCACCTCGATGATCGACCTGACCGGGGAAATCCCGGGGTTCGTCCGAACGGATGTGGCGGCAACATCCTTTGCCTATGACCTCGTGAGCGGCAAGCTGTTCTATTCGGACGGGACGACCGCCATCAGGGAATATGCGTCTCTGTCTGCGGCCCCGGCTGATCTGGAATGGAAAAGCAACGTGATCCACCTGCCTGTGCCGCAGAGTTTCGGCGTCGTCCGCGTGGATGGCGAGCAACTGGCGCCCGGGTCGTCGTTCTCGATGACGATCTATGCTGACGGGGCGGCCCGTACCACGATCACCAGCCTCAACCAGATCGAGCGGTTGGCCTCTGGCTATGCCGAGAAATGGCAGATCGAGATCACGGGGGCCGTCAAGGTGACGCGCGTTTCCCTCGCAGGCGGGCCCTCTGAACTGATGGGGGCAGGATGAGCGACGACCTGTTCAACTGGAAAGGCCGGGTTTCTGTCCCGGATGTCCCGGATGTCTCGCCCGGTTTGTCCCGTCTGTCCAGCGCCGACCAGCTGGCCGAGGCCCGCAGGGTCTTTGCCCCGGAGCCGAAGCCAATTCGACCGCCAGCGGATCGAACGCCGCCGCCGACAGCGCCGACGCGCACCAGGGACCACACAACCGAACAGATGACGCGCACCCAACGCGACGTGCAGATCCTTGCCGGCCGCCGCGGCGACCGTGACCTGCACGCCGTCCGCTGGGGCGACATCGACACCATGATCGGTGAATTGGCCCAGCGGTTCCAGAACACGAGCGGGGAACTGATTACCGCATTTGGCGGCCTGCCATCGTCTGAGATTTCCAGGCGGATTACGACGACGATCAACTATGTCGACGCCGAGGCCGCCGCCGCGATTGCCGAGGCCGAGGCAGCGATCGACACGGCCAAAGCCGAACTCACCACGCTCTTCGAGACGGATGTCGCTGAGGCCCGCGCCGAGGCTGACGCCCTCTTTGCGTCCCTCAACACAAGGTTCGACCAGGAGATCCCGAGGATCACAACGGCAGAACAGCAAATCGACGATTTCGCTCTCGCCCTGTCGTTCCTGGCGTCGCGTATCCAGCAAACGGACCAGCGCGTTGCCGATGCCGGGGTCTATGTCGACCCAGCGGACGGCAGCGTAAAGATCGTCGGTTTCGAGCAGGTCGAAAACCGGGTCGCCCTGGCTGAGGTCCGTGTCGACGCAGCAGAGGCAGAAATCGTCTCGCGCGTGACCTACGCCGAAATGAACCAGGCGATTTCAGAGGCGGTGTTGGATCCCGAACAGATCCCGATTCTTGATGACTTCGAGTTGCGGCTGAACACTGTCGAAGAGGACATCGACGCTGTGAACGCCTCCATCACGGAAAAGGCGTCCACAACGGTCGTCGATGGGATAGACGTTCGATTGCAGAGCGCCGAGACCGAGATTGACGCCCTCGAAGCGGAGATTGTGCTGAAAGCCGCCGCCTCCGACCTGACGGCGGTGGACGCGCGCCTGACCGGTGCCGAGGTCGTGATAGACGCGCTCGATGTGCCGGCCATCACGCAGACTGTCTACGATAGCCGACTGGCCTTCGATGAACTGGACGAGGCGAACATCAACTCGCTCCAAGACCTTCTGGACGCTTACAAGGACCGGGAGGCCGTCAGAGAGGATCTGGCCTTTGCGCGTCAGGAGATAGCCGCCGTCATCAATGATGAGCGTGAGGCCACAGCCGCCGCCCGGCTTGAACTGGTCGCATTGATCGACGCGAACTCTGCCGCGATCACCGTAGAACAGGCAGCGCGCACCGACGCTGACAGCGCGATTGCCGCGTCCCTGACGGAGATCCAGGCCGATGTCGATGCGAACTCAGCGTCGATCAGCCAAGAGCAGATCGCCCGGACCAACGCCGACGACGCGCTCGCCGCCGACATCACCACCCTGACAGCAGATGTGGGGGACAATGCGGCAGCGATCACCGCCGAAGCCGCCGCTCGTGCCAACGCAGACACGGCGATCACAGGTCAGATCAACACCCTGTCCGCGACAGTAGGACAGAACACCGCTGATATTTCCTCCGAAGAACTGGCCCGCGTGAACGCCGACGACGCGCTCGCCGCCGACATCACGGCTTTGGCGGCTGATGTGGGTGACAACGCCGCCGCGATCACCGCCGAAAGCGTTGCCCGCGCGAACGCGGATTCCGCCTTGAGCGGACAGATCACCACCCTGACGGCAGATGTCGAGGGCAATACGTCAGCGATCACCGCCGAGACGGTCGCGCGAACCAACGCCGACAGCGCGCTGGCAACTGACATCAGCACATTGCAAACAGACTTCAACGGGATCGAATCGAGTGTGACGACCCAGGGCAACGCGATCTCGACGCTCGAATCCTTCGCCGCCGCGACCTATACGATCCGCGCCGTCGCGGGATCGGCAGAGGCGCTGCTAGAGGTGGTGGCCGCCGACGATCCGGTGAACGGCCCCGTCAGCGCGTTCCGGTTCGACGCCGATGCCATCCTCTTCGACGGCAGCGTGCAGGCCAAGCACCTGGACGCCGACAGCGTGACGGCAGACAAGATCAGCACCACGTCGCTTTCCGCGATTAGCGCGGTCATCGGTGAACTGAAGAGCGCGGAGACCGGTGCCCGGTTTGTCCTCAAGACGGATGCCCTTGAGGTTTACGATGCAAGCGATGTTCTGCGGGTGAAGATCGGAAATCTGACATGAGTTACGGCTACCAGATCAATCGCGCCGATGGCACCGAGCAAGTCGGTCCTGACAACACCGTGTTTCGGCACCTGGTGACGGAGACATTCACCTTCGACGCCGACGAGACACGGTATGTCGATGACATTCCGAGCGACCTGTTCACGGTCCAGATCACACCACACGCCGCAGCCAA